>CAKTQR010000020.1 GCA_934597175.1 uncultured Oscillospiraceae bacterium | reverse complement strand
GAACCCCTATGAAAGAAATTACCGTACGCCTGCTGCTGGCTGCGGCAGTGCTTATGCATGATATCCCGGCACGGAGGGCGACATGGACTTTTCCGGCGAATCGATAGTTGTCGACCCGAACGGCGACACCGTCATCAAGGCCGACGACACCGAGCAGATCGTCTATGCCGACCTTGACCTGCCGCAGGCGGCCAATATCCGCCGCAAGCGTCCGTACACCGCTTTGCGCCGCCCTGAGCTGTATAAGTAAACCAAAAGACGAGGGAACCTCCCTCGTCTTTTAAAATTTGATGATGTGCGGCTGAACACTTGCATCGTGGTTTGCAAGCGACGCCACGCAGTCGGCACTCAAACTTTGAGTGCGTATCCACTCCAGCGAGCGCTCGAACGCCGTCTTGTCGTCGGCGATGCCCGAGGTGATGAGCTCCTCCCACGAGCGCTTGGCGTAGCCGCCGTCGGCAAACAGCAGGACGAATTTGCCGCTGCCACATCCCGCAGCCCGTTTGCGTGGTCGCAGTCGAGGTGCGATAAAAGCACGAGGTCAAGCTCGCTCGGGCTGATGCCTTTTGCCGCAAGCTGCTCGCTTACGGCAGCTCCGGCGCAACGCATACCCTGCCCGTGTGCATGATGTGTATTTTAAATTCAGCCATCTCATCCCCGACTTTCTGTTACGATTATACCGTTTTATACCCACACATTGAACGACATTTTTTATTTATGTTCGAAAAAAATAATAAGCTGACTTTTGTCAGCTTATAAAAATAGTTTCCGCAGCGTCAAACATGTGCACGCTTATCTCGGCAAGCTTTTTCACATCCACCTCGTCCGGGTGCTCCATCCAGTAGGTGTACGCCCCGATGACCGCCGATGCGATGACCTCCAGCATGAGCCCGTAGTTCGGCGAGCCTTTTTTGCCCGCAAAGTGCAGGCCAAAGTGGCACTTGATGGCGGTTTTCCACATGGCGATGTGCGCCGTGTTCGGCTGAGCGAAAAGGAAGGCGTAGTTTGCGTCCCGGTTGAGCTTTATGTAGTCGAATACATCGGCGAAAAAACGGCAAGATCGATCTCATCAAAGCTGCCGACCGCCAGCTCGAGCAGCCCGTCAATGAGTCCGTCCTCGATCTCGGCCTTGAGCGCACCGAGGTTGTCGTAGTGCTCGTAAAATGTGGTCCTCGCCACCGGCACCTGCGCACACAGCCCCTTGACCGACATTTTATCATACGGCATCCGTCCCCACAACGCAATAAACGCTCCTCTAATCGCCCGCTTCGTCTCGTTCATCCTCTCCACCTCCGGTGTGTTGATAATACCATGCAACAGACCGAGTTGCAAGCCCGGGGGGATCATTCATTATTCATTGAAAAATCCTGTCGGAAGTCCGACAGGATTTTTTGGTCCGAGTGGAGGGACTTGAACCCCCGGCATCCTGCTCCCAAAGCAGGCGCGCTACCAACTGCGCTACACCCGGATACGAATACTCCGCCACCTTGGCGGTCGGCTTTTCGATTATAACCCAAAACGGGGAGGGGTGCAAGAGTGTATTGCCGCAAAAATAACCGAAAGATTTGAAATATCGGCCGGATTTCGCTGTTTTTTTTAGTGAAGGCGCAAAAGCGCATCAGCTAAAACAAAGAAGGGAGAAATAATGGAGAAATAATTATGTTTAGCGGAATTCTTGAGCATGTAGCAAAGATCCTCGGTTGGACCAACGACGGCTACGAGCAGAACATCATCCTTGCAATAGCCGAGTGGCTGGACGGCAAGGGCCTCTAAGTCTTACATATGAAGCGGCGAAACTTCGGTTTCGCCGCTTATTTTACTCCAGCAGCTTGGCGAAGCTGCCGAGGATGTTGTCGTTTATGGCGCCGGTGAGGGCTTTGTTGTAGTTGCAAATGAATGTGCCGGCGATGAGGATCATCATGCACTCGGCCTCTTTTTTGCCGACCTCCGGGCCGTAGATGCGCCGGAGACAGGTCTCCATGACCTGCCGCCACTCCTGAAACTCGCCCATGACGAGCTCCTCGACCCGCTTGTTATAATGCGCAAGGACATAGGTCTGCGTGGTGGCGTTCGGGCGCTCCTCGCCGACACGGCCGTTGGCGACATAGCTCATGAAGGCGTTCATATACGCCAGATTCGATTCGTAATCTGCCCGATCGTGCTCAAAAAACCACTGCTTGCACTTTTCGCTCATGAACTCACGGGTGTAGCGCACATAGCTGATCACAAGCTCCTCCTTGCTGCCGAAATAATTGAGCAGCTTGGGGTGCGACATACCGGCCTCGGCAGCGATATCACGCAGAGAGACATTCATGAGCGGTTTTTTATCGATGCACCGCTGAAACGCCATGAGAATATCATTGCGCACGGCATTTTTATCAACAATGAGGGGCATACCAAAACCTACCTTTGCACAGTATCTTTCGTCAGCGTCATGACCACATGCTGACACAGCAGAAGTCCCGCACTTGCCGGCACCCACACCAGCGAGCCGGGCACGCTGCGGCGGCCGGGAGGGGGAGCTTCGAGCTGCTCGGGCTGCATGGCCTCCTCGGCCGAGAACACGACATCAAGATGCTCGATGCCGATATTGCGCAGCTCACGGCGCACGACCCTTGCCAGCGGACAGTTGCTGGTCTTTTTAATATCGCACAGCATGAGCTTTTGCGCATCGCACTTGTTGCCCGTGCCCAAGGCGGACACTATGGGGATGCCACGCTCCTTGGCGGTGCGGATAAGGTCGACCTTGCACGAAACGAGGTCGATGCAGTCGACGATAAAATCATAGTCTGCGAAAAACTCGTCCCTGTGCTCGGCATCGTAGTGACCGCACAGGGCGGTGACCTCAAGCTCGGGGTTGATGTCGAGAAGCCTCACTTTCACGACCTCGGCTTTACCCAGACCCACGGTCGATTCCAGTGCGCACAGCTGGCGGTTTATATTGCTGCGGCCGACGGTGTCACGGTCGACGAGCGTGAGCCTGCCCACACCGCTTCGTGCCAGCGCCTCGGCGCACCACGAGCCTACGCCGCCGAGACCGAACACGGCGACATGGCTGCTTTTTAATTTTTCCATTGCCGCTTCACCGAGCAGCATACGGGCTCTAACAGTTCTTTCATCCATAGCAATATCTTAAAAAGGCCGCCGTGAAGGCGGCCTTAAGTTTATTTTCTTATCTGCCTATATATCTAGCGCCGAAGGAGGTGGTAGTCTTTGCATCCTTGGTCACGACGCTGAGCTTCTCCTCCTGCCATTTCTGGAGCGCCTCATTGCGCAGGAGATTCTGTGCGATGTAGTCGCAAAGATTCATGTCGCCGCTCTCGTCGGTCTTTTCCTGATTGTTGTTGCGGGACTGGAACTGAACGATGTAAGCGCCGTTGCTGCCTTTGATGACGGTGACATCGCCCTTTTTGCGCTCGGAGCTTACGAGCCACTCTTTAAGTGCGGACTCGGTATCGCTGCCGGGAGTGCCCTCCTGATTGGTGAGCTTTGCGTCCTTGACGGCGTTCTGCACGGCCTTTTCGAGGGTGAGACCGTCCTTATCCATTGCGTCCTTGATGGAGTTTGCGGTCTCCATTGCCTTGGTGAGGGCGGCATCGGTGGGAGTGGCGGTCGTGCCGTCGTCATTCGTCTCGGTCTCGGCCTGGACGAGGTAGAAGTCGTAGGTGAACTTATCGTAATCGTCCTTAACGCTTGCGTACTTTTCGGCAAGCTCGGAGGCGGTGAAGCTGTAGGAATCGGAGATCGACTGCTGAGCCTTGGTGGCCAGCTGCTGAAGCTCCATGACCTCACGCACGACGGAGCTGTTGCAGCCACGGCCGTAGTTGGCGGAGATGAACTTATCGGCGCTTGCGTAGCCGTACTTGGTCGCATCGTCAAAGGTCGCCATCTGCTCGTCGATAGCGGCGTTGTCGTCCTTGTCGAGGCTTATATCATTTGCCTTGGCGTAGGCTTCGAGAGCTGCCAGCTGCTGGAGGAAGGTCTTGGTGTTGTCCATGAAATAGTCGTCCCAAGTGTAGTTCTCGTCAGCGTCGCTGGAGATGGAGCACTTCTGCTCGTCAAGGGGCTTGGACTTATCAAGGCCGATGAGCGAAGCATAGTCGCCGTAGCTGTTTAACATGTTCATGTACTGCATATTATATACATAGTTGCACTCGGCAACGGTAAAGCTGCGGCTGCCGGCCTCGATGCCGAGCTCCTCGCTGGCGTTGTAATTAACGGTCACGCCGGTGAGATTTCTGTAGAAAGCGCCGGTGTCGATGTAAATGGCGAGGGCGAGGAAAACTACGATGAGGATGCCGACCACGGTCCACTTGGTCTTTTCCTTCTTCTTTTTGAGCTCCTCTTTCTGAGCAGCTAGAGTCTTGCGGGCTGTTTTTTCGTTTGATGCGCTCATAGATAAATCTTCCTTTACATTTTTTCTATGCACAGTTCATTTTGAGTACAAATGATTTTACTATTATAACCTAATTGTACGGCGGTTTCAACTGCTAATTTGTAAACGGAGGGCGGTAAGTGAAAAAACGGATAAAAGCCCTTGCGATAATTTTGCTGCTGTGCGCCCTCGGCGCAGCTTTGCTGCGTGACAGCGCCCGAAATGTGCAGCCAACAAGGTACACGGTGGAAAGCGCCGAGCTGCCCGAGAGCTTTTCGGGCTTCAAGATCGTGCAGCTGTCGGACTTTCACGGCGCTGCGTTTGTTGACGATATAGTCACACTCGTCAAAGCCGAAAAGCCGGATATCATCGCCCTGACCGGCGATTTCATCACCGACGGCGGCGACCTTAAGGCAGTGCGGGAGCTTGTAGGGCAGCTGACGGATATCTGCGATGTGTATTTCGTCAGCGGCAACCACGATTTTGCGTCGGGGGAAATTGACGAGCTCAGTGACATTCTGGAAAGCTGCGGCGTAAAATATCTCAGGAACGAGTATGTGACGATAAATCGCCACGGCGAGCGCATCGTGCTTGCCGGGGTCGAAGACCCCAACAGCTGGGCAGATCTCGAGCCGCCGGATAAGTTTATAGGGCGGCTGCGGGAGGAGCTTCCCGACGACTATGTCGTCCTGCTCGGCCACCGCAACTATTGGATAGAGCGCTTCCCCGAACTGCCGGTGCAGCTTATTCTCTGCGGCCACGCCCACGGCGGCATCGTGCGCATACCCGGCGTCGGCGGGCTTCTGAGCACCGACCGCACGCTCTTTCCCGAGTACGATGCGGGGCGTTTTGAAAGCGGCTACACCATGATAGTCTCCCGTGGCATCGGAAATTCCGTACCGCTGCCGAGGCTTTTTAACCGACCCGAGGTGGTCAGCATCATTTTGAAAAATTAACAGTCATGTTTTTCGCCGACCGTACATATAATGAATGTATGCTGCAAACAGCACAGATCAATGCGAGGTGAATTATATGGAAACAGATATTGACGATATGATCTTCGGTGACTGCGATCCCGGCCCGAGTGACAGATAAAAACCGAGAACTCAAAAAAGTTCTCGGTTTTTTTCGTCATATGTGCGCTCTGAGATTATGTACCTCGGCCGAGCCTTTGTTTCGAGGTATATCTTGCCGATATATTCGCCGATTATGCCAAGGCAGATAAGCTGCACGCCGCCGACAAAGCAGACGATGCAGGTCGTGCTCGCCCAGCCTGCGACCGTTGCGCCGCACAGGGCGGAAACTATCGCCCAGATGACGCCTGTAAAGCTCAGCACCGCCACGAACACGCCGAACGAGGTGATAAGCCGCAGGGGCTTAACGGACAGGCTCGTTATGCCGTCGGCTGCAAGGGCGAGCATTTTTTTGAGCGGGTATTTGCTCTCGCCGGCAAGGCGCTCGGCTCTTGCGTACTCAACGCTGGTGCTTTTAAAGCCCACGAGCGGCACCATGCCCCGCAGAAAGAGGTTGACCTCCCTGAAATTCGCAAGCTCCCGCAGAACTCTTGCCGACAAAAGCCTGTAGTCTGCGTGGTTGTACACGACCTCAGCGCCCATTTTCTCAAGCAGCTTATAAAAGCCCTGCGCCGTGGAGCGCTTAAAAAAGCTGTCGGTCTCACGGGACGAGCGCACGCCGTAGACTATATCGCAGCCGTCGAGATACGCCGAGACCATCTTGTCCATTGCGTTTATATCGTCCTGCCCGTCGCAGTCGATGGAGATGCTTATGTCGCAGCGCTCCTTAGCCTCCATGAGCCCTGCCAGCAGGGCGTTCTGGTGCCCTCGGTTTCGGCTTTGGCTTATGCCGATATAGTGCTCGTCTTCCTCGGAAAGTGCCCTTATAAGCTCCCATGTGCCGTCTGAAGAGCCGTCGTTTACGAACATGATGCGGCTGCCCTCGGCTATAAGTCCGTCGCCGATGAGCTGCTGAAGCTTTTGTAAAAACATCGGCGCAGTTATCGGCAGCACCTCCTGCTCGTTATAGCAGGGGATGACGATATACAGTACAGGCGTTTGCACCATAATACCTCCGTTTCGCCCCGTCAAAGGGAGTATATCTCAAAAGTTCCGTAGGCGGTCAGGCAATCCTGATCGTCATACACCGAGGCCTCGACGACCGACACCGTCCTGCCTCTTTTTATGACCTTGCCCTCGGCACGGAGCATCGTGCCCTTGGACGGGTGCAGAAAATGCATGCTGCTGCTGAGCGTAACGCCCGGGTGACCGTCACAGCAGGCGGCGACGCCCGCTGCAACATCGCACAGCGAGTATACAAAGCCGCCGTGAGTTATCTCAAGGGGATTCATCGTTCTTTCGCTCAGCTTGCCGACAACGGTGCAGCTGTCGGCGTCATAGGCGACAATCTCAATGCCGTTATGCTTGTTAAAGCCGCTGAATTCGTTTCTTTCTTCAATATACTTTTGCTTATCCATGCTATGCCTCTGTTGCTAAAATAGAAATACACAGACAAGTATAGCTTAACTTTCGCTTTTCGTCAAAATTATTTTTTCGCCGCTCAGGCTTGCGCACACTCTGTCGCCCCTGCCGAGCCTGCCGTCGAGCAGCATTTCGGCGGCGCTGTCCTCAATGAGGCTCTGTATCGTGCGCCTGAGCGGCCTTGCGCCGAATTTTTCGTCGTAGCCCTTTTCGGCGAGAACATCGATTACGCTCTCGGGAACGGAAAGGTCCATGCCCAGCTCCTCAAAGCGCCCTGCGACGGTGCGTATCATGCGCTGCGTTATGCTGCGTATCTCGGGGCGGGTGAGCCGGTGAAAAATTATCGTGTCGTCGATGCGGTTTAAAAACTCGGGCTTAAAGGTCCGGCGCAGCTCCTCGTTAACACGCTCTTTAAGCTCCGTGTCCGCCGCCTGCTGCCCCTCGGCCTGCGAAAAGCCGAGCCTGCGCCGCCCCTCGGTCATAGCCTTTGCGCCGATGTTTGAGGTCATGACGATTATGGTGTTGCGAAAATCTATCTTGCGCCCGCCGGAATCGGTCAGGTGACCGTCGTCCATTATCTGAAGCAGGATGCCCCACACATCCTCGTGCGCCTTTTCAATCTCGTCAAACAGTACCACCGACCACGGCCTGCGCCGCACCTTTTCGGTCAGCTGCCCGCCGTCCTCGTAGCCGACATAGCCCGGGGGCGAGCCGATGAGCTTACTCACGGCGTGCTTTTCCATGTACTCGGACATGTCGAGGCGTATCATGGCGTCAGCCTCTCCGTAAACGGCTTCGGCAAGCGCACGGCAAAGCTCCGTTTTGCCAACGCCCGTCGGACCGAGAAATAAAAAGCTGCCTATTGGCCTGTTGGGGTCTGACAGCCCCACTCTGCCGCGGCGGATTGCCCGGGCGACCGCCGACACGGCCTCACTTTGACCTATCACACGGCGGTGCAGTATCGTCTCCATGTCACGCAGCCTGCGGCTTTCGTCGGAGTTGAGATTCGTCACGGGTATGCCCGTCCACAGCGAGACTATATCGGCAATGTCCTCGGCGGTGACGAGGCTTCCCCGGCTGACCCGAATATGCGCCGCCGCTTCGTCGACGAGGTCAATGGCCTTGTCCGGCAGGAAGCGGTCGTTTATATAGCGCACCGACAGGTCGACCGCCGCCGTGAGCGCAAGGTCGGATATGTGCACGCAGTGGTGCTTTTCAAGGCTTGTCCGCACGCTTCGCAGCATCTCGAGCGTGCTTTGCCGGTCGGGCTCTGTGACCTTCACGGGCTGGAAGCGGCGCTCTAAGGCTGCGTCCTTTTCGATGTGGCGGCGGTACTCCTCGGGCGTCGTTGCGCCGATTATCTGCACCTCGCCACGGCCTAATGCGGGCTTTAAAATGTTCGCTGCGTCGATAGCGCCCTCTGCCGAGCCTGCGCCGATTATCGTGTGCAGCTCGTCGATGAAAAGTATGACATCGCCGGCTTTTTTGACATCCTTTAAGACCGCCTTGACACGCTCCTCAAAGTCGCCGCGGTACTTTGTGCCTGCAAGGAGGGCGGGCATGTCCAGCGACACGAGCCGCTTTCCCGCCATGCTCTCGGGTGCACTGCCGCCTGCAATGTACAGTGCTATGCCCTCGGCGACCGCTGTTTTGCCCACGCCCGGCTCGCCGATGAGCACGGGGTTGTTTTTCGTGCGGCGGGAAAGTATCTGCACGCTGCGGCGTATCTCCTCGCCACGACCGATGACCGGCTCAATGCCGCCGGAGGCAGCCAATTGCGTGAGGTCACGGCTGTACTGGTCTAAAACCCTCGTCTCGCTGTGGCGGGTGCTCGTTTTCGGACTCGACTGCGGCTGACGGGCTCGCTGCGAGCCTGCACCGAACACCGCCATGATGTCGGTGTAAATTTCGTTTAGATCAAAGCCTGCGGTCACGAGCGCCGCTGCGCCGCCGCACTCCGGCTGGCGGAGTATGCCGAGCAGAATGTGCTCCGTACCGACATAGCTGTGACCGAGCTTGGCGGCATCGCCCGCCGCTTTTTCTATCGCCGACCATGCGTGCTTTGTAAGCCCCTGAGCCGGTGTGCCGGGTGCGCCGAGACCAGCAGTGTCGGAAATTATCTCCCGCAGCCTGCGCTCGGACACGCCACGCTCCCGCAGTATCCGTGCGCCCAGACCCGCACCCTCGTGCACGATGCCCAGCAGCAGATGCTCCGTCCCCACATAGCTGTGACCGAGGCTGAACGCCGCAAGGCGAGCCTGCTCGATGGCCGATTCCGCTTTTTCCGTAAATTTCTCATTATTTTTCAAGGCAATATTCCCCCTTGTATGCATAATATAAAGGATTTGTGCCGCCAAAACTGCCGAAATTAAGCAGCCGCATACGGGATTATTGCCAAAAAGCGAAAGAAATAAATACAAAGTGAAAAATTGCATTTGCATTTTTGAATTTCTGTGGTACAATGCAGAGTGCAAGTTAGTTGCTTGATAACAAAATGGAGGTAAATACAATGGCATTTGTTATTACTGAAGAGTGCCTGTCCTGCGGCTCCTGCGCAGAGCAGTGCCCCGCTGAGGCTATTTTCGAGGGCGAGTCTCATTTCGAGATCAACCATGAGAAGTGCCTGTCCTGCGGTTCCTGCAAAGCTCAGTGCCCCGCAAAGGCAATCATTGAGGTAGAGGACGAAGAGTAATTCTTCACATAAAAAGTCTGCGGTTATGTTCGTCGGTGAACTATACCGCAGACTTTTTACTATCCGGACGGGCTAATTTCCGCTTATACTGCGTTGAAGCCCTGGGAAATACTCGGCTGAAGTCCGAATTTGCTATTGAAACTATGAATGATTTTGTGTCGCTCTGGGACGGCGGACCTGTGTTCCGCCAGTCGGAGCATTTTAAGCTCGGCACGGACTCTGTCCTGCTTGCCGATTTTGTGAATATAGGCTCACGCCGCCGTGGGCTCGACCTCGGCTGCGGCTCGGGCATCCTGCCGCTTTTGCTTTTAAGCCGGGGTGCAAGGTTTTGCATGACGGGGCTTGAGATAAACCCCGACGCCGCCGAGGCGGCGAGGGCGAACTTGACTGCAAACGAGCTTTCCGAGCGGGGGAGCGTCGTTGTCGGCGATATCCGCCGTGTAAAGGAGCTGTTTCGCTCCGGCGAATTTGACCTCGTGGTCGCAAACCCGCCGTACTTTGCCGAGGGCAGCGGCAGGCAAAGCCCCGATGACGCCAAGGCTGCGGCCCGCACGGAAACTAATTGCACACTGGATGATGTGTGCCGTGCAGCGGCGTACCTTTGCCGCACGGGCGGCGTGTTCTGCCTCGTGCATCGGGCAGAGCGCCTGTGCGATGTGCTGTGCGCCCTGCGTGAGCACGGGCTTGAGCCGAAGCGCCTGCGCACGGTGTCGCACGACGCAAAAAAAGCACCGTCGCTCGTGCTTATCGAGGCACGGCGGGGCGGAGCTGCGGGTCTGACGCTGATGCCGCCGCTTTTCGTGCGAAACGCCGACGGCACGGAGACGGAAGAAATTTTGAGGATATATCACAGGGAGGGTACACCATGAGCGGAAAGCTGTATCTTGTCGGAACGCCGATAGGCAATCTGGGCGACTTTTCGCCCCGTGCGGTCGAGACCTTGCAGTCGGTCGACTTCATCGCCGCCGAGGACACCCGGGTAACGCTCAAGCTTTTAAACCACTTCGGCATCAAAAAGCCCATGGTGAGCTATTTTGAGCATAACAAATACGCCTCGGGAGCAAAAATTTTCGAGCGCATCTCCTCGGGCGAGAGCTGCGCTCTCGTGACCGACGCCGGCATGCCCGCCATCTCCGACCCCGGGGAGGACATCGTGCGCATGTGCGCCGAAAACGATGTCGAGGTCGTGACCGTGCCCGGCCCTGCGGCGCTTATCTCGGCGATAGCGCTGTCTGCACTGCCGACGGGGCGGTTTTGCTTCGAGGGCTTCTTGTCCACGGCAAACAAAAGCCGCCGTGAGCACCTTGAAAGCCTCAAGACCGAGCGCCGCACCATGATATTCTACGAAGCGCCGCACAAGCTGCTGCGCACGCTCGAGGACATGAAAAACACCTTCGGCGAGGACAGAAAAATTTCGCTGTGCCGTGAGCTTACCAAGCTGCACGAGCAGACGATACGCACAACGCTCGGCGGAGCGCTCGAGCATTTCACGCAGACCCCGCCCAAGGGCGAGTTCGTGCTGGTCATCGACGGTGCGCCCGAGGAGGAAAACGAGTTTAGCATCGACGACGCACTCGAACTTGTCGAGCGCTACAGAGCCGAGGGGCTCGGCCACAAGGCAGCCTGCAAAAAAGCCGCCGCCGACACCGGCTTTTCGGCAAACGAACTCTACTCGTCGTCTCTAAATACCCTCGGTTGACGAGGGGATGCACGCCTGACAGCCTCCCTTTCAGCACCTTTATTAGAAAACTGAAGTTATACAACGGTTGACTGCTGTCAGGTGCGAAGCAGTTTTGGGAGAGCTGATTTTCGTTCAGGCAAAGATAAAGCCCGACGGTCATAATGGAGATATATGGGCTAGGGGTTTAGCGAAGCATGGGCGGAAAGCAGCCTGCCAAAACCGTGTAGCCACTTGTCGACCGAGGGTAAAATGAAAAAAATCCACCGTTCATCAGAACGGTGGATTTTTTTCATCTCAAAATCAAAGCTGTGCTTTGAGCTTTTTGATGCAGTCGGGGCAAACATTCTTGCCTTTGTAGTTGATGATGTTCTTGGTATTGTCGCAGAAGATGCATGCGGGATGATACTTATGAAGAATGATGTTGTCACCCTCCACGAATATCTCGAGAGCGTCCTTCTCAGCAATATCCAGGGTACGGCGCAGCTCTATGGGAAGAACGATGCGGCCGAGCTCATCTACTTTTCTGACTATTCCGGTTGATTTCATGTCTCTGTCCTCCATCTGGTGGGTTAATCCCACATATATACAATATTCACGATATAATTATAACAAAAGTTAGTGGCATGTCAAGCCTTTTTTACTCCAAAAAAAGAATAAATTGTTAAACATTTTGTGCACAGCATACCTAAATGCCAAAAAAGCGCATAAATTCCTTCCAAGACAATAGGATTTAATAAAATCTTAACCTTGATCGGCAGGGGGCAATGCACCGCTTCGGCAGGCGTATATACCCTTGTGTATCAAGGGTTTTCGGAGGATGAAGCTATGCTGATGGGTGTAATTTGGACAGGCATGATATTGGCTGCGATATTGTCTTCCTGCGCCGCCGGCACGACCGCCGAGGTGGGTCAGGCGGCGCTTGACGGTGCGCAGGCGGCGGTGGAGCTGTGCCTGTCGATAGGCGGCATTATGTGCCTGTGGTGCGCCGTGATGGAGCTCATGCGGCAGTGCGGCATTGCCGAGGCGTTTGCCAAGGCTCTGCGCCCGGTACTGCGCCTACTGTTCCCGGACAGCGCCCGGCATGAGGATATACTTCAGCCGCTTTCTGCGAATGTCAGCGCAAACCTTCTCGGGCTCGGCAACGCCGCAACGCCCATGGGCATAAAAGCCGCCAAGGGCATGGCGGCACTCGGCGACGGGGTCACGGCGACAAACGAGCTGTGCAGGCTCGTCGTTTTGAACACGGCATCAATTCAGCTTCTGCCGACCACTGTGGCTGCCATCCGGGCCGCCGAGGGTGCGCAGCAGCCGTTTGATATCCTGCCTGCGGTGTGGCTGAGCTCGGCTATATCCGTCGCCGTCGGGCTCACGGCGGCGTATCTCATGCAGAGGGCGGCAAAATGAATGTCCTGCTGACGCTTGCCGTGCCGCTCATTCTGTGTGCCGTCGGCATCTGCGCCGTGTTCGGCAAGGCGGACATTTTCTCGGCGCTGACCCGTGGCGCTGCCGAGGGGCTTACGACGGTAAAGGACATGTTCCCGGCGCTGGTGGTGCTGTTTCCGGCGGTGTATATGCTGCGGGCCTCCGGAGCGATAGACGCACTGGCGCAGGCATTGCAGCCGGTGCTGTCGCTTGTCGGCATACCCGCCGAGACCGTGCCGCTTGCGCTTTTGCGGCCGCTCAGCGGCGGAGCGGCGACGGCGGCTGCGGCGGATATCATAAAAAGCACCGGTGCAGACTCGCTTGCCGGGCGCACCGCCGCCGTCATGATGGGGTCGAGCGAGACGACCTTTTATGTCATCGCCGTGTACTTCGGTGCGGCAAAAATCAAAAAAACACGCTGGGCGATACCGGCGGCGCTGTGCGCAGACCTTGCGGTGTTTGTTGCCTCGGCGGTCATTTGCCGTGTTCTGTGGGGATAAATTGAAAAGCGTCGGGAAATAATAGCATCACTTAGGAGAGTGATGCTATGCAGGGCAAGGTCGAGCTGAGCGGCGTAAACACATCTAAGCTGCCGCTACTGAAAAACTCCGAAATGCGGGAGCTCATCGCAGCGTCGCAGTCGGGCGACACGGAGGCGAGGGAAAAGCTCATTTCAGGCAATCTGCGGCTCGTGCTGTCGGTCATACAGAAATTTTCCGGCAGGGGCGAGAGCATGGACGACCTGTTTCAGGTCGGCTGCATCGGACTAATCAAGGCCATCGACTGCTTTGACCTGAGCCAGAATGTGCAGTTTTCGACCTACGGCGTACCGATGATATCGGGCGAGCTGCGAAGATTTCTGCGTGACCACGGCGCTGTGCGTGTGTCAAGGTCGATGCGTGACACAGCCTACAAGGTCTTGCAGGTAAAGGAAAGGCTCACCGCCGAGCTTGGGCGTGAGCCGGATGTCGAGCGCATCGCAAAGGAGCTCGGGATAAAGCGCTCCGAGGTCGTGTTCGCCCTCGACGCCATCTGTGACCCCGTTTCGCTGTACGAGCCCGTTTACAGCGACAGCGGCGAGAATGTATGCGTCATGGATCAGATAGGCGACGAGCGCAACACGGACGAGCATTGGCTCGAGCAAATTGCTCTCGGCGAGGCGGTCTCGAAGCTATCTGACCGTGAGAAGCGAATACTCGCCATGCGCTTTTCAAGCGGCAAAACGCAGATGGAGGTCGCCCGGGAGATAGGCATAAGTCAGGCACAGGTGTCGAGACTTGAGAAAAATGCGATAAGCCGCATCAAGAAAGAGATACAATAAAAAAAGACCGTTCGTGAGAACGGTCTTTTTTCCAGTCTGTCAAAGAACTAGGTAAAATCAGACGCAACGAGCAAAATCCAATACGCAGCAGGGGGAGTGTGAGGGGGTAACGAAGTGTCGGTGCGGTAGTGAATGACATGCCGGGGGCATGTCAGAGCCGCACCGTGACCGAGCCGCAGCGAGAAAGGTCCCGCCTCAAATTGGATTATAGCCATCAAAAATGCCTGTAAAGGCTTTTTGACGAGCATAGCGAGGTTTTTTGTGAAGCTGCGCTTCACAAAAAATGTGGCGTGTTTTGAAGCGTGCAAAAAAGTCATGGGACTTTTTTGACACGCTGAAAAAAGACCGTTTCAAACGAAACGGTCTTAGTTTTTGCAAATTAGTCAGTTACATACGGCAGGAGAGCGATCTGGCGGGCTCTCTTGATAGCCTCGGTGAGCTGACGCTGATGCATTGCGCAGGTGCCGGTGGTGCGGCGGGGCAGGATCTTGCTGCGCTCGGACATGAAGCGGCGGAGCTTAGCGGTATCCTTGTAATCGATAGCGGTAGCCTTATCTACGCAAAACTGGCAAACTTTTCTGCGCTTGCGGTTCTTGGGATTGTTCTTATCGAAAGCCAAAGCTGTATCCTCCTATAAATATTTTAGAACGGCAGCTCGCCGTCGTCGTCGCCGAGCTCCGAGAATGCGGAAGCACCCATGCTGGGGCTGACGCTCTCATAGCTGCTCTGATATGCGGGACGGGATTCGCTGCGCACATCGCCGCTTTCACGGCGCTTGCTTTCGCCGAAATAGATGTTGTCAACAACGACCTCTGCGCTGCGGCGCTTGCCGCCTTCACGATCGGTCCACTCACGGATCTGCAGGCGGCCGGAAACGACTGCCATGCTGCCCTTGGCGAAATACTTGCTGACAAATTCGGCTGTCTGACGCCATGCGACGCAGTCGATAAAATCGGTCTGCTTCTCACCGCCGTCACGGCCGCCGAAATCACGGTCGACTGCGAGGGTGAAGCTCGTCACAGGTGTCTGGGACTGGGTGTATCTGATCTCGGGGTCACGAGTCAGACGACCCATAATGGTAATGTGATTAAGCATCGTTCGTCTCCTTACTCTGCACGCAGGGTGATCAGGCGACGCATAATGCCGTCGGTGATACCGAGGATACGATCCAGCTCGGCGGGGAACTCAGCGCCGCTGGTGAACTTCATCAGGACATAGTAACCCTCGGAAATGTAGTTGATTTCGTAAGCGAGCTTGCGCTTACCCATCTCCTCCAGTTCATCCAGGGTACCATTTGCCTCAACGAGTGCCTTGAACTTCTCGACGATAGCAGCGGTCTGCTCCTCGCTGAAATTCGGGCTGATGATGTACATTACTTCGTACTTTTCGCTCATTTTTGCCATGGTTTGCACCTCCTTCTGGTCATTTGGCCTCCGTCTGTAACGGAAGCAAGGATACCTGCCGATAGACAGGCTATATTATTATACATTTTTTATTTGGAAAGTCAAGCACTTTTTACGCCTTGATGGTCAGCGTCGCCTCTGCGGTGATGCGGCCTATCTGCTTGCCGCCGTAAACGCCGTCAAAATCCCACTTTGCGGAGATGGGCACGGCGACGGTCTCGCCGATCTCGGCGGGGATGGTGACGGTGGCGTCGTAGATGAGCGTTTCGTGCTTTTTCGAGTTATCATCGATCCTGATCGGGTCACTCACGAATGTATACTCCTTGCCGTATAGGCGGATAGAGCCGTTGTGCTGACCTGCGTTTATGGCATAGGACACGATGTACACCTCGACATCGAGCGTGAGCTCCTTGCTGTTTGCGGAGGTTATGCGCCAGTCGACACGCATGTTGATGTTTGCGCCCGTTTCAGAGGTGATGCTGCCGGTCTTGTCGAGCGTGCGGGCACTGGGCTTGGGTGTCGCCGTGGGCTTGGGCGTGGGCGTTGCTGCCGGAGTGGGTGCTGCGGTCGGCTCGGGGGTGCTCGATTCGACGGGTGCTGCGGTCGGAGCGACGGTGACGGCTGCCGAGGGCACGACCTTCGTCGACACGGGCTTTGCGTCGTCGTTTGCGGTCACGGGTGCGCCGGAAAGTATCTCGCTGCCCGTCGTCCATGCGAGTATCGCCGCTATTATAAGAAGCACCAGCACCAGTGCGACAAAAACATTTGTTCTGTGCTTGTCCATATTAAAACCTCCGTGGGCATAATGAAGTAATTATACAATAATAAAACGCAAAAATCTACACCCGCTTTACCGGAAAATGCCCGATATGTTGACAAGATGCTCGGAAAAAAGCTATAATGTGTTCAGCGAAAATGACTGGTCTGTCGAAGAACTAGGTAAAAACGATTGCAGCAGAGTAAACTCCGATACGCAGCAGGGGGAGTGTGAGGGGGACAAGGTCCCGCCTCAAGTTTGATAAATAGCCATCAAAAACGCCTGTTAAGGCTTTTTGACGAGCATAGCGAGATTTTTCGTGAAGCAGAGCTTCACAAAAAATGTGGCGTTTTATGAGCGAAAGCGAAGGGGGCGGCGGTTTTGCCAGAGCTTGAGACGAAGGAAAACGAAAATAGCGGCAATACCGAGGAAAAGCGCAGAGAGCGCCGCCGCAGATCAAGGCACAGAAAACGCCGCCGCCATGTCAGTGGGGTCAAGCTCGTAACGCTCACAGTGTCGGTCATAGTTATGCTGGCGTTCTGCCTTATCATGATCTCGCCGCTTCGAGGCTGCGTGATGCAGGACGACTACATCGGCGCAGCGGCAGCGCAAAAGGCTGCGTTCAGCGACGCCGAGGTCAGCGCCGACACGGCGAAAAATGTTGCCGCCGACCTTATAAAGCTCGACGACGGCATGTGCTATAAGGTCGATTTCACTGCCGAAAAGACCGATTACAGCTACATCATCTCCGCCGACACCGGCGAGATAGTCGTAAGCCGCAGTCAGCCGCATCCGGACGATAAATAAAAAAACGGGAAGCTCAGGCTTCCCGTTTTTTTTCGTTATTGCTTCTCCTCAATGAGGGGGAGATATTCTTTATATTCCGTGTCGTAGGCGCAGGAATAATCGGCCTTGTGGGCAAAGTGAGAAACGCTCTTGTGCGCCTTGCCGATGTCGCACAGCGTGCCCGCACCGGCAACGCAGCCGCCGGGACATGCCATGCCCTCGAGCAGATAGCCGTCGTATTTACCGGCCTTTGCCATGAGCAGCAGCTTGCGGCACTCGTCAAGTCCCGCCGCCTTTGCGACCTTGACCTCGCGGTCGGGGTCCATGGACTTAATCGCATTGACGACCGCCTGCGCAACGCCGCCGGAGACGGCGAACATTCTTGCGTCCTTGCCCGACTGCTTCAGAGGCTCTGCCTCGGACATGGGGATGCACTCCTTATCGATGCCCTTGGCTGCGCACATGCCCAAGACCTCCTCAAAGGTCAGGACAAAGTCGACATCGCTGCGCACGGTCTTGCGGCTGGCTTCGAGCTTTTTAGCGTCGCACGGGCCGACGAAAACGACCTTGCAGCCGGGGTGCTGCTTTTTTACGAAGCGTGCGGTGAGCACCATGGGGGTCATTGCAACGGAGATATTCTGCGCAAACTCGGGGAAGAGCTTTTTGACCATGTCGCTCCAGCTGGGGCAGCAGGAGGTGACCATGAACGGATGCTTTGCCGGGACCTCCTCAAGGAAGTCGGCGGCCTCCTCAATGACGCACAGGTCAGCGCCGATGGCGGCTTCGTACACATCGGTAAAGCCGAGACGCTTGAAGATCGCCTTCATCTTATCAGGAATGGCGTCCGGGCCGAACTGACCGACGAACGACGGGGCGAGCACGCAGTAAACGGGTGTCTCGCTCTTTATTGCCATGATGGTCTGGAATATCTGGCTCTTGTCGGATATCGCACCGAAGGGGCAGGCGACAAGGCACTGACCGCAGGAGGTGCACTTGGTGTAATCAATCTGCGCACGGCCGTGATCGTCCGAGCCGATGCACTTCATGCCGCAGGCCTTGGCGCAGGGGCGCTGCTGGTGGATAATGGCGTGGAACGAGCAGGTGTTGGCACATCTGCCGCAGCGGACGCATTTGTCGTTATCGATCTTTGCGTGGCCGTTGACCTTGGTGATAGCGCCGCGGGGGCATATCTCCATGCACGGGTGCTCAAGGCAGCCCTGGCAGCCGTCGGTGACACGCACAAGGTCGGCCGGGCAGCGGTTGCAGGCAAATTTAATGACATTTATAAGCGGCGGGGCATAGTACTTCTCGGGAACGATAGCCTCCTCAAGGCCGTCGGCAAGAGAGTTATACTCGCCGAGCTTTCTCGTCGGCAGACCCATCGCAAGACGCAGCCTTTCGCCGACGACGGCTCTTTCAAGGAACAGACTGTTTCTGTATGCGCCGATATCGTCGGGATCGCCGGGACAGATCTTATAAGTCAGCTCCTCGAGCGCTCTGGCGTAATCGCCGCCCTCGTAGGCAAGACGGGCTATTTCGGTGAACACCTCGTGGCGTATTCTGGTTTTGCCGGTTTCCATTCCTCTCATGCGGGGGCTGCCTCCTGTATGAAAAAATTGCATTAACTTATTTAAAGCAATAAATATTATACATATAACGGCGGTGTTGTCAACCGTTTAACATTTGAATTTTTGGGATATTTGATAAAAAAAGCACGCAAAACGAAAGTTTTGCGTGTCTTTATGTGCACTTTGTAAAATTTACTTAGTCGATGTACTTCTTGCAGTCGTCGAGAACGGCGTCAATATCCTCGGGCTTTTTGGGCTTGCGCTCGGGGGCTTGGATGGTCGGCTCGGGCTTTTCCTCGGTTTCACCCGGCTCGATGACCTGCGCCTTTTCCTGCTCGGGCGTCTCCTCGGGTGCAGCCTCCTGCGCCTCGGTGGGCTTGCGCATATTGCTTATAATCATCCAAAGCTCCGTCACCAGCATACCGGCAAAGCCGAGGTATATCATCTGAAGCCCGATGCTGCGGCTGTCAGCAAGGGTGGTAAAGCACATGAACGCAGCGAGCATCGACAGGTAGATCGCCTTGTAGGGTGCGGGCCTGTCAAAGGCAAAGCCGGCGTTGCGGAAAAATGCGAGTATGCAGATGCAGCAGGTGACGATCTCAATGCAGTACGACCAGATAACGGGCTCGGAGGAGTTTGTCTTGTAGCACACGAGCAGCAGCACGGAAAACACCACGATCGGCAGGCACATGAAAGCGCCGATAATGCCGGGCATATAGTGCTTGCGGCGGCTGGTGCAGATGATGGGGAATGTCACGGCGCTCACGGCGGCAAGACCGGCGGCCAGCCTGTAAACGGAGGCGTACTTTTCGCCTGCGACATTGAACAGCGTGACGACGCTGCCGATGAGCGTCACGAGGGCGATACCCATAAATGCGATGGGGTAGAGGATGCTCGTGCCGTTAAAGACCTCAAAAATGTCCTTGGGCGGCTCAAGCTCTTGCTTTTTGAGCTTTCTTACGAGGAAAAAGAACAGCACTGCGGCTGCGATAATGCTCAGCGGTACTATATAATTAAGTGCGCTGGGGTTTAAAAGCCCCGTTTCCGCATCGAAGCACGACTGGTTTTGCAGCCAGCGGAAAAATGTGCCGAATGCACCGGCGGCGCAGACATAGCAGGAATTTATCAAAGCGTTTTTTCGCATATTACCAATCCAATCAGAATAGTCTTGTATGGAATTATATTATACTTGTTTGGCTCAACAGTCAACCGAAAAAGATGTGAAAGGATCGCTTATGATGAAAAGATTGCTGCTGTCGTCGATATTTTTGACCGCCGTAACGCTGGCCGTGGTCATTATGACCGCCCGTGTTCCGGTGACCCCGCAGCCCGAGACAACGCCGCCCGCCGCAACGGCAAAGGTGCTCGAAGCGGACGAAAAGCGCAGCGTCACCGTCCTGTGCGGGGACGAGCCGGTGAAGATGACGGTGCGGCAATATCTTGTCGGCGTTGTCGCAGCGGAGATGCCCGTGTCCTTTGAGCCGGAGGCGCTCAAGGCGCAGGCCGTCGCCGCCCGCAGCTATCTCCAGCGCTTTCTTGCCGAGCCCAAGCACGAAAACGCCGATATCTGCGCCTCCCCGCAGTGCTGTCAGGCGTACCTGAGCGAAAGTAAGCTCAAGGAAAAATGGGGCAAGAGCTTTGGCGCATACATTGAAAAGATACGCTCGGCGGTGTCCGCCACCGACGGGGAGTACCTAAGCTACGGCGGCAAGGCAGCGCTCACGGCGTTCCACTCCTCGTCCGCCGGCGTGACCGAAAACAGCGGCGCTATCTGGAGCGAGCTTCCGTATCTCAAGTCCGTCGATTCGCCCGAGACCGCCGACGGCGTGCCCAATTACATAAGCACCCTCACGCTTGCTGATATCGATTTCCGTGACACGATACTTTACCTCAAGCCCGAGGCGGACATGACCGGCGAGGCAGACACATGGGTGAGCAAGATCGAGCGCAACTCATCGGGCAGAGTGCAGTCTGCCACCATCGGCAAGGTGAAGTTCACGGGTGCGCAGCTGCGCAAGCTGTTCTCCCTGCGCTCGACTGCGTTTGAGCTTAAGCACGAAAACGGGCAGTTTACCTTCACCGTCACCGGCTACGGCCACGGCATCGGCATGAGTCAGTACGGCGCAAATACCATGGCAAAGTCGGGGTCAAGCTACAAGGAGATACTCGAGCACTACTATCCCGGAACAACGCTGTCTTAAATTAAATAAATTCTTGACAAACAGCCCTCGTTGTATTATTCTCATAAATGAGAATAGTGCAAAGGGGGCTTTTTGCGTGAATGCGAAAACCGTTATGAATCCTGCAAGACTGCGCATCCTCGAATATTTCATTCTGCACGAATCGGCGACCGTTGCCGAAATGCGCCGTGAGCTTTCCGATATCCCGCAGGCGAGCCTCTACCGGCACATGTCGACCCTGGTCTCCGACGGCTGGCTCGTTGTCGAGTCCGAGGAGAAAAAGCGTGGTGCGACCGAGCGGCGCTATCGCCTGAAGCCGAGCGTCGGCGACAACGGCAAGGCCGATTACATGCAGGTGTTCGATGTTCTAATGTCGCTTATGGCGACCTTTAAGCGCTATTTTGCCAAGCCCGACTGCGACCCCGTGCGTGATATGCTGAGTGTCGGCACGAGTGCGTTTTTGCTGACCGACGAGGAGTACGCCGAGCTTTATAATTCCCTGTCCGAGCTTCTGGTCAAAAACATCGGCAATGCACCCGCCGAGGGCAGAAAGCAGCGTAGATTGACCGTAATTTCATCCCCGTGTGAAGAGGAGGAGCAATAGATGCTTAAAATTCAACATTTCAGCAAGGTGTATGACAGCAAGCCCGCCGTCGACGACCTCAGTTTAGAGGTAAACGCAGGCGATATCTACGCCTTTATCGGCCACAACGGCGCAGGCAAAACAACGACCATAAAGGCCTGCTGCGGCATCCTGCAATTCGAGCAGGGCGACATTTTCGTAAACGGCGTGTCCATTAAGGATGCCCCCATCGAGTGCAAAAAGCAGATGGCGTATATCCCCGATAACCCCGAGCTGTATGAGTACCTTTCCGGCATAAAGTATTTAAACTTCGTCGCCGATATCTACGGCGTGGGCAAAGCCGAGCGCACCGAGCGCATCGCAAAATACGCCGATGCCTTCGGACTGACCGAGGATCTTGCCCAGCCCGTGAGCGCCTACTCCCACGGCATGAAGCAGAAGCTCGCCATCATTTCGGCGTGGCTGCACGACCCGAAGCTCATTATAATGGATGAGCCCTTCGTCGGCCTTGACCCGGTGGCGGCTCACACGCTCAAGACCATGATGCGTGAGCATTGCGATAACGGCGGTGCCATCTTCTTCTCGACCCATGTGCTCGAGGTCGCCGAAAAGCTCTGCGACAAGGTCGCCATCATAAAAAACGGCAGACTCGTCACCAGCGGCGACATGGACTCCGTCAAGGGCGACGCTTCCCTCGAAGCCGTGTTCCTCGAATTGGAGGGCGAACATGCTTAAAGCTCTTTTAAAGGTCAATTTCTCGGCTCTGGCAAGCTGGCTCACGGGCTCGGGCAAGCGCAGCGGCAAAAAGGGCGGCAAGGGCAAGGTGATAGTCTACGGCCTTTTGATGCTCTATGCCCTCGGCGTGTTCTGCTGGCTGTTCGGGCAGATATTCGCCCTGCTCGCAGCGCCGCTGTACAACGCAGGCTGCGGCTGGCTGTACTTTGTGTATGTGTTCATCGTGGCCTTCGCCGTGATGTTCATTTTCAGCGTCTTTGCGGCGAAAAACAGGCTTTACGAGGCAAAGGACAACGATCTGCTGCTGTCAATGCCCATCCCGCCATCCGTGATCCTCGCAAGCCGCATGGTGCTGCTTTTTGCGATGAACTTCCTGTTCGGCGTTCTGATCATCGCCCCGGCGCTTTACAGATGGTATCAGCTCGTGCCGTTCGGGCTCGGCTCGTTTATCTGCGTGCTGGCGGAATTTTTGGGGCTGTGCATGTTCTCGCTGTCGCTGTCGGCGCTGTTCGGCTGGCTGCTGTCGCTCGTGTCGTCGAGGATGCGCAAAAAGGCGCTCGTCGAGACGCTCATATCCTTCGTGTTCCTCGCTGCGTACTTCTATGTGTACAGCCAGCTCAATAAAATAATCGCCGACCTCATCGCAAACAACACACAGATAGCCGCCTCCGTAAGCGGCATCGCACCGCTTTACTGGATAGGCGCAGGCGCAGCGGGCGAGTTCGGCTCGTTTGCGCCGGGCATGCTCGTGATGATCGTGCCGTTTGCCGTGGTGTATCTCATCCTTGCCCGTACATTTATTAAAACCGCTACTACAAGGAGGGGCACGGCAAAGATAAAGTACGAAGCCAAGGAGCAAAAGGTGTCCTCCCGCAGCTCGGCGCTGCTCGGCAAGGAGGCTGCCCGCTTCTTCTCAAGCTCCACCTGCATCGTCAATAACGGTCTGGGCGTCGTCATGATCGTCGTTGCCGCCGTCGCCGTGCTGATCTACGGCGACAGGCTGCGTCAGCTTATGAACATGGTGATGATACCCACCGACCTTGCCGTGTGCCTCGGCACGGTCGCTGCCGCAATGATGGCAGGGCTGGTCGTGCCCACAAGCTCCTCGGTCTCGCTCGAGGGCAAGAGCATCTGGGTCATCCAGTCCATGCCCGTCGACCCGGCTCAGGTACTGCTCTCAAAGCTCAAGCTCAGCCTTATAATGTTCCTGCCGCCGGTCGTGTTCTTCATGGCCGCACTGATAGTCGTGTTCGGCACATCGGCCGCCGTTGCCGTGCCGGCACTGATACTCTCCGTCGCCATAATCGTCGTCATGGCGGAGATCGGGCTTATCGCCAATGTAAACCACCCGCTTTTAAACTGGACGAGCGAAACGCAGGCGATAAAAAACAGCGGCTCGATAATCATATCCATGGTTATCGACATGGTCATCGTCTTTACCGTCGGCATCGGCGGATACCTCATGCTCACGCATGACATGTCCGTTGAAACGACGCTCATGGTGTTTGCAGTGGTCATGCTCGTCGCCGCAAGGGCGCTTTACGGGGTCATAATAAGCAAGTCGGCACGCAAATTCGCCTTCCTCGGCTGAAGCCGAAAATAAAAAGTCAATTTTTTAACGGTTGGGGCTAATTGTTCACAGTATGTTCACAATTAGCCCCGCCTTTTATGTATAATATGTTAACAGAAGCTGTACATCTTAATATAGTGTGTCGTAATGAACGATGGCAAACTGCAAAGAAAAGTTTAAAAAGTTTGTCATTTTTTCTTTACTATTTTGTAACCATGTGTTACAATACACCTACACTGTCAAATATCGAACGAACTTTGTTATTAAGTAATCTTTTTATACACAATAAAATATAAGGGAGGAACAATATGAAAAGAGCATTACTTATGGTTTGCAGCATCTGCCTGGTGCTGGCATGCCTCTTCGGCCTGTTTGCATGCGTTGCAGGCATGAAGGACGCCCTGAACATTCAGGAGTACAAGCAGGAGGATGCCGACCATGCACGAAAGGGCATAGCCACCGCCCTTGACGGCATCAAGCAGCTCCAGGAAAATGAGGATGTCTACCTCAACGGTGTCGGTACATATGAGGCAGGTCTCATCGAGCTGTCGTCCGGTAAGAGCACCCTCAATGCGGGCTACAAAGAGTACTACGCAGGCAAGAAGACCCTCGAGGACGCCAAGAAGCAGTACGCAGCAGGCGTAAAGACCCTCGAAGCAGGCAAGAAGGAGTACGAGGCCGGCAAGCAGAAGATCGCCGACAATACTCAGGCTTACAACGAAGGCAAGGAAAAGCTTGCAAAGATCGAGCCCCTCATGCCCTACCTCAACCAGTATGTCCAGTTCCGTGACGGCACCATCGCAAAGCTGCCCGGCTTTGACAGTGCTCAGGCATGGTTTGTAAAGACCGTTCGTCCCATCGCAGCCAAGCTCGGCATCACCATTCCCGATGATGTTACCGATTTCCCCGCATTCATGAACAAGATGGTAGCTGACGGCAAGGCTCAGCTCAAGGAATACGAAGACGGCGTTGCAAAGCTCGCCGAGGCAGAGAAGACCATCGCAGCCGGCGAGAAGAAGCTCGCTGAGGCCGAGAAGCAGATCGCAGCAGGCGAGAAGAAGCTCGCTGACGCAGAAAAGCAGCTCAAGGCAGGCGAGAAGAAGCTCAAGGCAGGCCAGAACGAGCTCGCAGCAGGCGACGCAAAGCTCTCCGTTTACGAGGGCGGCCAGGAAGCTCTTGCAGCAGGTATGCAGCAGCTTCTCGACGAGATGGTCCCCTGCACCACCCGCAGCGGCAAGCAGACCGTTCCCGGCCTGAAGGAGCTGCTCGGTGACGACTTCAGCATTTGGGTACTTGACGACAACGGCGAGGTCAAGGTCCAGCGCGGCTGCCAGTTTGTCGATCTTGCAAACTGTGCAAAGCTTTGCGACGAGGCAGAGCACTACCTCCAGCTCCAGGAAGCCGACATCAAGAGCGAGCTGTACCCCCGCATCGCAATGAACATCATGATGGCTCTTGCATCCATCATCGGCATCGTCTCCGGCATCGTTGCCATTGTCGGTGCTGTCACCGGCAGCAAGAAGACCGGCTTTGTCGGCGGCATCATCACCGCAGTCCTCGCAGTTGCGGCTAACATCGTCGGCATCGTCGTCGGCTACACCGACTTTGTGTACCAGACCCGTGAGGTCGTTGACGGCGTCAAGGAGTACACCTACTCCGGCGATCTCCAGCTCTACGCTCTGATCGTTCTGGCCGTTATCGCCATCATCTTCACCATCGTTGCAGGCATCGCCCGCAATGCAGCCAAGAAGGCTGAGGCCGAGACCGTTGCACAGGCAAATCAGGCAGCAGCAGCCGGCGCAGCAGCCGCCGCAGTCGCAGAGGCAGCACCTGTCGAAGCAGCTCCCGCCGAGGCAGCACCCGCAGCCGAGGCCGAGAAGCTCACCGAGCTCGAAGCCGAGAACGCAGCACTCAAGGAAATGGTCGCAAAGCTCGCAGCAGACGCAGCGACCGTTAAGGAGTAATCCTCCGTCCGACCCCGTGAGCGGATACACAGATCACGCTCCGGCCGAAAAGCAATAATCAAGCCCACAGAGTTTTTGCTCTGTGGGCTTTTTTCAGCAGTGTAGGTAGATGTGAATACAAAATTCTGCTATAATTTTGAGGGAATTTTGAAAAATGTGAAACCAAACCCGATTTTTGTCGGGATATATTATGAAGGCATCCGAGAGCATACGGGAAAGGAGGCTTGGCTATGCAGGACGATATGATCGTTGCCCTGTACTGGCAGAGGGACGAGAGCGCTATCAGCGAAACGGAGCGAAAATACGGGCGGTATCTTTCAAAGATCGCCTATAACATCCTTGCCGACCGGGAGGACAGCAGGGAAGCCGTCAACGACACATACCTAAAGGCGTGGAACTCTATGCCGCCGCACAAGCCGAATGTTCTTTCTGCCTATTTGGGAAAGATTACACGACAGCTGTCCATTGATGCGTTCCGCACACGCAACAGGGAAAAGCGGAAGCCCTCCGGGTATGCGGTCGCTCTTTCCGAGCTTGAGGATTGCGTTTCCGGCGAAGAAGCCACGGAGGAGAGCCTTGATCTGAAGCTGCTTGCGGAAGCGATCAATACCTATCTCCGCACGCTTCCGGCAGAAGCACGAAACATGTTTGTCGGCAGATACTACTTTGCCGATCCCATCAAAGAAGTGGCAAGCTACTGCGGCGTGAGCGTGCCGAAGGTCAAGAGCGTGCTCTACCGAGCAAGGCAGGGACTTAGAAATTATCTGGAAAAGGAGGGCTTTGAGCTGTGAAGAAAGAACACTTAAGCGACGCTTTGAATATGCTCAGCGACGAAATTATCGAGGAGACCGACAAAATTCGCACAAATTCCAAGCCGAAGCGAAGGTGGGAACGGCCGATCGCTGCTGCAGCCTGTATCTGCCTGATCGTTGCAGGCGTGTTTGCTTGGCGAAGCTTTTCCGACCATGCGGACGGGGTAACCATTCCAAAGCGTGAGGTCTCTCTTTCGGCGGAACAGTCTGCGGATATGATCGGATTTTTCATCTATCACGGAAATTGCTATGTTCATTACGACCGGATATATGATGATGTTGACATCATCGAAAAACGGCTCGGAACTGCGACGGGGCTTATCGATGAGTGGACGCCGCAGGACGGATATGTGGAGCTTGCGGGCAGTGCGAAAGGCGATTTCTACGAGGTAAAGGGCTACGACCCGTCCTTCATGCTCTGCATGAAGCATGAGAACGGCTCAATTTCTCTCTTTGTGCGTGATTCGGGACTCACATTGAAGTGCGGCTCGGAGCTTTATACGGACAGACTTCACCTTGCCGGAAATTATGCATCCGTACAGTACGAAAGCTATGATTCGTGGTGCAACAGCAGGCACGAGCTGTATCAGCTGAATGATGCCGATGACCTTATCCGTGATTTTGTTGATGAATTGAATACTGCCGAGTTTATTCCCGGGGATGCAAGCCCCTACGACGAGACGGAAAATATCTTTAATGAGACGGAATCATATCATCTGTATTTCAAAATGCGGGACGGCACAACAGTGCGTCTTCTGCTGTGGAAGGACGGATATGTTCTTTATCAGGGACTGTGGGGCGCTTTCGTACAGCTGCGGAGTGAAAGCTACGATAAGCTGCTTGAGGTGTTGGAAAACCATACAGGAGCTGTACCGGTAGAGCCCCGTTCCGTAGAAAAGACGACAGAGGATTGCGTGAACGACCCGGAGCTCGGAAGGTATGTGCCCTCTTATGTTCCGAAAAATATGAAGGCAGAGCGAGTAGAGATACTATATTATATTGATCCCGAAACCGCAAAGAAAACGGGAACAAAGGAGCTTACAATAGAATATTCCGATAGTGACGATGCGGCGAAATGGTATGCGATCACGGTCACATGGACCTCGGAGTATGGGAAAAACGGTTGGGCAGGCCCGATGATAGATGCGTCCGAGCTGAAAGAGGATAGTGTATCCAAGAAGGGCAGCTCGGTTGACAGTATGATCATGCTTGGTGTTTGGTATGGCAATGTTTCCGTTGTCCTGACAGCATCAAATCTTGATACCGAAACAGCATATCAAATTCTGAGATCAGTAGATCCTGACTCATATAAAAAATAGGGCTTCCAACTTAGGAAGCCCTATTTATTATTTTGCGTGATAAAGCTTTTTGGCCTGATAGCGGGGCTCGTAGGTGATGTTCACGCCGAGCTTGGAGAAGAGGTTTTCGTCCACTCTCGACAGAATGACGGTCGAGTGCGCTTCACAGCCACGCAGCTTGCCGAGCTGGTCGATGGCAAGCTCAACGAGCGGATTTGTCACGGCGCAAATGGACAACGCAATGAGCAGTTCGTCCGTGTGCAGACGGGGGTTATGATTGCCCAGATGCTCGACCTTGAGGTGCTGTATCGGCTCGATAATGCCCGGGGCGATGAGCAGCAGCTTCTTGTCGATGCCCGCAAGATACTTGAGCGCATTCATGAGACACGCCGAGCTTGCGCCGAGCAGCGAGCTGGTCTTGCCGGTGATTATCTTGCCGTCGGGAAGCTCGATCGCGACTGCCGGGCCGCCGGTCATCTCGGCCTTTTCAAGCGCCTTTGCAACAACGGGGCGGTCGTCGGAGGAAAGCCCTATCGAGTTCATGATAAGCTCGATCTTGCGCACCTCCTCGGGCGTGCCGAGACCCTGACGCAGCGAGCACGCAGCGGCGTAGTAGCGGCGGATTATCTCCTGCTTTGACGCTTCACGGCAAGCCTCATCGTCGGTGATGCAGTAGCCTGCCATGTTGACGCCCATGTCGGTGGGGCTCTTGTATGCGCTCTCGCCGTAGATGCGGGTCAGAATGGCGTTTAGCACGGGGAATATCTCAACATCACGGTTGTAGTTGACGGTCGTCTCGCCGTAGGCCTCCAGATGGAACGGGTCTATCATGTTAATATCGTCAAGGTCGGCAGTGGCGGCCTCGTAGGCGAGGTTTATCGGGTGCTTGAGCGGAACATTCCAAATGGGGAAGGTCTCAAACTTTGCATAGCCTGCGTTCACGCCACGGCGGTGCTCATGGTAAAGCTGGCTTAAGCAGGTGGCCATCTTGCCGCTGCCCGGGCCGGGTGCGGTGACGACGACGAGGCTGCGCTCGGTCTCGATATAGTCGTTCTTTCCGAAGCCGTTTTCCGACACGATAAGCTCGACATTCGAGGGGTAATCGGGAATTATGTAGTGGCGGTACACACGCACGCCGAGCGTTTCGAGCCGCTTCTGGAAAAGCTCCGCCGCCGGCTGGCTGCGGTAGTGGGTGATGACGACGCTGCCGACATAAAGGCCGATGCCTCGGAAGGCGTCAATAAGGCGCAGGGTGTCCTCATCGTAGGTGATGCCCAGGTCACCGCGGCGCTTGTTGCGCTCGATATCATCGGCCGAGATGGCGATGACTATCTCCGCCTCGTCCTTCATCTTGAGCAGCATCCTCACCTTGCTGTCGGGCTGGAAGCCGGGCAGCACACGGGAGGCGTGGTAGTCGTCAAACAGCTTGCCGCCGAATTCGAGGTACAGCTTGCCGCCGAACTGCGATATCCTGTCACGGATATTCTGCGACTGCAGCTGCACATATTTGGCGTTGTCAAATCCTATCTTATTCATGTTCTTTATCCTCTTTATCTCCGTAATTACAAACCAAAATTATATACCGCCGCCATGCCCGCTGTCAATTAAATTGCCGCTAAAAATAAAGAAGAATGAGCCTGTGGGCTCATTCCTTGTCGTCAAGCTTTGATATCAGAACATTGCAGCTTTTGCAGTAGTGAGAGCTTATCGCAAAAGCTTTGGAAAGGTGAAGGCGTTCGGTGAGGATCATCCCGTCACTGCCGTATGCGAGGCTTATTGCGCCGGAGAGCAGCTTCCTGTCCCACACGAGCATCCTCGAGCTTTGGAGATAGCCTGCGGCCATTTCCTGTTGACAATACGGACAATTCATCAAAAACCAACTCCTTTTATGTTATAACAAAATTATACAATGCACCGCATGAAAAGTCAAATAAAATAGTTCAATTTGCCCAAAATGTGATGACACATTTGCAAAATGCGGAATTTGTTGCATACTTGACGCTTATTTCTCTTTTTTTATTCACATTTATATGCTATAATGCAGACTGTATAACTATTTGAACAACGAAAGGCAATAACAATGAGCTTTTTAGGTAAATTATTTGGCAGTCACACCGACCGTGAGCTTAAAAGAATATACCCGATAGTCGACAAGATCGAGGCGCTCGAGCCGCAGTTTCAGGCACTGAGCGATGAGGAGCTTCGGGCAAAGACGGAGGAGTTCAAGCAGCGCTATCAGGGCGGCGAGGATCTCGATGCTCTGCTTCCCGAGGCGTTTGCCGCAGTGCGAGAGGCTGCGTGGCGTGTCCTCGGAATGAAGCCGTTCAGAGTGCAGCTTATCGGCGGCATCGTCCTGCATCAGGGACGCATCGCCGAGATGAAGACCGGTGAAGGCAAGACCCTTGTCGCCGTCCTGCCCGCATACCTCAATGCCCTGACCGGCGAGGGCGTTCACATCGTCACCGTCAACGACTATCTTGCCCGCCGTGACAGCGAGTGGATGGGCAAGGTGCACCGCTTCATGGGCCTTTCCGTCGGACTTATCGTTCACGGGCTCAATAACGACGAGCGTCAGGCGGCGTACAGAGCCGACATCACCTACGGCACGAACAACGAGATGGGCTTTGACTATCTGCGTGACAATATGGCGATTTATAAGGAAAACATGGTGCAGCGAGGCCATGTGTTCGCCATCGTCGACGAGGTCGACTCCATACTTATCGATGAGGCCAGAACGCCGCTTATCATTTCCGGTCAGGGTGACGAGAGCACCGATCTCTACCGTCAGGCTGACGACTTCGTTTCGAGGCTCAAGGTCAAGGTCTATGCCAGCACCGACTCCAAGGAGGAAGAGGACGAGAACATCGACGCAGACTACATCGTCGACGAGAAGGCAAAGACTGCGACGCTCACCGCAAGGGGCATTGAGAAGGCCGAGCGGGCGTTTAATCTCGAAAATTACGCCGATATCGAAAACTCCACCCTCACGCACCATATAAATCAGGCGCTGCGTGCCCACGGCATCATGAAGCGTGACATCGACTATGTCGTCAAGGACGGCGAGATACTCATCGTCGACGAGTTCACCGGCCGTATCATGCTCGGCCGCCGCTACAGCGAGGGTCTGCATCAGGCTATCGAGGCCAAGGAGCATGTCGATGTTCAGCGTGAGAACAAGACCCTTGCGACCATCACATTCCAGAACTACTTCAGGCTTTACGAAAAGCTCTCCGGTATGACCGGTACTGCCGTCACCGAGGCAGAGGAGTTTGCGGCTATCTATCAGCTGGATATCGTCGAGATACCCACTAACAAGCCCGTTGCGAGGATCGACCATCCCGATGTTGTGTTCAAAAACGATGTCGGCAAGAACAAGGCGATCATCGAGCAGATAATCGAGTGCCACGAAAAGGGTCAGCCCGTTCTGGTCGGCACTATCTCCATCGAAAAGAGCGAGTACCTGTCGAGCCTTCTTAAAAAGCGTGGCATAAAGCACAATGTCCTCAACGCCAAGCACCACGAGAAGGAAGCGGAGATAGTCGCTCAGGCCGGTAAGTTCGGCGCTGTCACTATCGCAACGAACATGGCGGGCCGTGGTACGGATATCATGCTCGGCGGTAATGCAGAGTATCTTGCAAAGAACGACCTGCGCAAGGCGGGCTTCACCGACGAGGTCATCGCCGAGGCAACGGGTTATGCCGAGACAAGCGATGAGGAGATACTCAAGGCAAGAGCAATGTTCCGTGAGCGCATGGATGCTCACAAGGTGGTCTGCAATGAGGAGGCCGAGAAGGTCAGAGCAGCCGGCGGCCTGTTTATATGCGGCACGGAGCGTCACGAGTCCCGCCGTATCGACAATCAGCTGCGTGGCCGTTCCGGCCGTCAGGGCGACCCCGGCGAGAGCCGCTTCTTCATTGCCATGACCGACGATGTCATGCGTCTTTTCGGCTCGGAGCGAATGATGAACATGATGGAGACCCTCGGCGTCGACGAGGACACTCCGCTTGACCACAAGATGCTGTCCAACGCCATCGAGCAGGCGCAGAAAACCGTTGAGAGCCGCAACTTCCAGACCCGTAAGTCGGTGCTGGAGTACGACGATGTCATGAACACTCAGCGTAATATAATATATGATGAGCGCCGCAAGGTGCTCGACGGCGAGGATATCCGTGAAAGCATCGATAAGATGATATCCGAGTTTATCGCCTCGACCGTGAACGACGCTCTTGCAGGCGGCTCTGCCGAAAATCAGGAGCACCTCAACGAGGTCGTCGCCCCGTTTGAAAAGTACTTCCTCAAGCGCGGCGAGATAACCATGGAGTCTCTCGGCGGCAAGGCCAAGGCCGATAAGATAATCGACGCCGTGAGCGAGGCCGCCCGCCGTGTCTACGCCGAAAGGGAGGCAGAGTTCGGTCTTGACCCGAACGGCGTGCCCATCATGCGTGAGATAGAGCGTGTCGTCATGCTGCGTGTCGTCGACGAGTATTGGATGGATCACATCGACGCAATGGCTGAGCTCAAGCGTGGCATCGGCCTGCGTGGCTACGGCAATGTAAAGCCCATCGACGCATACAAGCAGGAGGGCTTTGACATGTTCGAGGCCATGATAAACGGCATCCGTGAGGAGACCGTCCGCAGGCTTTACACCATCCGTGTCCGCAAGGAGCAGGCGCTTGAGCGTAAGGCAGTGTCCAAAAATCAGGCTGCCAATGTCGGCGGCGAGCCGGTCAAGAAAAAGCCCATCAAGAAAGCTCCCAAGCCCGGCCGCAACGATCCCTGCCCCTGCGGCAGAATGAAGCCTGACGGTTCTCGCCGTTTGAAGTACAAAGAGTGCTGCGGCAGCAATGAAAAATAAGTAGGAATTAATAATGTTTACACAGCAACAGCATAAAAACTGCATCTACATGGTAAGTGATAAAATTTCCGCCCGCCATATGTTCACGACACGCCTCGGCGGCGTGAGCGGAGGCGTGTGGGCGTCGTGGAACTTCGGCGAAAACCGTGGCGACGACCCCGAGTGCGTAAGGGAAAACTATCGCCTTGCCGGTGAAATTTTCGGCTGCACGGAAAACGATTTTGTCGTCACAAAGCAGGTGCACGAAAAGACCGTCATTATCGCAGCCGACAAGGACCGCCACGCCCTCGGCACGCAGACACCGTACACCGCCGACGGGCTCGTGACGGCTCAAAAGAATCTGCCGCTGATGATCTACATCGCCGACTGCGTCCCGGTGCTTCTGCACGATAAAAACGCCGCTGTCATCGGCGCTGTCCACTGCGGCTGGAAAAGCTCGGTGGCGGATATCCTCAGCGTTGCGGTGGATAATATGATAAAGCTCGGCGCAAGGGCGGAGGATATCCATGCCGCCATCGGCGCATCGATAGGCAGGTGCTGCTTTGAGTGCGACGACGATGTGCCCGATGCGGTGACGAGGTATCTTAGCGGCGAGACCGTTGGGCTTTTCGAGAAAAAGCCCAACGGCAAGACCCATGTCGACCTGCGTAGAGCAAATGAGCGCAGGCTGTTGCAATTGGGGCTGAAGCCCGAGAATATCGATGTGTCCTCCGAGTGCACGATGTGCAGTCAGGATAAATATTGGTCGCACCGTGGCACAAACGGCGTTCGGGGCAGCATGGCGGCCGCCATAATGCTCGATTGAAAGGATAATCTATGGCAACAAAGGCAAAGAAATTAACGGCACTGCTGTTTGCGGCCGTCATGGTGCTGTCGGTCTGCGCCTGCGGCAATGCCGCCGAGGACGACTATGTCAAGGGTACGACCGCCGGCAAGGATATCAACAAATCCGTTGCCGCCGACGATGTGTTCACGCTCAACTACAGCAGCAGATACAGCATGAATCCCATGATAGCCACCAACACCAACAATCAGCTCGTATGCAACCTCGTGTACGAGAATATGATAGAGGTGGACAACAATTACGAGGCGCGGCCGAATGTCATAACCGAGTGGAAGACCGAGGACGGCGTGCACTGGGTGTTCACCGTCGATACCTCCCGCCGCTTCCATAACGGCGAGCAGATGACGGCAAAGGATGTGGCGTATTCCCTGAATGTCGCCATGAATTCCGAGCGCTTTGCAAAGCGGCTCAACTGCGTTATCGGCTGCGGTGCAAACGACGAAAAGACATTTTCGGTAACGACCAGCAAGGCAAATTATCTTTTGCCCAATCTCATGGCGATACCCGTCATAAAAAACGGCAGCTATAAAAACGACTACCCCGACGGCACAGGCCCGTACAAGTACGCCGACGATCACCAGTCGCTTCTGAAGTTTGACAAGTACCCCAATGCGGCGACGCTTCCGCTGGATGTGATATACCTCAAGGAGTACACCACCGTCGACTCGACGATATCGGCATTTGAGGATTCGCTTCTCGACATTGTCATGAACGACCCCAGCGCACCGACAAATCTCGGCTACGGCAGCTCGAATGAGATCCGTGGCTTCAATACGACAAATTTCCACTACATCGGCATGAACACCGAGTCGGGCGAGATGAGCTACGACGGGCTGCGCTTTGCAATGAACTACGCCTTTGACCGTGACAGTCTGGTCGACCAGTTTAACGGCTTTGCGCTCGAAACGATGCTGCCGGTGAGCCCCGCCTGCTCGTTTTACAGCGAAAGCTACGCAAAGCAGTTTAACTATAACCTCAAGCAAGTGCAGGAGATCCTCGGCAACATGGGTCTTAAGGACTACGACGAGGACGGCATGCTGGAGATGAAGGTCGGCGAAGAAGTCAGGGAGCTTGACCTTGACTTTGTCGTGTGCAGCGCAAGCAGCATCAAGACCAATGTTGCGCATAAATTTGCCGAGGACATGGCATCTCTCGGCCTGAAGGTCACGGTGCGAGAGCTTGCATGGTCCGAGTATACCACGGCGCTTGAGCAGGGCGAGTTTGACCTGTACTACGCCGAGGTGAGGCTCAATCCCGACTTTGACCTGTCCGTGCTCTTTAAGCCCGACGGCAAGCTCAACTACGGCAAGGTCAACGATGAGATGCTCATGGAGCTTGTAGGCAGCTATCTCGGCGCAAAGGAAGACGGCAGAAAGGATGCCTGCGCCAACATGTGCGCACAGATCATCAATAAGGGCTACATCGTCCCGCTGTGCTTTGAAAAGCACCAGATGATAACCCACCGCGGTGTCATCGAGGGCATCAAGGCATGCGAAAATAACCCGCTGCTGAATGTGCAGAACTGGAAGGTGACCTTCGGCGAGGTCGCCAAAAAGACAGACGATACAAATAAGTGACCGCAATTTGCGGCGGAACGGAGAATTGGCATGACTGACAAGGAACTGCTGGCTAAGGCGAGAGACGCATCGAAAAAAGCATATGTGCCCTATTCGAAATTTGCGGTGGGCGCTGCGCTGGAATGTAAGGGCGGAAAGGTGTTCACCGGCTGCAATGTCGAAAATGCCGCTTTGGGCGACACCATCTGCGCCGAACGCACCGCCTGCGTCAAGGCGGTCAGCGAGGGCTGCCGTGAATTTGTGCGCATCGCAATTTATGCCGAGAGCCAGGGCTACTGCATGCCCTGCGGCTCGTGCCGCCAGTTCCTTTCCGAGTTTGACCCGCACGGCGACATCGAGGTGCTCGCATCCCGGGCCGACGGACGCTATGTGAGCTACCGCCTGCGTGAGCTCATGCCGCATACATTTAATTATTAAGATGGAACTTGAACAGCTGCGGGCGTTTTTAGAGGTCGCCCGCACGAAAAGCTTCACCGCAGCCGGGCATAATCTGTTCGTCAGTCACTCGACGGTGAGCCGTGCCGTTTCCTCGCTCGAAGCCGAGCTCGGCGTGAGCCTTATAGACCGCACCAACCGTGTTTTCGGCCTGACGGAGGCGGGAAAACGCCTTTCCGAGCGTGCCCCGGAGCTTCTCTCGCTTGCAGATGAGGTCGCAGATGAGGTGCGCAATATATAATAATGTATATTGCACAAAAATTAATTGAAAATTTCTACGAAAAACACAAAAAACACTCTTGACACCAAGGGTGTTTTTTGGTACTCTATTAGAGCGCCTGTGCGTTGCTGACGGGCGTATTATGCGATGAAGCGGGAGATTGCTCGTTTCCGAGGTAACTTCCGTGGAGTATGTCCGGTGTCGAAAGACACATAATCGGGCGGCTGAAGCGTGCTGCACATGGCGTATATCGTCTGTACGGTACCAGACCGGCTCAAAAAGGCCGGTTTGTTTTTCGGACAGGGTCTGATACGCACGGTTGAGTGTGCAAAATTATGCTTCATCCGTACGGGACTTTAAAGACAGTTCCCAATGCTGTCGAAAAAATTCGTACGAAAAAGGAGAAACAACATGGCAAGCAACAAGAACATGATCCGCATCCGCCTCAAGGCCTATGATCATCAGCTGATCGACAAGGCAGCAGAGACTATCGTCGAAGCAGCCAAGCGCACCGATGCAAAGGTCTCCGGCCCTATCCCTCTGCCTACCAAGACCGAGGTCGTCACCATCCTGCGTGCTGTTCATAAGTATAAGGACAGCCGTGAGCAGTTCGAGCGCCGCACTCACAAGCGCTTGATCGATGTAATGGCTCCCACCCAGAAGACCGTTGAAGCCCTTATGTCCCTCGAGCTTCCCGCCGGTGTCGAGATCGAGATCAAGCTCTAAGGCACAGCATCCCCATTAACCCACCCAATTTTATCAATGACCCATTGTCCGCAGCTTGCGAATGCGGACGGGTTAAGTTGCCAGCCTCTGGGCACGACCTAAGCGAGGCAACCAATAACCGAAGGAGGAAAAAATAATGAAGAAAGCCATTATCGGCAAGAAGGTCGGCATGACGCAGATCTTCGACGAAATGGGCAAGGTCATTCCTGTAACCGTTATCGAGGCAGGTCCGTGTGTCGTGACCGCTAAGATGACCGAGGAAAAGGAAGGCTACAGCGCAGTCCAGCTCGGTTACGAGGAAGTGACCGAAAAGCACATCTCCAAGCCCGAAGCAGGCCACCTGAAGAAGGCAGGCGTAGGCTTGGTAAAGCACCTGAAAGAGTTCAAGCTCGAAAACGCAGCAGAGCTCAATGTCGGCGATGTCATCAAGGCTGACACCTTCGCAGAAGGCGACAAGGTCGATGTCACCGGCACCAGCAAGGGTCACGGCTACGCCGGCGTTATCAAGCGCCACGGCGCACAGCGCACCCCCACCAGCCACGGCGGCGGTCCTGTTCACCGTCACGCAGGCTCCATGGGCTCCGGCACCGACCCCAGCCGTATCTTCAAGGGCAAGATCGGCGCAGGCCACATGGGCGTAGATCAGGTCACCGTTCAGAATCTGGACGTTGTCAAGGTCGACTCCGAGCTTAACATGATCGTTATCCGCGGCGCTATCCCCGGTCCCAAGGGCGGACTGGTCTACATCAAGAGCACCGCAAAGGCCGCACCCGTCAAGAAGGGCGAGGGCGCAGGCATCAGCCTCAACCCGCAGAAGGCATCTGCTCGTGTCAACCCGCAGAAGGCTTCCGCGCGCAACAAGTAAGGAAAGGAGAGTATCTTAAATGCCTATTACTAACGTTTACAACATGGCAGGTGAGAAGGTCGGCGAGATCGAACTCTCCGCAGCCATCTTCGGCATCGAGCCGAACAAGTCTGTCCTTCACGACAGCGTTAAGAATCACCTCGCAAATTGCCGTCAGGGCACCCAGAGCGCACTCACCAAGGGCGAGGTCAGCTACACGACCGCAAAGCCCTGGCGCCAGAAGGGCACCGGCCGCGCCCGCGCAGGCTACAAGGGTTCTCCCGTGTGGACTCACGGCGGCGTAGCCTTTGCTCCGAAGCCCCGCGATTACAGCTACACCCTCAACAAGAAGGTAAAGCGCCTCGCACTCAAGAGCGCACTGAGCGCACTTGCTGCTGACGATGCAATAATCGTCATCGACGACATCAAGGTCGAAGAGATCAAGACTCAGACCTTCAAGAAGTTCCTCGACGCAGTCAAGGCAGAAGGCAAGACCCTCGTTGTCACCGAGAACGTTGACGAGAAGGTAGTTAAGTCTGCACGCAACATCGCAGGCGTTTCCACCACCATCGCAACCATTCTCAGCCCCTATATGATACTCAACAACCGCAAGCTCGTCGTCTCCAAGGCCGCGCTTGCTAAGATCGAGGAGGTGTACGCCTGATGAAAACCGCTTATGATATCATCATTCGCCCCATCATCACCGAGCAGTCCATGGAAGACCTGGACATCAAAAAGTACGCTTTTGAAGTCGCTAAGGATGCAACCAAGATCGAGATAAAGAAGGCCATCGAGGAGATCTTCGACGTGACCGTCATCAAGGTAAACACCCTCAACGTAAACGGCAAGGCAAAGCGCACCGGCTCGTACCCCATGGGCAAGACCGCCTCTTGGAAGAAAGCCATCGTAAAGCTCAGCGAAGACTCCAAGAACATTGAGCTGTTCGAGAACATGGCATAAGGGGAGGATCAAAGAATGTCTATTAAAACTTACAGACCTACCACTCCGGCCCGCAGACAGATGACTGTTTCCGGCTTTGACGGTGTTGACAAGCACGCAAAGCCCGAGAAGAGCCTGACTGAGGTCCTCAAGAAGAAGTCCGGCCGCAACAGCTACGGCCGTATCACCGTCCGCCACAAGGGCGGCGGCAACCGCCAGAAGTACCGTGTTATCGACTTCAAGCGCAACAAGACCGAGATGGAGGCCGAAGTCCTCCGCCTCGAGTACGACCCCAACCGCAGCGCATTCATCGCCCTGGTCAAGTACGAGGACGGCGAGCTGCGCTACATCCTCGCCCCCGTCGGACTGAAGACCGGGGACAAGGTCGTATCCAGCCCCGATGCCGACATTAAGCCGGGCAACGCACTGCCCCTGGCAAACATCCCTGTCGGTACCGTTATCCACAACATCGAGCTCTACCCCGGCAAGGGCGCTCAGCTCGTTCGCTCCGCCGGCGTTTCCGCACAGCTCATGGCCAAGGAAAACGGTATGGCTACCGTTCGTCTTCCCTCCGGCGAGTACCGCAAGGTTCGCCTTGACTGCTTCGCGGTCATCGGCCAGGTCGGCAACATCGACCACTCCAACATCTCCATCGGCAAGGCAGGCCGCAAACGCCACATGGGCATCCGTCCTACCGTCCGCGGCTCCGTCATGAACCCCTGCGACCACCCCCACGGCGGTGGTGAAGGCAAGTCCCCCGTCGGCCGTCCCGGCCCTGTAACTCCCTGGGGCAAGCCCGC
>CAKTQR010000019.1 GCA_934597175.1 uncultured Oscillospiraceae bacterium | reverse complement strand
GCTGGCTGTTATCCTGTGCTGCGTTGCCCTGTTTATGAAGGTCGCGTTCTGATCCCATAAAATACTGCCTCCCGCCGACGATCAGTTTATCTGCCTCCAGCTCCTTGAGATTCGTGCTGAGAGTCTTGTCGGAAATGGTCTTCAGATACCGCTTCAGCTCATTGAACCGCACCGTCTCAAACTCCATCAGGCAGTAAAGCTTGAAGCTGAAAAAGTAAGGTATGCGGCGCAGAAGTGCTCGCCGGAGTGGATACGCACTCAAAGTTTGAGTGCCGACTGCGCGGCATTGCTTGCAAACCACGATGCAAGTGTTCAGCCGCACATCATCAAATTTTAAAAGACGAGGGAGGTTCCCTCGTCTTTTGGTTTACTTATACAGCTCAGGGCGGCGCAAAGCGGTGTACGGGCGATTGCGGCGGATTGCGGCGGCCTGCGGCAGGTCGAGGTCGGCGTAGACGAGCTGCTCGGTGTCGTCGGCTTTGATGACGGTGTCGCCGTTCGGGTCGACGACGACGGATTCGCCGGAAAAGTCCATGTCGCCCTCCGTGCCGACACGGTTGCACATGGCGATGAACACGCTGCTGTGGAACGCCTGCACCTTGAGCTCCCACTCGAACATCTCCGAGGGCTCGGCCTTGGTGTTGACGGTGGGGATGAGGATGATATCCGCACCCATGAGTGCCTCGGTGCGCACGCTCTCGGGATAGTGGCGGTCAAAGCACACGACGATGCCTATCCTGCCAAGCTCGGTGTCAAACACCTTGAAGCCGTCGTCTGCGGGGGTGTAGTAATCCTGCTCGAAAAACTTATCCGCCTGTGCGATATGCACCATTTTCTGCACGCCGATTATATCCCCGTCCGAGCCTATGAGAAGGCTGGCGTCAAAAGGCTTGCCGTTTTCGCACAGGTACACATTCGGCACTGCCATAATGTGATTATCCCGTGCGGCATCGCAGAATGCTTTGATAACTGGCGAGGTGCGCTCTATCCTATAGTGCGTCACATTCTGCCCCGGGTACTGCGGAAAAAACTCCGTCAGCTGCACCTCGGGAAACAGGATAAGCTGCGCACCGTCGGCGGCAGCCCGCTCGATGGCATTTATGCTCTTTTTGAGGTTTTCGGAGACACTGCCCGAGTTTGACATCTGGCAAAGCGCAATTTTCATGACGACACCTTCCTTTTTCACAAAGATAGCACCATTTTCGCCGTGTGTAAACTGCTTGTTGATTTGGTGGGGAATTTTTTATATAATGATGCCGTTTTGTGAGGTGAGACCAATGGATCGGGATCTGACCAAAGGGCCGGTCACAAGCTCCATGCTGCTGTTTGCGCTGCCGATGATAGTCGGTAACCTCCTGCAGCAGTGCTATAATATCGCCGACACGCTTATAGTCGGCCGCTTTTTGGGGCAAAATGCCCTTGCTGCCGTCGGCGCATCGTTCAGCCTGATGACATTCCTGACCTCGATACTTCTGGGCATGTGCATGGGCAGCGGGGCGCTGTTTTCCATGCGCTTCGGGCAGCGTAACGAGACAGCGCTGCGGGAGAGCGTGTGCGCATCGTTCGTGTTCATTGCGGCAGCATCGATAATTCTGACCGCCGTGTCGTTTGTCTGCCTTGACGCTCTGCGCAGCTTTCTGCGAGTTCCGGCGGAGGCGTGGGGCGACATGCGCTCGTACCTTTTCGTCATTTTTTGGGGCATACCGGCCACATTTTTATATAACTATTTTGCGTCGTACCTGCGTGCGTTGGGAAACTCCGTTGTGCCGCTTATTTTTCTTGCGGGCTCGGCGGTGCTGAACATCGGGCTTGACCTTTTGTTCGTCATCACGCTCGGGCGTGGCGTTGCCGGTGCAGCGGAGGCGACCGTTATTGCGCAGTACCTGTCGGGCGTGGGCATTGCGGCGTTTGCGCTCGTAAAATGCGAGCCGCTGCGGGCGGTCGTAAATGTGCGCTGTCTGCGGAAAAAGCGCATCGGCGAGGTGTGCTCGTTCTCGCTTCTGACCTGCGTGCAGCAGTCGGTGATGAATCTCGGCATACTCATGGTGCAGGGGCTTGTCAACAGCTTCGGCACGGTGACGATGGCGGCCTTTGCCGCCGCCGTGAAGATAGACGCCTTCGCCTACATGCCCGTGCAGGACTTCGGCAACGCATTTTCGACCTTCATTGCGCAGAACTACGGCGCAAAAAACACCGAGCGCATCCGCTCGGGGCTCAAGAGTGCCGTGTGCGTGGCGATGGTGTTCTGCATCATAGTGTCGGCGCTGATATTTGCCTTTGCAGACCCTCTCATGGCTGTGTTCGTGGGCGAAAACGAGACGGCGATAATAGCCGAGGGCGTGCGCTATCTGCGCATCGAGGGCGCATTTTACTGCGGCATCGGCTGCCTGTTTCTGCTGTACGGACTGTACCGTGCGCTGGGCAGGCCGGGCTTCAGCGTGGTGCTCACGGTCGTGTCGCTTGGCACCCGTGTTGCGCTTGCGTACCTGCTGTCGGCCATTCCCGCCGTCGGCGTTGTGGGCATCTGGTGGTCTGTCCCCATCGGCTGGTTTTTGGCCGACGTAACCGGACTTGTGTACTACTTTAAAAAAATCAGAGGAAGCAGTGTTTGACTGCTTCCTCTTTTTCATTTTAAATTTACAGACCAAGCGAGGATATCCACTTGCGCACCGAGGGGGCGGATTCTCTGCTGCTGAGGCGTTTGCCGGGAAGCCACTTGGTCTCGGGCGGGCAGAGCTTCTTTAGGATGCTCTCGGTCTTGCCGAGGGGGCTGCCGCCGGAGGTGGCAAAGGGGATGACGGTCTTGCCGGCAAAATCGTAGCTTTCCAAAAAGGTCTCGATTATGCGGGGCGCCTGATACCACCAGACGGGGAAACCGACGAACACGGTGTCGTACTGCGCCATGAGTGCGACCACCGTCACCAGGCTGCGGTCACGCAATGAGAGCTTATCCTCCCGGCTTCAAACCTCGCCGAAAAGCACATCGTCGTTGAGCTGTGCAAATTCAGGGGCAAAGTCACCGAGTTGGTCTCTGCCTGCGGTCTGTTTTACTGCCATAGTACTACCTTCTGTTTTCTATTTTCCTTATTAAGTTTAACCCCGTATAAATTCTGATTCAACGGACAAATTGTTAATTTTTCTGCTAATTGCCCTTGCGATTTAATACGATTTATTATATAGTCTATGTAACAGATGTATATATTTTGTATATACATCGGACGGTCAAATATAATAAGGAGGGATCATTTTGGAGGTTAGAGAGAATCTTATAAAGCTATGCGAAAAGATAGGCGACGGGCATTATAAGATAACGCCCGAGTGCGCCGAGTACAAGGTGTTCGAAAAATGGATCACCGACGAGCAGATAGCGCTGCTCATGGCGATCAGGGGCGCAATGAAGCCGAATTTCTTAGGCGGCATCGCAAGGCGGGCAGGCATCCCCAAGGACAGGGCACGCACGATGCTTCAGGAGCTGACGGAGATCGGGCTTTTGGTGCAGGTGCTTGTACCGAAGATAGGCCTGGAGATATATCTTCAGCCGCTGTACACCCCGGGCGTGTTCGAGTTTCTGCTTCTAAACGAGCCGTTTTGCCGTGCCCATCCCGAGATAGCCTACGCATTTGAGCAGCACGCAACCGACAGTCAGACCGAGCATGCCATGAATACGCCCATGGGTGCGGGCATCATGCGGGTCATCCCCGTCGAGGCCGCCATCCCCGCCGAGGCGCAGCAGATAGACAACGAAAAGGTCAGCCACTACATTGAGCTCAACGCCGACCACCTGTGCGCTCTGCCCTGCCAGTGCCGCCGTGTGCGCAAGCTCATGAACGAGGGCGCAGGCGACCCGGACGAGAGCTTCTGCCTGTTCATGGGGCATTGCGCCGACATGTTCATCCGCCTCGGCAGAGGCAAAAAGCTCACTAAAGAGGAAGCGTACGAGATGATGCGCCATGTCGAGGAGATAGGCTGCGTGCATCAGATAACGACGCTTGAGAGCGGCAACACCTTTGCCATCTGCAACTGCCAGCCGGAAAGCTGCCTTGCCCTCGGCGTTACGCAGTATTACAACACTCCGGCGTTTTCGCAGAGCAACTATGTCGCCGAGATCGACAAGGACAAGTGCGTTGCCTGCGGCCAGTGCACCGACAAATGCGCAAACAACGCCATTCAGATGGGTCAGAAGCTGTGCACGAAAACGCCCGTAGAGTATAAGCAGATGGATCTGCCGGACGACCTCGACTGGCCGAAAGAGCGCTGGAATCCCGAGCACCGCACGAACAGGCAATATGTCGCCGACTCCGGCACAGCACCGTGCAAGACCGCATGTCCGGCGCACATCGCAGTGCAGGGCTATATTAAGCTCGCAGCACAGGGCAAGTACATGGATGCACTCGAGCTTATAAAGAAAGAAAACCCCTTCCCCGCCGTCTGCGGACGCATCTGCAACCGCCGCTGCGAGGACGAGTGCACAAGAGGCAGCATCGACAAGGCCGTCGCCATCGACGAGGTCAAGAAGTTCATCGCCGACAGGGAGCTTGACCGTGCCGCCCGCTTCGTGCCCAAGAAGCTGCACCATTTTGATAAGAAGATCGCCGTCATCGGCGCAGGTCCGGCGGGCTTGAGCTGCGCCTACTACCTTGCCTGCGACGACTACAAGGTCACGGTGTTTGACAAAAACGCCGAGCCCGGCGGTATGCTGCGCTACGGTATCCCGGCGTTCAGGCTCGAACGGAATGTCATCGACGCCGAGATAGATGTCCTGCGTGAGCTGGGCGTTGAGTTTAAGTGCGGCGTTGAGGTCGGAAAGGATATCACCATCGACGAGCTGCGCCGTGAAGGCTTTGAGGCGTTCTACCTCGGCATCGGTGCACAGCGCTCGGCAAAGCTCGGTATCCCCGGCGAGGAGCTTTCGGGCGTTTACGGCGGCATTGACTTTTTGCGTGCCGTCAACGACGGGCAGGAGCTCAAGCTCGGCAAAAAGGTCGTCGTCATCGGCGGCGGCAATGTCGCAATGGATGTCGCCCGCACGGCGGTGCGCCTCGGCGCTGACACCACGGTCGTCTACCGCAGGAAAGAAAAGGATATGCCCGCCGACCCCGCCGAGGTCGAGGAGGCAAAGGCCGAGGGCGTGAAGTTTATCTTCGAGCACAAGCCCATTGAGCTCAAGGGCGCAAAGGGCAAGGTAACCGAGCTTGTGTGCGACAAGGGCACGGTAAAGTGCAATGCCGTCATCGCCGCCATCGGCCAGACCGCCGATTGGGGCTCGCTCGATATCGGTGCGCTCGAGAAAAACGCCAAGGGCTACGCCGTGGCAGACGGCATGACCTATCAGACAAAGCAGCCCGACATTTTCGTCGGCGGCGATATATACACAGGCCCGAGGTTTGCCATCGATGCGATAGCCGCAGGCAAGCAGGGCGCTATATCGCTCCACCGCTATGTGCAGGAGGGGCAGAGCCTCACCATCGGCAGAGACAGGCTCGAATACCGCTCACTTGACAAGGATAACCTCGACCTTGACGGCATCAAGGCAGATTACGACAGCACCCCGAGACAAGTGCCGCACACCGTCGATGTCGCAAGCTTTAAGGATAGCCGCCAAACCTTCACCGAGGAGCAGCTTAAGAAAGAAACCGCCCGCTGCTTGGGTTGCGGTGCGTCGGTCGTTGACCCCAATAAGTGCCTCGGCTGCGGCATCTGCACGACACGCTGCAAGTTCGATGCCATCCACCTGAGAAAGCGCACGAACGGCGAGAGCATCGAGTACCCCACCCGCAAAAAGGTGCTGCCGGAGTTCATCGCCGAGCGCCAGCAGAAAATTCAGATACGCAAGCTCCGTCAGGAGAAATAATCCTACATAAATCAAACAGGCAGCATCGTTAATGATGCTGCCTGTGTGCTATGGGGTGTGTGGAGAAAAAGTGTGGAATAAACAAGCTTGATAGAATGAGCGCTGCGCCGAGGACGCCTTCAAGATTTATCGACTCGTGCAGGACGAGGACGCCGAGGACGGAGGCAAACGCCGGATTGAGTGCGCACATGAGCCCCGCTCGCTGGCTGTCCATATGCGACTGCGCAACGGGCTGAAAGGTGAAGCCGAACGCCGAGCATGCAAGCGCCAGCATGAGGATGCAGCCCCACTCCGTGCCGCCCGAGGGAAGCCTGGGCTGCTCGAAAATGAGCGACAGGATAAGTCCCAAAACGCCGATAGTTCCGACCTCGACGATGCCGATGAGCAGCGCATCACCCTTGTGGGAAAAGCGATCGGTCACGATGATGCCGGTGGCGTACAAAACGGCGGCGCACATGCAAAGCGCCTCGCCGTGCGTAAAGCCGAGCGCACCCTTGCGCAGGGTAAGAAGCGCAACTCCGCCGAGGGCGACAACGGCAGTTATGAGGTTAATGGGCTTGGGGAGCTTTTTTATAAGCGCCGCCTCGATGAGCGGCACCCAGACTATCGCCGTGTTTTCCACGAACGACACCGTGCCCGTATCGGTGGTCTTTAGCGCCGTCAGCTCAAAGGTCATGACGCCGGTGAACACCGCACCGATGACTGCGCCGCCCAGTAGATCATGGCGGCTTATGTGCTTAAGACGCTTAAAAAATATCACACCCAAGGCCAAAAACGCAAGCAGGAATCTTGCTGCGAGAAGATTAAAAGTTCCGAGGGTCTCAAGCCCCGTTTTGCTGAAGATATATGCGCTCGAACGGGTCAGAATGACGACCGCCATCAGTATCTGCGCCTGTTTTTCGCTCATAACGCTCCCTCCCTTGTTGACATGAGTATAATACGGTTTTATACTTGAGTAAAGCGAGAGCTAATCAATTTTCATATGACTGTTAATCATACTTCGGAGGTCAGCATGGACAGCGAAAAATGCACGATACTCATGAGTATACTCAAAAACGGCAGCATGTCGGCGGCAGCGGCGGAGCTTAATTACACGCAGTCGGGCATAAGCCGGGCCGTATAGGCGCTTGAGCGCTCGGCGGGCTTTCAGATAATCACCCGTGGGCGTGGCGGCGTGCGCCTAACCAGCGAGGGCGAGGCGCTGCTGCCGGCGATAAGGGAGATCGCCTACTGGGCGGAGCAGTACGAGCAAACGGTGCAGCGCCTTAACGGCGCAGTCACCGGCAGGCTCGCCGTCGGCTCGGCTTACGCAAAGTTTTTCCCGTGGCTTACGAGGGTCGTCTCCGGCTTCCACGAAAGTCACCCGGGCATAACGGTCGAGCTGTGCTCGGGCACGAGCACGGAGCTGTCAGAGCGCATGAGCGCAAAGTCGCTCGACTTCGGCATCGTCAGCCGCAGGGACGGAACATTTGAGCGCACCGTCGTCAAAAAGGACAGCCTTGTCGCCATGCTGCCGCCCGAGCACCCGATGGCGCAGGCAAAAAGCGTGCCCGCCACGATATTCGAGCGTGAGCCGTACATTGAAATTCACACGGGGCTTCAAACGGACAACACGCTGTGCTTCCGCTCCCGGGGCATTGAGCCGAAGCTGAGCTTTTCCACACCCGACAGCATCATCGCCTGCGGCATGGTCAAGGCAGGGTTGGGCGTTGCGCTCGTCAACGGCGTTATCGCCGACGAGCTCCGGGGCGGCGTTTCGTATGTGCCGCTCGACCCGCCGGAAAATGTGGATATCTGCGTCATCACACCCACTCGAGAGGTCATCTCCCCCGCCGCAAAAAGCTTTGCAGCGTATGCGATGGGTTTCATTTCCGAGCTGTGACCCCTTGACTTCGGCGCATATTGGTGGTATGATTCTATCGTGGACATTTGTCCGAGATAGAAAGGAGCTGCCGATATGCGCCGTTTGAATGAGGAAAACTTCACGCTGCTTGAAAATTTCATAAACGACTACGCCGAGGCAAACGGCGTGTCGCCCTCCGTGCGGGAGATCGCCGCCGGGGTGGGGCTTTCAAAGTCGACGGTGTCAAAGTACCTAAACCTCATGAAGCAGCGGGACATGCTGCAAATGAGCGGCTGCCGAAGCGCTGCGACTCGGCAGATGCAAAATGACGGCTGCTTTCGTGCGCCGGTCCTCGGCGCTGTCGCCTGCGGACTCCCGAAGCTTGCCGAGGAGAATATTGAGGAGTATGTAAAGCTGCCGATATCCCTTTTTGGCCACGGCGAATTTTTTCTGCTGCGGGCAAAGGGCGACTCGATGATAAACGCCGGTATAGACGACGGCGACCTTGTCGTCGTGCGGCAGCAGCCGACGGCGCAGTACAATCAGATAGTCGTTGCGCTCGTTGACGACGAGGCGACGCTCAAGCGCTTTCGCCCGCAATCGGGCTGCGTGTATCTGCACCCGGAAAACCCGAGCTATGACGATATAATCGTGCGTGACTGCGTCATACAGGGCGTGGCGGTGAAGGTCCTCAAGGACTTGTATTGAGGTGCGCTATGCCGAAGCAAAGGACATATTTCTGCATCGACATGAAGTGCTTTTATGCCTCGGTCGAGTGCGCAGAAAGGGGGCTCAACCCCTTTGAGACGAATCTTGTCGTCGCCGACCTCAGCCGTGGCAGCGGCACGATCTGCCTTGCGATTTCGCCGAAGCTCAAGGCGCAGGGCGTGCGCAACCGGTGCAGGCTCTACGAGATTCCGAAAACTATACAGTACGAGGCTGCGCCGCCGAGGATGCAGCTTTACATCGAGTACGCCGCCGACATTTATTCAATTTACCTCGACTATTTTTCGCCGGACGATATACATGTCTACTCCATCGACGAGGTGTTCATCGACGCAACGAGCTACCTCAAGACCTACGGCATGGACGCAAAGGCGCTCGCCAAAAGGCTCATGGACGAGATTGCACAGAAGCTGCACATCCCGTCGACCGCCGGGATAGGCACGAATCTTTTTCTCGCCAAGATCGCCCTTGATATCACTGCAAAGCACTCAAAGGAGCATATGGGCTATCTCGACGAGGAGACCTTTAAGCAAACGCTGTGGGATCACCGGCCTATAACGGATTTCTGGCAGATATCCGGCGGCACGGCACGGAGATTGGAGCGCTTCGGCGTGACGACGATGCGCAGCCTTGCCGAGTGCCCGCAGGAGCTTTTGTACAAGACCTTCGGCGTGAACGCCGAGCTGCTCATAGACCACGCCTGGGGTCGGGAAAGCTGCCTTATCGAGGATATTAAAAATTACCGGCCGAAAAGCCGCTCGCTGTCAAGCTCGCAGATACTGCCCTGCGACTACGGCTTTGCCGAGGCACGGACGGTGCTCGGCGAGATGGTGCTGCACGGCTGCCAGAACATGATGCGCCAAAAGGTCATCTGCCGCAGCGTGTGGATAGGCGTGGGCTACAGCCGGGACACGCTGCCGAGCACACACGGGCAGGTGCGCCTTATGAGCGCAACGGCGTTAAATTCTCTCATAGCGCCGCATGCGCTGGAGATATTTGACCGCATCGCCGACCGGGACACGCCCATCCGCAAGCTTTCGATAAGCTTCGGTGATGTGTGCGACGAGCAGTGCGAGGGCTACGACTTTTTCACCGACCTTGAAGCGGTCGAGAGCGAAAAGGCCCGGGAAAAGGCGGTGCTCGGCATCATGGACAAGTACGGCAAAAACGCCGTGCTGCGGGGCATGAATTTCATGCCCGGGGCAACACAGCGTGAGCGCAACGGAATGATCGGAGGACACAGAGCAGGCTATGACGAGACAGGAAAGGGCTAAGCAGTTTATGGCGTTTGATGCGATGAAGGGCTTGAGCGAGGCGCTGCGTGACCGTGAGGAGCGGCACTGCCGGGTCGAAAAGCACGACATCTCCGACGAGGCTATCGAGGCAAACTCCCGTGTCATCTCCGTGCTCGCAAGGGGCATGCGGGTGCGCATGGAGTATTACCGGGCGTTTCACGACATTGTCGGCGAGGGCTGCGTGACGGAGGTCAGCATCCCGTTTAAATTTCTCAAGCTCGACGGCGAAAAGGTGCTGTTCGAGGATATTTATAAAATTGAGATAATCGACATATGAAAAAAGCACCCCTCGTGGGGTGCTTTTTCAGGTATTTATGGTGTTTGTGATGGCGCTTTCCGATTTCTCGCCGCTGCCGTCGTAGGCAAAGGCGGCGATGAACACATAGTAGGATGCTCCGGTAGAGCCGGTATAGCTCTTGGTAAAGCTCATGGAGGTGGCATTATACGCCATTATGTCCGTCCACCCGCTCTGGGTGTAGAAGAAATAGGTGTAAAACTTACCGTTTTTATAGATGTTTACCGAGGTTGCGCCGAGCTTCTTCATCTTGTACCTTGCCGTGACGGAGAAATATATGCTCATTTTGCCGTTGCCTTTATTGGTGAGCTTTGCGGTCGGGGTATAGTAGTAGGTATTTGAAAGCGGAACGACTGTCTCGTCCTCCGCCGCAGCGGGAGCGGCAGCCTCGCTTTTGTCGGCATAGGATGCGCCGCTGAGCGTCATCACTGCCGCAAGAAAAACGACCAGAAACCTTTTAAACTTGTTCATTTGACATCTCCGTATACAGAATCGATAATTTTTATCATCTCATCGTGCGGCACCTGAGCGCCAACGGAGCACTGCACATTTCCGTTTACCCACACGGCCTCGTAATAGCTTGCGTTGGGCATGATGTAATGGGTTATGCCGTTTTTGACATACACCTCGGGAGCGACGCCGTTTTTCGGGATGCCGAGCTTTACGGTCTTGTCGTAAACGATCTGACACCCGACCGTTATATACCTCCCGCTCTCGCCGTCTGACAGCCAGCACATGCCGCCGGCAAACCACTCGGTGTCATCGGTGATATCCGTTTCATCTGCCGCAAAGCCCTCGGGCAGGTAACTCGGGAGCAGATACGCCGGCTCTTCGACATAATCCGACATGATCTCACGCAGCTTCTCAAGCCGGGGATCGATCTTCGCCGAGCCGTGCTTCATGGGCAGGATATCTATGGCGGTCCAGTCAAACCAGAACTCGCCGTTTGTCCATTTTGCGGCCCTGCCGTCCATGTCCGGCTCGCCGGCCAATGCAGACATGGAAAACAGCATGACCACGGCAACTATCGCCGCCGCAGACCGCACGAGGACATTGTGCACCCGCATGAATCTGCTCCGCCTTCTGCCCTGCATCTCGGCAGGCGCAGCGGTGCTTGTAGGCGGTGCTGCCCTGTCTGCGGCGTCGGTAAGCAGGCCGTAGTTACGGCGGAAGCTTGCCAGAGATGCCTCGGCATCGGAGCGCACCGTGCCGCTTTCCTGCTGCCTGCGGCACAGCGTCTGCACGGCAAGCAGACGCAGCTCATCGTCGAGCACGCCGCCCGACCGCTCAAGATCCTGCCGCAAAAGCGCCTGCAGCGACTTTGCATCCATGTTCTCGACCGTGTGTGCGTTGATCTTGTTTTTCCTAAAGCTTGGCACCACCATCCTCCTTTCCTTATAAGTCGACTTGCCTATCGTGGGTATTTCAGCCCCGTCAACTTACATATGTACCAGAAGATGTGTTAGGGGACATCTTTTTGAAAAAATTTTTTAATTTTTTTCGGATAAAAGCTTTCTGACTCTCTTTTTGGTGCGCTGGATGCGCTTTTTGCAGGCTTCCTCGGATATATTCATCGATTCGGCGATATCCTTGATCGGGACATTAAGCAGAACATGCCAGTTGAGCACACGGTACTCCTCATCGGTCATCAGATCCGACAGCTCAACGGCGGCATACCCTGCCTCGGGTACGGCGAGGTGCTCCTCGACCTTGTCCAAAGACAGCACGGCACCTATCCTGCGGCGCACCTGCGTCCGCTTTATGTTGCGCACGGAATGTTTCACCGTGTTCACGAGCCAGCCCATAGGGTTTTCCGATTGGATCAGTGCCTCCGGCTTCATGCAGGCTATGCGGAAGGTCTCCTGCACCGCCTCCTCAGCCGTGGATGCATTGCCCAGCAGGGTCACTGCGTAGGCAAACAGCATGTCATACGACCGTATGTACAAATTTTCTATAAACTCACTATGCTTCCGATCCAGCTTACCTCACCTCCCCACAAATTTGCGTTTCCCCAAGGTTCAGTCTACTGACAAAATTATTTTATATATTCTAAGCAAATTGTCAAGTGCATTTACACTCTGTCCGACCCGAGCTCATTGAGCCGCTGCTGCGACATTTTGACGGCGTAGAGATTCCTGCCGCTTTCGGCGACGGTGCGGTACTCCCGCTCGGCCTCGTCCGGGCTTCCGAGCGCACGGTAGACCTCGGCGAGGCGGTAGTGCGACAAGATCACGGGCAGACCTTTCGGCCGGTGCTCACTGTGCCACTCGAAAAAGCCGACGCACTCGTCAAATTTGCCGATGCCCTTAAGATAGCTGTTGTACACGAAGTCCTTGAGCTCCTCATACGACGCACGGGCAACCGCATTCTGTGAGGGCGGCCGTTCCAGCACCTTCTCCTTGAATTTTTTAAACGCCTTCTTCGCCCCGGCGGCGTTCTGCGCATCGCCGTACAATATCGTCAGCCGTGCCAGCACCTCGATGTCCTCCGCATCGTCACGGTTGCTGCGGGTATTGTTGTTGAGAAACTGAAGGAAAAGCGCCTCTTCCTCCTTGAATCTGCCCTGCGCATGGTACGCCTGAGCAATGACCAGAAGCGTAATGCCTCGCCATTCCTCGCTCTTGCGGCTGTAGACCTCCTTCATGAACTTTGCAAGAAAGCGGTCGGGGTCGCAGTCGTTGTACAATATATTGGTCAGCGTATTGAACTTGCTCTCGGCCCATCTGCCGCACAGCACAACGCCGAGAAAGAACACCGCAAGCACCACCGGCAGCATCAGGAACTGACGCTCGACGCTGACCGAGCTTCCGAGCAGCAAGGGCAGAAAAAATGAAAAACCCATTATGAGCCCCAGCGTAAACGATGTCTTGCGAAAAACAAAAATAAGTGCATTTCTTATGCCAAACCGTTCCACCGCAGGCTCACCCCCTTTACTTCCGTGTGCATGTTTGCGAACATAAACCGCAAAAAGTCGATAAACTCGTCCGAGCAGTCGCCGTCAATTCGATAGTAATTGCCGTTGTGCGCTGCCTCAACATACGCCTCGTCCTTCGTCCTGTCATAGCCCTTGCTGTATTCGATGCCGGAACCCCTGTAGCTTTCGTCCGATATATCGAACATGTACCGCTGTGCCTGAGTCTCGCTGTCGAACACAAAGGCGGTGACGGTGTAGCTTCCGCCCTTGTAGCTTATCTCGGCGCAATAGCTTTTCTCAGCACCCTCCGGCAGCAGGCGGTCGACCTTCTCGGTCTCGTAGGGCTTCAAAAAGCTCAGCTCGGAGATATCGTCGTAAACGGTGATATTCCTGCAGGCTTTGTTGAACGACACCGTAAACGGCAGCGTGATGACGGTGTTTATGATCATCACAAGAACGACACCGACCACCGCACCAATATAAAACGGTTTTTTCATCCCTTGCTCCTCAAATTTCGTCGGCGAGTCTCAACAGGCGCTGCTCGTCCTCGGTGTCGATGCACAGATTTGTTATCCTGCACTTTTCAAAGTAGCTTTCGCCCTCAGCCTCGCCGTATTCGTCGACTGTCGACAGCTTGCACATTTCGCCGTCTATCTCCTCGACAAAGCCGGACACATCGATAATTTCGCTGTTTTCAAACTCAACGGAGACTATCCTGCGGTTTTTCATCGCATATTCAAGCCCCCATTGCAGGATATCGTCCGCCTCAATGACCGGTGCTGCGTGAACATAGCCCTGACTTTTCATGAGCTTTGCCATCTTTCCGTCGTAGCCGACAGACCGCTCGGCGTAAATTATATCGTCAACAAGCAGCAGCTGAAAGCCGTCATACAAGCCGTCGGGCGACACCTGCGACAGCACCGCAAAGTAATCGTCAAGGCCGATGACCTTGCCGTATGAAAATTTTGCGGTATCCTCCGCATTTGCATGGACGCACACGAACTTGCCCTCGTCCATGAACTTCTTCAGCACCTTTTTCATATCAGCGCCTCCCAGATTATAATGTTTCTACTCAGATTTTAGCCAATTTCGTCGTATATGTCAACTTGTTAAAAGATTATTAATATTAACGGTTTATTCACAGGTTTTGGCTTTGTTGATATGGCATGTTAACGGCTATTGATATTAAAATGTCAAGCAGAGAGGGCTGTGCGGTTTCGCCCGTGCACCAACAGAAAATTTTATAGGAGGAACTAGAATGGTAACCTTTATCATCGGTCTGCTTATTCTCTTCGTCGGAGCTGCGCTTTACGGCAAGCTTTGTGAAAAGGTCTTTGGCCCCGACGACCGTCAGACTCCCGCTTACACCAAGAACGACGGAGTTGACTATGTCCCCATGAAGGGCTGGAAAAACAGCCTTATCAATCTCCTGAACATCGCCGGCACAGGTCCTATCCTCGGACCTATCCAGGGCATCCTGTTCGGACCTATCGCTTTCATCACCATCCCCATCGGCAATGTCATCGGCGGCGCTATGCATGACTACTTCTCCGGCATGATCTGCCTGAGAGACGGCGGCAGCCAGATGCCCGACATGGTCAAGAAGTACACCAACAAGGGCGTTTTCACCGTATACAATATATTTGTATGCCTGCTCCTGCTGCTTGTCGGCGCAGTGTTCATCTACACCCCCGGCGATATCGCCGCAACGCAGGTGTTTAACTTCTCCGGCGCTGCCGATGCGACCTCCACTTGGGTTATCTACGGCGTCATCTTCGCTTACTACCTCGTTGCAACCGTGTTCCCCATCGACAAGATCATCGGCCGCATCTACCCGGTGTTCGGCGGCATCCTGCTGTTCTCCGCTATCGGCGTTTTCATCGGCCTGTTCGTCAAGGGCTATCCCCTCGTCGAGGTCTGGAACAATGTTTGGAGCTATCAGGGCGTGTTCAACTACAGCGATTACTTTGCTACCGGCCACTTCCTGCCCGTGTTCTTCGTGACCGTTGCATGCGGCATCCTCTCCGGCTTCCACTCCACCCAGACCGCCATCATCTCCCGCACCATGAAGAGTGAGCGTCAGGGCCGCAATACCTTCTACAACATGATGATCCTTGAAGGCTTCATCGCAATGGTTTGGGCAGCAGGCGCAATGGGCGTTTATAACCTCGGTCTCCAGGCTGCCGACGCATCCCTCGCAACTCAGACCGTCGGCATCGTCTGCAAGGACATCCTCGGCCCCGTCGGCGGCATCATCGCCCTGCTCGGTGTTATCATCCTGCCTATCACCTCCGGCGACACGGCTCTGCGTGCTCTGCGCCTGACCGTTGCCGACTCCCTGCACATCAAGCAGGACAGCAACGCAAAGCGCCTTGCACTTTCCGCCATCATCTTCGCTCTCGTTGCAGGCATCCTCATTTGGGCAAAGAGCAGCCCCGAGGGCTTCAAGATCCTGTGGCGTTACTTCGCTTGGGCAAACCAGACTCTGGCTCTGTTTGCATTCGTCTGCATCGCAGTTTGGATGTTTGAAAACGGCAAGTCCAAGTGGGTTTGGATGCCGCTCATCCCGGGTGCGTTCTATGCATTCATCACCGTCACCTACATAATGAATGCTCAGATCGGCTTCAACATGTCCTGGACGGCAGCCTACATCGTCGGCGTTGTCTGCGCAGTCGTTTACCTCGTGGGTATCATCATCTACGGCAAAAAGCGTGCCGCAAGAAAGACCCTCGCATGATCGCATAACTAAACCAACAGCCTCGGCAGTAATTGCCGAGGCTGTTTTTTCGTCTAATTCAGTTAAACAAAAGGCGGATGGTGAGGATGCCTCCCGCGAGGTCGGCGGTGAGGCTGCCGCCCATTTTTTCGCACAGCAGCTTTGCAATGGACAGCCCCAAGCCGGTCGAGCCCTTGGCGTTTTCGACGGTGTAAAACCTGTCGAACAGCCGCTCGAATCGACGGCGGTCAGCGAGCCTGCGTGGTTTGAAAATGTGATGACCCCGTCGCCGCTCAGCGTGACGGCAAGGTCGCCGTCGGAGTATTTGACGGCGTTGGAGACTATATTGCCGATGACCCGGCGCAGGGCGGTGTCATCAAGCGCCCGCACGACGGGCTCGTCGGGAAGCGTTATCTCGGGCGTGATGCCCCGCTCGGTGAGCTCGCCGTAAAAGCCGGCAATGCTCTGCTCTAGGACATCGTTTAAGATAAGCGGCTCGGGCGAGAGCGTGTCGGTCGTGCTGCTTGCAACGGAGTAGCGGAAAAGCTCCTCGGTGAGCGAGCGCAATTGCGCACACAAGGCAGATGACCGCCGAGCGTGCCTTGCTGCTGGACAGCATGGTGATGAGCGTGAATACCGACGCAAACGACACCGTCATCGCAAGAGAAACGAGGATGAGCCGCACGCCGTTTTCGGGAAAGTCGCCCAAAAGGCTCGTACCTATTATAACATACGGCACAAGGTACGCAGCGCACAGGATAAGCCCCGTGACTGTCTGCACGGTGAGGTTCGAAAGATACACGCCGCCTCGGCGAGCACCGGCAACGAGCTTGTTGCGGATAGTGCCGTCGCTGTAATCTGCGCCGACAAAGAGGGCGGAAAAAGCCGCCAGCGCAACGACGGCGATAAGCGCATACACGGTAAAGTACATGTCAAAGGACATCGCCTGCGGGTACTCGTGCATCGTGATATAGTGTATCAGCGGCAACGCCGTGCCTGCGATAAACAGCAGGGCGGTGCAGATGTAAAACGCACGGCTTTTGAACAGTCTGCGGAAGTCGGCTCTAAGTAAATTAGTCATTGCTGGATGATATTATCCCGTGCGGTCATGTCAAGGTAAATTGACGGCGTTTCGACCACCGCACCCATGCGGCGGCGGGCAGCCGCTATGCCGGAGGCGGTGTTCTCCGTGCCGTAGAGCGTAAAGCTTCCGCCCGTGGGCTCCTGCAGGTCGCACACTAAGCGCATGAGCGTTGTTTTGCCTGCGCCGTTGCGGCCGACAAAGCCGTATATCGAGCTTTTCGGCACATGCATATTAAGCCCGTCAGGCGCCCGGAAGCTGCCGTAGGACTTTGAAAGCTCTCTGGTTTCAAGTACATATTCCATGTTCGTACCTCCTTTATGATATCGATATCATAAAAGGTCTCGGTTAAGACAGCGGTAAAGAAAATGGTTGAGAATTAGTTAAGCTTAAATCCGATGCCCCAGACTGCTTCAATATAATCCTTGCCCGTGACCTCACGGAGCTTTGTGCGCAGGTGACTGATGTGGGTCTTGAGCGAGCTTTCGGTGCAGTCGGGCGTGTCGGCGCTCATGCGGTCGAGAAGCACGGACTTTGCGATGACCTGCCCTGCGTTTTGCATGAGTATCTTCAAAATGGCGTACTCCGTCCTCGTGAGCGAAACGGGCGTGCCCGAAACGGTCACGGCGTGGGACACGGCGTTGAGCTCAATGTCGCCGTAGGTGTAGACCTTACTAAGTGTATCGGCTTTGGCTTCACGCAGGCGCACAGCGATGCGGGCGAGCAGCTCCTTGCTGTCAAGGGGCTTGGTGAGATAATCCGCCGCCCCGCCGAGCAAAAGCCCCACCTTGTCGTTTATATCCGCCTTGGCGCTGACGACTATCACCGGGCAGCCCTTTATCTGCGGCAGAAGCTGCTCGCCGGAAAGTCCCGGCAGCATGAGGTCGAGCAGCACGAGGTCGGGGCGCTCGTTTTTGAGCACAAGCTGCGCCTCCGTGCCGGAATACGCCCGCAAAACAGCGTAGCCCGAGCGCTCCAGAAGCTCCTGCTCGAAGTTTCCGATGCTCTCGTCGTCGTCTATTACAAGTATCGTCTTTTTGTTCATAGTCAGCACCTTTGTATCTACTCTTGCACAAATAACCCTGCGTGTTAAGACGGAGTTTTTACAAATAGTCAATTGCAATTTATTGAATAAACGCTTATAATTTCTGTACCGTTTTGGAGGATAATATGAGCGATTTTGAGTATTTCAAGCCCTATGAGGGCGATAAGCCGTATATTTTCGTCAGCTACGCACACGCCGACAACGACAAGGTGCTGCCCGTTCTGAGCGATATGCACCGCCGTGGCTACAACATCTGGTACGACGAGGGCATCGAGGTCGGCAGCGAGTGGCAGGAGTGCATCGCCTCGCACCTTGCCGATGCGCATCTGGTCGTGGCGTTTATCTCAAACGCCTACATGCGCTCGGACAACTGCCGCAGGGAAATGCACTATGCGCAGTCGAAAAGGATAAAGACCATCAACATTTTCATTGAGGAGACGGCGCTGACCCCGGGCATGGAGCTTCAGATAGGCAACATTTTTGCATTGATGAAGTACACCTACCCGAGCGACGAGTATTTTTACGAAAAGCTCTACGGTGCGCCGCTTTTAAACAGTGAAAACTTTGCCGATAAAGCGCCCCGCCCCGTTTCCGAGCCGCCGAAGCCCGTGTCCGCACCCAATCCCAAGCCGGAGAAGAAAAAGAAAAGCAAGGGCAAAAAGGTCGCCCGGTGGACTATCGTGGTCGTCTTGTTCGGCATCATCGCCGCAGCGCTCATCGTCGGCTACTTCACGGGCTATCTTGAAAGGCTCACGACCCCGACGACCGAGATACAGACGCTGCCGAACGATACGGTGTGTGAGTTCAAGTCCGAAATTTTCGAGAAGGCCGCCCGTGAATACACCGGCAAGGCAAGCGGCGATATCACCGTCGGCGAGCTTAGCGGCATGACGGAGCTTTACATCGTCGGCACGGACTACACCCTGCACGAGCCGTCAAGCGGCGTGGGCAGCGCCGTGAAGCTCGGCGATAATTCGGCAAGCTACACCGACTGGCAGGGTGAAACGCACACGGTGAGTCGAGGCGGGATAAACGACCTCAGCGATCTTGCGTACTTCACGGGGCTCAAAACGCTGTGGCTTCAGTTTCAGAGCCTGAGCAGCCTTGAGACTATGCCCGCCTGCGGGGTAACGACCCTTGACCTCGACGGCAGCCGGGTAAGCTCGCTTTCCGGCATAGGCAAGCTGCCGGAGCTCAAATCGATAAGCGCAGACTGCGCCGCACTCTCGTCCTTGGGCGACCTCAACAAGTGCCACGAGCTGACGCAGGCCTCATTTATCGGTGCAAAGTGCTCCGACCTTGATGTGTTCAAGCCCTTGACGAAGATACAGTCCGTTGCATTTTCAAACTGCTCGCTGGGCGACATTGCGCAGGTGTTGGACATGAGCTCGCTGCGCTCGGTGAAGCTTTATAACTGCGACCTCACGGGCAGCTTCTTTAAGTCGTTTGACCGTGAGCGTGCGATAACCGAGCTTGAGCTTTATGACTGCACGCTTTCGTCCTCGACCGGTCTTGACGGCTTCACGGGGCTTACCACCCTGCGCCTGACCGGCACACGGGGCGTTTCCGACTGGTCGGCGCTCGATTCTCTGACGGCGCTCAAGACCGTGTACGCAGACGGGACCGTTGCCGCCGACATCGGCAGTGAGCATGATTTCAAGCTTATAATCGAATAACAAAAATCCCGCTCAGTGAGCGGGATTTTTTCATATCAAATGTAGTCCGTTCTCGGGAGACTGCCCTGGCACTCGGGCGGAAGCTCGGTGTTGTCGGGGGTCTGCTTTTTCATGCCGACCTTTAACAAAAGCGGCGTTACGAGTGTTGTTACGATGACCATAAGGACGATGGCCGGGAACATTTTTTCGCTGACAAGCCCTGCCTGTGCGCCCTTTTGCGCAACGATGAGTGCGACCTCGCCACGGGATACCATGCCGAGACCGATGGACATCGAGTCATACGAGCCGAAGCCCGTGAGCCTTGCGCCGAGGCCGCAGCCGATTATCTTGGTGACGACCGCAACGACGGTCAGCGCAATTGCAAACGCAACGAGCGATCCGCCGAAGCCCGAGAGGTCCGTTTTAATGCCGATGGAGGCAAAGAATATCGGGGAAAACAGCATATAGCCCATGACATTCATCTTCTTTGCGGCGTACTGTCTGGTGTCCGACAGGTCGCAGAGGATAAGACCCGCGAAGTATGCGCCGGTGATATCGGCGATGCCGAAGAAGCCCTCGGCGCAGTAGGAAAGGATAAAGCAGAACGCAAGCGCATAGATGGCGATGCGGCGGTGCTCGCCCCAGAGGTGCTCAAACCGGGCGAATATCTTGCGCACGACAAAGCCGACGACGCCGATGAAGGCGAAAAATGCGATGATGCGCACGAACACCATGACGGGGTTGACGCTGCTGTCGGTGAAGCCCGTGAGCACCGTCAGGACGATGATGCCGAGCACATCGTCGATGACCGCAGCACCCATTATCGCCGTGCCGACCTTGCTCTTGAGCTTGCCCATCTCACGCAGAGTTTCGACGGTTATCGACACCGAGGTCGCCGTCAGCACAACGCCTATAAACGCCGCCTTGAGCATATTAAGGCTGTCGGCAGCGTCGTTATAAAACGCAAGGTAGCAGGCAGCGCCGCCGATAAACGGCACGACAACGCCTATGGCGGCGATGACGAGCGCCGAGATGCCGGTGTTCTTGAGGTCCTGCATGTTGGTGTCAAGACCGGCGGTGAACATGAGCAGGATGACGCCTATCTCGGCGGTCTTGGTGATGAAATCGGTCTCGCCGACGATGCCGAACACGCTCGGTCCGATGAGCAGACCCGCTATGAGCGCACCGACGACCTGCGGCATATGAACACGCTCGCTTGCCAGGCCGAGAATTTTCGTCGACAGCATTATTGCGGCAATTACGAGCAGAAAGCTATAATCCATTTTACTACCTCGCACATTCTCTAATTTGCGGGATGTATTATAACGCTGCTCGAAACTGGATTCAATCCACAAAATTTCATGAGCTTTTGCGCCCATTTTCGTCGGTTTTTATGAGATATTACAAATCATGATTAAACGCACTTTGAGCTATGATTATTCGGAATGTATGGGGCAAAAACTTAACGGTTGCCTTAACGCAGCCGTTAAATTTATATCATAATGCTTTCTTGTTTCTTGCCGATTTTATGCCCTTTTCGGCGAGGCTCAGGAGGAACGAGCGAAGCTCGGGCGCTTTGCGGAACTGGTTTGCAAGCTCCAGCGATTTGCGCAGCGACTGCTCGCTGAACTCGGAAAGCGTGAACGCACCGGTCGATGTGAGCACATCGAATATCTCCTCAACGAGCTCACGGCGCTCGTCGGAATCCATGTCGGCTATCGCTTCGTCGATGGCGGCGTTAAAGATCTTGCTTGCGTCGCTAAGCTCCGGGCAGTGGATGAATCTGTCCCGGAACACATCCCATGTAAAGCCGTCGTGCCCGGCTGCGCCTGCGTCGCTTGCCCGGATAACATTGAGCCTGCCCACCTGCGTGAGCAGCATGCCGACGATGGACACATACGGCACAAAGGCAGTTATCTTGTCCTGCATGCGCTTGTAGCCCTCGGTCTCCAGAAAGGCGGGCATGAAGCCCGGGCCGTCGTAGCAGTTGACCTCAAGTATCCTGTCCTGTATCTCCTCGGACACGGTGCAGGCGGCGTAAACGGCTAGGTTTCCGCCCTTGGAGTGACCGCAGACGATGATAGGTCCGTCGTAGGTCTCGGCAGCCCACTCGAGGTATGCCTTGGCATCTAGCTGCGCCGGTACGACCTCCTTGACGGCAAGCTCGCAGTTTTCTTTCCAGCCGACTATCGTGTCGTCCGTGCCACGAAACGACACATACTTAACGCCGTCCGGCGAGAACACCGTCAGCGCCGAGAACTGCTCGGTCTTTTCGACGACTATCTTATTTATAAAGCCCGAGAGCTTTATGTCTCTGAATCTGTCCGACAGCGCTATCTTGCGCAGCATAGGAAGCGTGCTTGCCGAGGCGATGAGCCCCAGCTTGTCGCCTGCGTCCTCGTGGGTCGCAAAGTAGCTGCCGACGGCCTCATTGACGGTCACGGTCTTGTCGTCTGCGGGGATTATCCCCGTGTAATCGGGCTTGCCGATGCAGGTGAAAATGTACTTATCTATCTCGTTGACGGGTACGGTGTCGAAGCTTAAGTCCCCTCGCCAATCGACATAGTCCAATGCGTTTGCCATATATTACTCCTTTTCTGTTTAAGTTGACGGAAGCCGACCGCCAATCGCCTGTCAGTGTGCCCTTTCGGTGCTTTTCGCCTTTTTTCGTCTTGCCGGACACAAAGTCCGCCCGCACCAAAATAAAGCCGAAAATCCCTCGAAAAACACGACTGACAGATGCTGCGCAGTTTTGCCGAAAATGGCTCTCCGGCGTAGCATGAGCGGAAATCTGCCCGTCAAAACCGATAGTTGTTCGGCTCCCGTCAACTTATTGTGTCTTCTTAATTATAGGTATTATAGCGTAAGTAACGCCGCTCGAAAACGGTTCATGTGCAATGTTTACACTAATTTCACGGGGTCGACGGTCTCGTCGTATTCTTCCTCGGTCATGCAGCCGAGGTCGAGCACCGCTTTTTTAAGGCTCGTGCCCTCGGTCTGCGCCTTTTTGGCGCACTTGGCGGCAAGGTCGTAGCCAATCTTCGGCGTGAGGCAAGTGACGAGCATGAGAGACGAGTCAAGAAACTCCTTCATCTTCTCCCCGTTCGGCTCAATGCCGTCGGCGCAGTGGATGCGGAACGAATCCATGGCGTCGGCCAAAAGCTCTGCGGACATGAGAAAATCATACGCCATCACGGGCTGGAACACATTCAGCTCAAAATTGCCCTGACTTGCGGCAAAGCCGATGGCGGCATCGTTGCCCATGACCTGCACGGCGACCATGGTAAGCGCCTCGCACTGGGTGGGGTTTACCTTGCCGGGCATGATGCTGCTGCCGGGCTCGTTTGCGGGAATAGTTATCTCGCCCAAGCCGCAGCGAGGACCGGCGGCAAGCCAGCGCACATCGTTTGCTATCTTCATGAGATTCGATGCAAGCGCTTTCATCGCCCCGTGCGCAAACACGAGGGCATCACGGCTCGTGAGCGCATGAAACTTGTTGCAGTCGGGGGTAAAATCGCTGCCGAGAAGCTTGTTTAAATGCCCGCACACGCACGCATCAAAATCCGCCGGAGCGTTTAATCCCGTGCCGACGGCAGTGCCGCCGATGGCGAGCTTTTTAAGCTCGGGAAGCGCAGTCTTTATCATTTCGCACGGCGCTTCGACGAGCCTTCGCCAGCCGGAGACCTCCTGCGCAAACCTGAGCGGCACGGCATCCTGCAAATGCGTGCGGCCAATCTTTATAACATCGGGATACCTCGCCTCAAGCGAGGCAAAGGAGCTTGCCAGCGCCTTGCATGCAGGGATGAGCTTTTCCTCAAGCTCGGTGACGGCGGCAATGTACATCGCCGTGGGGTAGGTGTCGTTTGACGACTGCGAGCGGTTTACATCGTCGTTCGGGTGCAGCTTCACGCCCCGTTCGGCGGCGAGGTGCGCAATGACCTCGTTGACATTCATATTCGTCTGCGTGCCGCTGCCGGTCTGCCACACGGCGAGGGGAAACTCGCTGTCCCACCTGCCGTCGGCAATTTCCTTGCACACGGCGCAGACAGTCTCCGCCTGCTCGGGCGTGAGGCACCCGTGCTCCATGTTCGCCATGGCGCAGGCGGCCTTAAGGTGCGCAAAGGCATGGATCACCGCAAGCGGCTGCTTTTGTGTGCCTATCTTAAAGTTTTCAAAGCTGCGCTGGGTCTGAGCACCCCAGCGATGCTCTGCGGGCACCTCGACTGCGCCCATGCTGTCAAATTCAGTTCGTGTTTTCATATAATTCACCCACTGATATTATTTTGCTTTTTCGCCGTTTTGTCAATGCTTTTTATCTTGAACTCGGGAACGAATTTTGCTACAATCGGGGCATATTGAATAAGTTGACGGGAGCCGAAACCTGTCGTCTGTCGGTGCGCCCTTTCGGCAAATTTCGGCTTTTTAGGCAAAGCCGAAATTTCTTGCGGCCTCACCGACAGATGCCTTGCAGTTTTGAGGGAGCAGATTTTCGTTCAGGCAAAGATAAAGCCCGACGGCCATAATGGATATATATGGGCTAGGGGTTTAGCGAAGCATGGGCGGAAAGCTGCCTGTCAAAACCGATAGGGGCTCGGCTCCCGTCAACTTAAATGCTAAGGAGTGATATGCATGAAGCAGTATGTTGTTGACGCTTTTACCGACCGTGTGTTCGGCGGCAATCCGGCGGCAGTGTGCGTTATGGATGAGTGGCTCGACGAGGAAACGATGATGAACATCACCCGTGAAAACAACCTCTCCGAGACCGCCTTCTGCGTTCCCGAAAACGGCAAGTACCGGCTGCGCTGGTTTACCCCGGGCGGCGAGATCGACCTGTGCGGTCACGCCACGCTCGGCACTGCGTATGTGATAATGAACTATGTTGAGCCGGAAAAGACCGCCGTGTCGTTTGACACATTAAGCGGCGAGCTCACCGTCGTGCGCAAGGGCGAGCTTTACGAGATGGACTTCCCAGCTTACGACCTCAGGCCCGTGGAGGTAACGGACGCCATGGCCGACGCTATCGGCGTGAGACCCGTAAAGGCGTTCATGGGTCGTGACCTGCTGTGTGTTCTGGAAAACGAGGAGCAGGTGCGCTCTTTTACCCCCGACGGCGAGAAGGTCAAGGCGCTTGACGGACTTCTGCTGCACACGACAGCCGCCGGAAGCGGCGAATTTGACTGCGTCTCCCGTTCGTTTGCGCCGAAGCTCAATGTCGCCGAGGATCCCGTGTGCGGCTCGGGTCACTGCCACATCGTGCCCTACTGGGTCGGCGTCAAGGGCAGCAACGAGATAACTGCGTATCAGGCAAGCCGCCGCGGCGGCACACTCTACTGCCGCCAAGAAGGCGAGCGCATCAAGATGAGCGGTAAGGCGGTCACCTACTCGGTCGCAGAGATCAATTTTTAAAGAAATCATACTTTTCTTTGAAAAAAAAATCTAAGGCTCACGCAATATCATGAAGTTTTTTCCGTCCTTATGCGTAGACGGGCTGCTTGTCAGCCCTCGGGAAACATTTGAAAGGAGAATATGGAACATGCCTAATTACGTTATTCTGGACGACTACGATGAGCAGTTTGCTAAATTTGGCAAGCTCACATTTTTCTGGATTCTTCTGAAGATCATCTTCTGATCAATCCCGGAAAAACAAAAACAACCGCTCGGACATAATCCAAGCGGTTGTTTTTATATGTGCAGTATGGTAAAATAGCTGCAAAAACGGGAGGTCGGCATGCCGAACTTTAAGCTCGTTGTCTGCTACGACGGAAGCCGCTACAAGGGCTGGCAGAAGCAGGGCAACACCGAAAACACCATACAGGCAAGGCTCGAAAATGCCTTGAGTGGCATACTTGGCGAGCCTATCGAGATAAGCGGCTCGGGCAGGACGGATGCCGGAGCGCACGCAAAAATGCAGGTAGCATCGTTCCGTGCAGTGACAAAAATGCCGCCGGAGGAGATTCTTAAAAGGCTGCGGGGCGTGCTGCCGGAGGATATCGGCGCAGTGTCTGCCGATATTGCCGAGCCACGCTTCCACGCACGGCTTTCCTGCGTAGGCAAGACCTATGTCTACCGTGTGTGGAACAGTGACCGCCCGAATGTTTTCGAGCGCAAATATCTGTACACGGTGACAGACCCGCTCGACCTTGCAGCGATGCAAAAGGCCGCCGGGCATTTTACCGGCAGCCATGATTTTTCGGCGTTTTGCTCGCTAAAGCACATGAAGCGCTCCGCCGTCCGGCGCATTGACGGGCTGCGCATTGAGCGACTCGGGGACGAGCTGCGCTTCACCGTTTCCGGCGACGGGTTTTTGTACAACATGGTGCGCATCATAGTCGGCACGGTGCTTGAGGTCGGCCGTGGCAGCTTATCGCCCGATGCCATCCCCGACATTCTTGCCTCCCTCGACCGCCAAAACGCCGGTCCGACCGCACCGGCAAAGGGTTTGTGTTTAGAAGAAGTTCGATACTAAAAAAAGCACCCCGAGGGGTGCTTTTTCTTATTTATGAGTTGTGTGCGTTTGCAGTTTGGGCGCTTTGGATCTTGACCTCGGAGGCGGCATAGGCTGCCAGTGCGAACACGGCGGCGGGGACGACCCAGCCGAGGCCGAGCGGGGCAAGCGGCAGGCTGTCAACAACAGGGACATTCATCCCGTAGAGCGATGCCGTCGACAGCACGCTTGTGATGAGCGCACCTGCGACCGAGGAGACATACACGCTCTTGTGCAGCTTATCGCCAAACCACGACAGCAGGATAAGCACCAGCATGGGCGGGTACACGATATCCAGCACCGGCGTTGCGATGGAGATGATCATGTCAAGGCCGAGGTTTGAGATGACGGCCGACGACACGCAGATGACGACGACGAACACGCCGTAGCTTATCTTGTTGTTTGCAAGCTTTGCAAAGAAGCTTGCCGCCGAAGAAACGAGCGCAACTGCGGTGGTGATGCATGCAAGCGCAACGACGACGGCGAAGATGACAAGTCCCGCCTTGCCGAGCAGCAGCTCGACGATGCCGATGACGAGGTTTGCACGGCTGATATCCGCCGGAAACACGGTAACTGCGGTAGCGCCAAGGTAGGTAAGACCGAAGTAAACTATCATGAGCAGCACTCCCGACAGTGCGGCGGCTATGCCGATCATTTTGGCTGCCGACTTGCTGTCGGTATAGCCCTTTTCGTCGGCGCTGCTGAGAATGATGATGCCGAACGCCATGGCGGCGAGGACATCCATCGTCTGATAGCCGGACTTGATGCCGTTGACGGTGACCTCGGATGCGCTCACGCCGGTGTCAACGATAGCACCGATGGGCGAAACGAAGCCCTTGACGATGAGGACGAGCAGCCCGATGAGCAGCGCCGGGGTGAGCACCTTGCCGACAATGTCGACGACTGCCGACTGCTTGATGCTAAGAAGCAGGATGACGGCAAAGAAGATGACGGAGAACACCACGGGCGACATGCCGCTGAAAAACGGGGTGATGCTCATTTCCAAAGTCGTCGCTGCCGTTCTGGGGATGGCGACCATAGGCCCGATGCACAGGATCACTGCGCACATGAGGACATTCGATGCGACATGGCCGATGCGACCGGTGATGTGGTCAGCGCCGCCTGCGTGCAGGATGGCGAACATCGCAACGAGCGCAAGGCCGATGTCGGCGATGAAGTAGAATAAAAATCCGTTTGCCCACTGCTCGCCTGCGTGCATTCCGAGGTGCGGCGGGAACACGACATTGCCCGCACCGAAGAACATCGCAAACAGCGCAAAGCCGACCACGATGCTGTCGGTCACAAGTTTCTTTTTGTTCAAATTGTTCATGCTAAAATCATTTCCTATCTCTATTTTGTGTGTTAGTGCATATGAATGATTGTAGCATGGATATGACGGTTTTAGTTACCCGGTCTTATAATAACCCTATTCGCAAGTCGGGCATCCACCAAAATTGAATACCAGGTATAAGTTTTGCTCATACCTGGTTATTTTTCAGTATTTCAGCTTTTTGGCAAAGGTCACAAAGGACTTTGCCGCCGGTGTAAGGTTTTTGACCGAGCGGGTCGCAATGCCGAGCTCGCAGCCGACGGGTGTCTTGAGCGGAGCGGTCTTGACGCTCTGCTCGTAGCCACGCAGCGAAAGCTCCGACAGCACCGAAACGCCGAGTCCGGAGGCGACCATCGAGATTATCGTCGCATCGTCGGAGGCGTCTATCATCAGGCGCTTGTGGCTCGTGACCTCGGGGAAAATGAGCTCGACATACTGCTCGGGCGAGGAGATAAAGGTCTCGCCGAAAAGCTCGTGGATATCGACGGGTCTTGCGCCGTCACGACTGTCGTCCTTGGGGAACACCGCGACCAGCGGGCTTGAAAACAGCGGTATCCAATCAAAGCCCTGTGCGCCGTGGCTGTCCATGAACGCAAGCTGCACCTCGCCGCTTAACAGTCTGCGGTCAAGGTCACGGCCGCCGACGATGACATCGACGGTGATGTTCGGATACGCCTTTTTGAATTTGCTGAGCACCTCGGGCAAAATGGTGCGGGAAATGCTCGAAAATGCGGCTATCTTTATCTGCTGCGGCGTCTGCTCATTGATCTCGACCACGGCGGCATACAGTGCATTTGATGCGGAAACGACATCCTCTATCTTCGGATACAGCGCCTTGCCCTCCGGCGTGAGCCGCACGCCCTGGTAGCCACGCTCCAAAAGCGTACAGCCGAGCTCGGCCTCGAGCTTATCCATCATGTGCGTCAGCCCCGACTGGGAGTAGTCGAGCTGCTCCGCCGCCTTGCTGAAGCTGCCGCAGCGCACCGATGCCATCAGCGCTCTGAGCTTCGTATCATCCATGAGCAACACCTCCTGTAATTTTTTCTTTGCGTACAGGTTTAAGTATATGCCCAAATTGTTAATTTTTCAACGGCTTTTTTGGAATGTTTAATATACCTGCCCGTCATTTTGCCTGCTTCATCGACAGGGAGATGCGCTTTTTCTTCTCGTCGACATCCAAAACGACGACATCGACGATATCACCGACGGAGACGACCTCGGACGGGTGCTTTATAAACTTATTGCACACCTGCGAAATGTGCACGAGCCCGTCCTGGTGAACGCCGATATCCACAAACACGCCGAAGTCGATGACATTGCGCACCGTGCCGGTGAGCTTCATGCCGGGCTTGAGGTCACTAAGCTCCATGACATCCGTGCGGAGTATGGGCTTGGGCAGGTCGTCACGGATATCTCTGCCGGGCTTTAAAAGCTCGGAGACGACATCACGCAGGGTCGGGACACCTATGCCCGCCATGGCTGCGGCAGCCTCCTCGCCGTAGGTCTTGAGCTTTGCAGGGAGATCGGCAAGCGCCGAGTTTTTGACATCGGCCATGCTGTGCCCCGTGAGCGCCAGCAGCGTCTCTGCGGCAGCGTAGGACTCGGGGTGCACGGCGGTGTTATCCAGCACCGCCCTGCTCTCGGGAACTCGCAGGAAGCCTGCGCACTGCTGATATGCCTTTGGCCCGAGCTTGGGCACCTTCTTAATTTGGCTGCGGGAGGTGAATGCGCCGTTTTCCTCACGGTAGGCAACGATGTTCTTCGCCGTGGCGCTCGTGAGACCCGAGACACGCTGCAAAAGCGAGGGCGATGCGGTGTTGACATCCACGCCGACGCTGTTGACGCAGTCCTCGACAACGGCGTTGAGCGCCTCGTCCAGCCGCTTGGGCGGCATGTCGTGCTGATACTGCCCCACGCCGATCGCCTTGGGGTCAATTTTCACAAGCTCCGCCAGCGGGTCTTGCAGTCTGCGGGCTATCGACACGGCAGAGCGCAGATTGACATCAAACTGCGGGAACTCTGCCGCCGCAAGCTCGCTTGCCGAGTACACCGACGCTCCGGCCTCGGAGACTATCATGTATGCAAGCTCGTGCCCCGCCTCCTTTTCACGGCGTATAAGCTCAACGGTCATCTGCTCGGTCTCACGGGAGGCCGTGCCGTTGCCGATGGCGATGTTCACAACATTGTGCCTGCGGATGAGCCGGGACAGCGTGCGGATGGCATCCTCCTTTTTGGTGTCACTGAAGGTCGGGTACACGACGGCGGTGTCGAGCACCTTACCCGTTGCGTCGACGACGGCGACCTTGCAGCCCATGCGGTAGCCCGGATCGAGACCCATGGTGACCTTGCCCTTCACGGGCGGCTGCATGAGCAGCGGACGCAGGTTCAGTGCAAACTGGCCGATAGCGCCCTCGGCGGCGGTGTCTGTGAGCTCGGAGCGTATCTCACGCTCAAGCGACGGAAAAATGAGCCTTGTGTATGCGTCCTCGCACACAGACTTTATAAACTCCAACGAGGGGCTCGGCCCTTTGAATACGGCACGGCGCAGAACGACGAGCGCTGCGTCCTTGTCGAGCACGACCGAGACCTTTAAAAGCTTCTCCTTTTCACCGCGGTTGACAGCAAGGGTCTGGTGACCCTGCATCCTGCCGATGCGCTGCGAAAATTCGTAATACTGGCTGTACACGGAGTCGTCCTCTGTGGCGGCACGGCACTCGATAAAGCCGTTTGACTTTATAAACGCACGCAGGCTCTTGCGCACGGCGGCATCGTCGCTTATCCGCTCGGCGAGGATGTCGCTCGCACCGGCGAGGGCAGCCTCGGCGGTATCGACGCCCTTTTCCGGGTCAACGAACTTCGCCGCCTCCTCGATGGGCACAGGGCCGTCACGGTGCTGGGCAAAGAGGATATCCGCCAGCGGCTCAAGCCCCTTTTCCTTTGCGATGGTCGCTCTCGTGCGGCGCTTCTGCTTAAACGGGGCGTACAGGTCCTCGACCTCGACTAAGGTCGAGGCGGCATCAATCGCCTTTTTAAGTTCCTCGGTGAGCTTGCCCTGCTCGGCGATGGCGGCCTTGACCGTCTCCCTCCGCTCGGCAAGGCCACGCAGATACGCAAGGCGCTTTTCGAGCGTGCGCAGCGATGTGTCGTCCATCGCACCGTGCAGCTCCTTGCGGTAGCGTGCGATAAAGGGGATGGTGTTGCCCTCGTCGATGAGCTTTATTACGTTTTCGATGTGCTCGGGCTTTTTGCCGAGCTCCTCGGCAAGAATTCTTATAATGTCGTCCATATGCTGATCCTTTCTGTGAGTAACCCCGATTATACCACACCCCGCCCGCAATTGCCACTTGCGAATTTGAACAAAAGCTGGTAAATTGGTGTCAGGAGAAAATGCGAAGGAGGTCGGACGATGGAACAGCAGTTTGTGAGTATTCTCGGGTCGGCGCTGTTTTCCCGCTGGGGAATCGTTGCCGTTGTGTTGTTGATCGGTCTGCTGTCACTCCGCAGCGATCTCAAATCAGCTTCCAATGCGAAAAGGAAAAGCACTCAGAAGAAGCTGAAAGCCGCCCTTAATTCTGTAAGCGTATTGACCGGCTGCATTTTCGTTGCGGTCATTTTTATGGCGGCTTGGGTAATACACATAACCATACCGGTAGTCTGTGACATTAATAATGAAAGCTATTGCTCGGTGCACGGAGACTTCGTCGAGGCAAGAGGCAGAGGCGGCGGGTATATTTCCGTAACTGCCGATGACGGCGAGAAATTTGACTTGAACATCCCGTTTGCCATAGGCACTAACATTCGTGACAATCTCCCGCCCTACAAGGAGTATACGGGCACGATGTGGTACGGCGAAAATTCGCACTATGCGTTGCTGTTTGTACCTGACAAAGGCGACTGGAGATTCTACAAAGGTCAAGCCGACTGGTGGGATGATGATACATGATGAAGAAAAGCGAGGAGCAATGCCATGCATTTGTGGCAGCTTAATAAGTGGCGAAAATTTTATAGCGGCATTGAGTGTCGGCAGGGGCTGCGTCTGCGCTTCGACAAGGGTGTCGACCCCGAGCTGCGGCAGGCGATGCTGAAATTTGCAAATTGGGTGCGGCGGGAGTTTGACTTCCCCATCCGTGTCGTGGCGTACATCCGCTCGACCGAGTACATAAAAGCAAGAGACGGCGACTTGGTCTCGGGAACTTTTTTAGCTCCTTACGACCGTGCCGAAGAGCCGTATATCAGGGTCGCTGCCGGTGACTTTCACAAGCTCACGAAAAAGTGGGGCAAGGACAAAGCCATTGCCGCAACGCTGCGCACACTGGCGCACGAGCTGTCGCACTACTACCAGTGGCTCAACGGCCTGAAGCTCACGCCCATCGGCGAGGAGCGCCAAGCGACCTCGTATGCAAACGCCATAGTATACGAATACGAAGAAGAAATTAATAGCGAATGGACATAAAAAATCAGGCTCAGGTGAGCCTGATTTTTATTTTATCACGACATTTTCGCTGCCGAGCATTTCCTTGAGCTCGTCCACGAGGGCTTCGTGGATGACGCAGGGCGCGCCGATGCGCTTTTTCTCCCTTTGGCAGTAGATTATCATCTGCTGCGTGCCGGGGAACATCGTCAAAATAAGCTCGATGCGCTTTAAGGCGGGGTCACTTTCGCTTTCAAGCTTCACCCACAGCTTTGCTCCGGCGCTCGGCGTTTTGACCGGCGCAGGGCGGCTGCTCTCGGCCTTTAATTTCTCAATTTCGGTGATGGGCTTTATGACATCGACCATGAGCTGCGGCTCTTTTTCGTCTCGCACGGAGATGCGGCCGGACACGACGAGCGGGGCGTTGTCACGCACATAAGCGCCGCCCGTGTCGAGCGCCTTTTGGAAGGCGATGAGCTCCATTGCGCCCGTATCGTCCTCAAGGTCGATGTAGCTCATGAGCGTATTTGACCTCGTGGTGCGGGTCTTTGACGACTGCACGACACCGGCAACGGTGACACGCTGGCCGTCGGAAAAGCGCTTGTTTCCCTCGTCGGAGGCAAAGTCTGCCATGATAGCCCCGATGGGCACGGCACCAGCACGGCGCACGGCGTCCCGGTACTCATCCATGGGGTGGCCGCTTAAGTACAGTCCCGTGGTCTCCTTCTCCATCGCCATGAGCTCTTGTCTCGAAAACTCGGCGACATTGGGTATCTTCACCTGCGCAGACTCGTTCTCGGCAAAGTCCGGCTCGCCGAAAAGGTTCATCTGCCCGTCTATATTATTGCGCTGCTCGTGCTGGATGCTGTCTATCATGACGGGGGCGACCTGCAAAAGCGCACGGCGGTTGACGCCGAAGCTGTCGAATGCGCCGGAGCGGATGAGATTTTCCACGGCACGGCGGTTGAGATCCTTGCCGCTCATGCGGCGGCAGAAATCCTCAAAGCTCTTGAACAGGCCGTTTGCACGGCGCTCGGCGATAAGCTCGTTTACAAAGCCTCTGCCGATGCTTTTTATCGCAACCATGCCGAAGCGGATGTTATTGCCGACGACGGAGAAGTCAGCGCCCGACTCGTTGACATCCGGCGGCAGGAGCTTTATGCCGAGTTCACGGCACTCGGCAATGTATTCGGCGATCTTCAGGCTGTTATCAAGAACGCTCGATAAAAGCGCCGCCATGTACTGCTGCGGGTAGCGCCGCTTCATGTACGCCGTGCGGTAGGACACGATGGCGTAGCTCACGGCGTGAGCCTTATTAAAGGCGTAGCTTGCAAAGTCGAGTATCTCGTCATAGATGCTGTTTGCGACAGCCTCGGGAACGCCCCGCTTGACAGCGCCGTCGATACCCCGCTCGGGGTCGCCGTGGACAAACGCCACACGCTCGGCATCGATGACCTTGTGCTTTTTCTTGCTCATTGCACGGCGGATCATATCCGCCTGACCGAGCGAGAAGCCCGCCAAGCGGCGGAAAATTTCGATGACCTGCTCCTGATAGACGATGCAGCCGTAGGTAACATCGAGTATCGGGCGCAGCAGCTCGTGCTTGTAGCTTATCTTTTTCGGGTCGTTCGAGCACTCTATGAATCTCGGGATGCTGTCCATCGGGCCGGGGCGGTAGAGTGCTATGACGGCGGTGATATCTTCAATGCTCTTGGGCTTTAAGCCGACGCACACGGCGGTGATTCCCGAGCTTTCAAGCTGGAACACGCCGCTGGTCCTGCCGGCAGAGAGCATTTCAAAAACGGCAGGGTCGTTTTCGGGTATCTTATCGACCTCGAAATCGGGGTCATGCTCCCGCACCATTTTGGCTGCGTCCTCCAAAACCGTGAGGTTGCGCAGGCCCAAAAAGTCCATCTTGAGAAGCCCCAGCTCCTCGAGTGTCGTCATCTGGTACTGGCACACGACCGATTCGTCGTTTTTCGACAAGGGCACATACTCGTACACGGGCTTGTCGGTTATGACGACGCCCGCAGCATGCATGCTGGCATGGCGGGGCATGCCCTCGAGTGCCTCGGCGACCTCGATGAGCCGGTGCATGGTCTCGTCGTTTTCGTAAAGCTCACGCAGGGGCTTTGAAATTTTAAGCGCCTCGCTTATCGTCATGCCGAGCGCCATGGGGACATTTTTGGCGACATTGTCGGTGTCGGCGTAGCTCACATCGAGCACACGACCCACATCACGGATGGCCGCCCTTGCCGCCATCGTGCCGAAGGTGACTATCTGCGCCACATGGTCGTGCCCGTACTTGCGATTGACATAGTCGATGACCTCGCCACGGCGATTCACGCAGAAATCAACATCGATATCGGGCATGCTGACACGCTCGGGGTTTAGAAACCTCTCAAAAAACAGGCTGTACTTTATGGGGTCGACATCGGTGATGCCGAGGCAGTACGACACCACGCTGCCCGCTGCGCTGCCGCGCCCCGGACCGACGGGTATCTTCTGACCTTTTGCGTAGCCGATGAAGTCGGAAACGATGAGGAAATAGTCGACAAAGCCCATCTGCTTTATCATCGAAAGCTCGTAGTCGAGCTGCTTGCGCACCTCAACTCTGTCGGCGGCATAGCGCTCGGCAAAGCCACGGTCGCAGAGCTTTTTAAGGAACTCAAAGCTGTCCGTCTCGCCCTCGGGGAGCTTGAAGCGGGGCAGCTTATAGTGACCGAACTCAAAATCGTAATTGCACATTTCGGCGATGCGCACGGTGTTGTCGGCGGCCTCGGGGTACTCGGGGAAGAGCGAGCGCATCTGCGCTTCGTCCTTTATATAAAACTCGCTTGTCTCAAATTTAAGGCGTGCGGGGTCGGCGACGGACTTGCCAGTCTGGATGCACATGAGGACATCCTGATAGTAAGCGTCGTCCTTTTTGATATAGTGCGCATCGTTCGTCACGCAAAGGGGGATGCCGGTCTCACGGTGCAGGCGCAAAAGTCCCTCGGCGGCTTTCTTTTCGATCTCAAGGGCGTGGTCCTGAATTTCAAGATAAAAATTGCCCTCGCCGAAAAGCTCATTGAGCTCAAGCGCCTTTGCCTTCGCCTGCTCGTAATTTCCGGCGCACAGCATGCGGGGTATCGCACCGGCAACGCAGCCGGATAGGCACACGAGCCCCTCGGCATGCTCGTGCAGCAGCTGCCAGTCTATCCTCGGCTTGATGTAAAAGCCCTCGGTGAACGCTGCCGACACGAGGTAGCAGAGATTTTTATAGCCCGTCTCGTTCTTGCACAGCAGGATAAGGTGCGTGTACTCGGCGTCGACTGTGTGATCCTTGTCAAAGCGGGTGCGGGGCGCAACATACACCTCGCAGCCGATGATGGGCTTTATCCCCTCGGCAAGGCAGGCCTTGTAAAACGCAACTGCACCGTACATAACGCCGTGGTCGGTTATCGCAACGGCGGTCTGCCCCAGCTCCTTGATGCGCTTTGCAAGCCGCTCTATGCGGCAGGCACCGTCAAGCAGCGAAAACTCGGTATGAACATGTAAGTGAACAAATGACATATCCCGTCCGCCCTTTTAGTCCTCACCCTCCGGCTTGTAGTCAAGAAGCTTTTTGAGTCTGTGGCTTAAGCAGCTTTTGCTAACGGGAGGGTAACTGAGCATCGCAAGATCGGCAAGGCTCGCCTCGGGGTTTGCAAAGCGCAGAAGCGCCGCCTCCTGGAGCTTGTCCGGCAGCGAATCGAGCCCATAGAGCTTGTCTATGCGCCGAATGGCCTCCATCTGCTGCGCCGCTGCGGCAACGACCTTGTCGGCGTTAGCCGAGTCGCAGTTGACCTTGCGGTTGATGCTGTTTTTCATATCCTTTTCGATCTTCGCCGACATGAGCTCCATTGCGCAGGTCGATGCGCCGATTGTCGTCAGAAGATCCTCTATATGCTCGCTTTTTTTGAAATACAAAAGGTGATTTCCCTTGCGCTCGGCCTCCTTGGGCGAAAAGCCCATGTCGAGCAAAATGGAATACGCCTCACGGCTGACACTGTAGTGGCTGGTGGCAAGCTCAAGGTGATAGCGCTTGCCGGGGTCTGTGACGCTGCCGCCGGCTAAAAATGCGCCCCGTATGAACGACGCCTTGCAGCACGCCTCCTCCAGAATGCCGAAGTTTATGTGCAGCGATGGGGTGTTTAAGTCGTTGCCGAAGGTGTCGTATATCGTTTGTATCTTTTTCTCGTCCGTAATTTTAAAGCTGCGCTTGCCGCTGCCTGTTGGAAGCTCGTCAAAGCTCACGGAAAACGCCCTTTTGAACAGATGCGGCAATCTTTGCGCAAGCTCGTCGCTCGCCGTTATGATGCGGATGAGCTTGGGCGAAAATGTGTGGCAATACAGCAAAATGCCGTAAGCCTCGGCGACGGCGCAGCACTTGCGCTCGACTCGAGGCTCACACAGCTCCGCCTTGACCTGCTGCGAAAAGGTCATGTCAGCCACCCCTCGCAAGGTCACGGTCAATGCTCACAACGGGCACGCCCATTTCCTTTAGATGCTCTGCAAGCGCCGTTGCGACAGCCACGCTGCGGTGGCGGCCGCCGGTGCAGCCGATGGCGATGGTGAGGCTGTACTTGCCCTCCTCAATATACTGCGGGATAAGGTACTCTATCATATCCGTCAGCTTATCCATGAACACCTGCGTCTGCTCGAAGCCGAAGACATAGCTGCGCACATCCTCGTCATGGCCGCTGTGATAGCGCATGTCCTCGATGTAATAGGGGTTGGGCAAAAATCTAACATCGAACACGAGGTCGGCGTCCAGCGGCATGCCGTACTTAAAGCCGAAGCTCATGACATTGACCATTATAGATCGGTTGTTCGGAGCGTCGGAAAAATAGGTGTACAGCTGATTTTGAAGCTGGCCGAGCGTCAAATGCGAGGTGTTTACGATATAATCCGCCAGCTCCCGTATCGGCTGGAGCTGCTCCCGCTCACGCTCGATGGCGTTTTCTATCGAGCCGCCGGATTTTATCGCCAGCGGGTGGGGTCTGCGTGACTCCTTATAGCGCTTGACGATGACCTGCGTGTCGGCCTCCATGAAGAGTATCTTATAGCCGAAATCCATCTCACGCAGGCTTTTTAGGGCGTTGAACACATCCTTGATGCCGTTTTTTTCACGCACATCGGTGACAAGGGCGACCTTTTCGTAGCGCCCCTTTGTCGCTGCGCACAGCTCGGCAAACTTCGGGATGAGCGCAACGGGCATATTGTCCACGCAATAGTAGTCCAGATCCTCGATTATATCCGCCGCCTGGCTCTTGCCGCCGCCGGACAGTCCCGTAATTATAAGAAACTCCATGTTATCTCCTGTTTATTGCTCCTCTTTGGGCTTATCCTTCTGCTCCTTTGCCATTTTGAGCATTTCGTCCAAAGCCATCTGCTTTCTTCTCTTCCAGTCGTCTATGAGCACAACGCCCTTGGGGTATATCCTTATCTCCGGCTCAAGCGTTATGCCCGACTTTGCGTACACCTCACGGCGCACATGATCCATGAGTGCAACGATGTCGTCGTAGCTGGCGTCGCCACGGTTCACAACAAAGCCTGCGTGCTTTTCCGACACCTGAGCACCGCCCACGGTGTAGCCCTTTAAGCCTGCCTCATCTATGAGCGCAGCGGCGTAGCCGCCGACGGGGCGCTTGAATGCGCTGCCTGCCGAGGGCAGGTCCAGCGGCTGATTTTTGCGGCGCTTTTCGTTCATCTCGTGCATCCTCGCCGCTATCGCCTCGGGCTCATCCTTTGTAAGCTTGAACACAGCGCCGGTTATTGCGCAGTTGACCTTTGTGAAGCTGCTGCGGCGGTAGCCGAAGCCGCAGTTCTCGTTTTTAATTTCGCACAGTGCCTGATCGGTGAGGTAGTACATGACAACAGACTCCACGACATCCTTCATCTCGCCGCCGTAAGCGCCCGCATTCATCAAAATGCCGCCGCCGACAGAGCCGGGGATGCCGCTTGCAAACTCAAGGCCGGCAAGTCCGTTTGCCTGCGCAAACTGCGCAAGCCGTGCAAGCGATACGCCCGCCTCGGCGTAGATGGTGTCGTCGGTCGTGCCCAGACGCAGCTTTGTGAGCTTCTCGGTGCTCACGACGCAGATGTCGAGCCCCTCCTCGGGGATGATAAGATTCGTGCCCTTGCCGATTATAAGCGGCAGGACCTCGTTCATGTGCAGGTAGTAAAACACCTTCGTCATTTCCCAAATGTCCTTGGGCACGATGAACGCTCTGACCTCGCCGCCGACCTTGAACGAGCAGTGCGCTCTCATGCTCTCGTGCTCACGCAGGTCCAGCTCGGGTATATTTTCAGCTATGCCGCTGAGGGCCTTTTCTAAATTTTCCATGCTGTCTCCTTTACAGTATGCCCTCGTCAATGGCATAATCGTGATTTGCAGCCAGGGTCTCGGCCGCATTGTAGCCCATCTTCTTCTGGCGGTTGTTCATTGCGGCAAGCTCCAAAATGACCGCAAGGTTTCTGCCGGGTCGGACGGGTATGGTGACGCTCGGCACGGTGACGCCGAGGATATCCTGCGTTTCGTTCGTGAGCCCAAGGCGGTCATACGCCTTCTGGTCGTCCCATATCTCCATGTTGACGACGAGGTCTATCGCAGACTCGGGCTTGACAGAGCCCACGCCGTACAGGTGGCGCACATCGACAACGCCGATGCCGCGAAGCTCCATGTAGTAGCGGATAAGCTCGGGCGCAGAGCCCACGAGTCTGTCCTTGCCGGTGCGGCGGATATCCACCGCATCGTCGGCGATGAGCCTGTGGCCTCGCTTAATAAGCTCAAGCGCCGTTTCGCTCTTGCCGATGCCCGAGTCGCCCGCAAGCAGAACGCCCTCGCCGTGCACCTCGACGAGCACGCCGTGCACCGTCGTGCGGGGCGCAAGGTGCGTGTGCAGCGAGCTTATGACATCGGCCATGAAGTCGGAGGTGTCCTCGCTTGTTGTGAACACATTGCAGTCGTACTTTTCCGCCATCTCGAGGCACTCGGGAAACACCGCTGCGCCGTGGCACAAAACGAGCGCCGAAATGTCGTATTTCATGAGCTCCTCAAAGCTCTGCCTGCGCTCGGCCTCGGTCTTGAGCTCGAGATATGTGCTCTCGACCCTGCCGATTATCTGTAAGCGCTTGGGGTCAAAGTAGTTGTAAAAGCCCGCAAGCTGCAATGCGGGGCGGTTGACCTCTGCCACGGTGAGCACCCTCGTTTCGTAATCGACTGATGTGTGCAGCGGCTTGAGGTCATGCTCGGCTGCTAAGGTTTTGAGCTTTACGGAATACTTGCTTGGCATTTGCTTAGCTCTCCTGTCTGACAATATATTATAATATTATATATTACCCTTTATAGACCGTTTTGGCAATGATTTTTGCGCAGACGGCGGCAATTCACGGTATCTTAAAAATTTTTCTTGCATTTATGGTTACATTCTGTTATTATTAAAAAGCTGTTTTCAGCTAAACACAAGCAAGGAGGTGCTTCAATAATGGCAAAATGTCAGTTTTGCGACAAGGGCGTAGCCTTTGGTATTCAGGTTTCCCATTCCCACAGACGCTCCAACCGTACTTGGAAGCCCAATGTGAAGCGCGTCAAGGCCATCGTGGACGGCAGTCCCAAGCATGTTTATGCATGCACTCGCTGCCTGCGTAGCGGTAAGGTCACCCGCGCTGTGTAATATTTTTATTACCCGAAACAAGCTCGCCATAAGGCGAGCTTTTTTCGTGGTCTTATTACAGGCTGATTTTCTCTGAAAACCAGCCTGTAATATCAGTGCATACTTGCAACATCAGAAAAAATGGTATATAATCACCCTCGGTTGACAAGGGGATGCACGCCTGACAGTGTATCTCTTGTCTCAATTGGCAGCCTATCTTCACCAAGCAGGAACGAAAGTCGCATATGTGCAGTCCGCTGTCAGGTGCGAAGCAGTTTTGGGAGAGCTGATTTTCGTTCAGACAAAGGCAAAGCCCGACGGGCATAATGGACATATATGGACTAGGGATTTGACGAAGCATGGGCGAAAAGCAGCCTGCCAAAACCGTGTATACCCTTATCAATCGAGGGTAAGAAAATCGCTTGAAAATTCAACAGATCGGAGTGTATTACCGATGAAACGCACTAAAATTATTCAGATCTTTAACGAGCCGGAGGCTTTCGGCGGCAAGGAGATAACCGTCTGCGGCTGGGCACGCACCATCCGTGATATGAAAAACTTCGGCTTTATCGAACTCAACGACGGCAGCGCATTCAAAAGCCTGCAAATAGTCCTTGAGCGTGAAAAGCTTCCCAATTACGACGAGCTTGCCCGCCAGAATGTCGGTGCGGCGTTCATCTGCAAGGGCGAGCTGGTGCTCACCCCCGAGGCAAAGCAGCCGTTTGAGCTCAAGGCCACCGAGGTCACCGTCGAGGGTGTCTCCACCCCCGACTACCCCCTGCAGAAAAAGCGCCACAGCGTGGAGTTCCTGCGCACCATTCAGCACCTGCGCCCCCGCACCAACCTGTTTTCGGCAGTGTTCAGAGTGCGCAGCGTAGCGGCGCAGGCGGTGCACGAGTTTTTCCAGGAGCGTGGCTTTGTCTATGTCCACACGCCCATCATCACGGGCTCGGACTGCGAGGGCGCAGGCGAGATGTTCAGGGTCACCACCCTTGACCTCGATAACCTCCCCCGCACCGAGGACGGCAAGGTCGATTTCTCCAAGGACTTCTTCGGCAAGAGCACGAATCTGACCGTCTCCGGCCAGCTCAACTGCGAAAACTTCGCCATGGCGTTCGGCGATGTGTACACCTTCGGTCCGACCTTCCGTGCCGAGGTGTCGTACACGCAGCGCCACGCCGCCGAGTTCTGGATGATAGAGCCCGAGATGGCGTTTGCCGACCTCAACGACTACATGGACACCGCCGAGGCGATGGTAAAATACATCATCAACCGCACAATTGAGCGCTGCCCGCAGGAGATGCAGTTCTTTAACTCCTTCGTGGACAAGGGGCTTCTTGATAGGCTGCACAATGTCGTTTCAAACGACTTTGCCCGTGTCAGCTACACCGAGGCGGTCGATATCCTCAAAAACTGCGGCGAGAAGTTTGACTACCCCGTCGAGTGGGGCATCGACCTTCAGACCGAGCACGAGCGTTACCTGACCGAAAAGGTCTACAAAAAGCCCATTTTCGTCACCGATTACCCCAAGGAGATCAAGGCGTTTTACATGCGCCTGAACGACGACGGCAAGACCGTCGCCGCAGCCGACTGCCTTGTCCCGGGCATAGGCGAAATTATCGGCGGCTCGCAGCGTGAGGAAAGGCTCGATGTGCTGACTGAGCGCATGGCGGAGCTCGGCCTTAACCCCGAGGACTACTGGTGGTATCTCGACCTGCGCCGCTACGGCTCGTGCCGTCACGCAGGCTTCGGCCTCGGCTTCGAGCGCATGGTCATGTACCTCACGGGCGTGTCGAACATCCGTGATGTCGAGCTTCACCCCCGCACCACCGGCAACGCCGATTTCTGAGACAACAAAAAGCACCCTCACGGGTGCTTTTTTCAGTCTGTCAAAGAACTAAGAAATATAAATGCAAGTGCGTAAACTCCAATACGCAGCAGGGGGAGTGTGAGG
>CAKTQR010000018.1 GCA_934597175.1 uncultured Oscillospiraceae bacterium | reverse complement strand
GCTATCTTTGCCGCACGCTTTGCCATGTACGGGAGCATGACCTTCATGCTGTCCTCTCTCGGAACGAGGTTGGAGCACTCGGGTACATCACGGCTCAGGTGGATTGCGTCGAAGTGACACCTCGTTGTGCACAAGCCGCAGCCGATGCACCTGTTCTCGTCGACGATGCTTGCGCCGCAGCCGAGGCAGCGTGAGGTCTCGAACTTGACCTGCTCCTCTGTGAGCGACTCGTAGGCTTCGCACTGGCGCTCGGGCGCTTTGATCTTATCAAGCGGGAGCACGACCTTGCTCTTGTCAAGCTCAATGTAATCACGGCGGTTTCTGTTGAGCGTGAGCGAGGTGTGCGGGCGCATGTAGCGGTGCATGGATATTGCCGCCTCACGGCCTGCTGCGATAGCGTCGATAACGAACTTAGGTCCGGTCTGGACATCGCCGCCTGCGAAGATGTCGGGGACATTGGTCTGATATGTAAGCTCCTTGGCGATGACCATGCCCTTTTCGGTGAGCGCAAGACCCTCGGCTGCGATGCCGCCGAGATCTATCTTCTGGCCTATCGCCGCAATGACGGTATCGCACCCTATATCGCCGCACTCGCACTTAAACGCAGTTATCTTGCCGTCCTTGGAGACTATCTCGACGGGCTTATGCTCGAACAGGAACTTCACGCCGTCTTCACGGGCTTCCTTGACCTCGAGAGCGTCCGCCTTCATGTCTTTTTCAGTTCTGCGGTATACGATGGTGACATCCTTGACGCCCAGCTTTATCGCCGTGCGGGCAACATCGATGGCGACATTGCCGCCGCCGACAACGACGACCTTCTTGCCGAGTGCCGGCTTCTTACCTTCGGCGACCTCGTGCAGGAAGTCAACGCCGCCGAGCGCCAGCTCCTCGCCGGGAATGCCGAGGGCTGCCGCCTTCTGTGCGCCGACTGCGACATAAAAGCTCTTGTAGCCCTCGTCTCGCAGATGCTCGACGGTTATATCCTTGCCGATCTCAACGCCGCAGCGTATCTCGACGCCGAGCTGCTTGAGTACCTCTATCTCGGCATCGATGACCTTCTTGCCGAGCTTATACTCGGGGATGCCGTAGCGCATCATGCCGCCGGGGTACTTGTTCTTTTCAAAAACGGTGGGATAGTAGCCCATGAGCGCAAGATAGTAGGCGCAGCTCAGACCCGCAGGACCTGCGCCGATGACGGCGACCTTGACATCGTCGTAACGGCCGTAGCGCTTTTCTGACTTTATCTCGGGAATGTATCTGGTCTCGGCATTGAGGTCGAGCTCCGCTATGTATTTCTTGACCGCATCGATGGCGACGGGAGCGTCGATATTGCCTCGCATGCAGGCATCCTCGCAGCGGCGGTTGCACACTCTGCCGCAGATGGCGGGGAACGGGTTATCCTGCTTTATGAGCGCAAGAGCTTCCTTGTAGCGTCCCTCGTTCGCCATCTTGAGATAGCCCTGTATCGCAATGTGAGCCGGGCAGGCGGTCTTGCAGGGTGCAGTACCGGTGTCGTGGCAGTTGGTGCGGGCATCGTAGCGGTAGTTGGGATTCCACTTCTCCTCCGGCCAGCGGGTCTCGTCGGGAACTTCGGCCTTGGGGTACTGGATAGGTCCGTCCTTGGTGCACAGCTTCTGACCGAGCTTCACAGCGCCGGCGGGGCACACCTCAACGCACTTGCCGCAGGCGACGCAGTTTTCGGTGTCGACATGGGCGACATACGCCGAGCGGGAGAGGTTGCGGCAGTTAAAGAACTGGCTGGAGCGTATGGCACAGCAGGTCGCAGGGCTGCAGTTGCAGATGCCGAGTATGCGCTCATCGCCGTCAAGGTTTGTTATCTGGTGCACGCAGCCCTGATCCTCGGCACGCTGTATGATCTCCATTACCTCATCGTATGTGATGTAATGGCCACGGTGCGTCTCAACGGCGTATCTTGCCATCGAGCCGACGGCGATACACATATCCTCGTAATCCTCGCCTGCGCCCTCGTCGATTATCTCCTTGGACATGCGGCAAACGCAGGGTACGGTGGCGTATATCTCGTACTTATCGAGCCAGTAGGAAAGATGCTCGTGGGATACAGAGCCGCTTTTTGCAGGTATCGCCTTCTCGACGGGTATGACATGCATCGCCATGCCTGCGCCGCCGGGCGGGACGAACTGGGTAAAGCCGTTTAAAGGCTCAAACGCCATACGGTCAAACAGCATTGCCGCCGTCGGCTCTTTTTCGACCATCGACTTTTTCATGCCCATGTACTCGCCGCTGCCGACGATATACGGCGGCAGAGCGTACATTTTTTCGCCCGTGGCATTATGGTCGTTTTCAAACTTGTACTCCACGATGCCGACCTGGCACAGCTCCTCAAGTATCTCCACCAGATGCTCTCTCGTGTGCTTCTTGTTCATCTTCAGGATCTCGTCGACCTTGTAGACCTTGTGTACCTTCATGGTGAGCGCTACCTCTGCCATCTCGTCGGTGACCCAAGGTGCCATGCCGTAGTACTCGGCGTCGGAGGTCTTGATCTCCTTGACGAATTTGCGGTCGGTGATGTGAAGTGCCAGCTTCTGAATGAGTTCTCTCGGCTGCTCGTCAAACTTCGTACCGAACTTCGTGTCGGGACGGATTCCGTTGACCCAAGTTTCATACTCCTGCTGCCACATCGGGTCGGTGTGCTTTGTGAACATATGTCTCCTCCTTGCAATTATTTAATATTCCCCTACCCTTGTTGATCAAGGTTATATACATTATTAAATAATTAACACAGTCAAAAGTCAAACAAAAATGGTCGATTCTACATTTTGCTGAAATCAACATGACAATAATATGCACTTTGCATAAATAAAATCACCTAAAATGCGGAAACGGCATAGTCTACACGATGTAGGCTATGCCGTTTCTTTTTCACTCAAGCTCACGGTACATTGCCGGAGCTTCGTCCTTTTTCGCCGTTTCGTTCACGGCGAGCACCTCGACCTTCAAGCTGCGCTGGCCGAAGGCGATCTCGATGATATCGCCGACCTTGACCTGGTAGCTGGCCTTGACCTGACGGCCGTTTACCGAAACACGCTCACCGTCGCAGGCCTCATTAGCCACCGTTCTGCGCTTAATAAGCCGGGACACCTTTAGATATTTATCAAGTCTCATACGCTCTCCTATTAAAAAAAGCCGCCCAACGGCGACTTTTTCGTTCAAGCTAAATTACTTTGCAACTGCGTCCTTAAGAGCCTTGCCTGCCTTGAAGAAGGGGACCTTAGTTGCGGGGATCTCGATCTCCTCACGGGTCTTGGGGTTACGGCCGATGCGAACGCCGCGCTCCTTGATGTCAAAAACGCCGAAGCCAACCATCTGAACCTTTTCGCCGGCAACCAGAGTATCAACAATGGTATCAAAAGCGGCGTTGACAGCCTTCTCGGAGTCCTTCTTGGAAAGACCGGTCTTCTCTGCGACGGCTGTGATAAGTTCTGCCTTATTCATGTGTAATCCTCCTAAAAATTTCGTGCGTAATTATATATAGCCCGTATCAGCAAATGAGCCTCGGGTTATTTACAGGGAAAGTGCGCTCCCTTGCGAAAGCGCATTGAAAATCTACCACAATCTGCCCTGTTAATCAAGTCTTTTTTTCATAAAACCTTGATTTTTTAATACTTTCTTCAAAATTCAGCGCATATGGAGCAGTTTTGCTATCTTTTCGCCCTTGGGTATGAGCTTCATATCCTCGGCGGTTATGGCACGCAGCTTGATGGCGGCAACGGCATAAACGATGACGGCGACGAGCATCGCTATGCACATTGCAGCTGCCATATAAAGCTTGCTGCTATAGTCTAACACAAGCGAGCCTGCGTAGTACACTGCGTAGGTCGCAGCGCCCATGATGAGGCATGCGATGCCGGGTCTTACGAACACTTCCTTCGCCGACGGCGACTTTTCGAAGCTGCGGGCGATGAAGATGAGGTTTAGTGCGCACATCGTCACATAGCAGCACAGCGTGCCGATAGGTGCGCCGTAGATGTTAAGCTCCGGGATGCCGACGAGAAACCAGTTGACGGTTATCTTAACTACGCCGCCTGCGATGATGGAATACGCCGTGAGCTTTTCCTTGCCCGTTGCCTGCAAAACGGCGGTCGTCATGAGCGAGAAGCACACAAATATCGATGCGATGCCGAGAAGGCACAGCAAAAGCGTGCCGGCCTCGTGAGCACCGGGGTAGATTATCTTCATGATGGGGTCTGCCAGCACCGCAAGGCCGACGCCCATGGGCAGGCACAGTGCCATGGAGATCCTCAGCGAGTCCTCGGATATCTTGGCTGCCTGCTTTTTGTCGCCGAGGACTATCTTTGCGGCGATAGCCGGGACGACGGAGATGGTCAGCGGCGTTATGAATGCCGCCGGGACATTGAACAGCGTCTGTGCCTTGCCGTAAACGCCGTAGAGCACCTTTGCCTCGTTGTAGGTAAAGCCCGCTGCGTCCTGAAGCCTTGCCATGCAAAGGCCGGAGTCGAGAAGATTTATAAACGACAGGACGATAGAGCCGAGGGCGATGGGTATGCCTATCTTAACAAGGTTTTTGAATATAACGCTGCGGGGCTCGGGGATATCGGGCTCGGCAACGGGAATGATCTTATAATTGCGCACCTTATACACATACATGTATATGAGTACCGCCAGCGATCCGACGGTCACGCCGAAGATAGCGCCTGCCGAGGCGACGGGCTTATCGTAGCCGTTATTTACGAAATACCACGCAAGCGCAAGACCGACAACGACCTTGACGAGGACCTCCAGCACCTGGCCGACGGTCGTGGGTATCATGTTCTCGTGTCCCTGGGCATAGCCCCTGAACGCCGAGGTGAGGCACACAAGAAGCACCGCCGGAGCGAGCATGCGGATGCTCAGTGCGGTGTCGGGGTTGTGCAGGATACCGGCAAGCCAATCGGGAAACAGGAACATTATCGCCGTGCTGACAGCGCCGAGGGCGAAGAATGTCCACAATGCGACCGAGAAGGTGCGGCGCACCTGCATCTGTCTGCCCTGCGTGTGAGCCTCGCTCACCATTCTCGACAGCGCCACCGGCAGTCCGGCTGTCGCCAGCATCAGAAACACGCTGTAGACATTATACGCCGAGATGAACAGACCGTACCCGTCGTCACCGAGCAGGTTTCCAATGGGTATCTTATAGATCGCACCGAGGATCTTCATTATAACAACACCGACGGCAAGTATCGCCGCACCGTGCAGATAGTTTTGTTCCTTTGCCTTAGCCACGGGCTTTCCCCCTACGCTTATCATTTTAAAACTTAGTGTAATATATACCGCCGATAGCGATAAATCAAGGGATTTGTGTAAACAATCACCTCATGTATTTGAGCACAGCCACCTGCTGGGGCGTGCTGTGGTCGATGGTTATGGTGTCCGTGTCGTAAAAATGCACAAGGTCAAGCGGCATGTACTGGTCGGTGAACGCCTCCACCCTTTCCATTCTGCGGCTGCCGCAGCCGTCGTGCGCATAATGCATGGGAATGACGACATTTGCAAAGATCTCATCGGCGAGGGGCTTTGTTTTATCGCTGGGCATAGCTCTGAAGCCGCCTGCGGCTATCATGAGGACATCTGCGCCGAACAGCTCGGCCTTTTCGTTGTCGGTGAGCATGCTGCCGAGGTCGCCCATGTGCACAAGCTTGTACCCGTCCCAGTTGAGGATATGTATCTTGTTCGTGCCTCTGAGTATGCCCCAGCTCGTGTCGTGGAAGCAGTCGACGACGCTCACCTCATACGGGCAGGGTCTTGTCGTGCCGGAAAGGCGCACGCCCTCACGGTAGTTGTGGCCCCTGTGCTCATGGCTCACGAGCACCGCATCGGCGCTTACGCTCAGCGGCGGGTAGTTTGCATTCGTGAGGTCATACGGGTCAATGACGACGCTGTAGCCGTCGTGAGTGATCTTAAAGCATGAATGTCCAAGCCATTGTATTTCCATGATATTCTCCGTTTCTCATTTGTATGTCTTTATTCAGCAGCAAAATCTCGGCATTATTATGCCGAGATCCTACCTTGCTATTTTCTTACTCGTAATCGTCCTCTAAAAGCTGCTCGCCTATCTTATAGACATTGCCCGCTCCGACGGTGAGTATAATATCACCGGGCTGAGCCGTCTCACGAAGGCTTTCGACTATCTCGCCGAAGGTCTTGTAAAACCTTGCCCCGTCTATATTATCCGCCAGATCCTTGGAGCTTATGCCGAGGGTGTTTTTCTCCCGGGCGGCAAATATCTCGGCAAGATATACGATGTCCGGCCGTTTTAGCTGACGGACAAAGTCGTTAAACAGCGCCTTTGTGCGGCTGTAGGTGTGCGGCTGGAAGATGACGATGGTGCGCTTGTAGCCGAGAAGCTCCACGGCATCCAAGAGCGCCTTGACCTCGCCCGGGTGGTGGGCGTAGTCGTCAAAGACATCGGCACCGTTAAATTTGCCTTTGAACTCAAAGCGCCGTCCTGCGCCCGAAAAGCCCGCAAGACCGTACTTTATCGCAGTCGGCTTAATACCGAGGCAAATGCTTGCAGCCGCTGCGGCAAGGGCATTTTTGAGGTTATGCTCGCCGGGGACATGGATGTTTGCCGTCTCAAGGTACTTGCCCTTATACATAATGTCAAACTTCGTGAGCGAGCCTATGCGCACAACATTTTTAGCGTACACATCCGCTTTGGAGGTAAGACCGAAGGTCACGATGTTGCGGTCAAGACCCTTTAGTGCGTCCATGGTGTTCTCATCATCGTAGTTTGCGACGACATAGCCGTCGTGCGGAACATTCTCGGCAAAGGCCCGGAAGCTCTTTTTGATATCCTCGATGCCGGAGAAAAAGTCAAGGTGGTCAGACTCAATGTTGAGTATCACAGCGACCGTGGGGTAAAACTGCAAAAACGAATTGTAATACTCGCACGACTCCATGACGATGGTGTCGCCGTTGCCGACACGGTGACCTGCCTGCAAAAGCGGCAGAGTGCCGCCTATCATGACGGTGGGGTCTTTTTCGGCCGCCATGAGAATGTGCGTGCACATGGAGGTCGTCGTGGTCTTGCCGTGCGTGCCGGAGATGCACAGGGCGTTTTTATAGCCACGCATGATAGCGCCCCATGCCTGCGTGCGCTCGAACACGGGTATGCCCATCTCGTGCGCTTTTATGACCTCGGGGTTATCGTCGTGGGCTGCGGCAGTTCTGACGACAAACTGCGTATCGGGCGTGATATTCGCCGCATCGTGGCCGATGAATATCTCAATGCCCTTGCCTCGAAGATTCGAGGTGCGCTCGCTTTCGGCGATGTCAGAGCCCGTTATCTCAAGCCCTGCATCATGCAGTACCTCGGCAAGCGGAGACATCGAAACGCCGCCGATGCCTATGAGATGACCCTTGCTGCCCTTTTTAAGGAACTTATCAAAATCAGACATAATATCTCCAATCAATGCGATTTTGCCGCATCTTTTATTTACAATTTATTATTGATGTATCATTTTGCAAATGATATTATAATACCGGAATCAAAACATTACAAGTAGTTTAATATTCACATACTATTATAGGTGTTATTCATGCCACAAATAAACCCGCCTAAATATGTCAGGCAGATACTGTTCGGTCTTCAGGCAAGATCGCATCAGGCGTATCTCGTCGGAGGCTGCGTCCGTGATATGCTCATGGACATCACCCCGCAGGACTGGGATATATGCACGAGCGCTCTGCCAGAGGAGGTCATGAGCATTTTCCCCGGCTCTGAGCCCACCGGCATTAAGCACGGCACGGTCACCGTGAAGATCGGCAACCGCTCGGCCGAGGTCACGACCTTTCGCACCGACGGCAGCTACCGTGACCACCGCAGGCCGGAGTCGGTCACCTTTGTTTCTGACCTTATAAGCGACCTCAGCCGCCGTGACTTTACGATGAATGCCATCGCCCTATCCGCCGACGGCATGCTCTCCGACCCCTTTGACGGCGTGCAGGCCATAAGAGAGCGCACGATACGCTGCGTCGGCGATCCGGTGCTGCGCTTTAACGAGGATGCACTGCGAATGTTCAGGGCACTTCGCTTTTCCGCCCGCCTCGGCTTTACTATTGAATATCCGACCATCGCCGCAATATCGGAATGTGCCCCCCTCGCCTCGGAGCTTGCGCCGGAGCGTGTGCGTGACGAGCTTGAAAAGATACTGCTCACCACCCGCCCGGAAACGCTCGGCGTTGCGATAAAATTCGGGCTTTTAAAGCGCTACATACCCGGCAGCGGCTGGGCAAACCCCAATTATGCCGACATTGCAGGCATGAGCCGCAAGCCCCTGACCCGCTGGGTTACATTCAGTATAATGCTCCAAAAATACGGCTATATCCCGTCGGCACACGCATTTTTGGAGGAGCTTCGGCTCGACGGGCGCACGCTGCGCTGCTGCGCCGACGCAGAGGCGATGCTGAAGTGTGACGCACCCACCGATAAGCTCGGCTGGAAAAGGCTCTTGAGCCGCTACGGGGTAGACTCGGTCGCCTGCGCCGTCGCCGCATACGATGTCATAAACGGGCTTGGCTGCGAAAAGGAGTTCAAGGCCGTGCTCAAAAGCGGCGAGTGCTTTTCGCTCAAGCACCTTGCCGTCTCGGGCGACGATCTGTTGAGTCTTGGACTCAAGGGTCCGGAGCTTGGCGAGATGCTCAAATTCCTGCTCGACTATGTAATGGAATACCCTGATAATAACAAGCGTGAGATCCTGCTGGAGCTTGCGAAGTATTCGGAGGAAAGCTGATGCAGTGTGCTAATATGGAGGAGCTGAGCGCCAACTGCCGTGGCTGCATGCGCTGCGAGCTCGGCAAAACACGGACGAATCTGGTGTTCGGCGTCGGCAACGACCGTGCCGAGGTCATGCTCATCGGCGAAGGTCCGGGCGAGCAGGAGGATCTTCAGGGCATACCCTTTGTAGGTCCTGCCGGCCGTCTGCTTGACGATATGCTCAGGATGATAGACCTCGACCGCAGCAAGGTGTATATCGCAAACATTGTAAAGTGCCGCCCGCCGAGAAACCGTGACCCCCGTGACGAGGAGCAGGACGCCTGCTACCCCTGGCTTGAGGAGCAGATCCGGCTCGTTGACCCCAAAATAATTATATGCCTCGGCCGCATTTCCGCCACAACGCTCATCCGGGACGATTTTCGCATCACCCGTGAGCACGGGCTGTGGTTTGACATCAACGGCCGGCGCATGACGGCGATATACCACCCCTCGGCGCTGCTCAGGGACATTTCAAAGCGTCCCGAGACCTTTGCCGACCTGCGCTCGATAAGAAGCGAGATAAAAAGAATTTGTAAGGAAACCTATTGACCGATGCACTCACTTAAACCCGTTACACTTGACCTTAAGCCTGCCGTGGACAGGCTTTTTAAAATTGAAAACTCCCGCAGCGCCGACTTCTGCTTCGGCAATGTCTACATGTGGGACAAGCGCTTTAAGCAGTCTGTCACCCTCTGCGGCGACAGACTTGTCACTTTGCTGCACAGAAAGGGCGAATTGTTCTTCGCCTTTCCCGTCGGCAGCGGCGATATTCGCCCGAGCTTTGAATTTATGCAGGGTATTTGTGAAAGAAACGCCCTCCCCCTGCGCATCTGCGGCGTGTGCGAGGAGCACCTTGCGCTCATAAACGAAGCCTACCCCGATGAGTTTGAGATCATCGAGGACAGGGATTTTTCCGACTATATCTACGAGATCGACAAGCTCGCCGAGTACCCTGGCAGGCATTTGCACGCAAAGCGCAACTACTGCAACCGCTTTGAGGCCGAGCACGAATGGAGCTTTGAGCCGATAACTAAAGGCCGCCTCCCCGACTGCCTCGACATGCTCGATAAGTGGACACAGCAGTCTCAAGACAGGCTCACCGACGATATAGGCTTTGAGCACGATGCCATCGTCCGTGGCTTTAACAACTTTGATGAGCTGGGCCTTGAGGGCGGCATGCTCATCGCAGACGGCAGGCTCGTCGGCTTCACCGTCGGCGAGGTCATAAGCAGCGACACCTTCTGCACCCACTTTGAAAAAGCCTATACCGACATTGATGGGGCGTACGCCATGCTCTGCCGTGAGATGGCACGCATGGTCATGGCAAAGCACCCCGAAATGCGTTATGTCAACCGGGAGGACGACATGGGCAACCCCGCTCTGCGCACCTCGAAGCTGTCGTACAAGCCCGAGGAGATACTCAAAAAATACATCGTAAGGTCAAAATGATATGTACTACGCAGTGAACATAAATGAATACCGGCATGAGGATATCCCCTCGCTCAAGCGCCTGTGGACGGAGACCTTCGGCGATGTGCCGGAGCTCGTCGACCGCTTTTTTGAGCTGCTGCCGTCGATGGGCACGGGTCTTGTTGCGGAAAGCGGCGGCGAGCTTCTGGGCGCAGCGTATGTGCTGGATGCCGAGCTGTGGTGTCCCGAAAAGCTGCCTGTGAAGCTGGGGTATATCTACGCCGTCGCAGTTGAGCCGAGTGCCCGCAGTAACGGCATCGGCGCAAAGCTGGTGGCGGCCTGCGAGAGGTACAGCTGGGAAAACGGCATTGAAATTTGCACGACGCTCCCCGCCGAGGAGTCGCTGTACGCCTGGTACGAGCGGGTCGGAGGGTTTCAGGCTGCAACAAGATGCATGTACGAGACGGTGCTCCCCTCGGACAGAGCCGCCGAAATAAACCCGCTTTTTGCCGACGAGTACGCATTTAAGCGTGCGGATATTCTGCGTGACAAGAATTATGTAAACCTAAACTACGGCTACATGCTGTTTCAGGAAGCCCTGTGCAAGACCTACGGCGGTGGGCTGTTTGAATGTAACGGCGGCATCGCCTGCGGCTATGTGGATAACGGCGTTCTGATGGTAAAAGAGGCGCTGAACGACACGCCGGAGTTCATCCCGGCGCTGTGCCGCCGCTTAGGCGCAAAAAGCGCCCTTGTCCGCCGCCCCGACCGCTACGGCACTGCGTTTATCGCAGCATATGAAGCCAAGGACTTCCCTCGTGACACGGTGTGGAATTTGGCGCTTGACTGAAATTATAAATTACCTATTGACTCTCACACTGTGTCAGGCAATATCATAAGACCGAGCTCAGAAATTACACAGCACAGGAGGTACCGCCATGCTGAAGATCGGAGAATTTTCAAAGCTGTCCAGAGTCAGCGTCAGAATGCTCCGCCATTATGACGAGATAGGTCTTTTAAAGCCCGCCGTGGTCGACCGCTTCACCGATTACCGCTATTACAGAGAAGATCAGCTCCCCACCGTCGGCCGCATAACCGCCCTAAAGGACATGGGCTTTTCCCTTGCCGATATTGTGAGGATACTCGAGGTGTATGACGACCCCGAGACGCTAGAGCGCTTTTTCTCGCAGCGGCAAAGGGAGCTTGAGGAGCTATCCGATGACACGGCGCATAAGCTGACGCTTCTGGACGCAGCCCGAAAACGGCTGAGAAAGGAAGAAAACATGAGCTATGATGTTACCGTAAAGACTATACCCGAGCGCTATGCCGCCACCGTTCAGATGACCATCCCCCGCTATGAGGCCGAGGGCATGGTGTGGAGCGTTCTGGTCGGCGAGACCTGCCGCATGGGGCTTGTTCCCGCAGACCCCTGCCTATGTGCCGTGACCTTCCTTGACGGCGAGTACAAGGAGGAAAATGTCGAGGTGCTCGCATGGAAGACCGTCAAGGGGAACTACCCCGACACCGAGCATGTGAAGTTCCGCACCCTGCCGGAGGTCACCGTCGCAAGCTGCACCTTCAAGGGCAGCTACGAGCAGATAACCGATGTCTATGCCGCCATGACCGCATGGATAGACGCAAACGGCTATGACTACGCAGGCCCGATGTTCAACATCTATCATGTCAGCCCCCACGAAACGCAAAACCCCGACGAATTCGTGACCGAAGCCTGCTACCCCATAGTCAAGAAGTAAACAGCAAAGCCTCCTTTTGCGGCTGCAAAAGGAGGCTTATTTTATCCGAATATTTTACCAAGGAAGCACTTGAGCTTTGACGGAAGATTTGTCTTTATCGGCTCGGGGAAGGGCTCGGCTAAGACCCACGGGAGGGCGATGTTATCGACGGATAGAGTGAAATACTCGCCGGTCTGCTCATTGGGAGATGTAAAGCCGTCGGTCACGATAACACTCAAAAATTGCTCGTCGTGTAAGTCTATCTCGTACTTGCCCATTTCCTCGACTTTGCCGCAGACGGTATAGTCGGTGCTTATGTAGTCGATATGGTCGTCCGCTTCGACACCCCATGCTTCGTCGGGGTGTGAGATATCAGCGCCAAACTGCGCCAAAAAATCAGCCAGCTTCGGGAGCTTTTCCCTCGCCTGCGCATAGTAATTGCGGCAGTTTCCGCAGTCGCACAGAGAGTGCGTCTTGTAATACTCCCTCGTCTTTTCGATATCGACTGAGAAGGCGTATTCGTCTATCTTTATCGTCGTCATACTCATTTATCGCTCGTAAACTCGTACACCGTGCGGTGCGAGTAGGTCTCGTTGGATTTCAGGACGGTGGTCGGGAAGTTGGGGCGGTTGGGGGCATCGGGGTAAAATTGCGTCTCAAGGCACAGGGCGGAGTTTTTGCCGTAGACTGCGCCGTTTTTGCCGTTTCGTGTACCCGTTGCGCCGCCTGCGTAAAACTGGACGGCGGGCATGTCGGTCGTGACGCACATGATTCTGCCGCACTCGGGCTCGTACAGCTCGGCGCATTTTTCGCCGTTTAACACAAAGCAGTGGTCGTAATAACCGTTTTTGACCTTTCGGCGTGTGCGGAAGTCAAACTCCGTACCGTCAACGGCTCTCACCTCGCCGGTCGGGATGAGCTCATCGTCAACGGGCAGGTAGCCGTCTGCGTTTATCATGAGCTCGTGCGAGAGGATATCTCCCCTGCCTGCAAGGTTAAAATAACTGTGGTTTGTGAGATTGAGCACAGTGTCCTTGTCGCTGCGGGCGGTGTAGCTAATGATGAGCCTATTATCGTCGGTAAACTCGTACTCCACGCTCACCGTGATATTTCCCGGGAAACCGTCGCCGCCGTCGGGGTCACACAGCTCAAAGCGCACGGAATTATCGGTGACGGCGGCCACATCAAAGCGACGCTTTGAAAAGCCGACACCGCCGTGCAGGGTGTTCTCCCCCTCGTTTGCGGTTATGGCATAGTGCGTGCCGTTAAGGTCAAAGCCCGCCCCGGCAATGCGGTTTGCGTATCTGCCGACGGATGCACCGAAGTAGCCGTCGTTATCGAGATATTCCTGCGGCGTATCGTAGCCCAGGACGACATCACCCAAGGCGCCGTTTCTGTCCGGGACATTGATGCTTTGTACCGCCGCACCGAGATTTGTTACGCTGACGCTCGCCCCGGCGGCGTTTTTTATCGTATAGAGCGTGTATGCTCCGAAGCCTGATTTTACAACTGACATGCGCCTCACCTCGACAGCATTATACACCGAACTGCGAAAATGCGCAAATTGAGCATGTTTATGTGCAATTCTTAGTTAATTATTAATCAAGCATTTTCAAAAAACCGTTGAAAAACAAGGCTTTTTAAACAAAGTTCTGCATTTGGTCTGTTGACAATCCTGTGCAATTAGATTAAAATACGACTGTTATCCGAATAATGTGAAAACAAAATAATTATTAAATGGATAAGAGGTAGTAAAAAATGTTCAAAGTAGTAACTAAGAGATTTCTGAACGAGGCAAAGACCATCTGCCTGTTCGAGATCGAAGCTCCGCTGGTTGCGAGACATGCGCAGGCCGGCCAGTTCGTCATCTTCCGTCTTGACGAGCAGGGCGAGCGTACCCCCGTCTCCGTTGCAGGCTACGACCGTGAGAAGGGCACTGTCACCGTCATGGTCCAGGCTGCCGGCCGCACCACCAGAATGCTCCACACCGTTGAGGAAGGCGACTATATCTCTGACTTCGTCGGTCCGCTCGGCAAGGCTACCGAGATGGACGGTCTGAAGAAGGTCTGTGTCGTCGGCGGCGGTGTCGGCTGCGCCATCGCATACCCCATCGCCAAGGAAATGCACGAGAAGGGTATCGATGTCACCTTTATCGCAGGCTTCCGCAGCAAGGATATCGTCATCCTTGAGGACGAGATGAAGGCCGCTTCCAACAAGTCCATCATCTGCACCGACGACGGCTCTTACGGCATTAAGGGCTTTACCACCGCTCTGCTGCAGCAGGAGATCGACGCCAATATCGCCGAGGGCAGACCCCAGTTTGACCGTGTCATCGCTATCGGCCCGGACATCATGATGAAGTTCCTTGCAGAGGTCACCCGCCCCTACGGCATCAAGACCATCATCTCCCTCGACCCGATCATGGTCGACGGCACCGGCATGTGCGGCGGCTGCCGTGTTATCGTCGGCGGCGAGACCAAGTTTGCTTGTGTCGACGGTCCCGACTTTGATGCACACGAGGTCGATTTTGACTCGCTGATCAAGCGTGCAGCCTTCTATAAGCCCGAGCAGGACGAGGCTGCAAAGCATATCTGCAATATGACCGGAGGTAAGCGCAATGGCTAATATGAGAATGGATAAAAACCCGATGCCCGAGCAGGATCCCATAGTCCGTGCCGGCAATTTTGACGAGGTCGCTCTCGGCTACACTCCCGAGATGGCAATGGACGAGGCAAAGCGCTGCCTTAACTGCCACAACACCCCCTGCCGTACCGGCTGCCCCGTTTCCGTTCGTATCCCCGAGTTCATCGCAAAGGTCGCAGAGGGCGACTTCGATGCAGCTTATGAGATAATTACCTCCACCAACTCCCTGCCCGCAGTCTGCGGCCGTGTTTGCCCGCAGGAGAAGCAGTGCGAGTCCAAGTGCGTCCGTGGCATCAAGGGCGAGAGCGTCGGTATCGGCCGCCTCGAGCGCTTTGTCGCTGACTACCACATGAACAAGGCCGAGAAGGTCGCTCCCACCGCTCCCGAATCCAACGGCCACAAGGTCGCCGTTGTCGGCTCTGGCCCGTCCAGCCTTACCTGTGCAGGCGACCTGCGCAAGCTCGGCTACGAGGTCACCATTTTTGAGGCCTTCCACAAGGCCGGCGGCGTTCTCGTTTACGGTATCCCGCAGTTCCGTCTCCCCAAGGAGATCGTTGCTGCCGAGATCGAGAACCTCAAGGCAATGGGCGTTAACATCATCACCAACGCAATCATCGGCAAGTCCGAGACCGTTGATGAGCTGTTTGAGGACGGCTTCGAGGCAGTGTTCATCGGCTCCGGCGCAGGTCTGCCCCAGTTCCTGCACATCCCCGGCGAGAACCTCCTCGGCGTATACTCGGCTAACGAGCTTCTTACCCGTGTAAACCTCATGAAGGCTTACAGAGACGATTACGATACGCCCATCAAGCACTTCAACCGTGTTGCCGTCGTCGGCGCAGGCAATGTCGCAATGGACGCATCCCGTGTGGCAAAGCGTCTCGGTGCCGAGCATGTTTTCATCACCTACCGCCGCGGCAGAGACGAGCTGCCCGCCCGTAAGGAAGAGGTCGAGCATGCAGAGGCCGAGGGCATTGAGTTCAATCTGCTCAACAACCCCGTTGCCATCATCGGCGACGAGAACGGCAATGTCAAGGGCATCGAGCTTGTCAAGCAGGAGCTCGGCGAGCCCGACGAGAAGGGCCGCAGAAAGCCCGTTCCCATCGAGGGCAGCAACTGGGTGCTGGATGTTGACACCGTCATCATCGCTATCGGCACCAGCCCCAATCCCCTGATCCGCAACACCACCAAGGGTCTTACCTTCACCCGCAAGGGCGGCATCGAGGCCGGCGACAACGGCCAGACCGCTCGTGAGGGCGTGTTCGCAGGCGGCGATGCCGTTACCGGCGCTGCAACCGTTATTCTCGCAATGGGCGCAGGCAAAGCAGGCGCAAAGGGCATTGACGAGTACATAAAGAACAAGAACAAGTAATTAGCCTTAAAAATTTCAAAAAAGGTTCCCTTCGGGGAACCTTTTTTGTTGCATTTTGAGTTGTTATGCAGTAAAATACCTTTCGTATTAAAATGCAATATCAAGGATGCACCGCATTTTTTGCATCCGCTTCCGAGGTGTTTTTATGAATAAAGCTCAATTTCAGTCTTATTTGGAAAACAGCAGCTCATCGAAGCTGCGTGATGTGGTCTCGCAGATGCTCTATGACGAGATAGTGTCCCTGCGCATCGCTCCGGGCACGAAGCTCAATGTCAACAGCATCGCCTCCGCCCTCGGGATATCCAGAACTCCGGTCGCCGAGGCGATCGTCAATTTGTGCGAGCAGGGCTTCGTTGTGTCCAAGCCCAACACCAGCGGCTACTATGTCATCGACCTGAGCCTGAGCGACATGATAGACCTCTACAGCGTGCGTGCGGCTATCGAGTGTGAGGCTGCCGCTTTGTGCACGGAGCGTGCAAGCGCCGAGACGGTCGCAGAGCTTGAGAAGCTTGCCGACGAATTTACCGACTGCGTCATTCGCAAGGACTACGACGGCATGATAGCGACCGATATGCCCTTTCACAGCCTCATCGTCGAGTCCTGCGGCAACAGCTATATTCAAAAGTGCTATGCGATGCTGCTGCCGAATTTGACGATGTACCAGTCGTCGATGATAAAGTTTATAAGCAATGCCAAGGAAAACCCGTGGTCGTCAAGCGTCATCTATAACCACGCCGCCGTTGTGTCGGCGATAAAGATGCACATTCCCGAGCTTGCCCGTCAGGCCATGACCGACCATGTGACCTCAAGCCTTAACTTTACAATGTTCTCCGGCGGCGGCGCAGACCCGTTCTCGACCGTGAGAAACACAAGGAAAAAGTGAGATAAAAAAATCTCGATGGTATCGATACCATCGAGATTTTTTGTTTTAATTATTACTCCCAGCAGTCGGTTTTGCCTTCAAGGCCGATATTGGCGGACTTGAACTCGGGGGATTTGCCTTCCCTGCGCTGCTTCTTGTAATCCTTCAAGGCTGCGACAGCACGGCCGCCGAGGATGAGGATGACGGGCACATTGATGACTACCATGATACCTTGGAGCATATCTGCGGTGTCCCAAACGACGCCGGCGGAGAGTATCGCACCGACGAACACCAGAACGGTCGCAAAAATGCGGAAGCAGGTGATGAACGCCTTGCTGGGCTTGCGCTTGAGGATAAATCTCAGGCAGCCCTCGCAGTAATAGTAGTTACCGAGGAGCGTGGTGAACGCAAACAGGGTCAGCGCCGCTGCGATGAAGATCGGGCCTGCTGCGCCGAGGGATGCGAAAATGGAGTCCTGAACAAAATTTGCCGCATTAGCACTACCGTCGGCATTGATGTAGGCTGCGGAGTTGATGCCGCCGGTCCTGAGCTGGCCGCACAGGCACATGAAAGCGGTCGCCGTGCAGATAAGCAGTGTGTCGATAAACACAGACAGCATCTGGACAAGACCCTGCTTAACGGGGTGTGCGACATCGGCGCTTGCTGCGGCGTTGGGGGCGGAGCCCATGCCCGCCTCGTTCGAGTAAAGGCCGCGCTTGATGCCCCACATGATGCACGAGCCGGTGAAGCCGCCGAGGATAGCCTCAAAGTCAAATGCACTGACGAATATCGCCTTGAACATTGCGGGAATGTAGGTGATATTCATCACGAGTATCACGAGCGAGACGATGACATACAGTACGCCCATGATGGGAACGAGAACGCCCGTGATCTTCGTAAGACGCAGGCCGCCGCCGAGGACGCATGCGCCGAACAGGACGGCGAGGATGCCGCCGATTATGTACGGAGTGGTCTCGGCATCATAAAAGCTGAAGCCACCGAAGGTCGACTGGGTGTTGTACGCAGCGAGCATATTGTAGCCCACGGCGTAGGTGAGGATGAGGACTATCGCAAAGATAACGCCGAGCCAACGCTGCTTGAGACCGTCCTGCATGTAGTACGACGGGCCGCCGTAGCTTGTGCCGTTGGTGTCCTTGCGCTTATAGATCTGCGCCAGAGTGGACTCTATGAATGCGGAAGCGCCGCCGAGGATGGCGGTTATCCACATCCAGAAGATCGCACCCGGGCCGCCGAGGACGAGCGCCGAGGCAACGCCGATGATGTTGCCCGTGCCGACACGGGATGCGGTGGAGACCATGAGCGCACCGAACGAGGATACGCTGCCCTTCTCCTTGGGCCTTTCGCTGACGACCTTTATAGACTCGCCGAACAGGCTTATCTGCAAAAGTCCCGTGCGGATGGTGAAGTACACACCCGCAACAATAAGAAACAGCGGCACTATGTACGGCTGGTACAGTACACCGCTGATGGCGTTTATAACGCCGTCGATTTTTTCTACCATGTGATTCTCTCTTTCTTCGTCGTATTTTGAACGATGTTAACATTATATACACATTTTGCCGCTTTTGCAACATATAAATTATATCGATTGTCAAACGGCGGTGTGCATGGTATAATAAATGTATGAAAGAAAGCAGTAAAAAATTCAATTTGCGCTACAGCCTCATACAGGGCAGCTATTGGGCGCTCAGCGGCATAATATTTGGCTTCACGGCGGTGTATCTCCAGGGCAAGCAGTACACCAACTACGATATCGGCATCATTTTCGCCCTCGGCAACATAGTCGGCTTCATTGCGCAGCCGCTTGTTGCAGGTCACATCGATAAGACCCGCCAGCGTACGCTGCTGCGCTGTATTTTAATTGCGGCGGCGCTGAGCCTTGCACTCATGATATCGGTGCTGTTCATGCCGACGGCATGCCTGCCGCTGTCAGCGGCGTTCGTGCTGCTTATAGGCGGCAATATTCTGTTCCAGCCGCTGTGCATCTCGCTGTATTTTTACCTTGAAAGCCTCGGCTCAAAGATAAATTTCAGCGCCGCCCGGGCAGTCGGCTCGTTTAGCTACGCTCTTGCGAATGTGGCGCTGGGCATTTTAGTCGAGCGTGTGAGTGCGCAGAGTGTGCCGGTATCATACATTATAATAACCGCTGCGCTTGGTGCGCTGACCCTCTCCCTCACCCTCGGTGCAAAACCGAGGCGGGAAATTTCCGAGGTGCAGGCAGAGGTTTGTGAAAAGCCGAGCGGAATATTCGAATTTCTGCGGGAGAACAAGCGCTTTGCGCTGTTTTTGCTCGGCACTGCGCTTTTATACTTCACGCACTCGCTGCTCGGCATTTTCATGATAGAGTTCGTGCGCAATGTCGGCGGCGGAAGCTCCGACATGGGCAGCATTCTGGCGTTCATGACGCTTACGGAGGTGCCGGTGATGCTGCTGTTTTCAAGGCTTATTAAGTGCTTTAGCTGCTCAAGTCTCCTGCGCTTCGCCGTTATCATGTTCACCGTAAAGGAGCTTGCGATCTACCTTGCCGGCAGCGTCGGGATGCTCTACGCCGCCGAGGCCTTGCAGGCGCTGTCGTTTGCGATATTCGTACCCGCCTCAGTGCGCTACGCCGATGCGGTCATCGAAAAGCAAAACGCCGCAAAGGGTCAGACCTACATAACCGCCGTCATCTCCATGGCGAGCATTTTCGCAAGCCTGATAGGCGGTGTTCTGCTCGACGGTGTTGGCGCAAAGGCAGCTCTGATAGTCGGCGTTCTCGTGTCCGCCGCCGGTACGCTGGTCATGATGTTTGCAATACAGAGAACAAAATAAAAACCTGCCAAACGGCAGGTTTTTATTTTGCCTCTATCGCAGCCTTTATTGCGTTGGCGGTGTCCTGTGAAACGAGGCCCTTTTCGGTTATGAGCGGGAACACATCGCCGCACTTTTTCCTGTAAAACAGCTTCAAAGGATATTTGAGCAAATGGGGCGCAAGCTCCATGAGCAGCTCCTTCCCGCCGTTGTCCTCAAAAAATTCGCCGACCGTCATATTGTTAAAATCCATAGCTCATCCTCCTAAGGAAAAAGCCCTGCCGGACATGGCAGGGCTTTCGTGGCAATTTAATTACTTGTCGCCGTAAAGAGCGTTGAACTTCTCGATGAGTGCGTCAGCTGCTGCCTGATCGCAGTAGCCCTTGCCGAGAATGTAGCCAACAACATCCTTAGCCTGCTTCTTGTGGAAAGGAACATAAGCGATGCTGGGCATCTTGCCGATAACGGGAATAAACTCCTTAAACAGTTCTTTGCCGTTGTACTCCTTCAGGAACTGTTCGCCGGTTACTTCATCAAACTTAGGCATAATATTTCTCCTTTAACTTTTCTCGTTTGGGCAGCCATGCATGACCGCCGCTGTTAAAATATATGATACACGATGGTGATTAATTTGTCAATAAATATATAAAGTATTAAGACATTTTCGCCACTTTGTACAAATTAGGACCTAAAATTTCTCTACTTCGGTTTTCCGGGCTTGAAATTGGCCTCCGTGCCGTTTATGAGCCGTCTTATATTCTCTCTGTGCATGACGACGACAAGCACCGCCGAAAACACATTCATCGCAGTGATCACAGGCTCTGCGCCGAACACTACCGAAGCTATCGGCAGAGAGACTGCCGCCAATATCGAGCCGAGCGAGACCTTGCGGCTTAACACCGCCGTCAGCGCAAAAACGGCGATTATCACGCCGAAAACCGGAAGCCCCGTCATGAGCCCGAGCCCCGCTCCGACGGAAACGCCCTTGCCGCCCCGGAAGCCGAAATACAGCGGAAAGCAGTGCCCGATGATGCACATTGCGCCGCTCACGGCTTCGCCGGTCACGCCCGCAAGTGCCTTGCCTATGAGCATTGCAGCCACGGTCTTTGCCATATCGAGTGCCAAGGTTATAAGCCCCGCCTTGAGCCCGAACACACGGGCGGCATTTGTCGCACCGGCATTGCCGCTGCCCTTTTTGCGGATATCCTCGCCCATGCAGCGCTTTGAAAGCGGAATGGATGCGCAGACCGAGCCAAGCAGATATGCAATTATCGCTGCGAGCACGAGTTTCATTTCGGCAGCCCTCCAATAGTTCAAACTTTTTAAGTTATTATATCAAAATTTTTAAGTATTGCAAGCACACTACAAAAAAATTTATTGTTAATTTCGTCATTTTTGCCCAAGCAACGAGCAATATATGGTATAATTGCAGAAAACGCCCCGGGAGGTACAACTGATGCAGCTTAAAAACCGCCTTGTCGCCCTACTGCTGTCGCTTACGATGCTCGTGTCGCTGTGCGGCTGCGGCATATACGATGCGCTGCACCCTGATTGCAGCGACCTGACGGCGCAGTCAATCTACAACGCCGAGGGCGCAAACCGTGCCCGCATCGTCCCGTTTGACGAGATGGAGTATGCAAGACCCGATATCGATGCGCTCAAAGCCAAGGTCGAGGAGGTCGAGACGCTGCTGGACACGCTCTTCAAGTTCAGGGAGGTCATCGAGGGGCTTAATGAATTTTTCGCCATGTACACCGATTTTTACACCATGCTGAATCTTGCGAGCCTGCGGCATGACATCGACACCGAGGATGAGTTTTATGCCGAGGAGAACAGCTTCTGCAACGAAGCGGCCGCCGATGTCGAATACTGGGCCGATAAGCTTAAGCTGGCCTGCTCCGGCTCATACATGTTCGACTATCTTGACGAAAACTATTTTGACGGGACGCTGTCCGAGTACTATTCCGCCGACGACGGCACGGGCTATACGCCGACCGACGAGATTGCCGAGCTTGAGCGCCGTGAGACCGAGCTTGAAAACGACTACTCCGAGCTTTACACCAAGTACGGCGAGGATTTTGACGACGGCAGCTACAAGGAGCACAGCGACGAGCTCGGCAAGATATATGTTGAGCTCATAAAGGTCAGAAAGAAGCTCGCCGAGCTTCACAACGAGCCGTCGTATCAAAGCCTTGCGTACATATACAGAGGTCATGATTACACCGCCGAGGACATTGCATCGTACACCGAGGCGATAAAGAAATACATCGTTCCGCTTCACAAAAAGGCGATCAAGGACGGTCTTATGGACACTCCCCTGCTGCGCAAAATGAAGGCAGACAAGGCGTTTGACACGATGAAGGACACCGTCCGTGGACTTGACACACGCATTGCCGAGGCGCTTGACTATATGCTCAAGTACAAGCTTTATAATGTCGAAAGCTCGGATAAAAAGTACGACCAGTCGTATGTTCAGTATTTGAGCGGCTATGATTCACCGTTTCTTTACTGCAATCCCTCCGGCAACAGCAGCTCGATACTGTCCATGGCGCATGAGTTCGGTCACTATGTCGACGGCTACCTAAACTATGGGCAGAACGACAGCATCGATACCTCGGAGCTGTTTTCCGAGGGCATGGAGTTTCTGCTGCTGTGCAATTTGGAGGACGACGACCTGACCAAATACCAGCTTATAAATGTGCTGACACTGTACGCATGCCAAGGGGCATACAACGAGTTTGAGGAGCGTGCCTATGCACTCAGCGACGATGAGCTGAGCGTCGATAAGCTCAACTCGCTGTTCGGCGAGATCGCAAAGGAATACGGTCTTGACAAGCGCATCGACGAATACGAGGCGTACTGGATATCCATCCCGCATTTGTTCAACACGCCGTTTTATGTCATCAGCTACTGCGTGTCCGACAGTGCGGCGTTTGAGCTGTACAACATGGAGCTCAAGGAAAGTGGCTCGGGGCTTCGGATGTACATGAAGCTTTTGGACGAGTCAACAAATTACGAATTTCTCGAACTGCTCGACAAATGCGGTGTGCCCTCGGCTATATCCGCCGACACGGTCAAGAGCATTGCCGACACGCTTGCGGATAAGCTCGGTATATAAAAAAAGAAGATGCACTAAGCATCTTCTTTTTTTATATCTATGACTGTTAAATCGTCGCCGTTTACCTTGAATTTCACCTCGAAGCCTGCAAAGCCGAAGCCGTAGACCCGCTCGGGGTCGTCGTGATACTGCGGGCGGGGGTCGTTTGAAAGAACTTGCACAAGCGCCGCTTTCGTGTCCTCATCCATGCCGCACAGGGTGTCGGGCAGTTCGACGCTGAGGGCGTGAAACTCCGTTTTTGAGGTAAAGCCGCCGGTGGCGTCGGGGTGGGAGTCGGCGTAGGTTATATACGGCTTTATATCGAATATGGGTGTGCCGTCCATGAGGTCAGCGCCCTTTATGTGGAGCACCGGTCCTCGGTCGGGCGTGAGCTCGACACGCTCAAGCTTCACCGACGACAGGCCGAGCGAGTTCGGTCTGAACGGCGAGCGGGTGGCAAACACACCGACATGGACATTGCCGCCAAGGCGAGGTGGTCTTACCGTCGGCGACCATGTATCCCGCACACTTTTAGAAAACTGCCATATCAGCCAGATGTGCGAATACTCGTCGAGACCACGCACCGCATCGGGATTGCGGTACTCGGGCTCAAAAACTATCTCGGCTCTGACCGCTGCGGCGACTCCGCTCTGTCTCGGGATGCCGAATTTGGTCCTAAATGGCGAATATATGCGTGCTATGGGTCTGACTTCGGACATGGTGCACCTCTTATGCATTGATTTTTTTGGGTTTCTATGTAATAATATAGGCATATCAGTCAAAAGTCAATCGGGCAAAGGGGGCGATGTCTTGGAATATGTTCTTCGCACGGAAAAACTTTCGAAGTCCTTCGGCGGCAAAAAGGCCGTCGACAAGGTCAGCATGCGGATAAAAAAGGGTGAGATATACGGCTTTATCGGCAAAAACGGTGCAGGTAAAACCACGCTGATGCGCCTGGTGCTCGGTGTCGCCGAGCCGACGGGCGGCAGGATATCGCTTTTTGACGGGCAGCCACTGAACGATGCTCGCCACCGCATAGGCGCTCTTTTGGAAAACCCGTGCCTGTACAAAAACTGCACGGCTTACGAAAATCTCAAGAGATTTTCGCTTCTGACCGAGTCAAACAGCAAGCAGATAAGAAACACCTTGAAGCTTGTCGGGCTCGACAAGACCGGCAGCAAAAAGGTCGGCAAGTTTTCGCTCGGCATGAAGCAGCGGCTCGGCATTGCGATAGCGCTTTTGGGCGACCCCGAGTTTCTTATACTCGACGAGCCGATAAACGGGCTTGACCCGGCGGGTATCAAGGAGATCCGTGATGTCATACTCCGGCTCAACCGTGAAAAGGGTATCACCTTTCTCATTTCAAGCCACCTGCTTGACGAGCTTGCGAAGATCGTTACAACCTACGGCATTATAAACGACGGCAAGCTTATTGAGGAGATAAGTGCAGCCGAGCTTGAACACCGCTGCCGCCACCAGCTGCGCATAACCGTCGACGACCCGAAAAAGGCATACGCCCTGCTGTCATGCCTGACGGGCGCAGGCTCAATTAAGCTCGACGGCAACACCTTGTATCTGTACACATACATCGACAGGAGCGCAGACATAAACCGCCTGCTCGTAAGGCACGGGATAAGGGTCTCGGAGCTTGATATCCAGTCGGACAGGCTTGAGGAATACTTCCTGGAAAGGCTGGGTGTGTGATATGTTAAAGCTGCTGCATTTTGAATTTTGCAAGCTTCGGCAGAGCAAAAGCCTTTACATATGCTCGGGTCTGCTCGCCGTGCTGACAGCGTTTTCGGTGTACACGGAAAAGGCCATGAACGATGAGCTCGGGCTCGATAGCGTGACAACGGGCATCGCAAGCCTCATGGAGGCGCTGCCGACATCGATGATAGCCGTGCTCATGGGCATTTTCGTTGCCCTGTTCGTCTGCGAGGACTATACCTCGGGCACGATACGAAACATCCTCACACGGGGCTACACACGCCTGAGCGTCTTTGCTTCAAAATTTCTGACCGTTCTGGCGGCCGCCGTGTTCATGTCGTTCGTCTGCTGGGCAGCTGCCTTCATCACCGGCACGGCCTTCGGCGGCTCGGGCGACGGCTTCGGCGCAGAGCAGGTGAAGATACTTCTTTGCCAGCTGGTGAACACTCTCGCCTTTGCCACGCTGTTTTTTGCGCTGAGCATCATGATACAGCGCTCCGGCGGCGCTATCGCCTGCTGCATCGTCGTGCCGATGGTGATGACGATCATATTGAAGCTTGCCGACACCGCCCTTGCCGAGCGTGAGATAGAGCTGTACAAATATTGGATCGGTGGGCTGGGGCACAGCATTGCCTCCGTCACGGTCAAAAGCGGCACGCTAAAGGATGCATTTTGGTACTCTGTTATCTACATCCCCGTGAGCCTTGCGGTCGGCTGGCTCGTGTCAAGAAAAAAGGAATACTGAAAAATCTCCCGCATCGCTCGATGCGGGAGATTTCTTGTTTTAGTTAGTACGCTTCGATCTCTTTTATCACATATTCGTTGCCGGTCACGAGATATGTATTCTCGCTCTGGCAATACGGACAAATTTTTGCGTATTTCACCGTCGGATAGGTCTGCTTACAGTCCTCGCAGAAGGTCACCGCCTCGATGTTCTCGACCTTGAGCTCCGCTTCTTTCAGGTACCTGGTCTCTTTTCTCGCCCAGTTCCAGCAGTCAACGATGTACTCGGGGATGATGCCGCTGACCTCGCCTATTTGCAGCGTGACGCTGCCGACGGTCGTCAGCTCATTTTCATCGCAAAGCTTCTCGACTTCCTTGATGACATAAAACACGGTTCCAAGCTCATGCATGGATTTTTCCTCCGGTAAAAATTACTTCTTAGCAAACTTTGCCTTGAGATCCTTTATTGCGATCCTGCCCGCTCTCTTGAGTGCGTAAGGTCCGATGGCCTTGAGCTTATCCTCGGCGACGGTCATGGTCGATGCCTCGGGTACATCACGGGTAAGGTGGATAGCGTCAAATTCGCACTTGGTGGTGCACAGGCCGCAGCCGATACACCTGTTCTGGTCGACGATGGAGGCGCCGCAGCCGAGGCAGCGGGAGGCTTCCTTCTTGACCTGCTCCTCGGTGAAGGTGATGCGGTCGTTCTTCATGGTCTTTGCCTTCTTGGGATCGTGCGCAACAGCCTGGCGGCCCGGCTTATCGAAGCTCTCGATACCGAGGACGATATCGTTCTTGTTGAGCTCGTAGAAGTCACGCAGGTTGCGGTTGATGGTAAGGCTCTGACCGGGGTGTACATAGCGGTGGAGGGAAACTGCGCCTTCGCGGCCGGCTGCGATAGCGTCGATGGCAAACTTCGGACCGGTCATGCAGTCGCCGCCGACAAAGATGTCGGGCTCGGCGGTCTGGAGGGTGATGCCGTCAGCCTCGGCTGCGTCCTTCTTGCCCTTGACCATTGCACCGGTGTCCAATTCGCCCCAATCGATCTGCTGACCGATAGCGCCGATGACGGAGTTGACCTTGATGGTGGTGAACTTGCCTGTGCCGACGGGCTTTCTCTTGCCCTTCTCGTCGGGCTCGCCAAGCTCCATGATCTCGACCTTGAGACCGTTTACCTTGCCGTTCTTGTCGCCGAGTATCTCAACGGGAGCGTTGAGGTAGCAGAACTTTACGCCTTCCTCGATCGCCTCTGCGACCTCTTCCTTATCGGCGGGCATCTCGTCTGCGCTTCTGCGGTAGACGATGTATGCTTCCTCTGCGCCGACACGGATAGCGGTGCGGACGACATCCATTGCGACATTGCCGCCGCCGATGACTGCGACCTTCTTGCCGAGCTTGACCTCGTTGCCGAGGTTTACCTCACGCAGGAAGTCAACGCCGCCGTAAACGCCCTTGAGGTCCTCGCCCGGGATACCGAGCTTAGCCGACTTCTGAGCGCCGATGCCGAGGAAGAAGCCCTTGAAGCCCTGCTTGCGCAGCTCGGCAATGGTGATATCCTTGCCGACCTCAACACCCATCTTGAACTTGACGCCCATCTTCTTGAGGACATCGATCTCGGCGCTGATGACCTTGCGGTCAAGGCGGAAGGACGGGATGCCGTGGGTGAGCATGCCGCCGGGGACTTTATTGCGGTCGTACACGGTCACGGGGTAGCCCATGTTCGACAGGAAGTATGCGCAGCTCAGGCCCGCAGGGCCTGCACCGATGACTGCTATCTTCTCCTCATAGTCGTCGGTGGACAGCTTCTTGGTGCGGCGGGGCGGGATGTAGCGATTCTTTTCGTTGAGCTCCTGCTCGGCGATGAACTTCTTTATCTCGTCGATTGCAACGGGAGCGTCAACGCTGCCTCTGGTGCAGGCGTCCTCGCAGCGGCGGTTGCAGATGCTGCCGCAGACGGCAGGGAACGGGTTATCCTGCTTTATAAGCTTAAGAGCGTCGAGGTAACGACCCTCGGCGGCCATCTTTATGTAGCCCTGAACGGCGATATGAGCCGGGCATGCGGCCTTGCAGGGTGCAGTGCCGGACTCGTGGCAGTTTTCCTGATTGTGCTTCTTGTAGTCCTCATCCCACATGTGCGGGCCCCAGTGATTGTCATCGGGCAGAGGCTGCTTGGGATACTCGACAGGACCTGCCTTGGTGCACAGCTTCTGACCGAGCTTTGCCGCACCGGCGGGGCAGACCTCAACGCACTTGCCGCAGGCGACGCACTTTTCGGTGTCGACATGGGCACGGTAAGCCGAGGCGGACATGTTGGGGGTGTTAAACAGCTGCGAGGTGCGCAGAGCGTAGCAAGTTCCGGGTGCGCAGTTACAGATGGCGAAGATCTTGTTCTCGCCGTCGATGTTGGTTATCTGATGGACATAGCCCTCTTCCTCTGCACGCTTGAGCACTTCCATGACCTGCTCGTAGGAAGCATTGTGGATGCCTTCCTTGCCGGTCTCGTAGCAGTACTTTGCGGTATCGCCGACGGCAATGCACCAATGCTCGGGCATGTCGCCCGAGCCGCGGCCGTTGCGGCTTTCGCAGTTACGGCAGGAGCAGACGCCTATCTCATAGTAATCGTACTTCTTCAGCCAGTAGGACAAATGCTCGAGGGAGACAGACTGCGACTCATGCTCTATCGCCTTCTCGACGGGGATGACATGCATGCCGACGCCTGCACCGCCGGGAGGTACCATTGCGGTGACCTTCTCAAGCGGAAGTCTGGTCATGTTCTGGAAGAACTCCGTTACCTCGGGGTACTTATCCATGGTAGCGGACTTCATGTTAAGAAATTCTGCGCTGCCGGGGACGAACAGGGGTACGAGCCACTGCTTGTGGTGGTCGGCGTTCTCCCAGTTGTACTCCAAAACGCCGAGCTCGCTCATCTCCTTGAGCTTTGCTTCGAGCTTTGCCTCGTCCGACCACTTGGTGAGCTTCTTGATCTCCTCAAATGCCAGCGGCTTGCGCTGCGGCATGGCGAGCAGGATTTCGACCATCTCATCGTCAAGGACATTGCACAGACCCCAGTATTCGGGATCGGCTTCGGTCAGCGGCTCGAGACCGAGCTTCTGAGGGATGCGGTCGGTGAGTTTTTTTCCGAGTTTGAACAGATTTTCTTTGTTTGTTATCATGCGGAAACCCCTTTCAATCATTTATAATGTCTTGCAACAACATTTCTTTATTTCTTATTTCACATTAGCCAAAGTGTATTATAACACTTTATTTTCCGTCGGGCAACACACATTTCCCAATTTTGTGTTGAAATTAACAAATTAGTTTGCCGGAAGCGCCGCTTATGGTCAAGCTCCCGTATCATTCGATGCGGGAGCTTGAGGCTTTATGCGTTTTTATTTCTTTGCAAGCTTTGCCTTGAGGTCTTTTATGGCTATCTTCTTCGCTCTCTTGAGGGCGTAAGGTCCGATGGCCTTGAGCTTATCCTCGCAGACTATCATGGTCGTTGCCTCGGGCATGTCACGAGAAAGGTGGATAGCATCAAACTCGCACTTTGTCGTGCACAGGCCGCAGCCGATGCACTTATTCTCGTCGACGACCGTTGCACCGCAGCCAAGGCAGCGGGAGGCTTCCTTCTTCACCATCTCCTCGGTGAAGGTGACACGGTCGTTTTTCATTGTCTTTGCCTTCTTGGCATCGTGCACGACGCTCTGGCGGGCAGGTGCGTCAAAGCTGTTTGCCGGCAGGACGATATCGTCCTTGTCAAGCTCGATGAAGTCACGGCGGTTGCGGCCGAGGGTGAGGCTCTGACCAGGCTGCACATAGCGGTGCAGGGAGATAGCCGCCTCACGGCCTGCTGCGATGGCATCGATGGCAAACTTAGGACCGGTCAGGCAGTCGCCGCCGACAAAGATGTCGGGCTGGGCAGTCTGGAGTGTGAGGGCATCTGCCTCGGCTGCGTCCTTTCTGCCTTTGACCATTGCGCCGGTGTCGAGGCCGCCCCAATCGATGGTCTGACCGATAGCTCCGATGACGGAGGTGACCTCAACGGTCTCGAACTTGCCTGTGCCGACGGGCTTTCTGCGGCCCTTTTCGTCGGGCTCGCCGAGCTCCATGATCTCGACCTTGAGACCGTTTACCTTGCCGGTCTTATCGCCGAGTATCTCAACGGGAGTATTGAGATAGCGGAACTTTACGCCTTCCTCGATCGCCTCTGCGACCTCCTCGGGGTCTGCGGGCATCTCATCTGCGCTTCTGCGGTAGACGATGTATGCCTCCTCTGCACCAAGGCGCACTGCGGTGCGCACGACATCCATTGCGACATTGCCGCCGCCGATGACAGCAACGGACTTGCCGATAGCGGGCTTATTCCCGAGGTTTACCTCACGCAGGAAGTCAACGCCGCCGAACGCACCCTTGAACTCCTCGCCGGGGATGCCGAGCTTTGCCGACTTCTGTGCGCCGATGGCGGCGAAAAAGCCCTTGTAGCCCTGCTTGCGCAGCTCGTCGATGGTAACATCCTTGCCGACCTCGACGCCGCATTTAAACTCAACGCCCATGGCCTTGAGGACCTCTATCTCGGCGTTGAGAACATCCTTTTCAAGGCGGAAGCTGGGGATACCGAGGGTGAGCATGCCGCCGGGGACGGGGTTACGGTCAAAGACCGTGACATTTTCATAGCCCATCCCGGCGAGGAAGTATGCGCAGCTCATGCCCGCAGGGCCTGCGCCGATAATAGCTATCTTCTCCGGCCAGGGCTCGGTGTTGCCCTTGTGGAACTTCTTCTTGGGAATGTAGCGGGTGCTCTCGCGCAGCTCCCGCTCGGCGATGAACTTCTTTATCTCGTCGATGGCGACGGGTGCGTCAACAGAGCCTCTGGTGCAGGCGCTTTCGCAGCGGCGGTTGCAGATGCTGCCGCAGACTGCGGGAAACGGGTTATCCTGCTTAATGAGCTTGAGAGCGTCGAGGTAACGACCCTCGGCTGCCATTTTTATATAGCCCTGAACGGCGATATGCGCAGGGCAGGCGGTCTTGCAGGGCGCAGTGCCGGTATCGTAGCAGTTTATCTGATTGGTGTTGACATAGTCCTTGTTCCACATATGCTCGCCCCAGTGGTTGTCGTCGGGCAGGGGCTGCTTGGGGTAAACGACAGGGCCGGACTTGGTGCACAGCTTCTGACCAAGCTTGGCAGCGCCGGCGGGGCACACCTCGACGCACTTGCCGCAGGCAACGCACTTTTCCTTGTCGACATGGGCACGGTAAGCGGATGCGGACATGTTGGGCGTGTTAAAAAGCTGCGAGGTGCGCAAGGCAACACACGAGCCGAGTGCGCAGTTGCAGATGCCGATTATCTTGTCCTCGCCGTCGATGTTGGTTATCTGATGGACATAGCCGTTTTCCTCGGCTCGTTCGAGGACGGCGAGCACCTCTTCACGGGTGGCGTAGTGGCCGATGCCGGTCTCGACGGTGTATCTTGCCGTGTCGCCGACGGCGATGCAGCAGTCGTCCTCCATCTCGCCGCAGCCGTCGCCGAGAACTCGGTGCATTGCACGGCAGGAGCACTTACTGAGAGCGTAAGCGCCGTCATACTTATCCAGCCAATGGGAGATATGCTCAAGGCTCACAGAGCCGCTGTTTGCGGGTATCGCCTTCTCGACCGGCAGCGTGTGCATGCCGATGCCTGCGCCGCCGGGAGGTACCATTGCGGTTATCTTCTTAAGCGGCAGGTAGCCCATCTGGTCGAAAAAGCGGCCTATCTCGGGGTGCGCTTCGAGCTGGTCGATGTGCATGTTCATGTACTCGGCGCAGCCGGGGATGAACCTCGGCAGCGTCCACTTTTTGACCCTGTCGTTATCCTCGTAATGGAACTCCAGAAGTCCCACCATGCTCATCTTGTCGAGCATGTCTCTGACATATGCCGTGTCCTTGCCGGCACGGGCTGCGATCTCCTCCGCCGTTGCGGCAACTCGCACATCCATGACCAGTGCGATCTCCGCCATCTCGTCGGTAACGACGGCTGCAAGACCGTAGTACTCGGGCGAGTTCTCGTCGAGCTTTTCAAGACCGAGCTTAACGGTGCTGCGGTCGGTCAGCTTCTTGCCGAGCTGAAGTATAAGTTCTCTTGCCATACATGTATCCCCTTCTTCTGTGTATTGACAAATCTCAGATTGTGTAATATAATTGGTCTGTCCACTTGACAATAATTAAACATTTCAGACCGAGTTAGTCAATGACAACCGGCGTTTTCCCTTGATATTTCGGCATGTTGTCGAATTCCGGCCGCATAATATATGCCATATGCACATATGATAATTACATTGGTTTTGGTCGCACCAATTTTGTTTGGAGAAAAATATGTACAACTTTGATAAACTTACCGCACCGTCTTTAAAGGAGCTGTTCGTGCAGCGGATAGCGGGGCTCATTTTGTCCGGCAAGCTGCGCATCGGCGAGAAGATACCGCCCGAGCGTGTTCTGGCAGAGCAAATGGGCGTCGGCAAGACCGTCGTGCACTCGGGGCTTCAGGAGCTGCAAAGGCTGGGGCTTGTCACGATAAAGCCGCAGAGCGGCGTGTATGTCGCCGACTATCTCAACGACGGCAATCTTGAGACCTTTAACGCCATCGTGCGCTTTAACGGCGACAGTCTGAGTGTCGACACGATATCGGGGCTATTTGACCTGCGCATCGCCGTCGAGGGCTACGCCATGTCGGTGCTTGCCAAAAAGCACACGGTGCGGGATATCGAGGATCTGCGCTCGTATGTTGCCGGGCTCGGCGACTATGCTGCGTCAGAGGATTTTGATGTCTCCGAGTTTGCCGCAAGAGTGTACGGCTACCCGAAGCTCATCTGCCGCCTCGGCGGCTGCAACCTGCTTGCGCTGGTGTTCAAATCCGTCGAGGAGGGCGCAGTTTACCTCACCGAGCGCTACATCCGCTCACTGGGCACGGCCGCAGCGCTTAATGAGCTTGCCGGCTTCACCGACTGCATCGAAGCCGGCGACGCCGAAGCCGCCGTGCAGATGCTCACCGCCTGCATGCAGGCACAGCTGGAAAGGTATAGGTCACAAAAACTTTAGAATAAATGTGAGGAGAAATGATCATGGCAGAACTAAGACCCAAGATCGTCAGGCTTGCAAAGATAATCGGCGGTATATCCGGCGTTGTCAACAAGATCGACGAAAACGCACCCGAGTATTACTCGATGGCAAACATCGTAAGCGACGACGAGGCGGATATCGCCATCGCCGCAGGATTGCGCAAGGAGCGCACCGCAGGCTACCTTGCAAAAAAGGTCGGCAAGACCGTCGACGAGATAATGCCCGCTCTGGACAATCTCGTCTACTACGGCGTTTTCCGCCGCACCTACAGCGACGAGGCCGGTCAGGATGTCTACTACATGCAGATATTTGCACCCGGCATCCTCGAAATGATGGTCAACAACAAGGAGCTCATGGACGCTCACCCCGAGGTCGGCCGTGCATTTGAAGAGTATACAAGACTTCGCATGCAGACCATGGGGCCCATTCTTCCGGCGGGCTACGGACTTATGCGTGTTATACCCTGCGAAAGTGCGATAAAGGATAACCCCGATGCCGACGAGTTTGAGAAGCTTTCCTACTATTTAAATAAGTATGACAAGTTCTCCGTCTCCCCCTGCTCCTGCCGTGCATCCCGCACCAGTCTCGGTGATGGCTGCGGTCACCTCGACGAGGACATGTGCATCCAGATGGGCAAGGGTGCAGAGCACTACATCCGCTCCGGCAGAGCCCGTGAGATCACCCGTGAGGAAGCGCTGGAGATAATTAAGCGCGCCGAGGAAAACGGTCTCATGCACGACATTCCCAACATCGAAGAAGCCGGCGACAGCGCCGCCATATGCAACTGCTGTGCCTGCGCATGCTTCGGTCTGCGTGCGGGCATGATGTTCGGCGCTCGTGACGCTATTCGCTCAAACTATGTCGCCGTGGTGGACGAAGCCAAGTGCGTTGCCTGCGCACAGTGCGTTGAGGTCTGCCCGGGCAACGCTCTCAAGCTCGGTCAGAAGCTCGGCTGCACGAACGATACCACGCCGCCGGAGTATGTAAAGATAACCGACACCGTGTTCTTCAAAAAAGCGTTCAACCCCGATTACCGTGAAAACCGTGAGGATGTCCTGCCCTCGGGCACTGCGCCCTGCAAGGTCGCATGTCCGGCGCACATCCCCGTTCAGGGCTACCTGAAGCTGGCGGCACAGGGACGGTACACCGAAGCTCTTGAGCTTATAAAAACCGAAAACCCCTTCCCCGCCGTCTGCGGCCGCATCTGCAACAAGCGCTGCGAGGCCGAGTGCACAAGAGCGAGCGTCGACGAGGCAGTCGCCATCGACGAGGTGAAGCGCTTTATCGCCGACCACGACCTTCACGAAAGCACCCGCTTCGTTCCCAAGATGGTCAATCAAATCGGCCGCCCCTATACCGAGAAGATTGCCGTCATCGGCGCAGGCCCTGCGGGCATGAGCTGCGCTTATTACCTTGCAAACAAGGGCTACCCCGTGACGGTATTTGACCGCAATCCCGTTCCCGGAGGCATGCTCACACTCGGTATACCGAGCTTCCGTCTTGAAAAGGATGTGCTCAATGCCGAGATAGACATTCTCAAGGCCATGGGCGTTGAATTTAAGTGCGGCGTCGAGGTCGGCAAGGATGTTACTATCGCCGAGCTTCGCAACGAGGGCTACAAGGGCTTTTACCTTGCCATCGGCGCCCAGAAGTCCGCTCCGCTCGGCATCCCCGGCGAGGAGCTCGAGGGCGTTTACGGCGGCGTTGACTTCCTGCGTGAGGTAAACCTCGGAAATAAGCCTTCCGTCGGCAAGTCCGTTGCCGTCATCGGCGGCGGCAATGTCGCAATGGATGTATGCCGCACGGCAGTCCGCCTCGGCGCAAAGGCGACCGTCATCTATCGCAGAAGCGAAGCTGAGATGCCCGCAGACCCCGAAGAGGTCGCAGAAGCCAAGGCCGAGGGTGTCAGCTTCAGGTTCCTGTGCGCACCTGCCGAGATAGTCGGCAAGGACGGCAAAGTCACTTCCGTCAGGTGCGAGGTCATGGAGCTCGGCGAGCCCGACGAAAAGGGTCGCAGAAGGCCCGTCGGCACAGGCAAGTTTGAGACCGTAAAAGTCGATGCGGTCATAGCCGCCGTCGGCCAGCAGGTCGATTGGGGCACGCTCGATGTCGGTGCGCTCGAGACCACAAAGCGCGGCACGGCGGTCGCAGACTCTCTTACATACCAGACCGCTCAGCCGGATATCTTCGTCGGCGGCGATGTCTACACAGGGCCGAAGTTTGCCATCGACGCTATCGCAGCCGGTAAAGATGCGGCAATATCCCTGCACCGCTATGTGCACCCCGGTCAGACGCTCACTATGGGTCGTGACCGCAGGCACTACATTGCCCTTGACAAGGAGCATGCTCTCGTCGGCATGGGCAGCTTCGACTGCGAAAAGCGCCAGATGCACGGCTATAACGCCGCCAAGGCCAAGACCTTCTCCGATGAGCGTGTCACCTTTACCGAGGAGCAGGTGCGCAAGGAGACGGCACGCTGCCTCGGCTGCGGCGCTACCAAGGTCGACGACTACCTGTGCATCGGCTGCGGCCTGTGCACGACAAAGTGCAAGTTCGATGCCATAAAGCTCAAAAAAGTGCGCAATATACACGCAGGCACATTTGAAACGCTGCCCATCAAGGTCGCCGAGGGTCTTGTCAAGCGCAGCGGCAGCATCATAAAGAAGGCCGTAACGAAGTAATGCACGAGCTTGGTATATGCGACGCTCTCCTCAAAATGATCGACGGCATCGCTAAGGACGAGGAGCTGGAGGGCGTAAAAAAGATAACCGTTGAGGTCGGCACGCTCTCGGGCGTTGTGCCCCGCTTTTTAAGCGACTGCTGGGTCGCAGTCTCGGAGGGCACACCGTACGAGAACACCGAATTTGAGGTCGAGGTGCTGCCCGGCATGGCAGGCTGCCTTGACTGCGGGGCGGAGTTTATTGCAGACTTAGAGAATCTCGTCTGCCCCGAATGTGGCGGCAAGAAGCTAAACCCGCTCAGCGGGCGTGACCTCACGCTAAAGGAGATAGAAGCGATATGACGCCGTTTAACGAGCAGGTATACGCCGTTGTTGAAAAGATACCGTTTGGGAGGGTCGTGTCCTACGGGCAGATAGCGTGGATGCTCGGCAGGCCGAGGGGCGCAAGGCTCGTCGGCTGGGCGATGCGCAATTGCCCCGAGCATCTTCCGTGGCAGCGGGTCGTCAGGACCGACGGCTCGATAGCCGACGGCGGTCAACCCGAGATAAGGCGGGCGCTTCTCGAAGCGGAGGGTGTGCCCTTTCTCCCAGACGGCAGAGTGGACATGAAAAGCTGTCTCTGGAACGGCGAGGACTGATAATTTAAAGGCTTGCATCCGATCGGATGCAAGCCTTTTTCTTTGCCGGGCGCACAAAGTTCCGCCTGCAAAAGCACATTGGCCGTATAAAGACACTTGTTCTCGGTGTGTTAACACTTTTAATGCAAAATTACTGTTCATGTTGTTTAATATGACAAAATTTTATGTCAAAACTGTGGACAAACACTTGATTTTCACGGTAATTGGGTATATACTATGAACAAGTTTGGATAAAAATTAACAATATTCATTCGAAATTTACTTCCCGTTAACATTCAGCTGATCGGAGGATATGCCTGATGACCCGTCTTGAAGCCATTGACAAGCTGTGCGACAGCTACTCGGGCTATTTTGATGTCGAGCGCTTCGACGAAGATGACACCGAACTTGCAGCTACCTGCTTCCTCTATGTCCACTCCGAGAAGTATGTCCTCGTCAAGGCCGCAAAGCTTTGGGAGGCCGACAGCAACGAATATGTCTACATTTTCTCCGTTCCGCACCTGACGAAGGATATATTCAATAAGTGCCGTGACTATGCCTACAATGAGGGCATGTCGCACATTGAGCCCAAGGCCGGTCACATGTGCTCGTATATTACGGCGCTGTTTATATGTGACACCGCCGACGCCGACGCCGTGAAGGCGCTCAAGCGCACGAGGATATACAAGAGCTTCCGTCTTTCCTACTACGGCTGGATGGATTTCCACACCGGCGTTATCGAGCTTTCCACGAACAAGACCTCATCTAACGCCAGCGGTCGCTGCACCGCTCAGCTGCTTGACAAGGTGCTGCTCGGCAAGGGCGGCAAACGCAAAAAGCTTTTGGGCAATAATTTGTTGTTTAAATAATTTTTTATTTATAAACATTTTTTTGAAAGGGGAAAAACCAAATGAATGCTGCTGTATTACTTATCATCAGCATCGCCATTCTTGTCGTAGGTTACATCTTCTACGGCGGATGGCTGTCCAAGAAATGGGGAGTAGATCCCAACAAGGTCACTCCCGCTCACACCATGGAAGACGGTGTTGACTATGTGCCCGCAAAGGCTCCTGTGCTCATGGGTCACCACTTCTCCTCCATCGCCGGCGCAGGCCCCATTAACGGACCTATTCAGGCTGCTGTCTTCGGCTGGGTTCCCGTTGCACTGTGGGTCCTCATCGGCGGCATCTTCTTCGGCGGCGTGCATGACTTCGGCGCTCTGTTCGCATCCGTCCGCAACAAGGGCAAGTCCATCGGTACCGTTATCGAAGACAGTATCGGTCTTAAGGCAAAGCGTCTGTTCCTCATATTCGCTTACCTGACCCTCCTCCTCGTTGTCGCAGCATTTGCTTCCATCGTTGCAAACACCTTCAAGGCGACCTACCTTGAAAACGGTGCAGTCGACATTGCAGCAAGCTCCGCAAACGCCAGCACTGCAATGATCTCCATCTTCTTCATCGTTCTTGCTATCCTGTTTGGTTTCTTCGTATACCGCAGAAACGCTCCTCTTGGCGTTGCAACCATCATCGGTGTTGCACTCATTGCTGTTGCAATGATCATCGGCCTTAAGTGGCACCCGCTGTACCTCAGCTATGAGACCTGGATGATCATCTGCGGCATTTACATTCTCGTTGCTTCCGTCACTCCTGTCTGGATCCTTCTCCAGCCCCGTGACTACCTCAGCTCCTTCCTGCTCTACGGCATGATGATCCTCGCAGTTGTCGGCATCGTCGGCTGCCATCCGAGCATCGACGCAATGCCTGCGTTCACCGGCTTCAAAGACACTCTTGCACCGACCGGTTCCTCCATCGGCTACCTGTTCCCTGCACTGTTTGTCACCATCGCATGCGGCGCAATTTCCGGCTTCCACTCACTCGTTGGTTCCGGCACCACCGCAAAGCAGCTCAACCGCGAGCAGGACGCACAGCCCATTGCTTACGGCGGCATGCTCATTGAGTCCGCTCTGGCAATCATCTCTCTGTGTGCAGTTGCATACATCTGGAAGGATTACGCAGACGGCACTACCGTTGTTCCTACCGCAGTTTTCGCAGGCGGCCTTTCCGCAATGCTCGGCGAGCTGTTCGGCGCAGGTGCGCAGAGCGTTACCTACTCCCTGCTCATCCTTGCGGTTTCGGCATTCTGCCTGACCTCTCTTGATACCGCTACCCGTCTGGCTCGCTACATGTTCCAGGAATTCTGGGTAAAGCCCGGCGAGGACATCAAGGATCTGACCGGCGCACGCAAGCTCCTCACCAATCCGTATGTTGCCACCGCAATCACTGTTGTTATCGGCATCGCACTTGGTATGACCGGCTACGCAAAGATCTGGGCTCTGTTCGGCGCTGCAAACCAGCTGCTCGCAGCTCTCGGTCTGCTCGCAGTCGCTGCATGGCTCGGCAAGATCGGCAGAAACAACAAGATGTTCCTCTTCCCGATGGCATTTATGCTTATCGTCACCCTGACCTCTCTGGTGTTCACCATCATCACTCAGGTCAACCTCATCACCTCCGGTGCTGATGTAACTTGGGGCATCGTCCGTGGTGTCATCGCTGTTCTGCTTATCATCCTTGCTATCGACCTCGTTGTCGAGGGCGTCAAGACCCTGAGCAAGCAGGCAAAGGCAAACGCATAATCTACAGCATATACGAAAAGAAGCAGTCAAAAGGCTGCTTCTTTTTTTCTTATTTTGATAATCTGATCATACTGCCGTCTATGTCGGACACCTTGCGAGCACCGCACATATACATTGCGTCGGAGAACTCGTCCTTGAGTTTTTGAATATATACCCTTATGGCTTCCGTGCCGCCGCCGTAGTAGCTCACAAGCACCGGGCGGCATATCATGACCGCATCCGCTCCGAGGGCGATCGCCCTGAAGATATCGTAGCCCGAGCGTATGCCGCCGTCAACGATGATCTTGGTCCTGCCGCCGACCGCTTCGGCTATCTCCGGCAGCACATCAGCCGTTGCGGGCGCACCCGGAAGCACCCTGCCGCCGTGGTTTGAGACGATTATCGCATCTGCTCCGGCGTCGACCGCAAGCTCGGCGCACTTGGCGTTCAGAACACCCTTTACGATGAACGGGCAGTCGACAGCGGCTTTGAGCTTGCGTATCTGCTCGGGCGTTTTTGTGCCTGCGTCAGGCCTGCTTTTGAGGTGCGGAAGTCCGGCGCTGTCGATGACTATGCCGATGGCGGCGGGGTCGCCTGCCTTACACAGCTCTATCTTTTTGAGTATCTCCTCCTGCGAGAAGGGATTTAGGATGGGTATGCCGATACCGCCGCAGCTTTTGCTTGCCTCGACCGCATCCTCGGTCACGCCGCCAAACAGTCCGTCGCCGAAGCACTGGTACACGCCCTCCTGCAAGCATGCTTCGATGCACTTGCGGTTGTAGTCACGGATATCGTCCTCGGGGTGGAACTGCGCTCGCAGCGAGCCGATAGGGCCGGTCAGAAGCGGCAGCTCGATGCGCCTGCCGAAAAGCTCGATGCCGGTGTCGACCGGCGTGTTGGGCACCATAGTGTTCATGTTGAGCTTGTACGGCCGCCATGCCTTCCAGTTGTCGTTTGCGCCGTTGCCCGGGGCTTTCGAGCCCGGACCGGGTATGCTGTTCCCGCAGCCGAGACCGTTGCACTCGGGACATGCCTTGCACTTCGGTCCGATGTGCTTCCGTGCCTCCTCAAGCACTTCTTTGTATGTCATTTTGCTTCCTCCTTTTTTGTTTATGTCGCTATTATATAACACCTTTCACCGGAACGAAATACAAAAAAATCATACCGGCATCGAAAATCGATGCCGGTACGATTTTAAGGGGGATCACCGCCGCCGTATGCACCCGACGGCATTTGAGGGGTGGAAGTGCCCCTCGTTTTAGGGGAGGGTGGATCTGGGAAAATTACATCTGATCTGAAAGGAGAAATGTATACACAAGAATTACGGTCTTACGGTCTCGCCGTCGCCGTTTGCACCGTCGATGACGGTCTTAGTGCCGAAGATGTGGGATGCCCACGGGGAGATGTAGTAGAGAATGAGGTATGCGACCTCTTCGGGGGTTGCGGCACGCTTGTCGTAAGTGCCGGAGACAAGAGCTGCGTAGCGCTCCTCGGGGCTCATTGCGTCGCCCAGTGCGTTCTCGCCGATGCGCTCTAGCATGCCGGTGTCGACGCCGTCGGGGTTAACGCTGTTGACATTGACGCCCTGAGGGCCGAGCTCACGGGCAGCGGACTTCATAAGTCCCTGAACGGCGTGCTTGGAGGCACAGTAGATAGCCATACCGGGGCTGCCGACAACGCCGCCGATGGACGAAGTGATGACGATAGAGCCGTGACCCTGCTTTGCAAGGACATCACCGCCGTACTTGAGCATGTACATCACGCCAAGAACATTGATGCCGAAGACCTTATCGAAGTTTTCCTTGCTCATCTGGTTGTTGAACTCCCACTTGCCTTCGTAACCGGCATTGGGAACGACGGAGTCGATGTGGCCGAAGTGCGCCAATGCACCGTCGACGAATGCCTTGACCTGTGCCTCGTCGGTGACATCAGCAACATTTGTGTACAGTCTGTCAGCACCAAGGTCGAGGTCGGCTGCGAGCTTTGCGACCTTGTCGGCATTACGGCCGGAGAGGGCTATCTTTGCGCCCTCAGCCTTGAGAGCGAAGCAGACCGCTCTGCCGATGCCGCCGGTTGCGCCGTTAATGAGGACGACTTTATCTTTAAGCTTAAGATCCATGATTATATCCTTTCTAAGTAAAAGCTTTGTATCAGCAGCAGGTCCAGCCGCCGTCGCAGGAGGCGATCGCACCGTTTACATACGATGACTCGTCCGCTGCAAGATAGATTATCGTGCTGTCTAGCTCGCCGTCAACGCCGGCTCTGCCCATGGGCACACGGGAGTTTATCCACGGTCCGAGCATTTCCATGGCTTCGGGGCTGTTAGACTCCGAGGGGAAGAAGCCCGGGCACACGCAGTTGCAGGTGATGCCGTGCTTGCACAGCTCACAGGCGACCTCACGGGTGAGGTTAACAACGCCGCCCTTGACTGCGCAGTAGTTGGAGATGGCGATCTCGCCCGTGCCGATGCGGCCGAATAGAGATGCGTTATTGATGATGCGGCCGTAGCCTGCCTTGATCATTTCCCTGCCGAACTCACGGATGCAGCGGAATACGCCCGTAAGCTCGAGGTCAAGACCGTGCTGCCAGAAATCATCGGGGGTCTCGGTGATGGGATAGAACGGTCCGCCGCCTGCGTTGTTGACGAGGATATCGACCTTGCCGAACTCGTCGATGGTTGCCTTGACGGCTGCCTTTATATCGTCAAGCTCGCAGACATCGCACTTGACGGGCAGGCACTTAACTCCCTTTGCCCTTACCTCCTGTGCGACCGCTTCGAGCTTATCCATGCGGCGTGCAAGCAGGACGATATCTGCGCCCTGACCTGCAAGGGCGAGCGCAAACTGGCGGCCCAGGCCGCTGGATGCGCCGGTGACGACTGCTACTCTGCCATTAAGATCAAACATGTTGTACCTCCTTTGCCTTACAGGGGCAGGCACTCGTACTCGTAAAGGTCGAGCATGAGCTTGGTGGGCTTCTTTGCGTTATCGAGCTTGCCGACGGCGAAAACGAACATCTTGTCAAGCTTGGGGTCTGTCGACTCGATGGGGCTTGCAAAATAGACATCCATGCCCTTTTCGATATTGCCTGCGGCAAATTCCTTTATCTCGTCGACGGTGCAAAAGTCGGCCTTGCCGGTGTAGGGCACATAGACCAAAGTGCCGTCGTTGAGCTTTAAAGTTATGCGGCCGTCGAGCTCAAAAACGCCGTTGTAGCGCAGCAGCTGCGTTACCTCGCCGCCGGGGACGACCTCGCCGATGACCTCGGTCTGAGTGAACACTTCGCCGGACTTGGGAACGGAGTTTACACGAACACCGCCGCCGACGGAGGGGTAAAAGCCCCAGCACTCAAGGTCGATATCAGCGGAAAAAAGATGGTCGATACGGGTCTTGTTCAAATCGTTAGCCATGTTTTATCTCCTTTCTCACTTCTTGGTGCGAACGGCGTAAACATCGTAGCGCACGACAACGGGGTCGGTGAATTTTGCAACGCCGAAGCCGATGCAGAAGGTGTGATTGAGCCATTCGTAGCGGGGATCGTCGGTCTCGAGCTGATAATGTATCGCATTGCGCACCTGCTCGGGGAAGATAAACTTCTTATATTTAAGAACATCCTCGTAGCCGCCGATGTCGTTTCTGCCCTGATAGGGCATGTAGATCTTTGCACCGTCATCGGTCTCGATGGTTGCGCGGACATTGACATTCTGCGTGCCGTTGGGTGTGCCGTGGCACCAGTCGCCGCCGAAGGGCTTGAGCTTGCCGTTTATCTTGTCGCCCTTTACCCAGCCGCCTACGATGTAGCCTGTAAGGCGGAAGCCGCCGAAGATCGAGGGGTCGTAGACTTCAAAATTGGGGTCGCAGTCTGCTGCGTAGGAGAAAAGGTACTCTAATTCATAAGGGATGAGATCTCTCATAACGATTTCTGCTCCTTTCTTTTGATTTGTCCATGCCGGAAGCCGGCATGGACAACAGTTTCATATTCAGCGATCGATGCTCATTGCCGCAAAGAAGCCGCTGCGTACCGCAGTGCCTATCTTGCCCATCTTCACGCTGTCGCCCATGGCGATGGTCTTGGTGTAGTACTTTGCCTTGAGTGCGTCAACAAGCTCTGTTCTGGGCTTCATGCCGAGAGCATTGATGACGGTGTCTGCGGGGAGATACTCGGTACTGCCGTCTTCCTTCTCGACGGTGACACCGTTTTCGTCGACGCTGAGCACCTTGGTCTTGGTCATCAGGCGAACGCCGAGCTTGGTCATCTTTGCGCAGATGCAGTCGCGGTTGATGAACATTGCGTCCTTTGCCATGATGTCTGCCATCTCAACGATGGTGACGTTCTTGCCGTAGTCGAGCGCCAGCTCATAGCCGCCGTCGCAGCCGGACTCGCCGCCGCCGCAGATGACGATGTTGTCGCCCTTGACGAGGCCGTGATCCTTATGCACCTCGTACATATTGAAAACATTCTCGCCGTCAAGGCCGGGGATCGGCGGGCACACGGGAACTGTGCCGGTGCTGACGAAGATCCAGTCAGCAGCCTCCAAAACGGGGTCGTCGGCCTTTATTTCGGTGTTCAGGTGGATCTCGACGCCGAGCTTATCCATCTGTACGGCATAGTACTCGAACAGAGCACGGATGTAGTTTTTGAACGAAGAAGTTGCAATGACACGGGCAGTGCCGCCGAGGTGGCCGTCCTTTTCGTATATGGTGACCTTGTGACCCTTGAGTGCGGCAACACGGGCAGCCTCCAAGCCGGACGGGCCCGCACCGATGATGACGATATTCTTCGGGTCATTGGTCTTTTCGATCTTGAACGCTCTCTCCTCGCCTACCTGGGTGTTTACCGAGCAGGAGATCTTGGTGCGGCGATTCCAGATACGGCCGATGCAGTCCTCGTTGCAGCGCAGGCAGGGACGGACATCCTCACGATGACCTGCAAGCAGCTTGTTGGGGATATCGGGGTCGGCGATGAGCGCACGGCCGAGGATGGCAAAGTCCGCCTTGCCGGAGGTGATAAGCTCAAGTGCGGTGTCGGGGTCGTGAGTGCCGCCGTTGAGGATGGGCTTGGAGATGTTCTGTCTTGCAAAATCGCAGACATAGCTCATGCAGGCAGGACCCTGGTAAGAGGGCGGGAAGATGTAGTCAAGGCGCTCGTAAGAGCCTGCGTCGACATCGAATGCGTCGATGCTGCACTTCTGAAGCCACTCGACGAGCTCCTTGGATTCCTCGAAGGTGCGGCCGCCTTCCCAGCCGTGGTCAAGAGCGATGCGGAACAGGATGGGCATGTCCGGACCGACTACGGAGCGGACGGCCTCGACCATCTCACGGGCAAAGCGGGTGCGGTTTTCGGCAGAGCCGCCGTACTCGTCGGTGCGGTGGTTGAACACCTTGGACATGAACTGGTCGATGAGGTAGCCTGCGTGGGCGTGGATCTCGATCGCATCGAAGCCTGCGTCACGGGCGACGCCTGCTGCGTATTTGAAGGTCTCCTGAAGCCCCTTGATCTCTTCCTTGGTCATCTCACGGGTGAGGACATCGGGCTTGAAGAAGGTGGGCTGCTCGCAGGAGGAAATGAGCTTGTCGCCAAACTCGTTGGGGTAGCCGTTGCGGCCCGTACCCGGGGTCATCTGGAGGCAGATCTTTGCGCCCCAGCGGTGTACTCTCTCGACGAGGTCGGTGTATGCGGGGATGGGGATGTCGCTGTCAAGAGTGCCCTCGTGCGAGCCCTGTGCGATCTTCTCGGTGAGCGGGGTGCAGCCGGTGATTATCATACCAACGCCGCCTCTTGCACGCTCTTCAAAGTAATCTATCTCCCAGTCGGACTTTGCGCCGTAAGGGAGGGATGCGTTGTGACCCATAGGAG
>CAKTQR010000017.1 GCA_934597175.1 uncultured Oscillospiraceae bacterium | reverse complement strand
ACGCCCTTGGTGACGGAGTTGCGCAGACCCTTTTCGACGGAGGGGAAGAAGTTCTTGGGAACGGAGCCGCCGAAGACCTCTTCTGCGAAGATCATGTCGTCGGACTCATCCTGCGGCTCGAAGCGGATCCAAACATCACCGAACTGGCCGGAACCGCCGGACTGCTTCTTATGACGGCCGTGAGCCTCGACACGACCCTTGATCTTTTCGCGGTATGCGACACGGGCGGGCTTGAGCTCGGTCTCAACGCCGAAACGGGACTTGAGCTTTGCGCACAGGACATCGACCTGAATGTCGCCTGCGCCGGAGATGACCATCTGATGGGTCTCGGCGTTGTTGACGAGCGTGAAGGAGACATCCTCCTCGTTCAGACGGGAAAGGCCGCCTGCGACCTTGTCGTCCTGACCCTTGGTCTTGGGGGAGATAGCCATGGAGTAGCAGGGATCGGGCATCTCAAGCGGGGGAAGCTCGACCTCGTTCTTGGGATCGCAAACGGTGTCGCCGGTCTTCCAATCCATCTTGCCGACGGCAACGATATCGCCGCAGCAGGCTTCCTTGACCTCGGTGGTCTTCTTGCCGCAGATGGTGTACAGACGGCCGAGCTTGTCGGTGCTGGAGGCACGGACATTGCGCAGGGACATGTCAGCGGTGATCTTGCCGCCCATGACCTTAACGAAGCTGTACTTGCCGAACTGGTCGGAAACGGTCTTGAATACGAATGCGAGCGTGGGTGCTGCGGGGTCTACATCGGGAGCGGGGACATAGTCGCACACTGCCTGCAGAACTGCCTCAGTGCCGATGTTTGCCATTGCTGCACCGCAGACAACGGGAACGACGCTGCGGTCCTTCATGCCGAGCTTGATGCCGGTCACGATATCGGCCTCGCAAAGCTCCATCTCCTCAAAGTACTTCTCCATGAGCTCCTCGGATGCGCCTGCGGCGGTCTCCATAAGAGCCTCACGAAGCTCAGCTACCTTGTCGGCATCGGCTGCGGGGACGGGAACTTTTGCGGTCTTGCCGCCCTTGGTCTGGTATGCGACATTGTGTACCAGATCGATAACGCCCGTACCGTCGGACATGGGGGCGACGACGGGGCAGACGATGCTGCCGTACTTTGCCTGAAGGTCGCCGAGGACCTTGTAGAAATCACCGTGCTCCTCGTCGAGCTTGGAGATGTAGAACATTGCGGGGACATTGGCAGCCTTCAGGTACTTCCAGCTGCGCTCTGCACCGACGGAGATGCCGTCCTTTGCCGAGCAGAAGATAACGCCGGTATCTGCGACACGGATGGCGGCGAGGACATCGCCGACAAAGTCGAAGTATCCCGGGCAGTCAAGTACATTGATCTTGCATCCGCCGAAGTTGACGGGTGCAACTGCAGTAGAGATAGTGATCTGGCGTTTGATCTCTTCTGCGTCGTAGTCACAGACGGTGTTGCCGTCGGTCACCTTGCCCTGACGATCAACAGCGCCGGTGGTGAACAGCATGCTTTCGGCAAGGCTGGTCTTGCCGCTGTTGCCGTGACCCATAAAGCAAATGTTACGGATGTTCTTGGTTTCGTAGCTCATGTGTTGCTTCCTCTCTGAAATATATTATAAAGTTTAATTAAATCGCTCATAACGCAATCGATTTATTATACACTAGAAAATAACTTATATCAACATTTTTTTATGCCGAGAAGCAAAAGCTGATTATAAGCACCGGTATCAGCCAGATAAGCAGGAACAAAAGCGCCGCTGCTGCGGTCATCTGACCGCTCAGGCTGAGGACAAACATGACGATCATACCGATGACCGTGCTCATGACAGAGAGCATGACGCATATGCGCACTCTCGTGTACAGACTCTTGGCATGCTCGGCAAGATGGACGAACGGACCGAGCCCCTCACGGGAGACGAGAGCTGCGGGCTTGCTGGCCTCGGTCGGCTCTGCGCCGGATATCTCGTACCGCTGCGTAAAGGGCGGGAAGTCAAAGCCGTCGGTCGGGATGTTGTACTTAACGGACAAAAGCTGCGGCGTGATGTTAAAGTCACGGATGGCGAAAACGGGGTGGCGATCCGAGCGCATGAGCATGAGTAATGCGTCCCTTACGCTGTCAACGGGACTGTACTCCATCTGGAACATGCCGCAGATGGTGTCGCCCTCGGCGACATACACGCAGTTTTTGAATTTAAATATGTCCGGCAGATGCACGCCCAAAAGGTGCATGAAGCTTGCCGAGCCGCAGTATACCTCAACGCCGTCGACCATGGCGATAAGTCCGCCGCCCTCGTGGCAGCGGAAGTTTTCCACACGCAAAAGGCTGCCCTTGCCCTGCTGCATGAGTTCTGCAAAGGCGGGGGAGAGCGCACTGCCGGAGGCGGCGATTATGCTGCCCGCCAGCGACACGACCTTCTCCGGCTTCATTCCGGCAAAAATTCTGGTCTGCGAGATGGTGACGCTGCCCCTGGGGAAAAGGTCAAAGTCCGTGATTATCATATGGCGGCACTTGCCGATGTCGTAAATGCCCGACCAGCCTGCGATTGCCGAGCCGCTTCTGATAAGCGATTTGGCGGAAACGAAGTTTGCAAGCGGGTAGGTCAGCAGTATCGTGAGCGGAGCTGCAAATACGAAAATGCCCGAGAAAATATGCGCAAACTGGGCAAAGGACTTGCTCACGGCTGCGGAAATGAGGCTTAAAACAAGTGCAATAATTACAAGATACGGTGTCATGACCCCGTAAACGGTCTCGTCCGGACCTGCTTCCTCCGTGCGGCGGACAAAGCCCCTGGTGTTCATGCGGGATTTGAGTATCGTAACGCCGTCGCCGGTGACCGAGGTCTCGGCGGTGACGGTGTAAGGCTTGCGGGAGGAGGACACGGTGTTGAACACTATCCTGTTGCTGCGGCAGTTGAGGTACGAGCCCAAAAGCGAGAACGCTATCGTCAGCGCAGGCACGGCGCAGAAGGGAAGCTTCGTGCCCTTGACGCCGCATGCCGCCAAAAATCCGTCTATAACGCAGAACAGCGCCGACAGCGCAATGAGCGTGTTGGCATTCGGCCTGCGGTTTGCTATCGCCATAAGACCGGCGGTGATCAAATCGAGCCCGCATATCATGACGGCGAGCAGCAGAATGAGGCACACTGCGCTTTTGACCGCCATGGTGCTCATCATGCCCGTGACCGGCAGCCCGAAGGAAATGTAGGTCAGGATAAGGCACAGCACAAAAGATATGCGCATCCTGATGCCCAGTCCGCCGATAAAGCTGTCATAAAATCTCGATGCTTTTTCCGGCGGCAGCTCCTCGCCGAGCTCCTCGTCGGTGTCGGCAGGGAAGCTGAACGGCAGCTTGCTTTGCTGCACCTTGAGGGCGATCACCGCAAGGGCGGAGATAAACGGCGTCACCACCAGCTCGCCGAACGAGCGGGCCTTGCGGCGCTCGGGCTTTTTTTGCTTGGGCTCATCGGCCTTTTCCTCATAGTCGCCGCTTTCTGCATATTCGTCGCCCGTGACGGTCTCGTCCGAGACCTCGTCGGCGATAACATCATCGTCCTTTACGGTCTTGAATACCTTTGTCGCCTCGTTTTCCGAGCCGTCGGAGAAATCCTCGACGATGCTGTCGATGACATCCTCCTCGGACGCTTCTTCCGTCTCCTCCTCGTTTTCTTCCTCGGGGATGACCTCGGCGTCCTGCTCGTCTATGCCGAACTCACGGCGCACCGAGTCGGGGGTAAAGGGCACATCGCCCTCCGTGTCCCCGGACTCAAACTCATAGCGCACCTGATACGGGTCGAACCCGTATTCCTCGGGCTTCGGAGCATTTTTCGGAGGATACTCATAGCCCGTGTCGCCGTCAATGCCGCCGGAGAGAATGTCGTCGAGGTTACTCAGATCGATAGGCTTGCTGGTCTCGTCGTAGTCCGTTATGATATCGTCTCTGTCGCTGCCGAACTCACGCATGATGCTTTCAAAGTCGAACTCGTCCCCGGCGTAATAGATCTTGTTGTCTCTTTTATTATCCATAAATCTTCCTGACCTGCTCACCGTTTCAGCGACCGGAGCGCTGACGCAGCACCTCGTACATGATGACCGAGGCTGCCGCCGAAGCGTTTAGAGAATTTATTTTGCCGACCATGGGGATGTTCACGATAAAATCGCAGTTTTCACGGACAAGTCTGCCGATGCCGTCGCCCTCAGAGCCGATGACCAGTGCCATCGAGCCGGTAAAATCGGTGTCCCACAGGCCATTTGACCCGCCTGCGGCAGCGCCGTAGACCCACAGCCCATTGTCCTTGAGCTCCTTGAGCACGGCGGGGATGTTCGGCACTCTTGCTATCGCCATGTGCTCGGCAGCACCGGCGGAGGCCTTGCCGACTATCGCAGTCAGACCTGCGCTCCTGCGCTTGGGGATGATAACGCCGTGCGCACCGGCGCACTCTGCGCTTCTTATGACAGCGCCGAGATTGCGGGGGTCGCTGACCTCGTCGCATACGATGACAAACGGCGCTTCGCCCCTTGCCTGCGCGACCTTGAGGATATCCTCAACAGAGCAGTATTCGTTCACGCCGACAAGGGCGATAACGCCCTGGTGAGCATGCGTAACGCTCATGTTGTCGAGCTTGCGGCGGTCGGCATCGACCACGACTATGCCCGCCTCACGGGCCTTGGAGGCGATGTGCCCGAGCGTCTTGTCCGTCTCGCCCTTGGCGATGAATATTTTATCGATACTTCTGCCGACACGCAAAGCCTCGATAACGGCGTTGCGCCCCTCGATAATATCGTTTTTTATTTCGTTTTCAGCATTTCTGTCGTACATTTTTTCACCTACAAACAATAATACATTTTACATCTTACCACATTATAGCGAAAACTTAAAGATAAAAGTTTATCGGTCGACAATTTTTTTGTAGACTTTACCTTGGATTAGTTGTAGGATATATAATAAGTGTAGTAATACTCGGAAAGGACCTGCATATGAAAAAAATAAACAAAAAGATTGATTTGTTTTGCTACAGGCATCCGAGATTCGGCATACCGAATCTGATGCTATATATCGTCATCGTAAGCCTTGCCGTTTGGGTGTTCACCCTCATGGACTCGACCCAAACGCTGCTGTCATTTTTCATCTTCTCGCCCGAGAAGATACTGAAGGGCGAGGTGTGGAGGCTCATAACCTTCATCTTCGTGCCGCAGTCGACGGGCTTTTGGGCGCTGCTGTTTTTCTATTTCTACTACTGGATAGGCAATGTGCTCGAAAGAGAGTGGGGCACACCGAGATTCAACATCTTCATGATAAGCGGCGTCGTGCTGACTATTATCTACGGCTTTATCGTGTATTTCATCACCAAGAGGGATTTCGAGGTCACGACCGAGTATCTGTATCTTTCGATGTTTTTCTCGTTTGCAACGCTGTTTCCCGATGTTCAGGTGCTGCTGTTTTTTATTATCCCCATCAAGGTGAAATGGCTTGCGTATGTTGACGCTGCGCTGTTCGTGATTGCGCTGGTGGTGACGCCGTTCCCGTTCAATCTCCTGCCGCTGGTCGCATTTTTGAACTACTTCGTGTTCTTCGGCGACGATCTTATATCGTCGATCCGCTCGAACAGAGCCCGCTATAAAAAGACGACCGTCAACTTTAACAGGGAAAAGCAGAAGATAAAATACGAGCAGAAGAATGCGACCTACACCAGAAAATGCGCCGTCTGCGGCAAAACGGATACCGATTATCCCGACCTTGAGTTCAGATACTGCTCACGCTGCGCAGGCTACCACTGCTTCTGTCAGGATCATATAAATAATCATATACATTTCACGGAATAAGCATATTGGGGTGGATAGAGATGAAGGATAACAAGAAAAAGAAAAGTCCGCTGCTGATCGCGATCGAGGTGCTGATACTCATCGTTCTGACCGCTGCACTGGTGTACATCGTGTATAGCTCCATGCAGGCAAACGACGAGCTCAATAAGCCCGCACCCACGCCGACACCGACCGCAGCCCCCACGCCCACGCCGACTCCCGAGCCCACGCCGACACCCGTCGGCCTGCCGGGCTTTGAGCCTCACGCCGTTGAGGGCACAGAACCGGAAAACCTCGTAAAAAGCACGGCCATAATGGTCGACGGCGAGGTCGTCGAGGAGTATGAAAATCAGTATGACATTTTGTTTGACCTGCCCGAGCGTTATTCGCAGATCGACGGCGTGGTCGGCTTCAGAGGCGATAACTTCCGCAGCGGCGCTGCCTACGGCACTGCAAATGTCAGCAGCAAATCGCTGTCCGTCGTGTGGAAAAACACCACCGGCGGCCTTGCCGACTCCGACGGCTTCAACTGGACCGGCAGCGGCTGGACCGGTCAGGCGCTCATCGCCAAGTGGCCGGAAGCCACCCGCAAGAACATGACCGCCATGTATGACTGGGCAAGGGAGAAGAAGGACCTTGTCGAGGTCATCCACGCAACGCTCGACGGCTATGTCCATTTCTATGAGCTGTCCACCGGCGAAAAGACCCGTGATGCGCTGTTTTTGGGCTTTAACTTCAAGGGCGCAGGCGCACTTGACCCGAGGGGCTATCCCATCCTCTATGTCGGTGCGGGCGTCGACAGCTCGGCAAAGGGCAGCGCAAGAGCGCTTGTCGTGAATCTTTTGGATAACTCTATAATGTTCGAGTTCGGCAAGAACGACGGCTTTGCCGACCGTGGCTGGTACATGTTCGACTCGTCCCCGCTCGTGAGCGCCGACACCGATCAGCTCATCTACCCGGGCGAGAGCGGCATTTTGTACATCATCCACCTCAACACCAAGTACGACGAGGCAAGCGGCACGCTGTCCGTTGACCCGGACAACATCGTCAAGTGGAAGTATAAGGGCACACGCACGGGCTCGAAGTATTGGCTCGGCGTCGAGTCCTCGGCGGCAATTATAAATCACTACGCCTTCCTCGCCGATAACGGCGGCAACCTCATGTGCCTTGACCTGAACACGCTCAAGCTCGTCTGGGTGCAGGACATACTTGACGACACCAACTGTTCGCCCGTCGTCAGCATTGAGGACGGACATCCGTATATCTACATAAGTACATCGTTCCACATGGGCTGGCGCTCAAGCTATAAGGCGGAGATACCCATATTCAAGATCGATGCCGAGACCGGCGAGGTCGTCTGGAAGACCAGCTACGAGTGCTACACCGTCTCCGACCTTTCCGGCGGCGTGCAGGGCACGATAGCCGTCGGCAAGAACAAGCTTTCGGACATGATCTTTGTGCCTGTTGCAAGAACACCCGGAGCGGGCTCGGGCACGCTCGTTGCGCTCAAGAAGGACACCGGCGAAAAGGTCTGGGAGAGAGAGACCTCGGTGTACAGCTGGAGCTCACCGGTCGATTTCTATGACAAGGACGGCAACGGTTACCTTGCCTACTGCAACTCGGGCTTCAACCTGTATCTCATCGACGGCATGACCGGCGATGTGCTCGACCAGATGAATCTCGGCGGCAACATCGAGGCTTCGCCCGTCATGTACAATAACTATATCGTTATCGGCACACGAGCCAATCGCACTTATTGCGTAGAGGTAAAATAAAGAGGGAAAAGGATAGAGGATCAAATGAGAAAGGTAATATTTTATTTCAGTCCCTGCGGCGGCACGAAGACCGTTGCGGACATCATCAACAAGGCCTGCGGAGATGTCCTCATGCAGGAGATCACGACCCCCAGCATGGATGTTTCGCTTGACGAAAATACGCTTGCGTTTTTCTGCTTTCCCGTGTACGGCGGCCGCATCCCCAAGCCCATGTACGACCGCATGGAGCAGATAAAGGGCAACAAGACCCCCTGCGTCCATGTCGCCGTTTACGGCAACCGTGCCGTCGACGATGCGCTGCTTGAGATGCAGGACCTTTCGGATAAGCACGGATTCATCACCGTTGGCGGCTGCGAGATGATAGCGCCCCATTCCGTCGACCCGACCTTTGCTGCCGACCGCCCCGACGCAAGCGACCGTGCAAAGCTTGTTGATTTCATCAAGAGACTTGACGAGAAGCAGCCGCTCACCGAGGTCAAGATGCCCGGCAGCCCCGATTATAAAAAGAAGAAGGTCAGCGATTTCCCGCTTTACCCAAGCCCCTCTAAGGAGTGCATCGGCTGCGGCATTTGCTACAAGTATTGCCCCGCCGGAGCGATAAACGCAAAGCGCATGAAGACCAATATCAGAAAATGCATCAGCTGCATGCGCTGCGTGAACATGTGCTCGACCGATTCGAGAAAAGTCCCGCTGCCCATGCGCCTTGCCGCCCACGCAGTTCTCAAAAAGACCTGCTCGGACAGGAAAGAGCCCAAGTTTTATCTGTAAAATTTAGTATAATTTACGAACAGCAGGTATCGTCCGATACCTGCTGTTTTCACTACACAAAACCAGGCTAGTTTACATAAAATTTGGTGCGCAGATCCGAAAAAATAACCAACTTTTGAAGTACCGTTGTCAGATTTGCCGACCGAGTCCCCGCAACGGTCTGCGGCACGCATTTTCAACTGTGCAATGTGTGCAAATTGTGCATTTTCGTGTGCAAATTGTGACAACCTATTGCAAAAATTGAGGTTTTGTTGTAGAATAAACCATATTTGGAGATACGCAGATGGGTGAACTCTGCGAAAGGAAAACGACGGCGAAAATGCCGCCGAAACGACTCGGCACGGACGCCGAATTTGTTGGGGAAAATTGAACAAGGATGGTGAAGAACACTTGGGCAAAAAGACATATGCTGCGCAGGAGGCACATGTTCTTATTCCACCGGGCGGGGGAGAAGACTGCTTCGGTGAACTGAGCGATCAGGAGTTTACGACCTACCTGCAAAGCGAAGCGATGAAGAATGCACGCAGATGCTATCGAATAAAAGAGGGTTACTGCATAAGGGAGATATGCGGCGAGGGACTGGTCATTCCCGTCAGTCAGGCGACTATCGAGGAAAACCAGATGTCCATCCTCAGCCCCGTGGCAAGATTCCTGTGGGACAGGCTTGAAAAGGGGCAGACCTTCGGCGATCTTTTGGCGGCGGTGCTTGCCGAGTATGAAGTCGGCAGGGACGAGGCGGCCGCCGATATAACTGAGTTTTTGACCGAGCTTAATGCTCGTAATTATCTAGCAACAGTGGAGGAGAGTGTAAAATGAAAAGAATACTTGCGTTTATTCTGGCAACGATCATGAACATATCCACACTGCCCATGGTTGACGGCACGGTTGCCCCCCAGAGTAATACCAACACCGCCAACGATGAGTATGTCTCGTTGCCGATAACCATCCGTGACTACGCAGCGGACGGCATGCTGTTTGAGTACAATGACCTTGGGTATGAGGGAGACTTTACTAAGCCCAAATCTGGCTCATCAGAATGGATTCAGAAGACCTATTCATATGTCAATGAAAATAATGTTTGGCAAGCCAATAGTCAAACATGCATTTATACCGCAGGATATAATCCTAGAACAGCATACGACTGGTACTGCATCGTGTGCAATGCAGACGGCTCTGTAGCAAGGATTATAGGGCTTGGAGTAAAAAAGGATTTCGCTCTTGCCAACGGTCAGTTTGCAATTCTTGTGTACAAAAATGCGACAAACTATTCTGCACTGAGTTCGATTACCGACAGCACAAAGGACAGCTATAATATTTCGTATAACAGCTCAAGTAAGAAAATTACAGTCAAGCAGAAGAATTATGATACCTACCACCACGGCAACACAAGAGGCTATGGTCTGCTGTACACTGACAAATCATCTCATTTCAACGACATGAACATTGCCGGAACGCAAGAGGTGCAAAACGGCAAATGGGGCGATACTCCGACTACATTGGTGCCTTCGACCTCTACCCTGAACAGCGGCGCAATGCAGACCCTCTACGGCTGCTATGTTCGTACAAACCTTGTTGAGGGAACTCTCGGTGCAGACCGTAAGCCCGTTTATACCGACGCAACTGTTACCTATCTTGCAAACTACATGAAGAAGACGCTTGAGGAAGTATGGCAGAACTCCGACGGCTCTTACAACATGTGGTATGTCATGGGCACGAAGCTTTTTGACAACAATAATAACTATGTCGGCAAGACTAGTAGTGCGACCCGTGACTTGGCGGAAGTTTTCCGCCAGAGCATTAACGGCGGACTGGGCAGCTTGAATGCTACCAAAGCAAAGAATATCACCGAGGCAAAGGACTGCCGTACATACTATGATGCAGCCTACTTCCTCTTGCAAAACCTGTACGGTGATAACACCGGATACGGACAGACTGTAACCGAATATCATCAGATCAATCTGGTGAAGAAGGGCGATTACTATGTCTATAATTCCGCATACGATGGAAGCGTATATAACAAAGAGCAAGGCGTAATTTATAACAGCCAGACTGACACTGTTACAACAAGAGCAGGTCAGCAGTATGTCCGTGGCAATTTGCAGGCAGAAAACCGTTTTGACCCGATCGGCAACACCTACTACGGCAAGAACGGCGACAAGTATTCCAAAATTGCCGATCCGGAAAGCGAGTATACGCATTACTACGACAATACCAACTATAATATGACCCTCGAAGGCCATGCTCAGTTCGTCTACTATCAGGACGATAGCCTGTACTTCACCTTCACCGGTGACGACGATGTGTATCTGTTCATCAACGGCAAGAAGATTCTGGACATGGGCGGCGGCCACGCTATCGCAAAGTGCGGCATCAAGCTCAACGATGTTCGTGAGCTTTGCGGCCTGAAGGATGGTCAGGTTTACAACTTTGACTTCTACTACATGGAGCGTCACGGCACAGCCGCAAACTTCGGTATCGAGACCAACATCAAGATAGTTGACCCCTCCATGCTCACCGAGAAGCATGCATATCAGGATGGCAAGGAAGTCGGCAACTTCGGCTATGTCGATCCTAACAAGGCAGTTGACTATCAGTTCACGCTCAAAAACAGCGGCGAGGCTGACATCTCTGAGCTCGCATTTAAGGACACCATCCTCGGCGTTTACCTCAGCAAGGATGCCATCACGCTCAACAGTGAGACTAAGATCACCGACCTCAGTGTCACGGTTGTAGATAAAGACGGCAAAACAAAGGTATCATATGACGCCGGTGACCTTACCGAAGCCAAATTCAAGACGCTGCTGAATGGTGGCTTGGCAGTTGGCGATATGATCACCATAGATGGCATCAAATATAAGATTCCTGCTACCGGCTGGTCAAATGATCAGTTTACCAATACGGTCAACACAACGGCTATATCCAGAGGCGAGAACGCCTCGCACAGAACGCTCAACGGTATTGCTTCCTGCACGGTGCAGAGACAGAAGTTCCACTATAACGGACTTCACTATTACGAGTGGAAGGGCCATGGCGTGACCGCCGATAAGGCAGATTTGATCAAAGCCGTTACCGATGTCGTCGGCTCAATTTCGAATACGACAATTCAGCTTTGCAGCCCCAGCGGCAGAACTGACGGCGCAGGCATCAACGACCATGCACAGGTCACTGCTAACGGTATCACCTATGTCGGCACCAAGACCGGCGCTGACACCTATTATTATAAGGTAGGCAACTACGGCCCTGTCGCCGTCACGGTCTACAGCTATGATGTTGCGGATAACATCTATGTCCTTGACTACAGCCTCCCGGTCGAGCTCAACGACTCTGAGCACGGTCTGCTGGTGAACGACACCCTCACCCTTGCCGAGAACAAGAATCCCACCACCGCCACCACCCGTGGCATAGTTGAGGGCAGCGCTACCAGCAATTACGGCAAATTTAAATACACCAGTGGCAGCACGACCTCGCTCAAATATACACTGACCAATTTCATGAACGGCGTCGACCAGGTGAAGATCAGAGTTGAGGTTATGGAAAACAGCGCAACGGAGCTCACCAACAAGACCGGCGTCGTGATGGAGGAGACCGTCAGCGTAGTCCCCGCAAATGTCGTCTACTACGAAGATGACTTCACCGGCATTACCTACATCGAAAATGACGGTAACATGTGGACTCGCGAGGGCACTAACAAAGGTACACAGAGCGCCGATCAGAACAGCCCCTACGGCTCCGACCCGAACTACTCTAAGGACACGCTGCTGTCTGATGTGGACAAGGACGATGCCTCCAACGGCACGCTCAGTTCCCTCACGGTCGAGAATACCGACGATGTCATGAGCTTCGAGTTCCGTGGCACAGGCTTTGAGATTCTCAGCCGCACCACGCAGGACAAGTATGCTATTGTCTCCGTCAAGGTCGAGCGCAAGAGTGATGGAGCGATAGTAAAGCAGTACCCCGTCATTACCGAGAGTAAGGGCGGCGACTTGTATCAAGTTCCCATCATCTCCGTGACCGACCTTGATTGGGATGAATATGAGGTCACACTCAGAGCTGTCGGCAGCGTGAGAAAGACCCGCATCCTCTACATTGACGGCATACGCATCTACCATCCGCTGGCTGGCGTTGATGAAGTGAAGTACTACAATCCCGACGAAGCACACGCCGAGTTCGACGAGGTCAAGTCCTTGATCGGCGACGGCAATGCGCTATATATAGATATCGCCGAAGACCTGGGTCTCAAGATGGTAACAGGTACAACGGCGATTGAAAGTCAGGAAGACGGCTCTTTCCCGGTTACGACGATCACTGAAGATGATGGCGGTCTGGACATGTATCTGGAACTGGGCCCGAACAATGAGTTGTACTTGGATGGTCACGATGGCAATTCATTCCTTGCTCTCTATCTGTATCCCGATTCTAAATATACAGACAATGAGCGCACCATTCAAATCGGAGCACATCGTAAGTCGGCTTATACTTTTGGCGATACCAGCGTTGTAAACTTGATTTACGGCAGTACGGTTGAAGCTTGCGTTAACGGTGTCGTTGGAGTTAACGGCTACACAATTAACAGCGGTACAGAGCAGTACTATGTGATCGACCCCGATAATCTCGTTTATGATGAGGCTAATGGCAGGTATCTGCTGCTCATAGGTACGAATGACTATGATAATGATTATGCCGCACTTGCACTGACCAAGCTCAAGATAAGCGGCTACACCATCGGCACTATCGAAAAAGAAGTAGCGGAAGCAGCGACGGAAAACGCAATCGAGAGCAGCCCTGCTCTGATGGAAGCCAAGGCACTGCAGGATCACTACAAATCTCTTGTTCCGCAAGAGCCGGATGAATCGGAAGAGCCCGAGATTAACGAAAATCTGGTGATTACTTCCGCATCTCTGAAGTCCGCCAAGGTAGCGTCCGGAAAGATTGCAACTTTGGGCGTCAAGTGCACCGACGATGCCGCCACGCTCGTGGTCTTGGATGCAGATAACAATAAGGTCGAGTTCAAAAAGTCCGCATCCAGCGTAAAGAATGGCGTTACGAGTTTCACAGCCACTTGGACTGTAACCGGCAACCGTGGCGATGTGCTCAACTACACCGTCGTGGTCTATGACTCCAACGGACATCGCTCGTCGAACACCATGCCGATCACCGTTACAATTAAGTAAGGAGGGAAAAGCCATGAAACAGCCTTACAGCAAGCCCACCATCGCAACCGAAGAAATCAGGCTTGACCAGCCTGTTGCGCTTGATTGCATTGCGGATTTTGATGATATGCGCGATTTGATTGACTTGGGATATTTCGGGGATTCGTCGTGCGGTATTCGCTTTATTGATGGGACACTTCCGGGCTATGATACGATTTGCTATCACAGCAATGTTCAGAAAGCGTTCACATCTTGATAATAAACCAAATGCAATTTTGCTATGACCTAAGTATTGCGAAAATTCGTTTTCGCATATACTCCGCATTTTCAATATGTCTGCCGGAGTACTTCCTTCCGTTTCTCACGGAGGAAGTCTCTCCGGCCGAGCCGGATGCCGTAATTCGTATCGCAGCGGGACAGCTGCACGATTACGGCAGTCCGGATAATTCCGTGATCCGAAGCATTTATTGGGATCACGGAAAAAGCATATATCGGCTCGAGTCCAAAAATGCGCCCGAGCAGGTCACCGTGGTGATCCCGCCGGAGGCGCAAAAGGGCTTTGAGCAGAACGCAAATTGGCTTTTATACATGGCGTTGGAGCGTCCGCTGCTGCATTTCGGCAGGCTCATCCTCCATGCCTCGGCTGTCCTCTATAACGGCAGGGCGTATGTTTTCACTGCGCCGTCTGGTGGGGGAAAGTCAACGCAGGCAGCCATTTGGGAAAAGTCAATGCACGCTCAGGTCATCAACGGGGACAAGGTCATCCTCTTTGATAACGGAACTGAGCTGATCGCCTGCGGCAGTCCCATCGCAGGCAGCTCCGGAATTTACCGCAACATCTGCGCACCGGTCGCAGTTGTTGCACAGGTCGAAAAGGCAATGGAAAATTCCGTCACGCCGCTGACCGCACTCGAAAGCTACCTTCTTTTGTATGGCGAGGCGGTCAAAAGCGACTGGGACACTAATTTTAACAAGGGCCTTTCGCAGCTTGCGACGGGGTATCCGCAGCGGACGGAGTATGTTCGCCTGCGCTGTGTGCCGGATCACTCGGCGGCGGAGTGCCTGTATGAATATCTAAGCAAAAAAGAAATGGGGATTTAAACAATGACCAAAAACCGACATGGCGTCAAGTTTGTGGCACTGTTTTTGGTGTTCACAATGCTTGCATCTTTGCTGCCGGTCACGGCGCTTGCCGCCTCGGCCGAATGGCAAGTCAAAGATGACACCGAAATTTACTGGGTAGAAACAACAAATTCAAAAATTACCGACACCGATCTCAAGGCGCAGGTGCAACTATTTGCGCAGGAGATGCAGGCAAAAGGGCTTACAAAACAGACTCTCGGCATCTCTTATGGTGCGGAGAGTCTTGCCGGTGATAACGACATCGTGCTGAAGCTCGATTCGAGCCTCAAGATCGCCGACGAAGGCTATCAGATATCGATGGTTAACGGCCAGCTGTGGGTAAAAGCCTCCGATGCCGATGGCCTGTTTTACGGCTGCCGCTTTGTCGAGCAGGCGCTGCTCGCAGGCACGGGTCTGAGCAGGGCAAACAATGTCACCGTAAAGCCCGACTATCCCGAGCGTGCCTTCTTCCTCGACTGCGCACGAAAGTACTATTCTCCCGATTGGATCGAGGACATGATCCGTGAGATCTCGTGGTCGAACATGAACGCTATCTACATCCATTTTTCCGAGGAAATGGGCTTCCGCCTTGAGAGTAAGACCTATCCCTGGCTCGCCGGCGGCGATAACACCCTCTGCATCGGCGGCGCAGCTAATGGCGTTGCGGCTGATAACGGAAAGTACATTACGCAGGATCAAATGCGTGAGATAGCAAAGGTCGCCAAGCTCTACCATGTGGAGATCATTCCGTCTCTTGACAGCCCCGGTCACATGAACTACGCCGTCAAGAAGTATAATGCCGAGTACGGCACTGATATCGGCAACTACTTCCACTACAATAATAAAAAATCTATTGTTCATGGCTCAGGCTCAGAATCTGCACAAACGAAATACTCCCGTGGCATTGACATTTCCAATACCGAGGCTGTGACCTTCGCAAAGAAACTCTATGCAGAGTACGCTGCTTTCTTCAAGGAGCTTGGCTGCACAAAGTTCGACATTGGCGGCGATGAGCTGCTGGGTTGGGGTAGTGCCGTTGTTTCTACCTCTACTGCATCCAGATGGAAACAGCTTGACCACTGGAAAGACTATGCACAGAAACGCAGCGACAATAACAATGCCGTTGCCTACGATGCGTTTATGTATTACATGAACGACATTTATGACCTTGTCAAGAGCTATGGTTATACCTCCATCCGCATGTGGAACGATGACGCACTTCGCTCCAGCGACACCGGCTGGAATAAAGTCGTAACGCTGAATCCTGACATTGAAATCCAGTATTGGTCAAATACTGCAAACAGCAGTAAAAATAATATTTGGACATATCTGAACGCAGGATACAAGGCATATAACTTCCTGAACGATTATAACTACTATGTCTTGGGTCAGGCTCACAACGGCTCAGCAGGTTATGTCGGAATTACACAGCAGCGCATCTACGAAAACTGGGCACCTAATGTGTTTAAGAGCTATGATGGCACGGGCTCTAATACCGCTATCGGCAATGCAAATGTCAAGGGCAGCGCCTTCTGTGTCTGGTGCGATAATCCCGGTGCGGAAACCGCAGCGAAAGTCAAAGCGGGCATTATTCCCAGCCTCCGTGCAAGCGGCGCAAAGGCATGGGATGCCGACCTCAACAGCACGATCAGCTACACCCGTGCGCAGGAGCTGCTGGCTGCCATCGGCAATGTGCCCACAAATCTTCCCGCCGCACCGGAAGTTAAGCAGTATGTCAAACCGGACATGACTGCTTTGGCAGCGGCTATTGCAGCCTATAATGCTGCTGACAGCTCGCTCTACACCGCTGACAGCTGGACGGCATACACCACCGCCGTGGAAAACGGCAAGACGGTACTCAACGCAAAGAAGCCCACGCAGGCAGAGGTCAATATGGCACTTTCTGCAATAAACGCAGCAGAGAAAGCACTTGTATCGCTCGGCAGCACCGATTTCACCAAGCTTAATGAAGCGCTCAAGACCTTTGACAGCGTTGATAAAGCCTTGTATACCGAAGAAACATATAAGGCATATAAGGTTTATGCCGACGATGCAAAGGCTCTCAAGACCAACAAGGATGTAACGCAGGAACAGGTGGATGCAGCCGTTGAGCGCCTTGTCTATTTGCACAGCCAGCTCCGCAGCACAGACAAGGTCGCAACCGGTGGTAACTGGTTTATATCGTTCGCCGTCAAATCCAAGAAGGCCAATCTTGGCAAGGTCTTCATCTTCACGACCTATGTCCAGTTGGGCTCGGATGTCGTCAGCTATGAGGTCTACGATGAGAACGGCCAGCGTGTCGAGCCTCGTGCGTTCGGCTTGATCTCCCCGGCAAAGCTCAAGAACAAAAAAGAGGGTGCGCAGCTCAGCATAAACGCCGAAGTCAGGGGCAAGCACACCTATACGATCTACGCCGTTAATAAAGACGGACTCCGTTCGCCTGACTGCAAGTCGCTCACAGTCACCGTAAGATAAGACAAGCTTAAATGCGGACTTCCTTTTCCCTTGGGAAGCCCGCATTTTCGGCAAAAGAGATATTATGGATATAAAAAAGTATGTTTTCCAAAAAGGCGCTGCCAATCATGTCCCCGTCAGCGGCACATTCGAGCTGACGCCACGCTGCAATCTGTCGTGCGAAATGTGCTATATCAGGATGTCGGCGCAGGAGGAAGCGGCGTTCGGAAAGGAACTTAATGCCGACGAATGGCTCTCGCTCGGCAAGCAGGCCGTCGATGCCGGAATGGTGTATCTGCTGCTCACCGGCGGCGAGCCGCTTTTGCGGCCCGACTTTGAGCAGATCTACTCGGGGCTTGCAAAGCTTGGCATCATAATGATGATAAACACCAACGGCACGCTGATCGACGAGCGCATCGTGCGCTGCTTAAAGCAAAATCCGCCCGAGCGGGTCAACATCACGGTCTACGGCGCTTCCGAGGAGACTTATCAAAAGGTGTGCGGCAACGCCGCAGGGTATGAGCGGGCGCTGCGTGGCATCTGCATGCTCAAGGAGGCAAATATCCCCGTCTGCATCAACACCACCTATACCCGCCACAATGCCGCCGACATGGAGGACATCGTCGACTTCGCAAAGGAACACTCAGTCCCCATCCGCATGGCGAGCTACCTGTTCCCGCCGATACGCTGCGGCCGTGAAGCAAACGAAAGCTGCTACCTGCTGCCCGAGGAGTACGGCAGGCTCGGTGCGGCGTTTGATGCGGTCACTATGGAGACCGAGCAGAAGCAGCGTCGTGCTGAGGTACTTGCACGGGTGCGGGCATGCGCCCCCGTGCCGAGCAACGAGGGGAAAGCGGCCTCGTGCATGGCAGGTCGTGGTGCGTTTTGGGTCACATGGGACGGACATGTCTTGCCCTGCGGCATGCTCCCGGACTTGGGCAAGTCGCTGAAGGACGAAAGCTTCGGCGATATCTGGGCGGGCTTTACCCCTGTGATGGATGAGCAGCGACTGCCGGTGAAATGCTCCGGCTGCCCCAAGAAAATTCTCTGCCCGGTGTGCGTCGCAGTGACTCAGTCAGAAAATACCCCGCCCGAAGCTCTGTGCCGCTATTGCGACAGCTATATGGACGCCGTGACCGAGCTGCAAAACAAAGGTCAATGGCCGTGAATCATTTATTAAAACCGGCAGGTATCAAACGATACCTGCCGGTTTTGCCTCAGCGTCAATGCGGAGCATATAAAATTGGCGCAGCCATTCCGGCTGATTGCCTATATCATTTTTAAGCTTTGCGAGCGTGTGCTTGCCGAGCCTAAGATTTTAGCCAAGAGACCACCGCCTTTATATCACTCGACTGAGATCAAACCGTCCTCATCGTAGCATACGATGTGCCGGTCGTCAACATAGTCGATGAGCCGCCACTCCTCGTCTTTCCTCAATGCGGGCGTAAACTGCTCAAAGACAACGCCGTTTGAAAAAACGATGGTAATGTCGTTGGTCTCGGATAAGCTGCACTGCGTGACAACACTGCCGCTCATTTTCTGCATAAGCGACTTTGCGGCAACATCAAAAACACTGCTTTCGCCATCCGACCTGCCGACAATATCATACGCCCAGTCCTCGGGTACGCTGTCGCTGTACGGAGTATAGATATCCCTCGAAGCCAGGAGAATTTCACTGCCCATCTTAAACCGCCACTGCGTCGTGAAGTGGACGGAAAACTCGGCAACTTCCGCCGTAAGCCCGACAGGGGAGCGGTACACATAGTCCTCACCGAGAAACAGGCACATCATATCAGCCGCCCGGCTGATGCGGTTAAATTTCTTTCCTATCAAACATGAAAGCATATATCCACCGCCTGTTGAGTGAAGTGAAATTAATCCGCCAACGCCCGCTGGTTCGCATAAAATGAAAAAAGCCTATGAACTATAGAGTTCATAAGCTTTTTATCTGGTCCGAGTGACTGGAGTTGAACCAGCGGCCTCTTGAACCCCATTCAAGCGCGCTACCATCTGCGCTACACCCGGATTTTTAACACTCAATTATAATAACACATTCGTTCGACAATTGCAAGACCTAATTGCAATAATTCAGCAAAAAATGTGGCGTGCAAATTTCATCATGGACATGATGAAATTTGCACCCTCGTGATGTACACGAGGGTGCTTCTTATTTTTTTACCGGGCACTGCATACCGGTGTTGTCGATGGTGGTGTCGCCGGATAGGAGGATCTGCGACACGGGCACGATGGTGTAGCCGTCGGCTATGAGCGCCTCGATTATCCCGGGCAGAGCCTCGGGCGTGTTCTTGGCGGCATTGTGGAACAGCACGATGCTGCCGGACTTCACATTTTTAAGTACACGGTCCTTTATCTCGTCAGCGGAAAGCTCCTTCCAGTCAAGGCTGTCGACATCCCATTGGATGGCGTTCATTTCCATGCCGTTGACGGTGGAGATAACGGTGTCGTTATACTCGCCGTAGGGGCAGCGGAAAAGGGTGGGGCGCACGCCGGTGACTTTTTCTATCTTGTCGTTAGACGCATTAATGTTCGTTTTTATCTGCTCTGCGGAAAGCTGCGCAAAGTGCGCATGGTCATCCGAGTGACTCATGACCTCATTGCCCGCATCGTGCAGAGCCTTTACAGACTCCGGGTATTTATCCACCCACTGGCCGACGACGAAAAATGTCGCATGTATCTTATACTTATTGAGTATATCAATAAGCTTCTGAGTGTCCTCATTGCCCCACGCCGCATCGAACGACAGTGCGACGGCCTTATCCTCACGCTGAACGCAGTAGATGGGAAGCTGCCTGTCGCTTGCCGATACGCCGACGACCGCCGGGCTGTTGACCGCCCAAAACACGATGCCGACGAACAAAACCAGCGACACTGCCGATATCACGGCCTTGCGATTTTTGATTTTATCCAAAATATTCTTCAATGTGATCCCTCCCGAAGCAAGTTCTGTACATACTATGTCCGACCTGTCCCGATAATGCAAAAACCGGACTAACTTTGTTAGTCCGGTTTGGGATCATGCAAATTATGCAAATGTCAATTGGTATGTAACGCCGAAGGCTTCACGGATGAAGTAGTTGAGCTTGACGGTGAAAATCGTCGTATGCGCTGCAACGGTGTGTATCTCCATGTCGAGCGACTTTGCGATGAGCTTTGCCCTGAACAGGTGATATTCACTTGACACGACTGCGATCGTGGGAGCAGGATTATTGCTCCTGCCATTAATTATCTCACGGCTGAACTTTAGATTCTCGTAGGTCGAGACCGCCTTGTCCTCCATGATGATACGCTCGTGGTCAATGCCGTTTTTGCAAAGCCAGTCATACATCGCCTGCGCCTCGCTCACATTCTCACCGCTGCCCTGACCGCCGCTGACGATGGCAACGGTGTTCGGGTGCTTGTCGAGATAATCCTTTGCCGCCGTGAGCCGCTCCACAAGCGAGAGTGAGGGCGTGTCGCCATGCACGGCAGCGCCGAGGACGATGAGGTAATCTGCGTCAACATCGCCGTCGCCGGAGGCTTCGCCGATTATGGGTATCTCGATTATCGCAATATACACAACGCCCATCGCAAGCAGCAGGGCGATAAGCCGCTTGAGCGTTTTGCCCACAACGCCGAATACAACAACGAGCACGCTAATGAGAAACAGCCCGTAGGCGATGAAGTTATGCCCCGAGAACGCAAAGCGAAGGAGCAGACCTGCCAAAAATATAATGCCCGCAATAATCAAACGCTTCTTATCAATTTTCATTCGGCCAGCACCTCCCATGCCTCGTATGCCTCAAGCAGCTTATCGTTGAGGCTTTCTTTCTCGGTGTCTATCTCCATGAGCTTCTCGTAATCGGTCGAGTAGCTCTCGGCGAGCTTGTCCAGCTCCGCTATCTTCTCCTCAAGCTTCGCTATCTCACGCTCTAATTTCAGCCGCTGCTTTTCGCTGCTGCCGCTTTTCTTCTTCGGCTGCGGCTCTTTCTTTTTGACCTCCTGTTTGGCGGTCTGGATGAACACCTGCTGCCGAGCCATATACTCACGAAATTCCGAATACGACCCACGGTAATCGGTTATCTTTCCGCTTTCGAGATACCAAATACGGGTCGCAAACTTCTCGATAAAATATCTGTCGTGCGAGACGAACAGCAGCGCCTCGGGGTATTGCGAGACGGCGTCCTCCATCCACTCACGGCTGGCGATATCGAGGTGATTCGTCGGCTCGTCAAGGATGAGAAAATTAATGTCGCTGCCCATGAGCATGCAAAGCCTGAGACGGCTTTTCTCGCCGCCGGACAGTGCGCCGACCGGCGTGAATACATCCTCGCCACGAAAGCCGAACGCACCGAGCCTGTCCCGAGCCTCCTGCGGCTGACAGCGGCAGTCGTAGAGCATGGTGTCGACCAGGCTGCGCTCAGGGTGGTCAAATGAGATTATCTGCGGCAGGTATGCAGGCCGCACCGACGGGCCGAGGTAGAGATACCCGCTGTCGGGCAGCTCCTTTTGCATGATGAGCTTCACGAGCGTCGACTTTCCCGTGCCGTTGTCGCCGATAAGTGCAATGCGCTCACGGCCTGTGACCTTGAGGCTTAGCTCGGAAAACAGCTTCTTTTCGCCGAAGCTTTTTGAAAGCCCCTCGCACACGAGCACCTCGTCGCCGTTGAAGCTTTCGGCGGAGAACTTGGCGGTGAGCTTTTTTGCCTGCATGGGGCGCTCGGTCTGCTCAAGCTTTGCAATTCGCTTTTCCATTGAAAAGGCCCGCTTGTGCAGCTTGTCGTTGCCCATGAACGCCCAAAGGTGCATCTGCTCGGCAGCACGGGTGAGCTGCTCGATTTTGGCCTGATCCTTTTCGTATTTGCGCAGCTTCTCCTCAAAGCGCTTTTGCCGCTCAACGGCATAAAAGCTGTAGCCGCCGCTGTAAAACTCGGCCTTGCCATCGTTTATCTCAATGCAGCGCTGGGCAATGCGGTCGAGGAAAAATCGGTCGTGGCTGATGGCAAGCACCGTGCCCTTAAAGTGCAGCAGGTACTCCTCAAGCCACTCCGTTGCACGCAGGTCGAGGTGGTTTGTCGGCTCGTCGAGCAGCAGGATGTCGGTATTCTCAAGGATGAGCCTTGCGAGGTTAACCCTCGTGCGCTCGCCGCCGGAGAGGGAATCGAAAAGCTGCTCACGCATGTGCTGCGGGATATCAAGACCGTTTGCAACACGGTTGCGGTTAGTCTCCATCTCGTAGCCGCCGAGCCTGCGGTAATCCTCGGACAGCCGGTCGTATTCACGCAAGACCTGCTCGGACGAGTCTGTTTCCATCGTCTTTGCAAGCTCCCCAAGTCTGTCGGATATGCGATACAGCGCACGGTGAGCGTCCTTGAGCACATCCTCGGTCGTCCAGTCGGGCGGATAGACGGGAATCTGCGAAATTAGCCCGATGCGCTTGCCGTTTGCTATCGACACATTGCCCTCGTCGTAGTCTATCTCGCCGACGAGAATGCGAAACAGTGTCGTTTTGCCGCAGCCGTTGTGCCCGAGTATGCCGACACGCTCACCCTCGGTGATGTCGAAGCTGAGCCCGTCGAGTATGTTTTTACCCAATTCAAAGGACTTTACAAGTCCGTTGACGGATATATCTGTCATAGGTATTCTCCAAGGTTTATTTTTTCACTGCGTAATTGAGCACGGTGTTCGCCACCGCACCTGCCGCGCCGAGGCCGCTGCCGCCGTGCTCAACGAGCACGACAAAGGCGTAGGGGTGCTCCTCGTCATTTAGAAATCCGACAAACCAGCCGTGGCTTGCCTGACCGTTGCCGACCTCTGCCGTGCCGGTCTTGCCGGAAATATCGAGACCGGAGAAGGTGGATCTGCCGTATTTGTAGGTGACATTGTAGTTCATCATCGACGCTATCTTCGTCGCCGTTGACGAGCTCAGAAGCGTCGTCTTATCCTCGGAAGCGCCGAGCATTGAGGGCTCGTTGAGCGTGCCGCCGTTTGCGATGGCGCTCACGACCCTGAGCATGGAGTACGGGCAGACGAGGTCGTTGTACTGGCCGATGCCCGACCATGCAAGAGCTGCGCTGCCGGATTCGTCCCTGTCGTACTTGCCTGCGGCGGTGGTGATATTATCGAGCTTGTGCTCGCTCGTGAGCCCGAGCTTGTCGGCGTATTCGCCGAGCGTGTCAGCGCCGAGCTCCAGCGCCAGCGTGCCGAACACGCAGTTGCAGGAGTTTGCAAGCGCCTGTTCGATGGATTGATTTCCGTGGTGACCCGTGCAGGTGACGGTGACGCCTTTGACATCGATGCTGCCGTTACAGGTGAATGTGCGCTGGAACAGATTGTCGATATTTTCTATCGCAGCCGAAAGTGTGACGAGCTTGAATATCGAGCCCGGGGTGAAGCTTGAGCTTATGCAGCGGTTGATATACACGCCGTCGGGCAGGGTGGAGGGCGGATTCGAGGGGTCAATGGACGGGGAGGACACCATGCAAAGCAGCTCGCCCGTCTTGTAATTTACGACCAAAACTGCGCCGCTTCGACCGTTTAGCGCCTCGTATGCCTTGACATTGAGGTCGGCATCGACCGTAAGCGTGAGGTCAACATCCTCGCCCTCCTCAACGCCGGTAAAGATATTGTATCCCGACAGCTGACGGGAAAAGCTTTGCAGCGCACCCGTGCCGATGTTGCCGCCGAAGTCGCCGACGAGCTGATAGCAGGCGGTGCGGATACTTGCATCGTCTGCATAAACACGGCTTCCGTCGCCGGTCTGGGCAAGCACCGTGCCGTTGCGGTCACGCAGCGTGTATGTGCATTTTGAGGTCGACTCGTCAAAGTACAGCGCCCATTTCTCACCGTCCTGCACGAAGCGGAAAACATAGATCACGAGGCCGACGATGACCAAAAGTGCCATTATAATTGCAAAATATGCTCTTATGGAGACTTTTTTCATGCATTTGCCTCCTTTTTCTTGGCGTCGGGAGCTTTGACGACGAAGCTTGCTCCCTTTCGTGTGTCGCCGGCTTTAATAAACGCAAGCAGCATCCAGCAGGCCAGCACCGAAGTGCCGCCCCTTGAAACAAAGGGGAAGGTGACGCCCGTAAACGGCAGAATGTCAACCGAGCCGAAGACATTCAGCGCAAGCTGGATAAGGAACATGCTCGCCGTTGCGCAGGCGGCGATGGAGTAGTATGCGCTTCGACCCTGAGCGGCGTTTCTGACGGCAAAAAATGCAAGAGATACGACCGCTAAAACGGCGCAAATGGCGATGAGCAGGCCCAGCTCCTCGCACACGAGGCTGAACACCGTGTCCGTGTTTGCGGCAAAGCCGTCCTTGAGCCAGCTGTTGCCCGCACCCTTGCCGAAAAGTCCGCCCGATGCGCCGGCAGACAAAGCGTGCGTCTGCTGGTAGCCCAAGTCGTAAACATCCTCCCACACATGTCCCCATGCGGCAAAGCGCCGTGCGACATGAGCCTTCATGCGCAGCATAAGAAATCCCGCCATGCCCGCACCGGTGACTGCCAGTGCGACGGTTGCGATGGAGCCCGAGCGCATGAACGATATGACAAGGAAGGTCACGAAGAATATAAGCGCCGTACCGAAGTCGCTCATTAGTGCAAGCGCCATGACGCAGACTGCGGAAAAGCCGATGAAAACTATAAGGTTTTTGGTGCTGAAGAGCCTATCGAGCGTCGCAGCGCCGACATAGATATACGCAACCTTTACAAACTCCGACGGCTGGAGCGACATATTGCCTATAAAAATCCAGTTTTTCGCACCGTTCTGCTCACGGCCGATGACCAAAACTGCGGCGAGCAGCAGCACAGCACCCACTGCGGCGGGCAGGCGCATGGTCTTTGTTCTGTCAAGGTCACGCAGCCACGCACCCAAAAGGAAGAACGATACAACGCCCGCAAAAACGATGATCATCTGCCTGAGCATCTCCGACGGAACGGAGGTCGCAATTACCGACAGACCGATCGTGGACAGGAAAAACGCAATGGTCTCGACCTCAAAGCCCGTGCGCCTTATGCTGCGCATGGCAAAGTAGCAAAACCATTCGAGCAGAATAAGCAGCGCAAAGCCGAAGGCGATGCTCGCAAGCAGCTCCTGCTCGGCGCTGAAGCAGTGCTCCAAAAGCAGAAACACCTGAAAAACCGTCAGGTACAGCAGCGTTATCGCCGGATGGACATTCCGCCATGTCACGACCCTGCGTGCCTCTATCTCGCTGCGCTGGCGTTCATTTATCTCACGAAAGCGCACGCTGACCTCGGACAGATTCAATACATCGCCGTCCGTGACCGGGTATCCGCCCACGCCGACCGACTGACCGTTTACACGCACGCCGCCCTTTGAGAAAATGTCGAATATTCGCCATTGGCCCTTGGCGCTGCGGATAAGTACGGCGTGAACACGGCTGACCTTGTCGCTTGAAAGGTGGATATCGGCCGAGCGAGTCCTGCCGATGATATTTTCCCAGTGCGTTATCCGCAGCACCTTGTCATCGGTCTGAATATAGCCCCAAATCTCCGTCTGGGATTTGCCGTTGAACATAGAGCGCACCGTTCTTATCAGCACGATAAACGCAAACAGCGGCAGAATGAACGATATGGCTCTTACGATAGTGGCAGTCAACCGAATTCACCTCTTTTCGTAGTTATACAGTTTTGTATTATATCATTATTTATGCTCATTGACAAGCAAGGCGCAGTCAATTAAAATATAAGTATGTTTAAGGGTAAGAATAAAAGCTGGATACTGTTTTTCGCCGCTGTGTTTACTATATGCATCGGCGCATTTTTGCTGCTCACTAGCGGCAGCATAGGCACGGTGGCGGTTATTCGAGTTGACGGCGAGGTGTATAAAAAAATTGACCTCGATACGGTCACTGTTGCATATGACATAGAAATTAAGACCGATTATGGGTATAATAAAGTACGTGTAGACAAAGGCAGCATCTGCATTTCCGAGTCCGACTGCCGTGATCAGATCTGCGTAAAGCAGGGGAAGATCACCGATAACGGCGTTCCGATCATTTGCATGCCCCACAGAGTGACCATTGAGATCGAGGGGGACAAGATCGATGCCTAAAACGAGAAAGCTTGCCCTCATGGCGATGCTGACGGCAGCGTCGCTCATAGTGTTCATTATCGAAGCGCAGATACCGCCCTTAGTCCCCATCCAGGGCGTGAAGCTCGGCCTTGCGAATATGATAACCCTCGTTGCGATGCTCATTTTAGACCGCAGGGAGGCCGGAGCGATACTTTTGATGCGCATTATCATGGGCAGTATGTATGCAGGCGGCTTTTCGGGCTTTCTGTTCAGCATAGCCGGCGGCGTTTTGGCGTATGCCGTCATGTGCCTGACGGTGAAGCTTTTTCCGGAAAAGCTTCTGTGGGTCGTGAGCATCCTCGGCGCGATTGCGCATAATGTCGGTCAGCTTGCCGTTTCCGTGTTCGTTACCGGTACGCCGTCCATATTAGTGTATGCCCCGGTGCTCATCGCCTCGGGCATCATAACGGGCGCTTTTACCGGCCTTGGCGCAATGTACCTAAACCGTGCGCTTAAGAAGCTGGACAAAAAGTGAGCGCCGTATTATAATATTGTAAATTAATTTTTGTTAGGAGATAAAACCAATGAGTGAGTGTACACATGATTGCTCGACCTGCGGCGAAAGCTGCGCCGAGAGAGAACAGCAGGATCTGACCGCAAAGCTCAACCCCGCAGCAAGCGTTAAAAAGGTCATCGCCGTCGTCAGCGGCAAGGGCGGCGTCGGCAAATCCCTCGTCACCAGCATGATGGCGACCGAGATGCAGCGCCGTGGTCATCAGGCAGCCGTGCTGGATGCGGATGTCACCGGCCCGTCTATCCCCAAGGCGTTCGGCATCCATGAGCACGCAAGAGGCACGGAGGAGATGCTCATACCCTGCTACTCGAACAAGGGCACGCAGATAATGTCCATTAACCTCATCCTCGATAACGAGACCGACCCCGTCGTGTGGCGTGGCCCTGTCATCGCAGGCGTCGTTACCCAGTTCTGGAGCGATGTTCTGTGGGATAATGTCGACTACATGTTCGTCGATATGCCTCCCGGAACGGGCGATGTGCCCCTGACGGTGTTCCAGTCCCTGCCCGTTGACGGCATCATTATCGTGACCTCCCCGCAGGAGCTCGTCTCGATGATAGTCGCAAAGGCAGTGAATATGGCAAAAATGATGAATATCCCCGTCATCGGCATCGTCGAGAATATGTCCTACTACAAGTGCCCCGACTGCGGCAAGGAGCACGAGATCTTCGGCGCAAGCAAGGTAGCAAAGGTCGCCGAGGAGTTCGGCATAGCCCACTATGCCCGCATGCCCATCGACCCTGCCGTTGCGACCATGGTCGATGCGGGCGAGATAGAAAGCGTTGACACCGCAGCATTAACCGAGCTTGCGGACTTTATAGAAGAAGGAGAATAAACCATGATCATAGCAGTATCATACAAAGACGGCGAGATATACGAGCACTTCGGCCACGCCGAGTACTTCGCAATTTACACCACCGCTAACGACAATTCCGAGATCACCGGCAAGAAGGTCATCGAGGTCAAGGAGACCGGCCATCAGGCGGTCGCAGACCTCATGAACGCAAACGGTGTCGAGGTCGTCATCGTCGGCAACATCGGACCGAGCGCAAGACAGGCTCTTGCCGAGTACGGCATCATCGCATACGCAGGCTTCTGCGGCAATGCAGACGACGCAGCGGAGCTCATGATGCACGGCCAGCTTCCCTTCATCTCCGATGAGGGCGGCTGCGGTGGCGGATGCAGCGGCTGCCATGCACATGACGATGGCGGCGCTTGCGGCTGCGGTGGCGGTGCTGATGACGGCGGCTGTGGCTGCGGCTGCCACTGATACTTAAATAAAAGAATCTCCCGTCCGGTGACGGGAGATTCTTTTATATCTTTATGCATATTTAAGTGTTACATTAAGCTTGACAGGGTTATGATCTGAGTATTCAAAGCCCTCGTCAAGGGTCTTGACGGAGTTAAGCTGCACATTCGGCGAAAGGATAAAGCCGTCAATGACATAGTACTGCGTGTTTGCCGTGTCATCCGGGTCGTAAGCCTGGTTGAGCAAACGGCAGGTCGGAGTCTCGGTATCGTATGCAAGCGTCCAGCCCTCGGGAACGATATCGTCGGGGATGATGCCCGGCTCCCAAAGGTCGGCGTGCTCGTTGGGGTATTTGTCAAGTCCTCCGGGGAATATCTGATTAAAGTCGCCGCCGGCAATGACATAGTTGCCCTTTTCGTACTCAGACTGGATAAACTCACGCAGCTGCTTTGTCTGTGCTATCTTGCCCTCACCGTCATCGTAAGCTTCGAGATGGAGATTAACGATGACAAGCTGCTTTTCCGAATCCTCGATGGGCAGGTAGCTCACGAGCAGGCAGCGCTTGAGGTTTGCGGCGCTGACCGGCCAGCTGAACGGGCAGGGCAGGGAAATGCGGTCGGCGTGGTCTATCTCGAACAGCGAGGTCGTGAGCAGACCGCTGTTGACCTTACCGATGGGCGGCATGGGGAAGGGAACATAGGGGCATGAATAATTCATCGCATACGCCGAGTTGTATATCCCGAGATACTGTCTCTCGCTGATGCCGTAGGTACGGCTTGAGTCGTTGTCGACCTCCTGAAGCATGAATATCGACGGGGCATCGTCCTCATCGTACAGGGTCTTGTATATGCCCACAAGGTTAGCGGTAACGCCGTCGTGATCGTAGGTCACGACATCCTCGCCGCCGTCCATGAAGAAGTCGGCCCTCTTGCCCAGACCGCCGTAACCGATGTTCCAGCTCAGAAGCGATATCTCCTGACCCTCGTAGGGCGACAGCTCGCCTATCCTCGAATTGACCTCGATGTTAGCATCCGAAACAGGCTCGGGATTAAACTCGTTGATGCTCAGCCACAGCACGAAACCGGCAACGAGCAGAAGAATAACACCGAGTATTATAAGTAGGATCTTCGATATTTTTTTTATCACTTGCCTCACCTCACTTAAAGCATATTACCACAGCTTAATCAGCCATTCAAGATTTATTAAACGAAAAAAGACGAAAAACGGCCAAATTCGCTTGATATGAGGCTACATTTAGCGTATAATCAACGGGAAATACCACATATGGAGGTGCACCATGAGTTACGAATTTATAAGAGATTACGATACAGAGCTTTATGATGCAATGGAAAACGAGCTTCAGCGCCAGCGTGACCATATCGAGCTTATCGCATCGGAAAACTTCACCAGCCGTGCCGTCATGCAGGCAATGGGCAGCCATCTTACGAATAAATACGCCGAGGGCTATCCCGGTGCAAGATACTACGGCGGCTGCGAATTTGTCGATGTCGTTGAGCAGCTTGCCATCGACAGAGTCAAGGCACTTTTCGGCGCAGAGCACGCAAATGTCCAGCCGCACTCCGGCTCGCAGGCGAATGTTGCCGTTTACCTTGCGCTTTTAAAGCCCGGTGACACCATCCTCGGCATGGACCTCAGCCACGGCGGCCACCTGACCCACGGCTCTAAAGCCTCCATTTCCGGCAAATATTTTGACGCACGCTTTTACGGTGTTGACCCCGAGACTGAGCGCATCGACTACGAAAAGGCTATGCAGATAGCCGGCGAGTGCAAGCCCAAGCTCATAATCGCAGGCGCAAGCGCATATTCCCGCTTTATCGACTTTGCAAAAATGCGTGAGATAGCCGACGAGGTCGGCGCATATCTTATGGTCGACATGGCGCATATCGGCGGCCTTGTCGCAGCGGGCGTTCACCCGAGCCCCGTGCCATACGCCGATGTCGTCACCAGCACCACCCATAAGACCCTCAGAGGCCCGAGAGGCGCTATCATCCTGTGCAAGGACGAGCTTAAAAAGAAGATAAACAGCGCCGTGTTCCCCGGAACGCAGGGCGGCCCGCTCATGCACATCATCGCCGGTAAGGCTGTCTGCTTCAAGGAAGCCATGAGCGACGAATTTAAGGCATATCAGACCCAGGTCGTCAAAAATGCAGCCGTCTTAGCGGATACCTTGTCCAAGGGCGGCATCCGTCTCGTTTCCGGCGGCACGGATAACCACCTTATACTTGCCGACACCATGAGCCTCGGCAGAACGGGCATGGAGGTGCAGGAGCTACTCGACGCTGCTCACATCACCGCAAATAAAAACTCCATCCCCTTTGATACCCAGTCCGTTAAGCTCACCAGCGGCATGCGCTTTGGCACTCCCGCAGTGACCACAAGAGGCATGGGCGAAAATGAGATGGTCGAGATAGGCAACATGATAGTAAAGCTCATCAACGAGGGTGACGCAGCCGTGGCGGATGTAAAGGACCGTGTCATCGAGCTTTGCGACAGGTTTCCGCTTTACCCTGGACTGTAATGAATAAATCAAGCTTAAGCGTTCTCGGCTGCTATATACTGTGGGGGCTGCTGCCGATATTCTGGAAGCTGCTTGCCGGTGTCGACTCGGCGTATGTTTTGGCGCAGCGGATTGTGTTCTCATGCATTTTCTGCTTTGGCCTTATACTCATCAAAAAGCACGGCAGCAGCGTAAAGCAGATCCTCACAAGCCCCGCCGAGCGCCGCAGGTATTTTATATGCGGTCTGCTCATTTCGGTAAACTGGGGCGTGTATATTCTCACCGTCGCCATGGGCAGGATACTTGAAGCCAGCCTTGCCTATTACATGAATCCGCTTTTCTCGGTCGTCATCGGCGCACTCATTTTTAAGGAAAAGCTGTCTGTCATGCAGTGGGTATCGGTCGGACTTGCCTTTGTCGGAGTCATGATCTCGATAATCGGCTACGGCAATGTACCGTATCTTGCCATCATCATCGGCCTGTCGTTTGCACTGTACGGTGCGATGAAAAAGGGCATCAAAGCCGAAAGCGAGGTCTCCATCTGCATGGAGACCATGGCGGTGCTCCCGCTTGCGCTTATCTTCATAGCCTATGCGCAGTTTTCCGGCTACACCACCTTCAGCTCACTCACGACCGCCGAGGTGCTGCTTCTCGTCATCTCCGGCGCTGTTACCTCCGTGCCGCTGATCCTTTTTGCCCGTGGCATCAAAGAAACAAGCATCGTGACCTCGGGCATACTCATGTATGTTAACCCCACGCTCCAGCTGCTCGTCGGTGTCCTCATCTACAACGAAGCGTTCACGAAAACCAACGCCACGACCTTCGCCTTCGTCTGGGCGGCAGTCATCCTGTTCGTGTTCGACAGCCTAAGAAAACACAAAATTCACACAAAATAAGAAAACAGGCAATGCAAAACACATTGCCTGTTTTTGCTATATTACGCTTGACAATATATCCATTTCTGATATAATTTTAACATAAACGGTAGTTGTAGGACACGGCGGCCAATTTATTGGCAGGAGGGAACAACTATGAAAAAATGCGTTGCATTACTTCTTTCGCTTTTACTCGTGCTCGCTTGCTGCGGCTGTAATGACAGCGGTACAAAAGAAAATGCAGTTTGCTATTTGCTTGACCAGAGCAACTCCTTACCCGGTATTGCAAAGGACATTCCTGTTGCTTCCGAAAGCAAGTGGTGGAATGGAATCAGCTTCAAATCCGATTCTGCAAAGAAAGAAAAGACAGCCGAGTTTGGCGGCAAGACCTACACCGGGTCATACAAATACTCATACTACGACGATTATAATTCCTTTGAAACGGATTACTACGATGGAGGAGACGGGTTAGAGTTTGGCATCAACGCAGCAAACGGCAAACTCGTTTATATCAATCTGAAAACACTATCGTTTTTTGAAGAAGAGCCTCTTTTGCCTGAAAAATCCGGAATAGAAGACGAGAGCGCCAAAATCGCAAAGGATGTCGCCTCACAGTTTGCTGATATAAGCGAGTATGAGCTGATCAGCTCCGATGTGACACCGTTTCAACCTGACGACCTGCAGAAGCCCTCTATGAAATTCTACACATATACCTATTGCAAAACCGTCAATGGTGTAAACTCCTCTGCTTATGTCACCGTTCAAGTTACATCAAAGGGGAATATAGCGTGTGTTGTAGTCGGTGATACCGATGCCTTTGCAGGCAATGTATCCCAGAAGGTAAAAGCCTATAAAAACATCGATGTGGACGGGATCGTCCTTGACACGATGGATGAGATAACAAAGGACTTGGAGTCTCCGACTTGTAAAATTGAGAAGAAATACTATTCGGTCTCGCCCGACGGAGAGGTAGTTGTTGTTGTCAGTGCGACCTGCGACTATTACGAAATAATTGACGGCGAAGTATCTGAATATCCCTCGGGAGCGGGATTTGTTTTTGTTGTAAAATGATGCTTTAGAAAGCAAATACAGGCAATGCAAAACGCATTGCCTGTATTTTATTTGACCGCCTGTCTGCATTTTAGAAACTTCATGTCGCCGATCTCAAACTTGCTGCCGTCGATGCGATCAACCAAACTGCGGGTCTCGATAAATTCGTCCGTTACGATAACAAGAAACTGCCTGCCGCCTTTTTCCGCAAGATAATACTGCGTGTCCAGTCCCTTTAGGGAGTTGATAAGATCCGGTATGCCGGCGGGCGCATCGGTGAAAAAGGTGAGGATATTGTCGATGATCTTCTCGCTCTTCGTAAGCTTTTTCTCGGCGACAAGGGCGTGTATCTCGGCATCGGGGAGTTTATCCCGCACCGCACGGTCCTTCTTCGTGAACTTACTGCCATTGCCGTAATCGTCCAAATTGTACGGCTCACGCATGACGAGCAAATCGACGCTCTCGCCGTTATCGAGCAAATAGTCTATACTCACGCTCAAAAGCTGCGATATGACCCTCAAATTATCAATATCGGGGATGCCGTTATCCGTCTCCCACTTTGCCACGGCCGAGCGGGAAACGCCTAACTTTTCCGATAGCTGTTCCTGCGACAGCCCTGCCTGCTTTCTCGCTTCCTTGAGCTTTTCGCCTAATGTCATTCAAATGACCTCCCTTGCGTTTTCCTGCTTTCAATATAGCCGAAAGTGCCTCAAAACGCAATAAACCGAGCATAACAAGGCTGTTACCTTGCGTAACAATGCAAAAACCGGTGCAATCTGTTGATTGCACCGGTTTGATATTACACCTCTGCGATGACCTCGCACTCGACGAGAACATCCTTGGGAAGTCTTGCGACTTCAACACAGGAGCGGGCGGGATAGGGCTCGGTGAAATACTGAGCGTAGATGCCGTTGACCGTGCCGAAATCGTTCATATCCTTGATGAAAACGGTGGTCTTGACGACCTTGGACATGTCGCTGCCTGCGGCCTTGAGAAGCTCGGAGAGGTTTTTGAACACCTGATGAGCCTGAGCCTCAACGCCGACTGCGACCTCGCCGGTCTCGGGGATGATGCCGATCTGACCGGAGGTGTAGACCATGTTTCCGACTATCTGAGCCTGAGAATAAGGGCCGATGGCTGCGGGAGCTTTGTTGGTAGAAACGGTTTTCATTTTATTATCCTCCATTTAATTGATTTTTACGGTGTATCCGAAGCTTTCAAGCGAGCTTACGACGGTCTTGCCGTGCTCTGCGCCGCCGACCTCGCAGGTTATCGAGACATTCGTCTCGTTGGGATTGAGGGCGGTGCTCAGCCTGTCGTGCGCAACGGAAACGATGTTTGCGCCGAGATCGGCGATGTGGTTTAAAAGATGGCTGAGGCTGCCGGGCTTATCGAGCAGCGTCACGGTGAATCTCAGACGACGGTGACGGGCGACAAGGCCTTGCTCGATTATGCACTGAATGAAGCTGACATCAATATTGCCGCCGGACAGCAGGCATACGACACGCTTGCCCTTGACATCGACCTTGCCCTTTAATACGGCGGCGACGGGCGTTGCGCCGGAGGGCTCGACTATCTGCTTGCAGCGCTCCATGAGAAGCAGTATTGCCTCGGAAATTTCATTATCCGTCACGGTGACAACATCGTCGACATAGCGGTTTATGAGATCGACCGTAATGTCGCCGGGGGCTTTGACGGCAATACCGTCTGCGATGGTCGAAACGGTGTCTGTCGAGATATATTTCTTTGCCTTAAACGACTGCGCAATTGCGTCTGCGCCCTCGGCCTGCACGCCGATGACCTCAATACGGGGATTTATCTGCTTCACGCAGGCCGCAACACCCGAAAGCAGACCGCCGCCGCCCGCCGGAACGATTATCATGTCCACCGTGGGCAGGTCGCCGACTATCTCAAGTCCGAGCGTACCCTGACCGGCGATGACATCCAAATCGTTGTACGGATGCAGGAAGGTGGCGTTTTCATTCTCGCAAATTTCGCATGCGGTCTTGTAAGCATCGTCGTAGCAGTCGCCGGACAGCACGACCCTTGCGCCGTAGCCCTCGGTCGCCTTCACCTTGGCGATGGGTGCTGTCTTGGGCATGACAATGGTTGCGGGGATGCCGAACTTCTTCGCTGCGCATGCAACGCCCTGGGCATGGTTGCCCGCCGAGGAGGCGACAACGGAGCTCACGCCGCCCTTTTCCATAAGTGCGGCTATCTTGTTGCTTGCACCTCTTATCTTAAAAGAGCCGGTTTTCTGACGGTTTTCGCACTTGAGATAAATGCTGCCGCCGGTCATCCCCGAAAAAGTCGAGGACAGGTCGAGCTCGGTGTGGTGCAGCATGGGGGCAAGTCTCTTTGCCGCCAGTTCAAATTCGCTAAGGGGCAGATCCACGGAAAACACCTCGTTCAAACTAAATTTTAAGAAAAGTTTACCGCATTAAAAAGCAAAACGCAATAGCCTGAATACAAAAATGTCTATGTAGCGGCAACAAAAATTCAACATGTCCGTGCTGAACTGACATAAGCTTTTCGTCGCCGCACACTGCCGAAATTACCCTTGAGAGCTGATACCGCTTACATAGCTGCGCATCTCGTCCCGGGACTTTATGCCGTGCGAGCCGTCGATTATCTTCTGCTGCTTTTCGGCGTCGAGCCCCGAGAAATAGAAGAAGGCATCGGCGTTCTGCATAAGCGCCATACCCAGCCCCAAAGGCAGATCCTTACCGTTTTTAGCGTTCATTTTGCTTCACCTCATTTATATCGTCTGCAAAACGATATAAAAAATACGGCGCACCTAAGGTGCGCCGTAAGTGTTATTTCTTATAGGGAAGCGACTCAAAATAGCTCGTGTCGGCATTGCCGTTTATCGTCCAGCCGGAGTCGGACTTTTCGATGCTGATCTTGCCGGTGATGCCGCCGTCGGTGGTGAAAGCAATGTAGGAGCTGCCGTCAGTTTCGGTGAACTTAAGCTTGTAGCCTGACGGGAGTATCTTGCCGTCGGACAGCGTAATGTCCTTTGTCGTCGTGACATAGCTTGCATCGCTGAGCTTGAAAACGGAGGAATCCCTCGTGAGCTTGCCGTCGGAGTAGGTGAAGCTCACCTCGGCGGTGTAAGTGCCGAGAACATTCAGTGTGCGCTTGAGGTAGAGCTTGCTGTGCGTAAACTCCTTGACTGCGCCGTATGCGTAGTAGCTCTCGCCGAATTTGCAGTCGATGAGTTGACCGTCAAACTTAAAAGCGTGGGTCACGGTGCTGCCGTCGGCGGTTTTGCCGTCAATGAATATCTCGCTTTTGCCGTCGCCGTCAATGTCGTAAAGGCGGATGCTTGAGACGGTTTTGATACTCGTTGCATTTTCGGAGGTGCTGCCGCCGGACTCAACGACGAGCATGGTCAGACCCTCGGCGTCGGTCGTGGTGCTTATCTTCTCCTGAGTCTCGTCACCGTTAATGTCGGCAGAGTAGGGGAGCTTGCCGCTTATAAGCGTGCCGGTCTCGCCTCCATCGGGGTCAAGGACGGTGACCTTGCCGCTGCTGTCGGCCGAGAGCAGGCGGCGCTCATAAGTGCCGTCGGGGCGGGTGAAGCCGATGAAAATGCAGGGGCTTGTCTTGAGCTCCTTGTTTATCGCAAACGCTGCGCCCTCGGTAAGGTCGCTGCAATACCAAAGCTGGGTCTCGAGCGAATACTTGCCGCTGGATTTGTAGTAGTTTGCGGTGTAAACGCTGATATTATAAATCTTGCCCGTGACGGATACGAGGACGGACTTGATGTCCTTATTAGCCTCGCTGCCGACTATGGTGAGCGAGGAGGTGTCGGCATCCTTTGCAAGGGCGGCGGTTATATCGCCGGTCGTGCCGTCAAGCTCCGCCGGGACAAACTCATCCTTTATCTTGCCTGCGAGGACATCGTACTTCACGGTAAACTCAAATGCACCCTCCGAGGAATCGGCTATCTCGCCGGGGTTGATGGCGATGACGACACCGCTGCCGGTCATGTACCAATGCCCGTCGGAAACAAGGTCCTTGACCTTGTCGGTGTAGCCCTCGACAAAGAGCATGTCGGCATACTTACTGTCGTCGGTAAGAATGCTGAAAATTTCCTCCGAGCAGGTGTTTATAAACTCCTCGGTGTTGCCGGTGATGTCCGAAAGCTTGAGCTCAGCGCCCGTGTAGGCGTCGTAGTTATGACCGGTGATGGCACTTGCCGAGCCCGAGCCGAGGTTTGCCTTGTCGTACATTCTAAACGACACCACGGCACTGTCGCCACGGGTGACACGCACATAGCGATTCTGGCTGAAGGGGTCGAGCTTCTCACTGTCCTCTGCCTCCTTGGCAAGGTCATCATATGCCTTGCGGCTGCTCGTGAGCTGCTCGCCGGTGAAGGTCTTGTTAACGGCTGCGATGCTGTCGTTTATCGCCTTTGCTGCCTCGGGACGGTTGGGCATCGTCACGGTGGGAACGACGAGCGAAACGCCGGTCTCGGGCTTCGAGGTAGTCATCTCGATTATCGTGTCGCCGCCGCAGACGAGCTTGTCGCTTGCGTTTATAATGCGGTGGTCGGCGGTGACGGTGATGTCAATGCGGGCCATGTTTGAAAAATCGCTGGTGAACGACTCAACGGCGATGACATTGAGCTGCTTGTCGTAAATGCAGATACTGTAGTCGATCATCGCCTTTTGCGTGCCGGTCGCTGCGTCGCCCGCAAAGTCAAAGTGGATGACCTCGCCTGCATCGAGCGGGGAGTCATCGGCGTGCTTTGACGACTCCGAGCCTGCATCCGTGCCGTATGACACGGTGTAGACATCGTTTGCCTCAACGGTGACATAAACGCCGCAGTCACGCTCTTTGACGGTCTCGGCCTTTTTGCCGCAGGCGCAAAGCCCGAGCACAAGTAAAAGTGCCAGTATAATGGCAACTATTCTACGCATAAAAAGTTCTCCAATCTGCTGAAAAACAGCCAAACTTCTATATCCTGCGTAGTATAACACAGTTCATACTAAAATTCCAGCAAAAGGTGAGAAACTTAATAAAACCGAAACAATTGAAGAAATATTTGTTAAAAAAGCTCCCCATCGAGGTCAAAAACCAAGATGGGGAGCTGGTTTTGCATTAATTACTCTCTGCTGTGATCGGGGTAGTGGACATGCAGAAGCTCATGAGCCCTGCCGCGAAGCAGGTCGTACACTGCGTCCAGAGCGGGATTTTGCTCGGACGAGCGCAGCTCACAGGCTTCGTCGGCAGCAAAGATGCCCTTGCTGCGCTCTGCCTTGCGTGCCTGGCATGCGGGGGGCTGACCGCCGCCGCCGATGCAGCCGTTCGGGCAGGCCATGACCTCGACAAAGTGGAAGAACTCCTCACCGGACTCGATCTTCGCAATGAGCTTGTCGGCATTGCCCAGTCCGTTTGCAACGGCGATCCTGAGCGTGGTGTCGCCTGCGGTGACCTCGAACGCCTTGATGCCCTCAAGACCACGAACGCCGCATTCTGCGACCTTGGCAAGCGTCTCGGTTGAGATATCGCCGAGCACATGTCGGATGACGGCTTCCGTAACGCCTCCCGTTACGCCGAAGATGACGCCTGCACCCGTGTACGGGGCAAAGGGAGCGTCGGGCTCAGAGTCGGGGATGTTAGCAAAGTCGATGCCGCTTTCATTTATCATACGCACGAGCTCCTGCGTCGTGAGCACAAGGTCAATGAGTCTTTCGCCGTCCTTAACGAGCTCGGGGCGGGCCGCCTCGGCCTTCTTTGCCGTGCAGGGCATGACTGCAACGGAGACGACCTCCTCGTCGCCGTACTGCTGACGGATGAGAGCGCCGAACATCTCCATCGGCGAGCCGCAGGTCGACACCTGAGGCATGAGGTGCGGGTGCTTGTTTTCAACATGCTTTATCCAGCCCGGGCAGCAGGAGGTGAACATGGGAAGCTTTGCACCGGTCTTGAGCTTATCAAGAAACTCCGCCGTTTCCTCCATGATGGTAAGGTCGGCAGTGAGTGAGGTGTCGAACACATAGTCAACGCCCATCATTTTAAGCGCAGTGACTATCTTGCCTATCACGGGGACATTTGCGGGGATGCCGAACTCCTCGCCGACGCCGACACGAACTGCCGGAGCAACCTGAACTGCGACCTTTTTGCTGGGGTCGTAGATGGCCTTCCACATGTCGGACACTTCGTTTTTGACGGTGATTGCGCCGGTGGGGCAGACTGCCGCACACTGACCGCAGCCGACACAGTCGGTGTCGATGAGCTTGCGGTCAAAGCCGCAGGAGACAAAGGCCTCCATACCACGGTTGCAGAAGTCAACGGCGTGGATGTTCTGAACCTCGGCGCACATTCTCACGCACTTGCCGCAGAGGATGCACTTCGAGGGGTCACGGACGATGGACGGGGAGGAGTCGTCAATAGGCTCCTTGCAGTAGTTGTTTGCAAAGCGGACATTGGTGACATTGTAGCGCTTGGCGTACTCCTGAAGCTTGCACTTGCCGGACTTGTCGCAGGTGGTACACTCCGAGCGGTGGCTTGCAAGCAGCAGCTCAATTATCATCTGGCGGTGCTTGCGCAGCTTTGCGGTGTTCGTGCGCACGACCATGCCGTCCTTGGGGATAACGGTACATGCAGCCTCGATGCCGCCACGCTCGTTTTCGATAACGCACAGGCGGCAGCCGCCGTATATCGACAGGCTTTCGCAGTAGCAGAGGTTGGGGATATCGATGTGATTTTGCTGAGCAACTTCAAGGACATTGCGAGCATTTTCAAATTCGCAGCTTATGCCGTCTATAATCATACGCTTCATATCGTCAAACCTCCTTTATCGCATGCTTCGGGCAGCCGTTTTTACACTCACGGCACTTGATGCACTTCTCGGGATCGATGGTGTGCGGCTTTCTGAGCTGGCCGGTGATAGCGCCGACGGGGCAGTTGCGGGCACACTTCGTGCAGCCGATGCACTTTTCGGGGTCGATCCACATCGTGCACAGCGAGCGGCAGACGCCAGCCGGGCACTTTTTGTCCTGAACATGGGCGATGTATTCGTTCTTGAAATACTTAAGGGTGCTCAGTACGGGATTGGTCGCAGTCTTGCCGAGGCCGCACAGCGAGCAGCTTTTGACCACTGCCGACAGCTCCTGCAGCATATCGAGGTCCTCCATCGTACCCTGACCGTGGGTGATGCGCTCGAGTATCGCCTGTATCTTGGGGATGCCCTCACGGCAGGTGGTGCACTTGCCGCAGGACTCTTTCTTCGTGAAGTTCATGAAGAAGCGGGCTATCTCGACCATGCAGGTGTCGTCGCCCATAACGACGAGACCGCCCGAGCCGATTATTGCGCCTATCTTCTTGGTGGAATCAAAGTCGAGGGGCAGGTCAAGGTGCTCCTCGGTGAGGCAGCCGCCGGACGGGCCGCCGATCTGAACGGCCTTGAAGTTGCCGCTCTTTACGCCGCCGCCGATATTGTAGACTATCTCACGCAGAGTCGTGCCCATGGGCACCTCGATAAGACCGGTGTGCTTGATGTTGCCGGTAAGGGCGAATGCCTTTGTGCCGGAGCTGCCCTCCGTGCCTATCGATTTGTACCACTTTGCGCCCTTGTCGATGATGACGGGGACATTTGCAAAGGTCTCGACATTGTTAAGCGAGGTGGGGGCTGCGAACAGACCCTGGTCGACGCTTCTGGGGGGCTTTGTGCGGGGCATGCCACGCTGACCCTCGATGGAAGCGGTCAGAGCCGAGCCCTCGCCGCAGACGAATGCGCCTGCGCCCATGTTGATGTGCAGATGGAAGGCCTTGCCCGAGCCCATGATATCGTCGCCGAGAATACCGACAGCCTCGGCGTCCTCAATGGCCTTCTGCAAACGCTTGACTGCCAGAGGATACTCTGCACGGACATAGATATAGCCCTCGGTCGCCTCGCAGGCAACTGCGGCGATTATCATGCCTTCGATCATTCTGTGGGGGTCGCCCTCCATGATGGAGCGGTCCATGAATGCGCCGGGGTCGCCCTCGTCGCCGTTGCAGACGATGTACTTTACGGGGGCTTCCTTGTGCGCTGCGACCTGCGCCCACTTCTTGCCGGTGGGGAAGCCTGCACCGCCGCGGCCTCGCAGACCGGACTCGGAGACCTCGTTGATGACCTCGTCGGGGGTCATGTCGAATATTGCTTTTTCAAGAGCCGAGTAACCGCCGACGGCGATATACTCCTCGATGCTCTCGGCGTTTATATGACCGCAGTGCTCAAGAGCAACACGGGTCTGCTGCTTGTAGAAGGGGATATCCTCCTGACGGTTGTAGGAACGGCCGTTATCGTGGTAAACGAGTCTGTCGACGACATTGTCGTTGAGAATGGTCTCGTTTACTATCTCCTCGCAGTCGTCGGCCTTGCACTTTATGTACAGGATACCGGCAGGCTCGATCCTGACCAGCGGGCCCATCTCGCAGAAGCCGTGGCAGCCGCTCTTTTTAAGACCTACGGCATCGCCGTGATCGACATGATCCTGCAAAACGACATCGACCTTGAGGCCCTTGCTCTCCATGATCTCTTTAAACCTTGCGTATATCTCGAGAGAGCCGCCGGCAACGCAGCCGGAGCCGCCGCAGACGAGAATCTGCTTGGACTGGCAGGCAAGGCGCTTTTCGCACACTTCACGGAAAGAACTGAGTTCTTGTCTTGAACCTATCTTCATGATTTCTCGGCCTCCCTCAAATCAGAAATAAGCTGGCGCATTTTGTCCGGCGTCATCTTGGGATGAACGACATCGTTTACGGTGCAGACCGGAGCAAGACCGCAAGCACCCAGACAGGAAACACGCTCAATGGTAAACAGCCCGTCGGCGGACATATGATCCTCGGGCTTCATGCCGGTGGCCTCGTAAAGGGCCTCCTGCACATCGTCGGATTTTCTGACATGGCAAGCAGTGCCGTTGCAGACCTTTATGACATACTTGCCCTTTTCGTTCATGGAAAAGTTCTCGTAGAAGGTGGCGATGCCGTAAAGCTCGGCAGGGGATTCACCGACCTTGTCGGCCACATACATAAGTGCATCCTTGGGCAGGAACTTATATTCCTTCTGGATGTCCTGCATAATCGGTATGACTTTGGTTTTTTGACATTCATACTTTTCGAGTATGGAGTCGATCAGTTTGAAATCGACCTGAATCATGTTATCATCCTTCCTATTTGTTTTTAACCTTTTGATCCACTTTAACGCTTTGCTGTCTCTAATTATAAAGAAAATTTTTATTGAAGTAAAGAAAAGTTATTTTTTTGCTTATTAATACGATTGAGCCAAATTGTTAAAAATCCCGTGCCGTCCAAAATGCAATTGCTCCGCAATACTAAACCAAATGCACTGAAATTCGTTGATATGCCTAATTTTTGAGCGAAAATTTGTTGACTTCGATGAGCCGATCCCCACCCGGCAAACGCATCGGGGAAATGGTTAAAAAAATCACTTCACGGATATTTAAAATTTGCTTGACTTAAAACGCCGGATGAGTATAATCAAAAACAGAAAAATGTCTCACATGAGACATTTACGGCTGTCAAAGAACTTAGGGAAATAGCCGCAACAGAGTAAACTCCAATACGCCGCAGGGGGAGTGTGAGGGGGTAACGAAGTGTCGGTGCGGTAGTGAATGACATGCCGGGGGCATGTCAGAGCCGCATCGTGACCGAGCCGCAGCGAGAAAGATCCCACCTCAAATTCGATAAATAGCCATCAAAAACGCCTGTTAAGGCTTTTTGACGAGCGTAGCGAGATTTTTTGTGAAGCAAAACTTCACAAAAAATGTGGCGTTTTTTGAAGTGTGCAAAAGATCATTGATTTTTTGCACGCTGAAAAGAGGTGTAAAATGAAACTTAACGAAACCGAAACGGAGCTGGTCTTAAAGACGGAGCTTTTCCGCAGCTCGCCGCCGAGCGTGCTCACGAGGATACTTGCCGTGTCCGACTGCACGGCAATGGTGTATGAAAAAAACGATGTCGTCTACGACAAAACGAGCTTTTCCCGCAGCCTCGGGATAGTTCTCGAGGGCAGGCTGCGGGTCACGAAGGAAAATGCCGATAAGCGGCCCATCGTCATGAGCACGCTTCAAAAGGGGGCGCTTTTCGGCGCAGCGGCGCTGTTTAACGATGCGCCGGAGTTTGCAACGAAGATAACTGCCATCGAGCACAGCAGGGTACTGTTCCTGCCGCAGCGGCTCATAAAGCGCATGATCGAGCGTGAGCCGCTCATTGCGGAAAACTACATTCGCTATCTTTCCGAGCGGATTTTGTTTCTGAACAGAAAAATATATTTCTTAACTGCCGGAACGGCGGAACAGCGCTTGGCGGGCTTTTTGCTCGATAACCTTGCCGTGGGCGAGTATTCCGAGATGCCCATGCCCATGCATCGGCTTGCCGATGCGCTGAACATGTCGAGAGCCTCGCTGTACCGTGCCTTTGACGAGCTGACGGAAATCGGAGCGGTCTCAAAACAGGGTAAATTAGTCTGCATCAACAATGCAGAGTTATTAAAGAATTTATAAAAGGAAGGCAAAAAAGATGAAAAAGTTTGTATGTTTTCTGCTGGCAGTGTGCATGCTGCTGTGCGTGTTCACCGGCTGCACGGCTGACGATCCCCAGCCCACCGAGGAAGTCACGACCATAAAGGTCGGCGCACTCACAGGTCCGACCGCCATGGGCATGGTAAAGCTCATGGACGACAGCGACAAGGGCACGAGTGCCAATAAGTACGAGTTTGAGCTCAAGAGCGAGGCTTCGGCATTCGTTGCAGCTCTTGCAAAGGGCGAGATAGACATCGCAGCCGTCCCGGCAAACCTCGCATCGGTCATCTATAACAACACCGACGGCGGCGTGAAGCTGCTTGCCATCAACACCCTCGGCGTCCTGTACATCGTCGAGCGTGGCGAGAGCGTAAACAGCCTTGCTGACCTTACCGGCAAGACCCTGTACGCCACCGGCGAGGGCGCAGCTCCCGAGTATGCGCTCCGCTATCTTCTCAAGGAAAACGGCCTTGACGGCGAAAACGCACCCACCATCCAGTGGTGCGCCGACACCACCGAGGCACTGTCCTACATCTCCTCGGACGAGAATGCCATCGCAATGCTGCCGCAGCCGTTCGTCACCGCAGCCCAGGCAAAGATCGACGGTCTGCGTGTCGCACTGAGCCTCAACGACGAGTGGGCAAAGCTCGATAACGGCTCTGCCATGATCACCGGCGTTGTCGTTTGCCGCAGCGAGTTTGCCGAGAAGTACCCCCAGCAGCTTGAAAAGTTCATGCAGGAGTACGAAACTTCGGTAAAATATGTGCAGGAGAACACCGAGGACGCGGCGACGCTCATCGGAAATTATGAGATAGTCAAAGCGCCCATCGCCCAGAAGGCTCTGCCTTACTGCAACATCACCTTCATCACCGGCTCCGAGATGAAGACCGACATGGAAAGCTACCTTTCCGTCCTCAATGACATGAATCCCAAGTCGATAGGCGGCAAGCTGCCCGGTGCCGACTTCTACTATGGAGCGTAAGCCCGTCGGCAAATTAGGCAAGGCTCTTGCGGTCGTGTTCGCTCTCGGCCTTTGGCAGATAGCGGCCATGACCGTAAACAGCCGCATACTTCTCGTTTCGCCTGTGGATGTCGCCGTCAGGCTCACGACCATATGGCAGACCGAGGGCTTTTTGTCATCCATTTGGTTTAGCTTTTACCACATAGCGGGCGGCTTCTTCATAGCACTTGCGCTCGGCATCACGCTCGCTGCGCTTGCAGGGCGCTTTCGCTGGGTCGAAACGCTGCTGTGGCCGTTTCTTGTCACGATAAAGACCGTGCCGGTGGCATCGTTCGTCGTCATCTGCCTTATCTGGCTGTCGGTGGAAAACCTCTCGGTTTTCATATCGTTCCTCATCGTGCTGCCCGTCGTTTACGGCAATGTGCTCGAGGGGCTCAAAAGCGAGGATAAGCTCATGCTCGAGGTCGGCACGGTGTATAAAATGCCGCCACTGCGCAAGGTGCTGTACATCCATTTGCCGCAGCTAAAGCCGTTTCTGATGTCCGCCTGCGCAACAGCACTCGGCATGGCGTGGAAAGCCGGCGTTGCGGCCGAGATAATCGGCACGCCCGACGGATCTATCGGCAAGCAGCTGTTCTACTCGAAGATATACCTCGACACGGACGATCTTTTGTGCTGGACCGTCATCATCGTCATTATCAGTGTGCTGTTTGAGAAGCTGTTCATGCTCGGGCTCAGGGCGCTGTACGGCAGATTGGAGCGTGGCTGATGGAGCTTAAAAACATATGCAAAAGCTTTGACGGCAAAGCAGTTCTTCAAGATGTCAGCATCGAGATAAATAAGGGCGAGACCGTCCTCATTACCGGTGTGTCCGGCAGAGGCAAAACAACGCTTCTGCGCATCATGATGGGGCTCACACCGCCGGATTCCGGTGAGCTGCTTAACACCTGCAAGTCGATAGCCGCCGTGTTCCAGGAGGACAGGCTTCCGAGTGATTTCACGCCCTGTGTCTGCGTGAAAATGACAGCCCCTCACGGTGTTTCAAAGGAGACGATTTTAAGTCACCTTGCCGAGGTGGGACTTGCCGACAGCGCAAACAAGCCCGTGTCGCAGCTGTCCGGCGGCATGCGCCGCAGAGTGGCGATAGTAAGGGCGGTGATCTGCAAAGCCGACACAGTGTTTTTCGACGAGCCCTTCACCGGCCTTGACCGGGATACCAAGCTCAAAACGATAGAATATATAAAGCGCCATACCCAAGGCAAAACGCTTGTATTCGTAAGCCACGATGCCGAGGATGAAACGCTTTTAGACGCAAGAAAAATCAGGATCTAGCTTAGCTAGACCCTGATTTTTCAGCGTGTCAAAAAAGTCCTGTGACTTTTTTGCACGCTTCAAAACACGCCACATTTTTTGTGAAGCTTTGCTTCATAAAAAATCTCGCTATGCTCGTCAAAAAGCCTTAACAGGCGTTTTTGATGGCTATAATCCAATTTGAGGCGGGACCTTTCTCGCTGCGGCTCGGTCACGGTGCGGCTCTGAC
>CAKTQR010000016.1 GCA_934597175.1 uncultured Oscillospiraceae bacterium | reverse complement strand
CCCCCGGCATGTCATTCACTACCGCACCGACACTTCGTTACCCCCTCACACTCCCCCTGCTGCGTATTGGAGCTTACGCTGCTGAGTTTGTATTTAGATGGTTTGTAGATATTATAAAAAATGACGCAGGAAGTCCTGCGTCATTTTTGCTTTGTTTACTTGTCGAAGGAATCGACGCTTGCCATGAACAGGCTGTTTTCCGCATCCGAGGGGATGAGGAAGCCGTTTCTCGGCGAGACGGAGAAGTCCTCGACGGCAGGACCGTCCATCAGGCAGCTGCGCTTGAACTGCTGCGAGAAGTAGCGCTTGCAGTAGCTGCGCATCCACTTGATAAGCTCCTCGTCGGTAAACTCGTCGCCGTAAGCGACCTTTGCGATACGCAGGGTCTTTGCCGGGCTGAAGCCGCAGATCATCATCTTGTGGGTGAAGAAGTCCTGCAGACTGTAAGAGCCGACATTTTCCTCGCTCTTCTGCTCGATCTGGTCGTCGTGGATAGGCAGAAGCTCGGGCGTTACCGGGCAGTCGAGCACATCCCACAGTGCGTCGGCGAGGACCTTGTCCTCGGTGTGCTGGGCGATGTATCTCACGCCTGCACGCACCTGAGTCTTGGTAAGACCCATGTTGACATCGTACATGCTGGTGTGGTCGCCGTTGTATGTGCACCAGCCGTCGACAAACTCGCTGAGGTCCTCAGTGCCGACATCAAGGCCGTTGACCTTGTTGGCAATGTCCATGAGCACCTGCGTGCGCTCACGGGCCTGAGCATTCTCAAATGCGATGGAGTAGTCGTCGTGAGCGTGGCCGATATCGTCAAAATGCTTGTACACGCTCTCGCCGATGTCGATGACACGCACCTCGGCGCCGACCTGCTCGGCAACGATGATGGCGTTGGACTTCGTGCGGGAGGAAGTGCCGAAGCAGGGGAGGGTGCAGGCAACGACATTCGTGGAGGGAAGCCCCATTCTCTTCATTGCCTCGGCGCAGATCATGACGCACAGGGTGGAGTCGACGCCGCCCGAGATGCCGACGACGCAGTGGTCGAGGCTTGCGTACTCCATGCGCTTTACAAGGCCGGAGACCTGAATGTCTATCATGCGGCGGCAGTAGTCGCCCATGTCCTTTTCAAACTCGGGCAGATGCGGCAGCTTGCGGTAGCTGCGGGTAAGCTCGGTCTCGGCAAACTCAGTGCCCCAGGAAACCTCGAAGTGGGGGTACTTGCCCGTGCCGTAGATCTTTTCTTTTCTGCGCAGATTCTCAAGATAATCAATGTCGAGCTCGGTGATGACCATGCAGTCTGCGCACTCATCCGAGGCGAGCACGCTGCCGTTTTCGGCGACCATGCACAGGCCGGAGAAAACATTGTCGGTCGTCGACTCGCCCTTGCCGGGGGCGGCAAGGATCATGCCGCACTTAAAATGCTTGGAGCGGTACTTGATATCCTCGGTGGCATCGTGGGTGGAGTAAACGGTGGCGGGGAAGGATGCCATGCTTGCGATGACCGTTGCGCCTGCAAGAGCGTGGCGTGCAGCGGGAGATTCGATGGCCTTGGAGTCTGCTCCGAGCTCAACCGCCACGGAAAGACCGGGCAGCACGGAGCTTGTAAACAGCGCCTCAGAGCTCAAAAAGCTGTCAAACAGGCCGCTTACATCGGCATTTACATCCACGCTTGAAAACAGCGTGCCGTCGACCTCGGTGCGGGGGACCATGCCCAGAAGCTCGCCGTTGCAGATAACTGCGGCGACGCTGTAAAGGCAGCCGCCTCTCGGTGCGTAGGGCAGACCGACCATTGCGAGAATGTCCAGGCCACGGGTGGCGTCGATGACCTTGACGAGGGCGTTTTCCGCACCTCTTAAAATTACGCTGTGACCGATGAGGTCATAGCAGGAGCAGCCCGTGAGGGTCAGCTCGGGAAAAACGATGATCTTGACGCCCTTGTCGGCGGCAGCTTTAATGCAGTCGATGACACGACCGGCATTATAGTCTGCGTCTGCAACACGGATGACAGGGGACGCCGCAGCGACTTTAACAAATCCGTCTTTCATTATTTAGCCTCTTTCTCTATGATAAATAGGTTTTTGCCGTAGTAGTGGGTGATGGCATTGCCCGATGCTTCAAAGCTCTGCTCATCGATTATTATTGTCAGCTTGTCGCCGGAAATATAACAGTCCTCAATGCCGTCAAGCTTCGGAAAAAGATTCGTCTCAAGCTCCGTTTTGAGCTCGGCCAGGTGCTGGGCGTAATACTGCGAGTCGTGGGGCACGGAGTAGCCCTCGACGGGCGCTTTCGCCGTGAAGCATATGACGAGAAACGCAACGAAAATGCCGAGAAACAGCACACAGCCGGCGGGCTTTATCCACTTGACAAATTGTTCTCCGGCGGTCATATCAGAACTTTACACGCTCGGCGATGTAATCTCTTACCTCGCTGATGGGGATGCGCACCTGCTCCATGCTGTCACGCTCACGCACGGTGACGCAGTGGTCAGCCTCGTCGGTCTCCGTGCCGACGGTGTTGAAGTCAAAGGTGATGCAGAACGGAGTGCCTATCTCGTCCTCACGGCGGTAGCGCTTGCCGATAGAGCCGGTCTCGTCATAGTCGACCATGAACTCCTTGGAAAGCTCCCTGTAAAGCTCCATGGCAGGGCCTGTGAGTATCTCCTTTTTGGAAAGCGGCAGGATGGCGCACTTAAAGGGAGCGAGAGCCGGGTGCAGGTGCAGTACGGTGCGGACATCGTCGTTGCCCTTCTTGTCCTGACCTACGACCTCCTCGTCGTATGCCTCGCACAGGAATGCAAGCGCAACACGGTCGCAGCCGAGCGACGGCTCGATGACATAGGGGATGTAGTGCTCGTTGGTATCCTGATCGAAGTAGGTCAGATCCTTGCCGGAAGCCTCCTGATGACGGCCGAGGTCGTAATCGGTGCGGTCGGCAATGCCCCACAGCTCGCCCCAGTCGGTGAACGGGAAGGCGTATTCTATATCGGTAGTTGCACGGGAGTAGAACGCAAGCTCGGCAGGCTCGTGGTCACGCAGACGCAGGTTTTCCTCCTTGATGCCCAGAGACAGCAGCCAGTTTTTGCAGAAGTCTTTCCAATAAGCAAACCACTCAAGGTCAGTGCCCGGCTTGCAGAAGAACTCGCACTCCATCTGCTCGAACTCACGGGTGCGGAAGATGAAGTTGCCCGGGGTTATCTCATTGCGGAAGGCCTTGCCGACCTGACAGACGCCGAACGGCAGCTTTTTGCGGGTGGTGCGCTGGATATTTGCAAAGTTTACGAAAATGCCCTGAGCGGTCTCGGGACGCAGGTAGCAGGTGGAGCTGGAGTCCTCGGTAACGCCGATGGCAGTCTTGAACATAAGGTTGAACTTGCGGATGGGGGTAAAGTCGTGCTTGCCGCAGACGGGGCAGATGACATCCTCATGGGAGGCGATAAATGCGTCCATCTCGTCAAAGCTCATTGCGTCGACATTGACCTCGTGGTGCTCCTCGGCGATGAGCTTGTCGGCTCTGTGGCGGGATTTGCAGGCCTTGCAGTCGAGCAGGGGGTCGGAGAAGCTCGACACATGACCGGTGGTGACCCAGGTCTGGGGATTCATGATGATTGCGGCGTCAAGGCCGACATTGTACGGGCTTTCCTGAACGAATTTCTTCAGCCAGGCTTTCTTGACATTGTTCTTGAACTCCACGCCGAGCGGGCCGTAGTCCCAGCTGTTTGCAAGTCCGCCGTAGATCTCGCTGCCTGCGTAAACATAGCCGCGGTTTTTGCACAGGGCGACGATCTTGTCCATTGATTTTTCGGAATTTTTCATTTTTACATCCTTTCCTGCGGCTGGCTGCCGCAGCAAATTTTATTTGCAGATACAACATATATCTACAAACAAATACTATATCATGTATAAAGTTTTTTTACAACTAATGATAATAATAAAACAAGCCCAAGGGCGGACTCAGATGAGGATAATCCGCCCTGTAAAACAGGCTTTTCGCCTTATAGAGAGACGCACTTCACTTTTACAGGGTGCGCAGCAGTTTTGAGCGAGCTATTTTTCGTTCAGATAAGTTGACGGGAGCCGAATCCCTATCGGTTTTGACGGGCAGCTTTCCGCCCATGCTTCGCTAAACCCCTAGCCCATATATGTACATTATGCCCGTCGGGCTTTATCTTTGCCTGAACGAAAATCTGCTCCCTCAAAACTGCAAGGCATCTGTCAGTGATGTTTTTCGAAGGATTTTCGGCTTTCTTTGGTGAGAATGGGCTGTCGCCCATTAAGACAAAAAAGGCGGAAAGCACCGAAAGGGCACACTGACAGACGATAGGGTTCGGCTTCCGTCAACTTAAACAACAAATCTCCGGCAATACTTTGTGTATTACCGGAGATTTTTGTGAAGTATGGGCGGAAAAGAGCCGGTCAAAACCGGTTTCTCCTTGTCTGTGTTCGCCCTAAAAAATCAGGGCTTGTAAGTGGTTTTATCAATAATCTACGGGCTCGCTGAACGGCTTTTCGAGGCACTCGGGGTGCTCGAGAATGTACTTGAGCAGTCTCACGCTCTTGGAGTAGTAGTAGCCGTCGGCAATGCGCTCGTCGATGGTAAGACCCAGGTCGACGCTGTTTTTAAACTCGACATTGCCCTCGTCGTCGTAGAACGGGCGCTTTTTCATCTCGCCCACGATGACAAACAGCGAAGCCGTGCCCCAATTGCTCAGGTGATGGTAGCCGCTGCGCAGCTTGATAGAGCCGAGGTTAGACAAAATGACGGAGGCGTAGTTGAGGTCTGTTTCTATGAGAAACTGCGGCACGAGGCCGTGTCTGTCGAGACAGCGGAGGATCATAAAGATGAACTTGAGGATGGGGCGGGGTATCTTCTTGAGGATATCCATAGCGTCGCTCGAGGCGTCGCCGCCGCCCTTTTTGACGGTGGTTATCTGCTTGTACAGATCCTCACGCAGGGTCTCTATGGTGGTGCTTTCGTTTGCGTGGATAAATGCCATACCCTCCTCAGAGGTGTCGTTAAACTGCTTTTTGACGACGAAGGCGGCGCTTAAGTCATTGCGCTGATACATGTTCTTGTTTGCAATGAAGCGGTTTAGCTTGGGCCTTAAAACGATGACCTTGAGTATCGCTGCGACTATGATGTGGAAAAGGGTGAACTTGAACTCAGGGTTTTCGGCATTGCGCTTTGCAAGGTATGCGTCAATGTTCGTAAGGTCGATGCGCTCGGAGATATACGCCTCATTGTCGCTGCGATTGATGTATATCATCGGCATGATGATGTGCATGCTGTCAATGTCACGCAGCAGCTTGCCGTCTCTGCGGTCGCCGAGGCGCCTTTTGGTGTCGCTCATATTCTTACCTCTTTGTAAACTATTTTTAGGAATCTGTATAGATTTTAGCACATAAACCCGAGATGTCAAGAATATATCTCTTGACACGGACAAAGCCGTGGTATACATTCAAATGTACCCTCGGCTGACAAGGGCAAACTGTTTTGTAAACTGTTTTTGAGGTGTGTTGGTAAATGGGTTTTGTGGACATTTTCCTTATAGGCGTTGCACTTAGCATGGACGCTTTTGCCGTGAGCATCTGCAAGGGCCTGTCGGTGCAGAAGGTGCAGCTTAAGCATATGCTCATCGCCGGACTGTACTTCGGCGCTTTTCAGGCGCTCATGCCGCTGACGGGCTATCTGCTCGGCTTCAAGCTTGAGCATTTTATCCAGAGCATAGACCACTGGATAGCCTTCGTGCTGCTGGCAATAATCGGCGGCAACATGATAAAGGAAGCCCTCGGCAAGGACGAGACCGAGCACGACGCAAGCTTTGCGTTCAAGGCCATGCTCCCGCTTGCCGTCGCAACGAGCATCGATGCGCTTGCCGTCGGCATAAGCTTTGCGTTCCTCGGCGTTGACATCGTTCCGGCGGCGCTGCTTATCGGCGTTACGACCTTTGTCATTTCAGCTGTGGGCGTCTGGGTCGGCAATGCATTCGGCTCAAGGTACAAGACAAAGGCCGAGCTTGTCGGCGGTATCGTCCTCATACTCATAGGTGTTAAGATATTGCTCGAACACTTGGGAATAATCTAAATGTCTAAGCTCAAAAACTACATTTCCATAATCATAATGCTTGCGCTCATCGCCGTTGTCGGCGTGCTGCTTTTGACGGGCGTTCTGGATGTCGACAGGATAATCAACGCCGTTCAAAGCAACAAGCCTATGGCGCTGCTGGCGATACTGGCGCTGTTTGCCGTCAAGGGCTGCTCGATGGTCATCCCGTTTGCGGCAGTGTGCATCGGAACATCGCTCGTGTTTGATCTTAAAACGGCGCTGGTCATAAACACCGTCGGCACGGCCATCTGTGTTTCGGTGTCGTATGTCATCGGCAGGTTTTCAAAGGAGCTGACCTTCGATAAGGCGATAGAAAAGTACCCGAAGCTCAAGAAATACTTTGACAACGCAGGCGAATACAGCTTCACATTCTGCTTTGCGCTTCACACCCTGCATCTTTCCACCGAGGCGCAGGGCGTGCTGTTCGGGCTATTGCGCACGCCGTATTTTGCGTATCTTGCGGGCTCGATGCTTGCGCTGCTTCCCAGCCTTGCGTATTTCACCGTCCTCGGCGACAGCTTTGATCTTACAGATCCGCTGTTTTGGATATTCTTCGCAGTCGATGTGTTCACTGTCGTCATCGGTCTTATCTACGCAAAGCGCAACATCATAGACGGAAAAGGCAAAAAGGACAGGTCAAGATGACCTGTCCTTTTTCAATGGTTTTTTATTGCAGCATCTGACTTGTGAACACGATATCCTCGCTGCCAATGCCGATGATATCGCCGGTGAACAGCCGCTCCTTGCGCTCGATGCGGCGGCCGTTCAGATATGTGCCGTTCGTGGAGTTTAGGTCCGTCAGGTAATAGTGCGAGTCGATGTACTCTATCTTGCAGTGAAGCCTCGACACCTTGGGGGTCGAATAGACAAAATCGCAGTCCGTGCTCCTGCCGAAGGTCCACACGGTCTTGCCGCTTCTCGGTGCATCTGCGGAAATATTCACGGTTTTCTCGCCGGGATTATGAAAGAAATCAAAAAGCTCCTTAAATTTTGCGTCAGCCATACTGCCCCTCCGAACTAAACCAATTCATGTATTCAGTATAGCATATGATTTGCCGTTGGCAAACATAAAATCAAATTTTTTACGCCGACATGTAAAATCCCCGTTCAGCCTGCCACGCCGTCGTTGAAATTTTGGCATTTTTAGTGTAAACTACAGTTGACATTTTATCTTTGGGTGAATGTATGAAGAAAATTGCACTGTGGGAGGCAAAGCATCCCAAAACGGTACTTTTGTTTGCGCTGCTGCTGCTCATTCCGGCGCTCATAGGCTTTGTGTGCACGGGCGTCAACTACGATATCCTGTCGTATCTGCCGGATGAGCTGGAGGCCATGCAGGGCGAGCAGGTGCTCGACGAGACATTTAATACGGCGGGCATATCCATCGTCATAACCGAGGATATGCAGCCTAAATATACCCTTGCGCTCAAAAACGAGATACTCAAGGTCGAGGGCGTTGCCTCGGTCATATGGGTCGACACGCTTACCGATATCGGGATACCCGCCGATGCGCTGCCGGATGTGCTCAAGAACATTTTCTACAGCGACGACGGGACAAAGACCATGATGCTCGTGCGCTACGACCCCGCAGGCGGCGAGGGCAGCGATTTAAAGGCAATTGCCGAGATAAAAACGCTTCTCGGCGAAAATGCGTTCATGAGCGGGCTTTCGGTCATCGTTGACGACACGAGGGAGATCTGCGACAGCCAAGCGCCGCTTTACATCGCCGTTGCCGTTGCGCTTGCGCTGGCGGTGATGGCGCTCATGATGGAGTCGTGGTTTCAGCCGCTCATCGTCCTGCTGTCGCTGGGCATTGCCGTGCTGTACAACATGGGCACGAACTTCTTCCTCGGAGAGATATCGTTTATAACCCAATGCGTTGCGGCGGTTTTGCAGCTGGGTGTCACGATGGATTATTCCATTTTCCTTATCGACCGCTACTCCGAGGAAAAGGAGCTTTACCCCACCCGTGAGGAGGCGATGGCGGCCGCCGTCACCAAGAGCTTTGCAGCCTTGGCGGGCAGCTCGCTGACCACGGTCTTCGGCTTTCTTGCGCTGTGCTTCATGCACTTGAAGCTCGGCTTTGATATAGGCTTTGTCATGGCAAAGGGCGTTGCGTTCGGCATACTCACCGTCGTGTTCGTTCTGCCGTCGATAGTGCTTATTTTTGAAAAGCAGATCCTCAAATACCGCCACCGCAGCTTTGTCCCGGACCTTACGAAGGTCAATGTGTTCACGCTCAGGCACAAAAAAGCCTTTGCGCTTTTGTTCCTGCTGCTGTTAGCGCCGACCTATCTTATCCAGAAGGACATTGACCTGTACTACAGCATGAACAAGGCGCTGCCCGGGTATCTGACCTCCATGCAGGGCTTTGAAAAGCTCAAAAACGACTTTGACATGGCGTGTACGCAGTTTGTGATAGTCGACGACTCCATTCCGGCGGCAAAGCTCATGGAGATGGAGTCAAAGCTTGAGGACATGGACGGCGTGAGCTCGCTTTTGGCGTATAACTCCATCGTCGGCCCTGCGATACCCGACGATATCCTGCCGGACGAAATTATGCAGCTTTGCAAGCAGGACGGCTTGCAGCTGTTTCTCGTAAACTCCAAATTTGACCCTGCAACACCGGAACTGACGGCGCAATTGCAGGAAATGGAGCAGATAGTCAAAAGCTACGACCCCAACGCCTACATAACAGGCGAGGGTGCGATAACGCAGGGGCTTATCGACACCACCGACCGTGACTTTGCCGTCACGGCGGTGCTCTCCGTTGCGGCGATATTTATACTCATCGCCATCGTGTTCAGATCCGTGACCCTGCCGATAATTCTGGTGCTGTCTATCGAGCTTGCCATATGGCTCAACCTGTCGCTGAGCGTCATTATGGGCAAGGAAGCGTCGTTTGTCGACCCCACGGTCATAAACTGCATCCAGCTGGGTGCAACGGTCGACTATGCGATCCTGCTCACCACGAGATTCCGTGAGGAGCTTCGCTTTGCACCCAAGAAGGAGGCAATGCTCAAGGCCGTCAAAATGGCGCAGCAGTCGATATTCCAAAGCGCCGCCGTGTTCTTTGCGGCGACCTTCGCCGTGTATGTCGTGTGCGATATCTACATCGTGCGGGGCATGTGCGCACTCTTGGCAAGGGGCGCTATCATCAGCGAGCTTGTCATCGTGCTGTTCCTTGCCCCACTTTTAGTCGTGTGCGAGGGGCTTATCGCAAAAACCACACCGAGCTGGCGTATGCCCGCTCAAGAGGAGGACTGACCATGCAAAATAATATGCCCAAAAGGGCGCTGAGCCTTGCTCTGGCGGCGGCGCTGCTTGTGAGCGTGTGCTCCGGATGCTCCAAGAAAACGGACGACACACCGACACCGACCGAAAAGCCCAAGCAGGTCGAGTATAAGCTCACCGATGCCGCCGTGGCCAAGGATGAGACCGTGTTTATAAACATCTCCCCGAGCGGCGAGGTGAGGAAGGTCAATGTCACCGACAGACTTCATACCGATATGCCGCAGGTGAGGATAGAGGATAAAACAGACCTTAAAAATATCGCCGATGTAAAGACCTTCATCGAGCCTGTTATAAAGGGCGACAAGATGTATTGGGACATGGACTCGACCGACCTTTACTACAACGGCGTGAGCGAAAAAGAGCCGCCCATGAGCGTTTCGGTAAAATACTACCTTGACGGTGAGGAGATAGCCCCCGACAAGCTCTCCGGCAAAAGCGGCGATGTGAAAATGACCATAACCGTCAGCAATAAGCTTACAAAAAGCGTGAAGCTCGGCGGTAAGAGCTACTCCATGCAGTGCCCCATGCTGTTTTTAGGCGGCATGATAATGCCAGAGGAGACCTTCAGTGAGGTCAATACCGACAACGGAGTCATCCTCGGCGACGGTGCGCACAAGCTCGTGTGCTTCATGGGCGTGCCCGGCATGAGCGAAAGTCTCGGGCTTGACAGCATCGGCATGTCGGCACTCGGCGGCGCACTCGGCCGCAGCAGCTACACCGTAACCTGCAAGGCAGAGAACTTTGCCCTCGGCAACATGATGTTCGTCGCCGTGCCGTTTTCGTCTATCCGTGCGCTGGGCTTTAATGATGTTTCTGTGAGCGTAGACGGCATGAAGGATATGTTATCAGACCTTGAAAGCCTCATGAACAGCTTTGCCTCACTCGATATAAACGGCATGATACAGGTGCTCTACGGCAACGCAGAGCAGATAGAAACGCTCATAAACGCAGTCGGCGATGCCTCGAAGCTTTACGAGGAGAACAAGGCGCTCATCGATATGCTCAACAAATATATCACCGACGGCAACCTTGATGCGCTCGAGCGGGTGCTCAACGACCTTGAAAAGATAGATATCGACAGCATCGGTCAGCTTGCAAATTACAAGCCGTTTAAAAATCTCGTGAACCTCATTTCAAAGCTCGACAAAAACCTCGGAAACCTCGTGCAGTTCACGGAGGATTACCTCAAGATAGCGCCCATTTTTAAGGATATCAACAACGACCTTAAAAATGCCGAGGTCAAAAACGCCATCGATAACCTGCCGCAGACGATAAAAAAGCTGCGCTCGCTCGTCAATGTCCTGCGCCAAAGCGAGGATCTGCTGAAGCAGACGAGTAAGGTATTCAACTCCGAGAGCATCAAGAAAATAATGGACTTTGCAAACTCCATGGAAACGAACGAGAGCCTCAATAAGCTCACCAAAGCGCAAGCCCAGCACCTCGCCGAGCGCATGCAGGCATGGCTCAACTTCGGCGAAAGCTACGATATCTTCACCCAGCGCACCGCAAATCAAACCTCCAGCGTTGTGTTCGTGTACAAAGCGGAAGCGATATAAATTTCAAAGCCCTGTAAAGCGATCGCTTTACAGGGCTTTGAGAATTGTTCATCATTCATTGAAAAATCCTGTTTAAATGAATGATGAATGTTGCATAATGAAAAATGAATAATACAAAAGAAAAATCCTGCCGGAAGTCCGACAGGATTTTTCTTTTGGCACGCCGCAAGGGATTCGAACCCCTGACCTTCTGGTCCGTAGCCAGACGCTCTATCCAGCTGAGCTAGCGGCGCTTATCGCTTTGCGCCTAAATATACTAGCACAGCAGTCGGATAATTGCAAGTGTTTTTTGCGGATTTTAGTATTATTTTTTTAAAACCCGCAGTTTTACATGCCTATGGAGCTCGAAACTGCGTCTACGACCTCGCCCATGGTTTTGAGGGTCTTGCCGATGATGTTCTTGCTGGTTTTTTTGCTGCCGGTCATGGTCGCAACTGCGATGCTGCCGACGGTCACGCCTATGCCCATACCGAGTAAAAAGTTCGATTTCTGCATTGTTTACACCTCCGTAACATAGTATGTCCATAATTGCTTTGCTACATCGCAGTAATATGTGCTATAATAACTACATATTTTCAATTTGAAAGGAAGAGTCATGAGCGTAAAAATTTTGGCTGTCGGCGATGTCTGCGGCGAGCCGGGCCTTGATTATTTGAATAAAAACCTGCGCAGGATACGCAAGGAGATGGAACTGGACTTCGTCGTCGTCAACGGCGAAAACGCAAATGTCGTCGGCATAACGCCGAGACAGGCGGATATGATATTCCACGCCGGAGCGGATGTCATCACCCTCGGCAACCACACATGGACACGCACGGAGCTGCGCCCGTATCTCGAGGAGCGGCGAAAGATACTGCGCCCGGCTAACTGCGCACCGCAGTGCCCGGGCAGAGGCATCGATGTGTACAAGACCTCGTTCGGCAATGTGTGCGTCATGAGCCTGATGGGACACTTTACCCTCGACACGAACACCGATAATCCCTTCGTCATCGCCGACGGCTACATGGAGGAGATAAGGGAGAAGATAATCCTCGTCGACTTCCACGCCGAGGGCACGAGCGAAAAGCGTGCCATGGGATTTCTGCTCGACGGCAGAGCCAGCGCCGTCTGGGGAACGCACACGCATGTGCAGACCTCCGATGCCGAGGTGCTGCCAAACGGCACGGGCTATATAACAGACCTCGGCATGACGGGTGCAATTTACTCCGCCATCGGCATCGACCCCGAGCAGTCGATAGGCAAGTTTATGGGCGATCCCCCGAGACGCTACGACTCGGCAAAAGGCCCCGCCAAATTGGAGGGCTGCATTTTCGAAATTGACCCCGAGACGGGAAAATGCCTTAAAGCGGAGGGGATCAGACTTAAATGAGCAGGATAAGGATACTCCACGCCGCCGACCTGCACCTTGATTCGCCCTTTGAAGGGCTGCCCGCCGCAAAGGCGGCGCAGCGCAGGCAGGAGCAGCGTGAGCTTTTGAAAAAAATAGCGAAAACCGCCGAGACCGAGCAGGTGCAGCTCGTCCTGCTGTCGGGCGATCTGCTAGATTCCGACAGCGCATATACCGAGACCGCCGAGGAGCTCGTGCGGGCGCTCGGCAGCATGAGCGTGCCCGTGTTTATTTCTCCCGGAAACCACGATTTTTATTCACGCCGTTCGCCCTACGCAAGGCTCGGGTTTCCCAAAAATGTTTTCATCTTCACCGAAAACCGCCTCCAATGCGTCGAGGTCGCAACGCTCGGCGTGCGAGTGTGGGGCGCAGCATTCACGGATAAATATTGCCCGTCGCTTTTGAGCGGCTTTTCCGCAGAAAAAAAGGACGGCATGCTCGACCTCATGTGCATCCACGGCGAGGTCGGCAAGGGCATGCAGTATAACCCCATAGCGCCGCAGGATATCGCAGCCTCGGGCATGGATTACATAGCACTCGGTCATATCCACCAGGCCTCCGGCCTAAATAAGGCGGGCAATACATACTACGCCTGGCCGGGCTGCCCTGAGGGCAGAGGCTTTGACGAGTGCGGCGAAAAATTCGTGTACATCGTCGATGTTTCCGACACCGGCTGCGATTTAAAGCCAGTGTCGCTTGCCGAGAGGCGCTATGAGATACTGCCCGTCGAGCTTGACGGAAAAGCTCCGCTCACGGCGATCGGGGAAGCGCTGTCCGGCGAAACATCGAGCGATATCTACCGAATCATCCTCCGTGGCGAAACGGACGACGCACCGGATATAAATGCCCTGCGTCAGGCGCTGGAGGACAGGTTTTATAGCCTCCAGCTTCGTGACGAGACCGTTCTGCGCCGTGATATCTGGGAAAAGTCGGGCGAGGACAGCCTGCGTGGCCAGTTCCTGCAAAGGCTCAGGGACGCTTATGACAAAGCAAAGGATGATGCCGAGCGCGAGCTCATAGTTCAGGCGGCTCGCTGGGGCTTGGCAGCCCTGGACAAGCGTGAGGAGGTGGTCACTCATGACGATCAATAAGCTGACGGCGTCCTTCGGCAAGCTTGAGGGTGAGAGCCTTGAGCTTCACGATGGCTTAAATGTCATCTGCGCACCCAACGAAAGCGGCAAAAGCACATGGTGCGCTTTCATCCGGGCGATGCTCTACGGTGTCGACAGCTCCGAGCGCCAAAAGGCCGGTCACCTGCCGGACAAGCTGCGCTACGCCCCGTGGTCGGGAGCGGCCATGCAGGGCGAGATGGAGCTCACGGCAAACGGCAAGGACATCACCATAACGAGAACGACGAAGCTTAAATCTGCGCCCATGCGTGAGTTTTCCGCCGTCTACACGGGGACGAATGTGCCTGTCGACGGGCTTGACGGCAGCAATGTCGGTGAGGCGCTCACCGGCGCATCGAAAGAGGTTTTCCGCCGCAGCGCCTTTGTCGAGCAGGGGTCGATAGCCGTCACCGGCAGCCCCGAGCTTGAAAAGCGCATAAGTGCGATAGTCTCCACCGGCGACGAGGACTGCTCGTTCACCGAGGCAGACAACCAGCTTCGTGCGTGGCAGCGCTCACGGCGCTTCAACACCCGGGGCAAGCTCCCCGAGCTTGAAAAGCGCATGGCGGAGACGAAAAACCGCCTTGCCGAGCTAAACGCCGCCGCAGCGGAAAGCGAGCGGCTGGCAGAGCAGCTTGAGCAGGGCAGGGAAAATTGCAGGCAGCTTGAAAGCGCCGTGACGGAGAGCAGAAAAACGGCTCGCCGTGATGTGCTTGCAAATCTGCAAAATCTCCGCAACGATATAAACGCCGCAAACGATGCGCATGAAAAAGCCGCCAAAAAGCGTGACGAGCGCCGGAGTGAGCTGTGCGACAGCATCATCGGCGAAAGGAAGCCCGAGGCGGTCGAGCCCGAGGTCAGGGCGGATGTGGAAAAGTGCCTTGAGCTCAAGACCGAGTCCGAGAAAAAGACGAGCCCCGCACTGCCGGTCGTTTGCCTTGTGCTCGCACTTGCACTCATTGCGGCGGCGGTGCTTGCGCTGCCCGCAAGCTTCAAGATGTATGCGCTCATAGCGGGCGGCGTGCTGATCGTGCTGGCGGCGCTGCTGTATGCAAGGCTCATAAAGGCAAGAACTTCTGCGCACGATGCCGGACGGCAGCGCAAGCTGCTGCTTTCAAAATACAAGGCGTCCGACGAGGACGGCATAAACGCCTGCTTTGACGAATATCTGAGGCTGTACAAGGAATTTACGGATGCCGACGAGGACGAAAAGCGCCGTGCCAGAGCGCTGGCCAGGCTGCGCCTGTCGCAGGAGGCGGCGGAGGCGAGAACGCTTCAGGACCTCGACTTCAGTACCGGCGACAACGAGGCGGCTCAGCTAAAGCGTGAGCTTGAGGCTGCCCGGCGCAGCTGCGACCTGCTCTCGGCACGCATTTCCGAGATAAAGGGCCGCATCGAAACGCTCGGCGACCCCCTGGTGCTCGGCTCGGAGCTTAAAAATATGGAGAGCCTGCACGAAACCATGCAGGCGGAGTTTGACGCCATTGCCCTTGCGGTCGAGACCCTGCGGGCTGCCGATGCCGATATCCAGAGCCGCTTCTCACCGGAGCTGGGCAGGCTTGCGGCGCAGTACATGTCCGTCGTCACCGACGGCAGGTACGAGGGCGTGCTCATAAACCGGGACTTCACCGCCAAGACGAGACTTGCAGGCGACACCGTGCCCCGTGAGACGGAGTACTTAAGCGCCGGAACGCTCGACCTCATGTACCTTGCGGTGCGCCTTGCCGTGTGCACGCTGGCGCTGCCGGAAAATTCGTCGTGCCCCCTGATACTCGACGACACGCTCGTTAACCTCGATGCTACACGCACCGCTCAGGCGATGAAGCTCCTCGGCGAGATAGCAAAACAGCGTCAGGTCATTTTGTTCACCTGCAAGCAGGTATGAAAAAACTGCTGTACCAACGGGTACAGCAGTTTTTTTTGTTATATCTCCGTCCAGAACATGGAGTCGTCGTTTTTTATCCACTCGTCGACATCGACTATCGTAAATCTGTCCTTGCCGGTGCGGATGATGACCTTTGCGATGCCGGCATTTATGATCTGGCGACGGCACATGGAACAGCTTGTTGCGTTTGTTAAAAGCTCCTTGGTCTTTGCGTCCCGGCCGACAAGATACAGTATCGAGCCGATCATGTCACGGCGGGATGCGGAGATTATCGCATTCGCCTCGGCGTGCACGCTGCGGCAAAGCTCGTATCGCTCACCGGAGGGAATCTTCATCTCGACTCTTGCGCAGCGGCCTGCGTCCGTGCAGTTTATCCTGCCACGGGGCGCACCGTTGTAGCCGGTGGAGATTATCTCGTCGTTGCGGACGATTATCGCACCGTACATGCGCCTTAGGCATGTCGAGCGCTGCAAAACTGCGTCGGCGATATCAAGATAGTAGTTTTCCTTGCTTGTGCGGTTATCCATTGCTGCGGCCTCCGAAATATCTCATCTTAAGCGTATTTTACTCACTTTTTGCCGTCTCGTCAATAGGCTTAGCCTCGATATGGTTGCGCTTTATGTGATTGCCGAGTATCTCGGACACCTCGGAGATGGTGACGAATGCGCTGACATCGGAGTCTTTTATGATGCGCTTGAGCTCGTTTACCTCGACACGGGTGATGACGCAGTACAAAACCGTCTTGCCGCTGCCGGAAACGAGACCCTCGGCGTTTATAAATGTGCAGGTCCTGCCGAGCTTTGCGTATATAGCGTCGGCGAGCTTCTCGGCATGCTCGGTGATTATCATAGCGGCCCTCGCCTGATTCATACCCTCCTCGACGAGGTCTATTATCTTAAAGGTGATAAAATATGTAAGCAGCGACAAAAGCGCTCTGTCCCAGCCGAAGAGCAGACCGGCGGTCAGATAGATAAAGATGTTTATCATGAAGATAAGGCCGCCCGTGGACACGCCGACCTTGCGGGATAAGAGCATTGCGGCGATCTCCGTGCCGTCAAGGCAGCCGCCGTAGCGCAGCACCAGACCGACACCGACACCCAGCAGCACGCCGCCGAACACGACGGCCAGCAGCTCGGAATTCGTCACCGTTTCAACGCCCTTGAACACCTCAAGAAACAGGGCGAAAGCCACTGTGGAAAACACACCCTTGAACAGAAAGCGCTTACCCATCGCCTTAAATCCGATGATGAAAAACGGGATGTTTATGACAACGATGAGAATACTCAGCGCAACGCCGGAGGTGTAGTTTATCATCATGCTGATACCCGTCACGCCGCCGTCAAGGATGGTGTTCGGGATAAGGAAGCACTCAATTGAAAATGCGGCGCACGCCGCACCGACGATGAGCATTAAAACAGGGAATAGATGTTCTTTTAAAAATTGCTTCATGGGATCGCCTCAAATAGTTTTTGCTTATTATAATACCACTAATACCACAAATCAGCGGCTAACTCAATCTCCCTCTATCATGCGGTAGCCGACGCCTATCTCGGTGAAGATATACTGCGGCTCGGCGGGGTTTTTCTCGATCTTGCGGCGGATGTTCGCCATGTGGACACGCAGACTCTGGTTGTTGCCCTTCGTGCCGGGTCCCCACAGCTCCTTGATGATGTAGTCATAGGTCAGCACCTTACCTGCACACTTGCCCAAAAGGCCGATTATCTTGTACTCGTTCTGCGTGAGGTTTGCGTTCACGCCGTTTACGAGCACCTGATGCTTGTCGTAGTCTATCTCAAGGTCGCCGGCCTTGAACTTGCCGGTGGTGGCTATAGTCTCGTTTGCAAGACCCGTGCGGGTGTGGCGTATCGCCGTGCGGATGCGGGCAAGAAGCTCGGCTGCGCCGAAGGGCTTTGTGATATAGTCGTCAGCGCCGAGGTCAAGCGCCTGCACCTTGTCACGCTCGTGCGCACGGGCAGAGACCACGACTATCGGCAGCAGCGTCCACTCACGCACGGATTTTATGATCTGGAGACCGTCAATGTCCGGCAGGCCGAGATCGAGCACGATAAGGTCGGGGCAGTGGGAGGTTATCATGGAATAAGCCTCTGCGCCGGAGCTTGCGACGATAACATCGTAGTCGTTTGAAACGAGTATGGTGCGCAGGAAGTTGGTTATGCTTTTTTCGTCTTCAACTACAAGAATTTTGTCTCTGATATTCATTCTTCAATTTCCTCCGGTTGTAGTGGTAGTGTGAATGTAAAAATTGCGCCGCCCGTGGGCTTGTTGTCGGCGGATATCTTGCCGCCGTGGGCGGTGACTATGGACTTGCACACGGCAAGACCGATGCCTCTGAATTTGTTGCTGTCGGGGCTCGTGCCGTCGTTTGAGACGAGCTGACCCTTGAAGATATCGTCGAGGATGTACGGGTCAAGACCCTTGCCGTTATCCGACACTGCGACCTGCACAAAGCTTTTGCACTGCGTGACATTGACGCAAAGCTCGGTCATGCCCTCGGCGTGGTGCACGGCGTTATCCATGAGATTCATCAGGACCTGCTCTATGAGCATGGCGTCGACGCTGACCATGAGCGGCGTGTCAGGCACATTGACCTTGAGCGCAACATCGGGGTTGCGCTTTTTAAACTTCGTAACGCAGTCGCCGACTATCTCCTCGATAAGCTCCGGCGATTTTTGAATGTTCGGCTCGGAGCTGCCGCTTATGCGGGTGATAGACAGCAGATTCTCCACCATCCGCACGAGCCACTCGGCATCCTCCTTGGCGTCGGTGAGCATGCTTATCTTCTGCTCCTCGGCGAGGCTTTCGCCCCCGTCGATGACGGCACTTATTGAACCGATTATCGAGGTCAGGGGAGTGCGCAGATCGTGCGACACCGCCCGCAGCAGGTTTGCCCTCAGCTGCGCCTGCTCGGTGTCGTGCCGGAGCTTTTCCTGCTCGTGTACCCTTGTTGTGAGCGTGGATATGGCGAGCGACACGGCGAGCATGGTAAGAAAGGTCGTTGAGTAGCCGTAAATTGAAAAGTCGAGCTTCATGTACGGGTATGTAAACGCCCAGTTAACGACGATGACGCTCACAAAAGAGGTGAGCACGCCGTAAAAATATCCGTCGGTCAGCAGCGATATGATAAGCACCGCCAGGACGAATATCATCGGCACATACGGATCTGAGGAATTTATGCGCTTTATAGCCGAGCAGATTATACACGCCACTGCGAGCGCCGCAACGGTTATCGCCCAGTTTTTGAGCAAGCGGAATATTCGCACATCGGCTTTTGTGAAGTTGTTGTTTTTCTTCATCTGATCACCTTAAGCTGGCGAAAGCCGAACACCTATCGTCTGTCAGTGTGCCCTTTCGGCGCTTTTCGCCTTTTTTCGTCTTGCCGGGCACAAAGCCCGCCTGCACCAAAAGAAAGCCGAAAATCCCTCGAAAAACACTACTGACAGATGCCTTGCAGTTTTGACGGAGCAGATTTTTGCTCAGGCAAGGCGAAGCGTGCAGGGAATACACAAGTATTGGCAAGGGCTTCAACGCAGCATGAGCGGAAATATGCCCGTCAAAACCGATAGTCGCTCGGCTCTCGTCAGCTTACATTATACCATATATTATATTAAGCCCGTGTTAAGAAATTTACACGAAATTGTTTATCTTTACACAAGCAAAAAGCAGCGGCCTGAGCCGCTGCTTGATTTATTTCTTGTTCGGATTCGTCAGACCTCCGGAAATGACTATGCGGCAGATCTCCGATGTGCCCTCGGCGACGGTCAGCATGTGGGCGTCACGGAAAAGGCGGTCGACGCCCGACTGTGCGCTCAGACCGTATGCGCCGTGTATCTGACAGGCGGCTTTGGCCGTTTCAAAGGCACTTTCCGTTGCAAAGAGCTTGAGCGCTGCGGCATCCCTTGTGTGCGGCAGACCGTTTGCCATCATGGATGCCACCGTGTACAGCGAGTTTCTCGCCATCAGTGTTTTCGTGTACATATCCGCAATCGGGAACGACACACCTTGATATGACGCCAAACTGCGGCCGTAGAGCCCTATGCGTCCGGCGCATGTTGTGGAATAGTCAAGTGCAGCCTGCGAAATACCGACCGCCACGGCGGCCATATCCAGCCTGCCTTCGTTAAGAAGCGGCTTTATGAACGGATAGCCCACATTTTCCTCGCCCACAAGGCAGTAGCCGGGTATCGGGCATTCGTCAAGAATAATATGCCCCATGGGCGAATTGTTGAGCCCTATCATGTTGCGGTTTTCGACCACGGTAAGCCCCGGGGAGTCCTTGGGGATGTAGAACATGCTCATACTGCGGCTGCGCTCTGCCGACGGGCTTTTGGCCGTGACGATATAGCCGTCGGCAAAGCCTGCGTTTGTGACCCAGCACTTTTTGCCGGTCAGTATCCAGCGGTCGCCGTCCTTTACGGCGATGGTGTCAACGCCCAGTGCGTCCGAGCCGCCCCGCTCCTCAGATATGGCAAAGGCAAGCAGCAGCTCGCCCCGGCGGGCAGGCTCGATAACCTTTTTCTTCAGCGTTTCCGTGCCGCAGTAGGCTATAAGCTCCGTGCACTGATACTGCGGGCTTATTATAAGTCCCAGTGACGCAAGACCTCTCGACAGCTCCTCGATTATCATTGCGCCCTCAAGGGCACTGTATTTTGCGCCGCTGCCGATGTATTCAAACTCCGCATCGAGATAGCCCATCCTGCCAATGCGTGAAAAAATTTCATGCGGAAAACCGCCTCGTATATCAAGCTCCGTCGCCACGGGGAGTATCTCGTAGTCGACAAACTCCTGAAGCTCACACTTGAGCTTTTCCTGTTCCTTCGTCAGTAAAAACATAGCTTTGTTACCTTACCGTTCCGTAAAAATGAGCATGGCCTTGGCGTAGGTCGCAGCCTCGGTGTAGACCTCGGTCTCGACCGAGCAGCCGGCCTTGCCGTTTGATGTCAGCGTTGTGCACAGCATGAGCCCGCCCGTCTTCGTTATCTTCTCGGGATAGAAAAACGAGCTGCTGCTGAGCGAATAGTTAAGATACCCCTGCTGGGCAAGATGCTTGTCGGCGGCGACGAGCATAAGCGCCGTCGGCAGAATGTCCATATTCGCAAGCTCCACCTCGGGGATGTGCAGCTCGTACACCCTGCGGTCCTCATTTGAATACTCCGGCGCAGGCACTAAAAACGAAGCGTAGTCCGACACGCTCTCCGAGCCCGAGTACATGAAATAGCGGATAAGATCCGAGGTGTAGAAAACGCCCTCCATCTTGCCGTCACGCACCACGGCGGCAAACGGGCTGCCCGAGAGCATCATCTTCCGTGCCGCCTCACGCACCGAGCTTTGCGCATCGAGCGTCAGAATTTTTGCATCCTGCGACACGAGCGTCGAGAGCTTCTGCGTGTGACCTGCTGCAAAGGTCCGGGGAATGTCTATCCCGCCGCACAGATGCAGCTCCTCGTCGACGACGGGGAAAGCCTTCATGCCGGAAAACTGCTCGTCATAATACCGCTGCCAGTCGGCAACATAGTCGTTGCGGTACAGATAGTTTGGCGCCTGCATCCAGTCGGACACGGGTGCGTCCTCGCTTGCGAGCCTTGCCGAGGCAAACTGACTGTCAAGCAGCTTCATTATCGTGTAGGTGTTCTGTATCGTCGTGAGGATGCACATTCCGTTTTTCTCGGCCTTGACGATGTGGTAATCGCTCGGCCGGCTGCCGCCCGTTATCAGCATATGCGCTTTATATTGCATTATCAGGGTTTGAAAATCGGGACGATTGCCGACAATGCATAGTGTGCGGCTCGGGTCGTTGTATTCAAGGCGGCTTACAAGCTGCGCCTCGTCGCTGTCGCAGATGACTATATTATCTATTGTACAGCCGAGAGACTTTCTGCCCGATGCACAGCTGACCCCGAGCGCCGACACAAGCTCAGAAAGCGTCACGGCGCAGTCGTCCGAGCTTACGGCAGACTCCATGCGGAATGTGCCGGACTTGGGCTTTGTGATGACGAGTCCACGCTGCTCGGCCTCTTTGATGGCTTTATAGACCGTGCCCTCACTGACATTCAGCTCCGATGCCAGCCCTCGCACCGAGATCTTCGTCCCGGGCTCTATCGCCTCAATGTGCGATAAAACTATATCATTTTTAATTGAAATGGTACTCACCCCAAACAAACTGTATCAAATCACGGTGACAATTATACATTTTACGGGGAAGAAAAGCAAGAAAAATGCTGCATGTCAAAAGATTGTCGAAGTGTTGTATAACAATTTTGAGAATATGTCTAAATTTTCGGCCTTATCCGAGCAACTGTTATATTAAAGGCGGGTGATACTGTTATTGTCCGAAAGCGCACTTTGTACCAAGTGCCGAAAAGTATGAACAAACATCCAAAACAGTTGACATTCTGTCTTAGTTATGTTAATTTGTTCACATAGAAACCGAGTGTTAAAGCTCAAAACCAAAAACAGTTTTAAATCTGTATTATAACAGAAAAGACGAAACAAACGACAAATTCTAAATCTGTTATGCAACACTCGACAAACAAAGGGAAACAAAATACTTTTAACGGAGGAATGCACAATGTACAAATTCACAGAAGAGCAGCTTATGATCAGAGACATGGTCAGAGAATTCACCAAGAACGAAGTTGCACCCTATGACAAGGCAATGGACGAGACCTTCTCCTTCAACATGGAGATCTACCAGCAGATCTACTCCAAGCTCGTCGAGACCGGTCTGATGGGCATCCACATTCCCGAGCAGTACGGCGGCGGCGGCGGTGACGCCATCACCTCCCAGATAGTTGTCAACGAGCTTGCTAAGGGCAGCGCAAGCATCGCTCTTTACCTCGACGCAAACTGGCTGGCATCCGACATGATCCTCGTTCACGGCAACGACGAGCAGAAGGCAAAGTATCTCCCCCTCGCAGCTGAGGGCAAGGTTTTCGCATTCGGTCTGACCGAGGCTTCCGCAGGTTCTGACGCAGCGGGCATCAAGTCCATTGCCGAAAAGCAGGCCGACGGCTCTTATATCCTCAACGGCGGTAAGGCATGGATCACCAACTCCGGCGTTGCAGACTACTACCTCATCATGGCAAAGACCGACCCCAACGCAGGTGCAAAGGGCATCTCCGTTTTCATCGTCCCCAAGGACGCAGAGGGTCTGACCATCGGCAAGTTCGAGCACAAGATGGGCATGAGAGGCTCGGCAACCTGCGAGCTTAGCTTTGACAACATCCGCATCCCCGAGTGCGACCGTGTCGGCAGAGAGGGTCTGGGCTTCAAGGTCGCAATGATGGCTCTTGACGGCGCACGCATCTCCATCGGCTCTATCGCCTCCGGCCTTTCCCAGCACGCAATGGAGATCGCCAAGGCATACGCCAACGAGCGCACCACCTTCGGCAAACCCATCAAGGCATACCAGGGCGTTTCCTTCAAGTTCGCCGACATGGCTGCAAAGATCCGTGCAATGGATCTGATGGTATGGGATACCGCAGAGATGAAGGCAAACGGCGAGCGCCACTCGGCAGAAGCTGCCATGCTCAAGCTCATGAGCTCCAAGTGGTGCAAGGAGATCTGCGATGAGTGCATCCAGGTCCTCGGCGGCAACGGCTACAGTGCAGAGTTCCATGTCGAGCGCCTGTACCGTGATGCAAAGCTGCTCGAGATCGGCGAGGGCACCAGCGAGATCCAGCGCATGGTCGTCAGCGGCGCAGTCCTTGCATAAGACAAAGCACTAAACAATTGGAGAGAGAAAGATGAAAATACTTGTATTTGTAAAGCAAGTGCCCGACACGGACGATGTCAAGCTCGACGAGCGCGGCAATCTCAAGCGTGACGGTGTTGCCAGCATGATAAATCCCCTCGACGCAAACGCAGTTGAGGCCGCTATCCAGCTTAAAGAGAAGTACGGCGCAACGGTAGTCGCCATCTGCATGGGTCCTCCCCAGGCAGAGGATGTGCTCAAGAAGGCTCTTGCACTCGGCTGCGACGAAGCGTACCTGCTGTCTGACCGTGCCTTCGGCGGCGCAGATACCCTCGCCACCGCTTACACCCTCGCAAAGGGCGCAGAGAAGGTCGGCAATTACGACCTGCTGCTGTTCGGCCGCCACGCCGTTGACGGCGACACGGCGCAGACCGGTCCTGCCACCGCAGCGTTCCTCGGCATCCCGCAGATAACCCTCGCCTCGAGCATCGATGTTCAGGACGGCTGGGTCTACTGCGACCGTGTCCTCGAGGACAGCACCGAGAAGGTGCGTGCAAAGCTTCCGGCACTCGTAACGGTAACTGCGGAGATAAACACCCCCCGTTACCCCACGCCCATAAACATCATGAAGGGGCTCAAAAAGCCCCGTGCCACCTGGAACGCCGAGGCACTCGGCGCAGACACGGCTCAGACCGGCATCCCCGGCTCGCCGTCGTCGACCAAGGTCGTGTTCGAGCCGCCCAAGCGCAATACCGACACCACCTACTTCGAGGGCAGCCCCGAAGAGATAGCAGCAAAATTCGTTGACATGCTCGAAAATGAGCATTTGGTCTGAGGAGGTTTGGCAAATGGCAAAGGAAGATTACAAAGGCATATGGATATTTGCCGAACAGCAGAACGGAACGCTCAATCCCGTAACGCTTGAGCTGCTTGCAAAGGCACAGGAGCTCAAGGCCCATAACGGCGAGACCATCACCGCTGTCCTCCTCGGCAGCAAGGTCTCTCATCTGGCAGCCGGCCTCATCGCAGGCGGCGCAGATCAGGTCATCGTCGCAGAAAACGAAAACCTCGCATCCTACAGCGCAAGACCCTATCAGCAGGCTCTCACTCAGCTTGCCGAGAAGTACAAGCCCTCGATAATCATGTACCCGGCGACCAGCCTCGGCCGTGATTTCGCCCCCCGCATGATGATATCCCTCAAGACCGGCCTGACTGCCGACGCAATCGACCTCGGCTACGATGAAGATGATGTGTTTTATCAGACCACTCCTGCATACGGTGGCAGCATCCTTGCACACATCGTCATCCTAGAGTGCAGGCCGCAGATGGTGACCGTTCGTCCGAAGATCTTCACTCCTCTGGAGCCGGACGAGACCCGCAAGGGCGAGGTCATCACCGAGACCGTCACGGTCGACAAGGAAGAGTGCTACGAGGTGCTCAGCGTTGAGCCGAAGGTCATCACCGGCGTACCCATCGACCACGCAAGCGTTCTCGTCGCAGGCGGCAGAGGCGTAAAGAACGAGCAGGAGCTTGCGCTGCTCAAGGAGCTTGCAGACCTCCTCGGCGGCCAGCTCGCAGCCTCCAGACCTCTCGTCGACAACGGCTTTTTGCCCCACGATGCGCAGATCGGCCAGTCCGGCACTGCCGTCAAGCCCGACATGATCATCAATGTCGCCATCTCCGGCTCTGTGCAGTATCAGGTCGGCATGCAGAACTCCAAGTGCATAGTCAGCATAAACCACAACGCAGCCTCTCCGATATTTGACATCTCCCACTACGGCGCAGTGACCGACTTCAAGGCCGTGCTCCCCGCAGTCATCGCAGAGATCAAAAACCGCAGGGCATAAGTTGACAGGAACCGTTCGGTTTCCGTCAGCTTGGTTAAAATCACATGCTGCGGTCACCATGCCCCCCGGCGGCCGCAGCATATAACGAAGAAATTTTGTTAAAAAAATATTAATTCAAAGGAGATTATTAAAATGAGCGAACGCAAACAGATCATCCCCAAGTACGGTCCTTTCGCAGGAATGCGTGTTATCGATTCCGGCTCTCTTATCGCAATGCCTTACGCAGCGACCCTGCTCGCCGACTTTGGTGCAGAGGTCATCCACATCGAGCGTCCCGGCGTCGGCGACACTCTGCGTGTTCTCGCTCCCTTTGCATCCGAGGACGGCAAGACCGTCAGCACCTCCTGGGCACAGGACGGCCGCAACAAGCTGTCTCTCTCCCTTGAGCTCAACCTCAAGCACCCCGAGGTCAAGGAACTGTTCTTCGGCCTTATCAAGGAAGCCGATGTGTTCATGGAGAACATGGTTTGGCTCGAAAAGCTCGGCATCCGTGACGAGGAGCTGCTCGAGGTCAACCCCAAGCTCATCATTGCCCACATCAGCGGTTACGGCAACCCCAGATTCGGCGGCCTGCCCGAATACTGCGACCGTGCCTCCTACGACATGATCGGTCAGGCATTCTCCGGCTGGATGGGTCTCAACGGCGAGCGTGACGGCGACCCCGTCGTCGGCAAGCCCTGGCTGAATGACTTCACCTCCGCATATGCTACCGTATTCGCAGTTCTGGCTGCATACATCAATGTCCTCAAGGGCGGCGAAGGCCAGATCGTCGATATCGCACAGTTCGAGGTCCAGGCAAGCTACTGCTGCGACCTGTACACCTCCTACACCATGGCAGGCCGTGAGAACACCCGTTCCGGCAACAAGTCCGCAGCCTTCCAGCCCTACGGCCTGTTCAAGTCCTCCGACGGCTACGATGTCGCTCTCGGCGCATTCGGCCCGGGCGTTTACAAGAGAGCCATTCAGGCAATGGGTCTCGACCTTGAGTACTTTAACTACAAGGATTGCTCCTCCGGCATTGAAGCTGTTGCATCCGAAAAGGGCAAGGAGCTCGACGCCAAGACCATCGAGTGGTGCGCAGAGCGTACCGCACAGGAGATCGAGGACGCAATGGCAAAGTTCAAGGTCCCCTGCAGCCGTGTAATGGGCGCAAAGGACTGCCTTGCAAACGAGCACTATCAGAAGCGCAACGACTTCATCAAGTACGAGGATCAGACTCTCGGCAAGGAAGTCACCGCATTCGGTATCGTTCCCAAGATGTCCGGCACTCCGGGCCAGGTATGGCGCGGCGCTCCCGCACTCGGTCAGGATACCAACACCATCCTCAAGGATCTGCTCGGCTATGACGATGCCAAGATCGCAGACCTGAAGGCAAAGAACCTTATCTGATTCACTTAACCTAATTCTCCTTATTAATTATTTCTCCCCAAGCTCCGCAGGGCATTAGCCCTGCGGAGCACCCCCCAAGAAGGAAGGGCTGAATAATGAACGCAGTATACGCAGGCAGCTTTGACTGCTACACCAACGGCCATCATGATATCGTAAAAAAAGCAGCCGTCCTGTTCGACCGGCTGTATATCGTCATTGCCGTCAACTCCGAAAAGCGCAGACGCTATCCGGCGCAGCTCATGCAGGCTGCCATAGCCCGCACACTTAAAGACGACGGTCTTACCAATTGCACCGTGTGCATCCACGACGGCGTTGTCGCCGATTTCTGCATCGAAAACGACATCGGCTACACAATCCGAGGGCTGCGCAACCGCATGGACTACGACTACGAGGAAAACATAGCCGCCGTCAACAAGCTCATCGCCCCAAAACTCGAAACGGTGTACTTCCGAGCCGATAACTCAGGCATCTCCTCGTCGCTCATAGCGGAGCTGAGCAAATACCGCAAGGATTTTTCCGGCCTCGTGCCCCCGGCGGTAAACGAACTGCTGCTCCGATGTGAGAGCGATTAACATACGATAATTACGCCCCACATGAGCCTTTCATATATGTGTTACACCTAACCCCCATCCTCAATTCATGAATCCCCCTCATTTATCCCCCCTACACCGGCTTGGTCTGCGTTTTCATGTGGCGCAGACAGCCAAACACCCCGACGGTACACTGTACCGCCGGGGTGTTTGTTTTTTTATTTGCCGTTTGCCATCTCCTCAAGTCTGCGGTAATCGACCTTGCCGACCGGCGTGAGTGGAAGCGCATCGACAAAGTAGTAATACTGCGCAACATCACGCTCGGGAAGCTTTTCGAGATTGAGCTTCATAAGCTCCTGCCTGAGCCTTTCGTGCTCGTATTTCCCGTTTACCACAACAAATGCCGCAGGCAGTACGCCGCTTTTGCTGCCGTCGACCTTTTTGCCGACAACGGAGCATTGTGCAACGGCAGGGTGGGAGCAGATGACGCTTTCTATCTGAGACGGCCAAACATTGTGTCCGTCGGGGCGTATCAGCATCCGCTTCATCCTGTCGATGATAAATATGACTCCATCCATATCTATATATCCAATGTCGTGCGAGTGTATCCACTTACGACCTTCTTCGTGTGTTCTTATTACATTCTCGGTTTCGGTGGGATCGTTATAGTATCCGAGCATCACGGTAGGACCGGTAAAACATATTTCACCGGATTCATTATAAAGCAGCTCTTTATTCGTGTCGGTGTCAATTACTTTGAAAATGTTATGTACTTGAGGTATGCCGACACTTTCGATTTTGTTGTTCTCCGGGGATGAAGTAAAAGTGACAGACGAGCATGCTTCGGTCATTCCATAGCCTTTTGTAATGGCAACTTTGCTGTTGTGCTCAAACAGGAAACGATTTATTGCTTTTTCTGTTTCGGCGTTTATTCTGTCGCCACCGGTTATTGCGCTTTTTAGGTACGACAAATCGTGACCGTGCATAGCGCCGTCTTTTTCGAGCGATGCCCAAAATGCGGGGACACCCAAAACATGATTTGGCTTGTGCTTTTTAATCAGTTTTCCGAAGTCACTCGGAGAAAAGTTGGGTATCAGGATACTTTTCATCCCTACACATAACGGAATATGAACACCGCATGCCAAACCATAGGCGATAAACGGCGGCATAATGTCAAGGAAAGTGTCGCCTCTCACCATGCACGGATTAGAGCTTTTTTGGTGTACAACAATATTGTTCAATGCATCGTTAGAAAGCATTGCGCCTTTAGAGATGCCCGTCGTTCCGCCGGTGTATATGATTATGGCTGCTGTATCCGGACTGTACTCGGCAACTGCGGGCAAGGCGTCGTTCGCTAGAAATTCAGACCAGTTAATTTCACGACATTTCAAATTGCAGCTTGAAATTTTCTTTCCAACCTTGAACTCGTAGCCGAGCTTCATTAAGCTTGGCATTGAGTGTTTAAGTGAAACTACGACGGCAAAATCAACGCACAAGTCAAACTCTTTGAGCTTGCTCTTGAAAATGTCGTGCACGATGACTGCTTTTGAATTGGTGTCATTTATTCTTTTAACAATGAGCTCGTTGTTTGTGCGAGGCTCAATAATGTTGCTTATTGCACCAAGCTTGTTCAGGGCGTAAATGGTGCAAATCGTTTCAGGGCTGTTGAGCATTACAAGCGAGACGATATCGCCCTTGCGAACACCCAGTGCTGCAAATGCTGCGGCGGTGCGGTCAATGTTCTCAAACAGCTTCCTATAGCTTATCTTACGCCCAAAATACTCGATGGCGATATCGTCAAGGTGCTCCTTGTTGTTCTCCCACAGGTACTCGTAAACGGTGCAATGCGGAAGCTCGGCGTTTATCGCTTCGTCGGTGTAATACTTAAGCCACGGCTTGTCTATTGACGCATAGCCCGTCATTTTCTGCTCGTCCATCCTTATCTCTCCTCATTGACAACATATTTAAAAATGCAGTTTTGGCTAAAATAGCCTGTTAAGAAAATGATGGCATATTTAGGCGGACTAAGCAATAGTTAATAATGGCACTATCTTGTACATTTATGAACTTTGCCCGATGAAAACGGTTTCTGCTGCGAAAAACACCCCGACGGTACGCCGTACCGCCGGGGTATTTGTATGTTTACAGCAGCTTGTCGAGCTCGGTCTCGACATAGTCGAACTTTTTGACCTTCGGCTGCTTTATGGTCTTACCCTTCATGACCACCATGTACGGCGTGCGCAGTGCGGTCAGGTCGTCGAGCGGGGAGGCGTCGGTAATGAGGAAATCCGCCGATTTCCCGACCTCGACAGAGCCGGTCTCGTTCTCGATACCGGCGATCTTTGCGTTTATCTGTGTTGCCGTGTGCAGGGCAAAGGCGTTCGAAACGCCGACAAACTTCTTATAATACACAAGCTCACGCCACATGTCGTAGTGCGTGACGAAGGGGCAGGCGGTGTCGGTGCCCAGACCAACGGTGATGCCGTTTGCAAGAGCTTTCTTTGCGCAGGCGATCATGCCCTCCATGACGATGTTGCTGTTGAACTTGCCCATCTCGCTCATGTGCGTGACCTCGGTGGGGAAGTACGCACCCGGGATGGCGGGAGATATCGTGCACACCTGCACAGCGCCCGTTTCCTTGAACAGCCTTATCATGTCCTCGTCTGGGTCTGCGCCGTGCTCAACGGTGTCAACGCCGTTTTCGAGCGCAGCACGCAGTCCGTCGGGGGACTCTATATGCGCCGCCACCTTGTAGCCAAGCCTGTGCGCCTCGTCGCAGCAGGCACGGACAAGCTCCGGCGGCATCTTGAGTACACCCGGCTCACCCTTGACCTTTGCGTCGAGAACGCCGCCGGTTATCATTATCTTAATAAGGTCGGGCTTGTTTTCGGCTATCTTGCGGACATATTTGACGCAGTCGTCCTCGTTTTTAGCCTCATACGCCAGCAGCCCCGCCATATGCCCCTCGGGCACGGAGACCGCCATATCCGAAACGAGCATCCTCGGCCCGATGCGCTTGCCCTTATTTATATCGTTGCGGATGCTTGAATCAATATTGCCCAGGCCGCCGACGGTGCGAATGGTCGTAACGCCCGACTTCAGCTGCGTGCGGGCAAATTTATAGCAAAGGGAATAAACCACCGACCTCGTCACTATATTTGACATAAGGAAGTTAACGGTCTTGGCGTTCTGCTTTTTGGTGTAGCTGGGCATACCCGAGCCCGGCAGATGCACATGCAGGTTTATGAGCCCCGGCATGAGGTAGCGGCCTTCAAGGTCGATCATCTCAACATCGCCGAAGCTGTCTGCCGACGGCTCGATCGCCTTGATGACGCCGTCCTCGACCAGTATGACCATATTCTTCATGGGCTGCATATTTTCGCTGCCGTCGAGAACGGTTGCGTTTACGAATGCGTATTTCATACTAAAACCCCCTTTAATGACGCTATTATAATGTGTAAAGGTGCTTATCGCAAGCGAAAACGCACTCTGACAAGAAAATAACAAACCGTTAAGCCAATTAACGCAAATGTAGCCAAGCTGTTAATGAAAATCGACCCGTACAGGCATGAAACGGCGGATTTTGCCCGGCTTTGTGAACAGATTATTTCCAAAATATATAGAAATCGTATAAGTTTCTGTAAAGACAATAGCTCTCGGTGTTAAGATGAAGTTAATTTCACGCATAAGGTATTGTAATCAACTTTTTAACAATTACAATGAAAACACTAAGGCACACGCCTCAGCGTAAAACGCAAATCATAAAAGGAGAGAAAGTATATGGAAAAAACAAATCGTGACGGATTTGGCTCCAGTTTTGCTTTTATCATGGCCGCTGTCGGTTCTGCGGTCGGTCTGGGCAACATTTGGGGCTTCCCGTACAAAATGGGTCAGAACGGCGGCTTCGCATTCCTCGTCGTTTACCTCGTCCTCGCAGCTTTCGTCGGTCTTGCAGTTATGGTCGGCGAGCATGCCATCGGTCGTAAGACCGGCCTGAGCCCCATCGCAGCTTACCGCAAGCTGAGCAAGAAGTTCACCTTCCTGGGCTACATGGCTATCGCAGCACCGTTCCTCATCCTCTTGTTCTACATGGTCCTCGGCGGCATGGTCATGCGTTATGCATGCGGCTACCTGCTGGCAATGTTCGGCGTTGACACCTGGGGTGTCACCGACATTTCCACCTTCTTCGGAGCCTTCGCCACCAACGGTGCGTCAATGGTTATCTGGACGCTCATCTTCATCGCTATCAACACCCTTATCGTCTGCGGCGGCGTCGGCGGCGGCATTGAAAAGTTCTGCAATGTCGGCATGCCCTGCCTGTTCGTTATCCTCATCATCGTTATCGTTTATGTTGCTGTTCAGCCCGGTGCTGTCGGCGGCTACCAGTTCATGTTCGGCGTCAACTTCGAGCCTCTGGAGAAAGACTTCCTTAAGGTTCTGAAGACTGCGGCTGGTCAGATGTTCTTCTCACTGTCGCTTGGTATGGGCGCTATGATCACCTACGGCTCTTACATGAAGAAGAGCGAGAAGATCCAGAGAAACGCTGTTATCATCGTTGTCATGGATACCCTCGCAGCAATCATGGCCGGTATGATCGTTATGCCCGCTTGCTACGCATTCCTCGGCGGCGAGACCGGCAGCGGTCCCAGCCTGCTGTTCAAGTCCATGCAGGTCGTATTCTACAACATGGGCGGCTTCATCGGCAACCTGATGGGCTTCCTGTTCTACTTCCTCGTTTTCATCGCAGCAATTTCTTCCTCCATGTCCCTGCTCGAGGCTATCTCCTCTGCAAAGATCGACGCAAATGTCGAGAAGGGCAAGGCTCCCAACCGCAAGAAGGCTGCTATCATGTTCTCCGTCCTTGTCCTCATCTTCGCTCTGCCCGTTGCACTTGACGGTATCGGCGCAGGTCAGGCAGGCGGCGCAGCATTTCCCACTCCCGCAGAGCTGCTCGGTTTGACCGGCGACTCGGTTAGGATGTGGAACGACTGCTGGCTTGACTTCTATGATACTTTATCTGAAGGCATCCTGATGCCTGTCGGTTCAATGATTATGACATTTGCGATAGGCTGGATCTGGAAGATGGACTTCGTTGTCGAAGAATGTGAAGCTTCCGGACATAAGTTCTGGGGCAAGGCCTTCTTCAACATCTGCTACAAGTTTATCACCCCGATCGGCATGCTGTTCGTTCTCTACGGCCAGATCACCGACTTCTTCGGTTAATTTAAACTAAACACTAAAAAACCAGCGGCATAGCCGCTGGTTTTTTGTACCCAAAAATGCCGCTGAATAAAAATCAGCGGCGTTTTGATTATTTAGTCGTTATCGTGGCTCATGGCCTTGAGCATTTGCAGCGCGGCGGATTTTTGGGCGGGCGTAAGGCAGACCCAGCAGTCGAAAAGCTGCTTGAGGTCGTCGGTGAGCTCCACCATATCGCCCTCGGCGAAAAACTGCGACATCGTGATGCCAAACCCGCTGCAAATTGCCTCTAAAGTTGCGATAGAAGGAACGGTGTTTCTCCTGAATATATTAGCAAGCGTGGACTCCGAAAGCCCGCAATTCTTTGCAAGTCGGTATTCTGTCCAGCCACGCTCGTTAAGCAATTGCCTCAATCTTTCATGCGTGTCCATAGCATCACCACCTTTTTGTCACCATTTTACCCTCAAGGTGAAATACAATATACACAACACTTGTACTGAAACTACCGTTATGATAAACTGTAAATAGGAGACAAAATCGAGAAAGGTGATGTTGAAATGATAATAGAGGGAGAAAGGCAACAAACCGTTTGCTTTACCGGACACAGGCCGGAGAAGCTCAATAAACCAGAATGGCTGGTAAAGCTCGCCCTTAAAAAACAGATCCGCCGGGCAATTGCCGACGGATACAAGGTCTTCATCTCGGGTATGGCTCGGGGCGTGGACATCTGGGCTGCGCAGATAGTGCTGGCTCAGCGTGACGGCGGCAGCGATATCAGGCTCGTCTGCGCCTGCCCCTGCCGTGATTTTCAGCGCTGCTGGGAAGACAGCTGGAAAGCGCAGGCTGGCGAGGTTTTGGAAAGGGCAGACCGGGTTGAATATATCTGCGAAAGCTACACCCGCTTCTGCTTCCAAAAGCGCAATGAATGGATGGTCGACCGCTCATCACGGATCATCGCCGCCTTTAACGGCGAGTCCGGCGGCACGAAAAATACGGTGGACTACGCAAATCGCAAGGGCGTCCCGGTCGTGGTCATAGGTTCATAGACCGGACTTTAAAAATTCATCGAGCGTGGCAAGGTATTTCTCACGGTCGAGCAAGTAGCTGATGCCGTGACCGGCGTCCGGCACGATGAGCAGCCGCTTGTTTCCGGCTTTGCAGTGCGCATAGTTTTCCTCGCTCATGCGGCAGGGAACAAAGCGGTCGTCGCCGCCGTGGATGAACAAAACCGGCACTTGGCAGCACTCCATTGCCTCGGTCGCCGAGGCTTCCTCAAGGTCAAAGCCAGCAAACAAAATGCCGCCCAAGCGGGTCAGCTGATATACCGGGAACAGCGGGCAGTGATGATCACGCAGCACCTGCTTTATGATGGTAGACGGCGAGGAATACCCGCAGTCGGCGATTATGCCCACAACATTTTCAGGCAGCTCCAGGCCGCCAGCCATGAGCACCGTCGCAGCGCCCATCGATATGCCGTACAGCAGAATTTTTGCGTCAGCGCCGAAGTGCTCCACGGCGTAATTGACCCAGTCAAGGCAGTCGTACCGCTCTTTTACACCAAAGGTAAGGTACTTGCCCTCGCTTTTGCCGTGCGCTCGCTGGTCGACGAGCAGGACATTGAAGCCGCCCTGCACGGCGACCTGCAGGCCGCCGCAGAAGTCACGCTCTGCGCCGCTTTTGTAGCCGTGGAACATTATCTGCACCGGGGCATCGGGCTCGGCGGCATAAAGCCTGCCGTGCAGCCGCAGCCCGTCGTGCGAGCGTATCCACACATCCTCGTAGGGAATATCGAGTGCCGCCCGTACCATCTGCGCCGACACATCGGCATACAGCGCATACTGCTCGCCGCTCGGAAACTTAAACAGATCCGCTTCCGTCTGCTCAGGCACATAAAACCCCATCCGGCAGCAAAAATACGCCAGCGCCAGAACAACGGCGATGAATATCAGAATATATAAAACGACCATATTATCTCTCCACACAAAAGAAGCCGTCTCCCGATAAGGGGCGGCTTCTTGTCAAGGACATAAATTCATGAAATAGCGGACTGTTATTGCACACTCTGGGTCAAAACAGCCAGTTTCATTTTTAGTTTTTTCGATATTCTTTTCGATTTGCCTCCGGACCTCGACTGCACTGTCGTCCTTTTTCGCAATTTCGAGAACATGCTCCCAATCGCTCAAAGCATCCAGCAGAAAACCCTTGTACTGCAGATCGGTCATTCCTTCTTCCTCGTAATACTTTTCAGCCATTGATTGCCCCTTCCTCTCGCTATGATGAATTATGTGATACTATTATAAATATAGTTTTCGAAAATGTAAAGTGAAATAAAGCACCTGCCGGTACAGAAAACGCAGGAACATTTTTGACATGTTGAAACAAGCCATCTCCTCCCGAAGATGGCTTGTTTTTTTGGTCAGTATTCGAAGCTTCCTCGGTAGACCTCGGTGGCATCGCCGAGCAGGGTCACGCCCTCGTCGGTGTAGCTTACGGTCATTTCGCCGCCGAGCAGGTTCACGGTGACATTGCTGCCCTTGTCGCAGTAGCCCGCCTCGCAGGCTGCGATAACGGCCGCACATGCGCCCGTGCCGCAGGCAAGCGTCTCGCCGCTGCCTCGCTCCCACACACGCATGCGCAGGGTGTTTTTGTTCACGATGCGCACAAATTCCGTGTTGATCCTCTCGGGGAAGGCGGGGGAGAACTCGAACATCGGACCTATCTTATCAAGCTCAAGCGCATCTATCGCATCGCAGAACACCGCACAGTGCGGGTTTCCAACGGACACGCAGCTGACAAGATACTCCTTGCCGCCGACGGTGAGCGGGTAGTTTATCATCTTATCTTTTCTGCATACCGCCGGTATCCTTTCGGGGCTCAGCTCGGCCTTGCCCATGTCGACGAGAACGGAGCTGACCTTGCCGTCACTCACGAACAGGCGCAGACGGTGTATGCCGCTGCATGTCTCGACGGTGATGTACTCCCTGCGGATGTAGCCCTCGTCGTACATGTATTTGCCCACGCAGCGGATGTTATTTCCGGCCATTTTGCCCTCCGAGCCGTCACGGTTGAACGAGCGCATTTTGACATCGGCAACGCTCGAGCTTTCGATGAGCACGATGCCGTCACCGCCTATGCCGTAGTGCGGCTGGCACAGGCTCACGCACAGCGATTCGGGGCAGCTTATGCTGTTGTCGAAGTTTTCGATGAAGATGTAATCGTTGCCGCAGCTGTGCATCTTCGTGAAGCTTATGCGCCTGCGCCATTTGCGCATGGCGTTTATGTCGACAAGCTCGGTGCTGCTTTGGCTGTAGCGGCTCTCCATCATCTGCGCAAGCGCATTTGCGGTGTCAAGCGAGGTCAGGCAGGGGATGCCGAGCTGCATTGCACGCCGGTGCAGGGATATATAATCGCCCATCGTGGCGTCCTTCACCGCACCCGTGTAGATGATATAGCACAGCTCGCCGCTTTCCATAAGACTGTACATTTCGCCGCTTTCGGTCACATTCGGAACGGGCGCTACCTCTATGCCGAGGTCGGCTATCGCCTCTGCCGTTCCGACCGTGGCGTACAGCTTCATGCCCATCTGATAAAAGCGCCGTGCAAGCGAAATGATGTCCTGATAGTCGTTCGTTTCTACGCTCAGCAGAACGCCGGGGCGGCTGCCGCCGTGCAGGGACGGAGCACTAAAGCCCGCTGCGGTGAGCCCCTTGAACAGAGCCTCCGCCAGCGTTTTGCCGATGCCGAGCACCTCGCCGGTGGACTTCATCTCCGGGCCGAGAATGGAGTTTGCGTCCGAGAGCTTTTCAAAGGAGAATACCGGCACTTTGACCGCAACATACGGCGGGGTCTGGTGCAGGCCGCTGCCGTAGCCGAGGTCTTGAAGCTTTGCGCCCAGCATGATCTTCGAGGCGAGGTCGACCATCGGCACATCGGTCACCTTGCTTATATACGGCACGGTGCGGGACGCACGGGGGTTGACCTCGATGACATACAGCTCGTCCTGATAGATCAGATACTGGATGTTCACGAGTCCCTTTGTGCCCAGCGCAAGCGCAAGCTTCTGCGAGCAGGCACAGATCTTGTCAAGATCCTTGTCGCTGAGGTTGTAGGGGGGATACACGGCTATCGAGTCGCCGCTGTGCACGCCGGCACGCTCGATATGCTCCATGATGCCGGGGATAAGAACGCTCTCACCGTCGGAAATGACATCGACCTCGATCTCCGTGCCGGGCATGTATTTGTCGACGAGCACCGGGTTTTCGATGCCGCCGGAGAGTATGGCGTTCATATACTTTTCGGTCTGCTCAGGCGAGCGGGAAATGGTCATGTTCTGACCGCCGATGACATAGGAGGGGCGCAGCAGCACCGGGTAGCCGAGCGTCTGCGCAGCTTTGAGCGCTTCCTCGAGACTGTTCACGCCAAAGCCCTTGGGGCGGCTTATGCCGAAGCTTTCGAGCAGTGCGTCGAAGCGGCTGCGGTCCTCGGCCATGTCGATGCTTTCCGCCGAAGTGCCGAGAATGGTGATGCCGGCCTTGTCGAGAAACTGCGTCAGCTTTATTGCCGTCTGACCGCCGAAGGCAACGACAACGCCCACGGGATGCTCAACATTTATGATATTCATGACATCCTCCGGCGTGAGCGGCTCAAAATAGAGCCTGTCGGCGGTGTCGTAGTCGGTGGAGACGGTCTCGGGGTTGTTGTTTACGATGACAACATCGTAGCCCATCTCACGCAGCGTCCACACGCAGTGCACGCTGCTGTAGTCAAACTCGATGCCCTGACCGATGCGGATAGGGCCTGAGCCGAGCACCATGACGACGGGCTTGCCGCTGCGGGCAAAGGAGCGAGCCTCGCAGAAGCCTTCGCTGCATGAGTAGAAGTACGGCGTCTGCGCATCGAACTCCGCTCCGCAGGTATCGACCATCTTATAGCTCATGTGAAACTCGGGCAGACTTTCTGCACCGCTGAGCATTTTGAGCGCATCGTCCGTGTAGCCGAGGTGCTTGCCTCGCAGGTAAAGCTCATCGCTCATGCCGCCGGCAAGCTCGGATTCAAAGTCGGCGAGCACCTTGAGCTTATTTAAAAACCACAGGTCAATTTTCGTTATATAGTGTATCTGCGCAAGGGTGATGCCGGACTTTATCGCCTCGAACACCGTGAAAATGCGGTGGTCGTTCTGCTCGGCAAGGCGCTCGATGAGGGGCTTTGCGCTCAGCGGGGGCGCATTGAGCGTATCAAGCGATATCTCCGCACCACGCACGGCCTTCATAAGCGCCATCTCGAAGCCGGGGGCTATCGCCATGACCTCGCCGGTGGCCTTCATCTGAGTGCCGAGCTTGCGGCTTGAGCCTGCAAACTTATCAAACGGCCACTTGGGCAGCTTGACCACGACATAGTCGAGTGTGGGCTCGAAGCAGGCACAGGTCTTGCCGGTTATGTCGTTTTTTATCTCGTCGAGCGTGTAGCCGAGAGCTATGCGTGTGCTTATCTTTGCTATCGGGTAGCCAGTGGTCTTTGACGCCAGCGCCGAGGAGCGGGAAACACGGGGGTTGACCTCGATAACGGCGTACTCGAAGCTGTTCGGGTCGAGGGCAAACTGACAGTTGCAGCCGCCGACGATGCCGATCTCGGATATGATATCCAGCGCCGCCGAGCGCAGCATCTGATATTCCCTGTCCGCCAGCGTCAGCGCCGGAGCGACGACTATCGAGTCGCCCGTGTGTATGCCCACGGGGTCAAGGTTTTCCATCGAGCAGACGGCAATGACATTTCCTGCGCCGTCACGCATCGTCTCAAACTCGATCTCCTTCCAGCCGGAGATGCATTTTTCGACAAGTATCTGCGTGATGGGGGACATGTCAAGGCCGCTTTTTGCGATAATGCGCAGCTCGTCCTCGGTCTCGGCAATGCCGCCGCCGCTGCCGCCGAGCGTGAACGCCGGGCGCACGATGACGGGATAGCCTATCTCCGAGGCGATAGCCAGCGCCGTGTCGAGGTCATCTGCCGTAGCCGAGGGGATGAGCGGCTGACCCATCTTCTGAAGCGTTTCACGAAACAGCTCACGGTCCTCGGCCTTGTCTATTGCGTCGATGTCCGTGCCGAGCAGACGCACGCCGTATTTGGCGAGCGTTCCGTCACGGCTAAGCTGCATCGCTATGGTAAGACCCGTCTGGCCGCCGAGACCTGCAAGCAGACTGTCGGGGCGCTCCTTTTCAATTATGCGGGCAACGGTCTGCGCCGTGAGCGGCTCAAGATAAATTTCGTCCGCAAGCTGCTTGTCGGTCATTATCGTCGCAGGATTTGAGTTTACAAGGACGACATTTATGCCCTCCTCACGGAGTATGCGGCAGGCCTGCGCACCTGCGTAGTCAAACTCGGCTGCCTGACCGATGACGATAGGGCCTGATCCTATGACCAGCACCTTGTGTATGCTCTTGTCCTTAGGCATCCTGCGCACCTCCCATCATTGCAATGAAGCGATCGAAAAGAAATTCCGTGTCCTTCGGTCCTGAGCAGGCCTCGGGGTGGAACTGCACGGTAAAGCAGCTTATACCGGGGTATTCAAGACCCTCGCAGCTTCCGTCATTTGCGTTTGTGAATATCTCACGGGCTCTGCCCTTTAAGCTTTCGCTGACAACGGCGTAGCCGTGGTTTTGGCTGCTTATATATGTCCTGCCGCTGTCGGGCTCGTGTACCGGCTGATTGCCGCCACGGTGACCGTACTTGAGCTTCACGGTCCTGCCGCCCATGGCAAGCGCCGTGAGCTGATGCCCGAGGCAGATGCCGAATACGGGCATTTTGCCGAGCAGCTTCTTCAGCTGCTCGATGCAGTAGACATTTTCCTCGGGGTCGCCAGGACCGTTCGAGAGCATGAGCCCGTCATGTCCGCCGGAGAGAATCTCCTCTGCCGGTGTCGTGCTCGGATATACCGTCACCTCGCAGCCACGCTTTATAAGGCAGCGGATGATGTTTTTCTTTGCGCCGTAGTCGATGAGTGCGACCGAAAAGAGCTTTTCGCCCGCAGCCGGGATTGTGTGCTTTTCCTTGCAGCTGACCTTTTCGACGACCCCCGCAACGGTGTATGCGTTTATGCCGTCAAGGCTCGTCGGGGGAAAAGAGCAAATGCTTGCGTTGACAACTCCGTTTTCCCGTATGAGCCTTGTTATCTCACGGGTATCGACCCCACAGATACCGGGGATGTTGTTGTTCTTTAAAAACTTATCCAGCTCATACTCGCTGCGGAAGTTTGACGGCGTGCCGCACAGCTCACGCACGACATAGCCCTTTGCAGCGGGAGCGCCCTCAAAATCCTCGGGAATAACGCCGTAGTTGCCGATGAGGGGGAAGGTCTGCATTATTATCTGTCCTGCATAGCTCGGATCTGTGAGCGTTTCAAGATAGCCGACCATGCCTGTTGTAAATACCAGCTCGCCCGTGCCGTCTCCGGGAGCACCTATGCGCCGTCCCTCGTAGACCTCGCCGCTGCCGAGCACCAAATATGCTTTTTCCATAGCGCACCCTTATACCAATGTCGCCGCAATAACGGCCTTTATCGTGTGCATCCTGTTCTCGGCCTCGTCAAAGACAATAGACTGCGGCCCCTCAAATACGCCGTGGGTGACCTCCATGCAGTCTATGCCGAATTTCTTCTGTATCTCCCGGCCGGTCTCGGTCTCAATGTCGTGGAACGCCGGCAGGCAGTGCATAAAACGGCACTGCGCTCCTGCGTTTTCCATGAGCTTTTCGTTGACCTGATACGGCGAGAGCTTTGCTATCCTGTCTGCCCAGACCTCCTCGGGCTCGCCCATGGATACCCAGACATCGGTGTAGATAACATCGGCGTTTTTCGTTGCGCTCATGGGGTCGGAGTCAAACTCCAGCACCGCACCCGTCTCGGCGGCGATCGCCTGACACTGTGCGACAAGAGCGGGATCTTGGAAGTACCCCTCGGGAGCACAGGTGACAAGATGCATGCCCATCTTTGCGCAGCCGACCATGAGGGAGTTGCCCATGTTGTAGCGTGCGTCTCCCATGTACACGAGCTTGATGCCCGCAAGCCTGCCGAAATGCTCCCGTATGGTCAGAAAGTCTGCGAGTATCTGCGTGGGGTGGAACTCATTCGTCAGACCGTTCCATACGGGCACGCCTGCGTACTTTGCAAGCGCCTCAACACGCTCCTGACCGTAGCCACGGTACTCGATGCCGTCGAACATGCGCCCGAGAACCCGTGCGGTGTCGGCGATGGACTCCTTTTTGCCTATCTGCGACGATTTGGGGTCGAGGTAAACGGGGTGAATGCCGAGATCTGCGGCTGCGACCTCAAAAGAGCAGCGTGTCCTCGTTGAGGTTTTCTCGAAGATGAGCGCAATGTTCTTGCCCTCGCAGAACTTGTGCGGAACTCCGGCCTTTTTCTCGGCCTTGAGCTTTGCTGAGTATGTTAAAAGCAGGTCGATCTCCTCCGGGGCGAGGTCGAGCAGCTTAAGAAAATTCCTGTGATAAAACTGTTCCATGCTTTTTCTCCTTATAAAACCTTGGCTAAAAACGAGCGCAGCCGCTCGCATTTGGGCGCACCGAATATCTCGTCGGGCGTGCCCTGCTCGGCGATGACTCCGCCGTCAAGAAACAGCACACGGTTAGATACCTCCCGTGCAAAGCCTATCTCGTGGGTGACGACGACCATCGTCATGCCGCTGACGGCAAGCTCCTTCATGACATCGAGCACCTCGCCGACCATCTCCGGGTCGAGCGCCGAGGTCGGCTCGTCAAAGAGCATCACATCCGGCTCCGTGCACAGGCACGGACTATCGCAACACGCTGCTTCTGCCCGCCGGAGAGCTGATTGGGCCATGCGTCGACACGGTCGACAAGCCCGATGCGTGCCAGCAGCTCAATGGCCTTTTTCTCGGCCTGCTCCTTTGTCGCCTTTTTGAGCATCACCGGGGCGCAGGTGAGATTATCCAGCACCGTCATGTGCGGAAAGAGGTTGAACTGCTGGAACACCATGCCCGTCTTCTGACGGTGGCGGTTAAGGTCGATGCTCTTGTCCGTCAGCTCGCAGCCCTCAAAGAGAATACTGCCGGAGCTCGGCCGCTCAAGAAGATTAAGGCAGCGCAGAAAGGTCGACTTGCCCGAGCCCGACGGCCCGATGATGCATATGACATCGCCCTTTTCAATTTCAAGATCGATGCCGTTTAAGACCTGCATCCCGTCAAAGGATTTGCACAGCTTAGTTACGCTTATCATTCTTCGACAGCCTCCTTTCAAGCCCGCCGAGAAGCTTCGTGAGAATAAGAACGAGCAGGAAGTAGGTCAGCGCCACGATAAGCAGCGGGTTGACCGCATCGTAGGTGTTGTTGCGCACAAGGTTTCCGGCACGGGTGAGGTCGACGACCGCAACATAGCCGGCAACGGCGGTCTCCTTTAAAAGGGCTATGAGCTCGTTGCCGATGGCAGGGAGAATGTAGCGCACCGCCTGGGGAAGAATGATCCTGCGCATCGTCTGAATCCGTGACAGACCGAGGCTTCGTCCGGCCTCCATCTGTCCGACATCGACGGCGTTTATGCCGCTTCGTATGAGCTCTGCCATGTATGCGCCGGAGTTTATGCCGAAGGTCAGGATGCCGACGGTTATGCCGTCAGCCCTTGTGAGGATGATGAAAAAGAATATCAGCAGCAAAACGACGACGGGAACGCCTCGTATGACCGTGACATAAGCATTGCACAGCCACGCAAGGGGCTTTAGTGCCTTAACATCTTCCGAGCAGTATTTGATGACCGCTATAAAAACGCCGATAACGAGACCGATGAGCAGTGCGCCGAGGGTGATGATCATTGTGTTGCCCAGACCCTCGAGCATCATTTGCCAGTAATTTGTGTCAATAAATGTCTCACGCAGCTTTGCAAGCCACTGTGTGACCGACTGAATTACGGCCTCCGGCAGGTTTGTGAGCCATTGTGTGAGGAAAACCATGTATACGCCTCCGCTTGGTGTAGTATTCAAAGCGTGCTTGTTTTACACGCTCGGGGGCAGAAGCCCGGCTTCTGCCCCCAATAAGCATTTGTTCTGATTTTTGTTACGAATTTGCGGGGGAGGTGTACGGAGCTTCGTACTTTTCGAAGATCGAAGCGATCGTACCGTCGGCCAGCAGCTCGGAGAGAATGGAGTTTATCTCCTCAACGAGATCCTCGCTGCCGAAGCTGAAGGCAAATGCGTAGGGCTCGGTGGTCATTGCCTCGTCGAGGATGACGAGCTTGCTGCTGCCGGCCTCGTTATAGACCTTGACCATGTCGGCCGCAGTCAGATCGTCGATGACCCATGCGTCGACCTTGCCGCTTGTAAGTGCGGCCTGCGCATCGCTGTTTGCCGCAAAGGAGCTTACATTGTAGCCATTTTCCATGCAGAAGGTCTCTGCTGTTGTACCGGTCTGGACCGAGACCTTTTTGCCCTCGAGGTCGGCCTTGCAGGTGATGTCGCTTCCCTCGGTGACTACAATGGCCTGTGCTGCGAGACAGTAGGGGTCGGTGAAGAGGACATCCTTCTGACGCTTCTCGGTGACCGAGATGCCGGACACGCCGACATCGTACTTGCCGGCCTGAACACCGGGGAGCACGGAGTCAAAGTCCATCTGGTTTATCTCGAGCTCAACGCCGAGCTTGTCGCAGATAAGGTTGAGGATATCGATCTCGATGCCCTCAACGCTGCCGTCGGCGGAAAGAGATTCAAACGGGGGGAAATCGGGGCTGGTGGCTATGGTGAGCTTACCGGCTTTCTTTACTTTTTCGAGCGCCGATTGGCTGTCGCTGCCGCAGCCGGTGAACAGGGCGCATATCATTATTACGGACAGGATAAGAGCAATTGTCTTTTTCATGATTCCGGAGTTCCTTTCAAAATGTTATTTACATAGTCCAGCTGCTCCCGGAGCTTCGCCGGACCGCCCTCACTCGTGCGCCTTTTTACGCACTCGATGAGATCAATGGCCTCGTATACATCCGGCTCGAACAGCTCGCTGTATTTTTTGTAGCTTTCAATGGGGAGTTCTTCTAAAACAGTCCCCGCCTTTATGCAGTCGCCGACTATCGAGCCGACGATCTTATAGGTGCTTCGGAAGGGAAGCCCCTTTCTGACGAGGTAATCGGCAAGGTCGGTCGCATTTATAAAGCCCTTCTGCGCAGCCTTGCGCATTGAGTCGGGCTTTGCGGTCATGGTCTTTATCATGCCCGTCATGACCGGCAGACACATCGAAACGGTGTCACAGGCGTCGAACACGCCCTCCTTGTCCTCCTGCATATCCTTGTTGTATGCTATCGGAAGACCCTTGAGGACGGTCAGCATGCCCATGAGGTCACCGTAAACACGCCCCGTTTTTCCTCGGATGAGCTCCGCCATGTCGGAATTTTTCTTCTGCGGCATGATCGATGAGCCCGTCGTGTAGGCGTCCGACAGCTCCACGAAGCCGAACTCCCAGCTCGTCCAGAGTATCAGCTCCTCGGAAAGGCGGGACAGGTGCATCATGAGTATCGACAGCGAGCCGAGAAGCTCGACGCAGAAATCACGGTCGGAAACTCCGTCGAGTGAATTCATGCATATGCCGTCAAAGCCGAGCACCTTTGCCTCCGAGCGCCGGCCCGTGGGATAGGTCGTTCCGGCGAGGGCGCAGCAGCCGATGGGGCTTTGATTCATGCGCCGTCTGCAATCGGAGAGCCTGTCAAGGTCACGCAGCAGCATCATGGCGTAAGCCATAATATGATGACCGAAGGTTATCGGCTGCGCTCTCTGCAAGTGGGTATAGCCCGGCATTATCGCATCGCCGTATTCCTGCGCCTTGTCGCTCAGCGCCTCGATGAGCTGCTTTATCTGCGACGATATGCCGTCGCACTGCCCACGCAGGTACATTCTCAGGTCGAGTGCGACCTGGTCGTTTCTGCTGCGTGCCGTGTGCAGCTTCCTGCCCGTGTCGCCGAGCCGCTCGGTGAGCACCTGCTCGACAAACATGTGTATATCCTCGCATTTAAGGTCAAATTGCAGCTTGCCGGAGTCAAGGTCGTCCAGTATCCCCTGAAGACCGTCAACAAGTGCTTCGGCGTCATCGCTGCCTATGATGCCGGCAGCGCCGAGCATGGCGGCGTGAGCCATGCTGCCGGTGATATCCTGCCTGTACATTCGGCAGTCAAAGGGAATGGACGAGTTAAAATCATCCGCCAGACTGTCGGTGCTGCCGTCCGTGCGTCCGGCCCAAAGTTTAGCCATGCTCAGTCACTTCCTTACTTTTTCGTTTGCCGCACAGATATCAGAGCTTGCCCTGCTCACGCAGCGCCTCGACCTTGGTCGGCATGCCCCAGAGGTTTATAAAGCCTGCGGCCTGTGCCTGGTCGTAGTCGCTCTCGCCGAAAGTGACGAGCTCCTCGCTGTAGAGAGAGTAGGGGCTGGTCGTTCCGGCGGGGATGATGTTGCCCTTGTAGAGCTTGAGCTTGACAGAGCCGGTGACATATTTGTTCGACTCGTCTGCAAAGGCGATAAGTGCGTCGGTAAGGGCAGAGTACCACTTGCCGTTGTATATCTGGTCTGCCATGACGATGGCGAGCTTTTTCTTCTCGTGCAGGGTGTCCTTGTCGAGCGTCAGCATCTCAAGCTGCTCATGCGCAAAGTAGAGGATAGTGCCGCCCGGAGTTTCGTATATACCGCGGTCCTTCATGCCGACGAGGCGGTTTTCGACGATGTCGATTATGCCGATGCCGTTTGCGCCGCCCACGGCGTTGAGCTTTTCTATGACCTTGCTGGGCTTCATCTTCTCGCCGTCGACTGCGACGGGAACGCCCGCTTCAAAGTCGATGGTGACATAGGTGGGAGCGTCGGGCGCCTGCATCGGCGAAACGCCCATTTCGAGGAAGCCCGGCTTGTCGTAATCCGGCTCGTTTGCGGGATCTTCAAGGTCAAGTCCCTCGTGACTCAGATGCCACAGATTCTTGTCCTTGGAATAGTTGGTCTCACGGCTGATCTTAAGAGGAACATTGTGCGCCTCGGCGTAGTCGATCTCCTCGTCACGGGACTTGATATCCCACTCACGCCACGGAGCGATGACCTTCATGTCGGGGGCAAAACGCTTGATGGCAAGCTCGAAGCGGACATGGTCGTTGCCCTTGCCGGTAGCGCCGTGCACGATTGCATCCGCACCCTCGGCGATGGCGATCTCGGCCAGCTTCTTGCCGATGACAGGACGGGCAAACGCCGTACCGAGCAGGTAGGTCTCGTACTTTGCGTCCATCTTCAGTGCCGGAAGAATGACCTCGTCGACCATCTCGTCGACTAGATCGGCAACGATAAGCTTGCTTGCGCCGGTCTTTATCGCCTTTTCCTCAAGTCCGTCAAGCTCGTCGGCCTGACCGACATTGCCTGCAACGGCGATTATCTCGGGATCGTTGCAGTTCTCCTTCAGCCAGGGGATGATTATCGATGTATCAAGGCCGCCGGAATATGCCAATACGACTTTTTTTATGTCCTGTTTATTCATGATGTTGTTGCCCCCCCTTTTTTTTGAATAATTATGCGCTTATTATACATTCGAGTGAATAAAAGCCAAGTGTTTTTCACATAAATATTCATAATTATTAATTCCAACATATCAGCGCCCGCTTTGTGACCGCCGTTTGTAAAATACGCACATAACACGGCTCAACGCTAAAAACTCCGCTCCCCAAAAGGGGAGCGGAGTTTTTGGTGCCGGTGGCCGGACTCGAACCGGCACGACGCAAGCATCAGAGGATTTTAAGTCCGCCGTGTCTACCATTC
>CAKTQR010000015.1 GCA_934597175.1 uncultured Oscillospiraceae bacterium | reverse complement strand
GGGCATAGCTCATCCGGTAGAGCGCCACCTTGCCAAGGTGGAGGTAGCGAGTTCGAGTCTCGTTGCCCGCTCCAAAAAAACGTTTGCAGGCTGCGTTATCAAAAGCCTGCAAACTAATATGGCGTCATAGCCAAGTGGTAAGGCAGCGGACTGCAAATCCGCGATTCCCCGGTTCAAATCCGGGTGACGCCTCCAAATAAAAACCTATCACGATCGTGATAGGTTTTTTATTTGGTATTATTCGTTTTTCATTATGCATCATTCATCATTCATTTGATGATAGGATTTTCAGCAGCGTGCGGTGCTCGTGGACAAGCGTGGCATTGCGTTCATGTCTGCAATTCATGTTAAAGACCCGCTCATCAGCCGGTACTGCCGCAAAACTATGGTCGACCACGCATTCGGAACGGTGGGTCTTAGCTATAACAAGTACCGCCCGTTTACCGAGAGCATGAAGGAGTTTAAGGTCTTTGCCGTCGGCTTCTTCGCCGAGCTTCAAAGGCTCATTGATTCGATATGAAAATTGCCCCTCCGCCAAATGGCGAAGGGGCAATCTCTTTACATTGCGATTTCTTTTGATACCGCTTGGGGCGTCTCGGGTTTGGCGAGCTTAACGCCCTGCTCGCACACGACCATATAGTAGGCATTGGCAATGAAGACAATGTTCACCCACGCCCCCTGCGTGCCCATGAAATGCACGGCAAGGTAGCTCACTACCGAGCCGAAGCTGAACGATAGTATCGTGAACAGATAAAACAGCATTTTTTCGATATGCTTTTTATCGCCGTCGGTCATAAAGCGTGCGAAAGCAAGCGATGCCTGCTTTACATTATTGGTCGAGAAAATGGTCGAGCTCACATAGCCCTTTGCGCCGGTGAAGCTGCTCCACTGAATGCTCATGGCAAAGAATATCGGGTACAGCCCCAGCATGGGGTTAGCATCGGCGGGGATAAAGCACAAAATGATGCACGCCAAAGCGTCGACAAACGGGACGGCTCGCTGCATATCCACCTTTAAGTAATGCGGCAGCAGCACCGTCAGCATAGTGCCAGTGACATACAGCACAAATGCGCCGAAATGCAGCAGCACGGCGACCATATTGCCCCTGAGTGCATTCATCACAAGCTCAAGCAGATTCATCGTCTGCGCATTTGCAAGCAGGCCGCTGCGGCACAAAATGGCGTAACCTGCAAAAAATCCGCCGACGGCTGCAAACGCCAGATGCCTGTATTGACCGATATTTTTATTGTTGCTCATTTCATCGCCTCTAATCGAACAGCTCCCAGTATAGCACTCAGGGCGCTTAATTCAAGTGCGAAAATCGTCAAAATTCAGATAATGTTGATTGCTTTTGCTTCAGATGTTAAAATACCGCAGAGGTGATTACTATGTACGAGCTTATTCAGGTTGCAAATAATACTTATTATGTTAACTGCCCCGCCAAGATCGGCGTGTACCGCTGCAACGATACGGACATTTATCTCATCGACAGCGGCAACGACAAGGACGCAGGCCGCAAGGTGCGTCGTGTACTGGAGGCCGAGGGCTGGGTCGTGAAGGCCATACTCAACACGCACTCGCACGCCGACCACACCGGCGGCAACAGGTATTTTCAACAGAACACCGGCTGCAAAATTTTTGCCCCCGGCATCGAGGCTTGCATTGCAAATCACCCCATTTTGGAGCCCGCCCTGCTGTACGGCGGTGCTCCCTGCAAGGCGCTCAAGCATAAGTTTTTGATGGCGCAGGAGTCGGAGTGCCTTGACATCGCTTCCCCCGAATTTCCGGCGGAGATCGAGGTCATTCCCCTGCACGGGCACATTTTTGACATGGTCGGCTACCGCACACCGGACGATGTCGTGTTCCTCGCCGACTGCGTTTCGAGCGCAGCAACGCTGGAAAAGTACAAGATAGGCTATCTTTACGATGTGCAGGCATATCTCGACACGCTCGACTTTGTCGACACGCTTTCTGCCAAGCTCTTTGTCCCCTCGCACACCGAGCCGACCGAGGATATCCGTGAGCTTACCGAGATTAACCGCCGCTCGGTGTTAGAGGTCAGAGACAAGATACTGTCTGTCTGCGCTGATCCTATGAACTTTGAGGCGATTTTGCAGCGCATTTTTACCGATTACGGTCTGACGCTCAATTTTGAGCAGTATGCGCTCATCGGAAGCACGCTCCGCTCATACTTAAGCTGGCTGCTTGATACCGGTAAGCTTGCCGTTTCGTTTGAGGACAATATGCTTTTGTGGAAAACCGTTTAAGACATGGACATTACACTGACACACTATTTGATAGTCTGCCCGCTTGTTTTTCTCGCCGGATACATTGATGCGGTGGCGGGAGGCGGCGGACTCGTTTCCCTCCCCGCCTACCTCATATCCGGCCTGCCGCCGCACTATGCCATCGCAACGAACAAGCTTAGCTCCGCCATGGGCACGACGCTCACGACCGTCCGCTACGCACGGGACGGCTTTGTTCCCTGGAAGCAGGCGATTTTCTGCGTCGTGTTTGCGCTTATAGGCTCTGCCTGCGGTGCGGAGCTTGCGCTGATGCTCAATGCGGATGTGTTTAAGATAATAATGCTGTTTATCCTGCCGGTCACGGCGATTTATGTGTTCAAAAGCAAGGCACTGATAACGGAAAAGCCGCCTCTTTCGTTCACGAAAACGACGGTGCTAAGCTGCGCAATCGCCCTTGTCATCGGCGCATACGACGGGTTTTACGGTCCGGGCACGGGAACATTTCTCATCCTGCTGCTGACCGCTGCGGCGCACATGCCGCTGACGAATGCAAACGGCGTGTGCAAGGTGATAAACCTCTCGACGAATCTATCGGCGCTGACGGTGTTTATCCTGAGCTCCAAGGTCCTGTATCCGCTGGGTCTGGCTGCCGGTGTGTTCTCCATCGCAGGAAACTTTCTCGGCGCAAAGCACTTTGAAAAGGGCGGCGGAAGATCGGTAAAGCCCATCATGATCTTGGTGCTCACGATATTCTTCATAAAGGTTTTATACGAAGTTATATTCACATGAAAAAGCTCGCTTCTTTTGAAGCGAGCTTTTTCTAAAATGTCAGCTTTGCAAGGCTTTTATCGTTTGAAAAGCTGCTCATTTCCTGAACGAAAAGTATATCGTCGACATTGTTTTCATCGATAACGCCCTGAGCCGAGCCCGTGAAATAGCGCAGGTCGAGCATAATTATCGTCTCATAGTCGGCGGTCAGAAACGGCGCAAGGCTGTTTGCAAAGGAGTCCTTGATAATGAGCAGGGTCTTGCCGTTATCGCTGCCGCCATTTATCACGACCTGCCCGTAGTTTCCGCCGAAAAAGGCCTTGTATTTGTCCTTTTCGCTTTTCGCCGCCATGTCGTAGAGCGGTATCTGCTTTCCGTCGGCGGTGACGGTAATGTTATCCGACACAGGCGATATATAAAGCTTGTCGGGCACGGCGGCCGAGTCGAGCGTTTTTGAATAGGTCGTGCCGAGGAAGCTTTTGCTGAAAAGGTCCGGCGCTGCGCTGTACGCCCCGTCGGGCATCAAAAGCTTGTACGCTGCATATGCGCCGTACCATGTCCAGTGGTGGTCGGTGCGGTAATAAATTTGCTCGGGCTTGTTCTCCCGCAGGCAGGCGTACAGGTTTGGCACGCTTATATTTTCAAGCTCGGTTTTGGCGGTGTTCCAAAGCTTTTCGGCATCGTAGATCTGCGCATGCGCCGGGAGCTTATCGTCCAACACCGTGCCGGTCGACGGCACGAGCAGCACTGTGACGGCGGCGTTCGGGTTATTCTGCGCAAAGTCGTTTATTACCTCAAGATTTGACTTAAAGCGCTTTTCGTTCACGCTCTCGGGCGTGAGCTTTTCGATGTAATAACCGTCCTTGCCGAGATACGCCCCGCCGATGTCCTTAAAGCCCGCAAGCTTTTTTATGCTCGTGCCGAGGCTAGTCCATGTGTCACGGGCGGGAAACTGGTCGGAGATATATGCGGTCAGCTTCTCCTGAAAATCGCCGGAAAGGACGCTTTCAAGGCTGAGCTCCGGGGCGGTTTGGAGCGTTCTGTTTTCGTTTTCGGAAAATGTCTTATCCTTACCCGCAAGCACGAGCACGGCTGGCAGCGCAATTATCGCAAAGAACAGGGCGATGAGCGTGATATGCAGTTTTTTCATCACGGTCACCTCTTAAAACCTGAAATAAAGGAAGGGATTATAGCTGTCGCCGATGAGAAACACCATGCTCAAAACGAGTAGGACAACCGTCGGCACGGCTTTGACGACGAACGCCGTTTTCTCGTTCAGTTTCCCGGTTGCCATTTCAAAAAGCTTCTTGGGAAGCTGCGTTGACGCTATGGCGCACACTATAAGCAGAACCGCCTTTGTGGTGAGCCAATACATATCCTGCCCGCCGAGAGCGCCGTTTACGCCTATCATCGAGCCGAGATACTGCGGCAGCACGCTCACATCGTCGCAGGCGAATATCACCCAGCCGACAACGATTAAAAACAGCGAATAGATATGCCGCAGCAGCTTGGGGAGCTTATCTAGCGCCTTGAGCAGGAACAGCTTTTCAATGAGCAGTATCGCAAAGTAATACAGTCCCCACATGATGAAGTTCCAGCCTGCACCGTGCCAAAAGCCGGTGAGTGTCCAGACTATCAGGAGGTTGAGCGCCTGACGCATGAGCCCGTGACGGTTGCCGCCGAGGGGGATGTACAGGTATTCCTTAAACCAGGTGCTCAGCGTAATGTGCCATCTGCGCCAAAAATCGGTTATCGACAGCGACTCATACGGGTAGCGGAAGTTTTCGGGAAACCTGAAGCCGAGCATTTTGCCGAGGCCGATCGCCATGTCGGAGTAGCCGGAAAAATCAAAGTATATCTGGAATGTAAACGCCGCCGCACCGAGCCACGCCGTGAGTGCCGAGGCCGCACCGCCGAGACCGTAAATTTCCGTCCACAGTGCGCCTATCTGGTTTGCAAGCAGCACCTTTTTGCCCAGTCCGACCGCAAACCGCATTATGCCGTCGGCAAAGTCGCCGGTCGTGACGCTGCGCTCTGTCAGCTGCCCCTCCACATCGGAGTAGCGGACGATTGGCCCTGCAATGAGCTGCGGGAACATTGCAATGTACATACCGAAGTCGATGAGATTCTTCTGCACCCTGACATCGTCCCGGTACACATCTATCGTGTAGCTCATCGCCTGGAAGGTGTAAAACGATATGCCGATGGGCAGTGCGACATTCAATAGGTCAAAGCCCGTGCCGAAGGCGGCATTGAGGTTTTCGATGATAAAATCCGTGTACTTGAAAAATCCGAGCAGTCCGAGATCAATGACGACCGACAAAACAAGCAGGAGCTTGAGTCTTCGCCTGTCGGCACGGTTTTTATCCATGAGGCGGCCGAAAATGTAGTTTATGACGATGGAAAACACCATCAAAAGCACATATTTCGGCTCGCCCCATGCGTAGAACACGAGACTGGCTGCCAGCAGAAACAGGTTTCGCCACTTTTTCGGGCAGATATAATATCCCAGCAGAACTATGGGCAGATATATGCAAAGGAATACGGCGCTGCTGAATACCATCTGTTTTTCTCCGTTATTTCACAAAATCTTTGAATGCAGTCTCAACTTCCTGCTGCTTGCCGCACATGACGAGCAGTACAAAGCTTCCGTCGGCTTTGACGGTCGCAGCCTCTGCTCGCTCGGTCTGCTCCGGCTCATAGGTCTTGTAAAGCTGCACTCTGTCATGCACATGCTGCTTTAAGCTGTCGACCATGGCGGAGGCATCAGACTTATCATTCAGCTGCACGACCGCTATCTCATATGCCATGCCGTCGGCTGCATATGCCAGGAAGTAGCCGGACACCTTGCTGTAGTCCATGTCGGATATATACGAAAATGCGTTTTCCGCATTGTCCTCCCAGCTGCCGGTGACCTTCATCTCCGGCAGGCTCGAATCGGCGGCAAGCATGCTCTTTTGCAGGTCGTACATGCTCACCTGCTTGCTGCTGCCTCCGCAGGCGCACAGCGAAAGTGCGCACAGCACGGCGCATAAAAGGCTGACCGTTCTTTTAAACATCTGCTTTTCCTCCGATCAGTTCCTTGTAATTACCGTATAGTCGTCGAAGTTTGTGATGTCGTCAAAGGGCTCATCGCCGCCGTCAACATCGCCCGAGTCGCCGAACGCACCGGACACGGCGCTGACTATCTTCTCAAGGGCGGCATCGTCAATGTCCGTGACATTCACGGGGTTGTCGCCGCTATCACGCTGAATGTAGATGCAAAGGATATACTTATCATCGGCGGACATCCAGTTATAGGATATCTTCGCTCCGTATTCGCTAAAGCCGATGCTGCCCTCTATGCTCTGCATCATGGCTGCGACTATCTGAGCCTCGGTATCCGTTATCTCCTGCTCAAACTCGAAGGACACGACGCCCTTTTCCTCGTCAAGAGCGGTGCGCAGAAGCGCCGGTATTTCGTAGATGTCCTTGCACTTTTCCCTGTTGAGATATGCGTAGCTGTACTCAACGCCGTCGGCTGCGGGGAAGAAATCACGATTCCACTCCTGACGCCGGCTGAGCACGGTGTCGTCCACATTAAAGTTCATGTAGTTGCCGCTGCCCTCGTCGGAGTAAATGTCCGTGTGATACCAATGGCCGTCGAGCTTGACAATATCCCACGAGTGGCTCATGTAGGAATCGTGCACGACCATGCACTCAATGTTCATCATCTGCATGAAGAGCCTGAAGGTCGTGGCGTAGCCGACGCACACGGCGTTGTGATATTTAAGCACGCCGTAGGGGTTGTCGCAGTCAGCGCCGGTGTCGGGCACGACAAGCAGCGAGCCGCTGTCAAAGCTCAGATTTTTGGTCATCCAATCGTAAACGGCAAGCTCCTTTTCGTAGTCGGTCATGCCGTCGGTAATTATCTCATCGAGAACGCTCTTTGCAAGGTCAAGCGTTTCCTTTTCCTTGTCGGAAAGGCCCGTGGTCTTGCCCGACTTATATGCGTCCGATATCGCCGTGGTGTCCTTGATGACATACTTGTCGCCGATGGTAACATCGTTTTCCTGCGCAACATCCTCGTCGCCGTTTGCGCCGTTTATCACATTTTGCATGTCGTTTACCTTAAACAGCGTAAAGATATTCAATATCAGCAGCGCTGCGAGCATCAGAGGCATCGCAACGCCCATAACCGCACTTAACTTCTCTTTCATGGAGCTGTCTCCTTTCAAAGCTTCCCAACAAAATTGCTATATTCACCCGTCGCCAACTGTGTGGTCTTGAGCGGTACAGTTAATATACTCCGCCGATATTCGCATTTCAAGCGGTGTTAATAAAATTAATATTGGGGCAACAATTTGTTCAAAATCGTTGCCCCAAGAACAAAAAAGAGCGGTGAAAACCGCTCTTAATTATTATGCAAAGTATTTCAGATACAGCATTACCATCGAGATGAGGACGGCAAGGAGGGTCACGGGGATCATGTACTTGCAGTATTTGCCCCAGCCTATTCTGTGGCCGGACTTATTTGCAAGTGCAACACCTACGACATTTGCAGATGCGCCTATCGGTGTGGCGCTGCCGCCAAGGTCCGTGCCCATGGCAAGCGTCCACGCAAATACGCCCAGGTCAAAGCCCGTGGCAGCCGAAAGGCTGCGAATGACGGGTATCATGGTCGCCGCAAACGGGATGTTATCCACAATGGCGCTGGCAAACGCCGACACCCACAGGATTATCACAACAATGAGCAGCGGCTGGCCGCCGGAGATATCCTCGATGAAGCCTGCGATAAGCTCCAAAATGCCCGTAATTTCAAGTCCGCCGACGACTATGAACAGGCCGACGAAGAACAAAAGCGTCTTGTAATCGACCTTTTTGAGTATCTCGCCTGCATTTTTAACATGCGTCAGTATCGTAAGGACGGCAACGAACACGCCGATGGTCGACACCGTGAGCCCGGTCGCAGCGTGGCTCACGAGCAGGACAACGGCAAGGGCGAAGATGACGCAGCTGGCAATGAATTTGCCCTTATCGGTTATCGCCTGCCTAGGCTCGATGACGGTTATCTCGCTGAGCGAGACGGTCTGCTTTCTTATGCTCTTGCCGAAAACGAGGTAGAAATACAGCAGCGTGAACAGCATAGCGACAAGTGCGATCTCGCCCGTGTTGGTGAGAAAATCGCCGAAGCTGTAGCCGAGCGATGTGCCGATTATGATATTCGGGGGATCGCCGCACATGGTGGAGCTGCCGCCGAGGTTTGCGCAGAAGATCTCCGCCAAAATAAACGGCACGGGGTCAAAGCGCAGAAGCCGGGCAAGCTCAATGGTAACGGCAGCAAGGAACAGGATGACGGTGATGCTGTCGATGAACATGGACAGTACCGCCGACAGCAGCATGAAGGTCATGAAAATGGCGATGGGCTTATAGTGCACGGCCTTTGCGATGCGCATGCACAGCCAGCGGAAGAAGCCTGCCTCCGCCATGCCCTCGACCATGATCATCATCCCTGCGATGAATATGATGGTCTCCCAATTGATGCCGGTGCTCGCAGCGGTCTGCGTTCCGGCGGAATACCAGAAATGCGTCGAGACGATGCTATGTAAATTTAAGGTCTCCTTGACTGCGTCAAAGCTGTGCATACCGACGCCGAATACCAGCACACAAGTCAAAAGACCGGCTATAAGCGTCACGATATGCCGTTCTATCTTATCCATGACGATAAAGATGAACATAGCAATAAAAATTACAAGTGCAGTGATCTGTGCAAACATGGTTTCGTGACTCCTTTCATAGTCGGTCTTTCGGTGTTCTGTTTTTATATATACCGTTTAGTTCTATAAAATATCCTCAATTCTTATGAAGCATCGTATATGCCTTTTCTCTTGCAAGCGCACGGTGGAGGCTGAGCTCTGCACGCTTAAGATCAAGATTGTCGGCTTTCGTCGCAATGCGTTCCTTTGCTCTGGCTTTGGACGCCTGAGCTCGGGCAAGGTCGATGGTCTCGGCTCTTTCCGCACTGCGGGCTAAAATGATAAGCTCATTATCCGCAACGCTCATCACGCCGCCGGACACCGCCGCAAAGTGCATCTCGTCATCGATCTTGTACCTCACGACGCCCTCATTGAGTGCGCCTATCATATTGGCGTGACCGGCAAGTATGCCTGCCTCGCCGTCGGTCAGCGGCACGGCAACATAGTTTACCATCTCGTCGCAGACTGCGCCGCCTGCCGTGGTGATCTGAAGATGAATCTTATTCTCCATGGCTTACATATCCTTACGCTTTGCAAGCACCTCGTCGATAGTGCCGCACATGAGGAATGCCTGCTCGGGAAGATCGTCGCAATCGCCGCCGAGGATGGCCTGGAAGCCTCTTATCGTGTCCTCCATCTTGACATACTTGCCGGAAAGTCCGGTGAAGTTTTCCGCAACATGGAACGGCTGCGACAGGAAGCGCTGGATGCGGCGGGCACGGTTGACGACCGCCTTGTCCTCAACGCTCAGCTCGTCCATACCGAGGACGGCTATGATGTCCTGCAGCTCCTTGTACTTCTGCAAAACGGCCTGAACAGCACGGGCAGTATCGTAATGCTCCTTGCCGAGGACATTCGGGTCGAGTATCCTCGAGGTCGACTCCAGAGGATCGACGGCGGGATAAATGCCGAGCTCCGATATTGAACGGGACAGAACGGTCGTTGCGTCAAGGTGGGCAAACGCCGTTGCGGGTGCGGGGTCTGTAAGGTCGTCGGCGGGGACATAGATGGCCTGAACGGAGGTTACAGAGCCGTTTCTGGTCGAAGTGATACGCTCCTGCAGAGCGCCCATTTCGGTCGCCAGCGTGGGCTGGTAGCCGACGGCGGACGGCATACGGCCGAGCAGTGCGGAGACCTCCGAGCCTGCCTGTGTAAATCTGAAGATATTATCGATAAACAGCAGGACATCCTGACCGGACTGGTCACGGAAGTTCTCGGCGATGGTAAGGCCGGACAGAGGCACACGAAGTCTTGCTCCGGGCGGCTCGTTCATCTGACCGAACACGAGGGCGGTCTTATTGATAACGCCCGACTCGGTCATTTCGTGCCAGAGGTCGTTGCCCTCACGGCTGCGCTCGCCGACACCGGCGAAAACGGAGTAGCCGCCGTGCTCGTAAGCAACATTGCGGATAAGCTCCTGGATAAGGACGGTCTTGCCGACACCTGCGCCGCCGAACAGACCAATCTTGCCGCCCTTGGAGTAAGGCGCAAGCAGGTCGATGACCTTGATGCCGGTCTCGAGTATCTCGGTTGAGGGAGTTACATCGGTAAACTCCGGGGCGAGGCGGTGGATGGGCATGTAGTTCTCGGCATCGACGGGTCCCTTACCGTCGATGGGCTCGCCGACGACATTGAACATGCGGCCGAGCGTGCCTTCGCCGACGGGCATCTTGATGGGTGCGCCGGTGTCAACTGCACGGCAGCCACGGGAGATACCGTCGGTGGAAAACAGCGAGATGCAGCGGACGCTGTTGTCGCCGAGGTGCTGGACAGCCTCCATGACGACCTTGCGGTCCTCAAGCTGTATCTCTATTGCGTTATATATTTCCGGCATTCTGCCGGAGGGAAACTGTACATCAACGACAGGGCCTATGACCCTTCTGACGATACCATTTTCCATTGAATTACCTCCTGTATAGGGGTGTGGGTTTAGGTTTTCTTGCGCTTGAGCGCAGATGCGCCGCCGACGATCTCAGAGATCTCGGTGGTGATAGCCGCCTGACGGGCACGGTTGAGCGACAGACCAAGCTGATCGATAAGGGTCTTGGTGCTGTCGGTCGCAGAGGTCATGGCCGTCATACGGGCCGAGTGCTCACCGCACTTGGCTTCAAGCATTATCGAAAGCACACGGTTATTGATATAAAGCTGCATGACACTCTCGAGCACGCTTTGTGCGTCGGGTTCGAAGATAAACTGCTTCTTGTCCCCCGCTTCGCTCTCACTGTCCGGTGCTGCGGGCAGAAGTCTGTGCGCAACAGGCTCCTGACTCAGCGCCGAACGATAATGCTGATAGACGATGTGTATCTCGTCGACTTCGCCGTTAAGGTACTTTTGCTTTAAAAATTCTGCCAGCTCCAGCGCCTCGTTTGCAGTGGGCGTATCGCTCAGGCCGGTAAAGCTCTTAACCACGGGAAGTCCGCTTTTTGCAATGACATCCTTGCCCCACCGGCCGCAGACAACGACCTCGAACGGACGCTGCTCTGCATTGGCTATCTCCTCCATGAATCGGAGGACGGCGTTATTATACATTCCGCAAAGGCCACGGTTGCCGACAAACAGGACATAGCACACCTTATTGACCGCTCTTCTCGGCGCAATATAGCGATTTTCGTTTCCCGAGCCGCTGGCAAGCAGCGTGTCGAGCACCTCCTGGCTCTTTTCTGCGAAGGGGCGCATAGCCTGCATACCAGCCTGCGTCCTGCGCAGCTTCGACACGGCGACCATTTTCATGGCCTTGGTTATCTGCTGCGTATTCTTGACACTTTTTATGCGTGTCCTTATCGCTCGCATATTAGCCATTGTAGCCCCTCCTTTCGCTAAACTTCATCAAAATGTCTTTTTGAACTCCTCGATGCACTCACGCAGCTTCTTCTGCTGCTCGGCACTCAGCTTCTTGCCGCCGAGTATCTCGTCGTGCAGCTCGGGGTAGTTACGGTTTACATAATCTATGACCTCGGACTCGAAGCGGGCAATGTCGCCAAGCTCTATATCGTCGGTGTAGCCTTCGGAACCGGCAAAGATGATGATGACCTGATCTGCTGCGGACATGGGCTTATACTGTCCCTGCTTGAGTATCTCGGTCATGCGAGCGCCGCGGTGCAGCGTGTCACGGGTGGCCTTGTCAAGGTCAGAGCCGAACTGGGCAAACGATGCCAGCTCTCTGTACTGGGCAAGGTCCATACGCAGACGGCCTGCGACCTGCTTCATTGCGCCTATCTGGGCTGCGCCGCCGACACGGGATACCGACAGACCGACATTAATGGCCGGACGGACGCCCGAATGGAACAGATCCGATTCGAGGAATATCTGACCGTCGGTGATGGAGATGACATTGGTCGGGATGTATGCGGAGATATCGCCTGCCTGCGTCTCGATGATGGGCAGTGCGGTCATGCTGCCGCCGCCTGCCTCGTCGCTGAGTCGGGCTGCACGCTCGAGAAGTCTGGAGTGCAGGTAGAATACATCGCCGGGGTATGCTTCTCTTCCGGGCGGTCTCTGGAGCAGCAGAGAAAGCTCACGGTAAGCGGCGGCCTGCTTGCTGAGGTCGTCGTATATAACGAGGACATCTCTGCCCTTGTACATGAAGTATTCGCCCATTGCCGCACCGGCGTAGGGTGCGATGTACAGCATGGGTGCAGGCTCGGAGGCGTTTGCGGCGACGACGATGGTGTAATCCATTGCGCCGAAGCTGCGCAGCTTCTCAACAACGCCTGCGATGGTGGACTCCTTCTGACCTATAGCAACATAGATGCAGATGACATCCTTGCCCTTCTGATTGATGATTGCATCAAGGGCGATAGCGGTCTTACCGGTCTGGCGGTCGCCGATTATGAGCTCACGCTGACCACGGCCGATGGGAACAAGTGCGTCGATAGCCTTAAGGCCCGTCTGCATGGGGACGGATACGGGCTTTCTGTCGAGCACACTGGGTGCGGGGCTTTCCACGGGGCGGAACTGCTCTGCCTTGATGGGGCCTTTGCCGTCGATTGGCTTGCCCATTGCGTCAACGACACGGCCTATCATGCACTCGCCGACGGGCACTTCGATGATACGGCCGGTACGGCGGACAGTGTCGCCCTCCTGAATGTGGCTGAACGGTCCGAGCAGGACGACGCCGACATTCTCCTTGTCGAGGTCCTGGACCATGCCCTTGAGGCCGCCCGGGAACTCGAGCATCTCACCTGCCATGCAGTCGGCAAGGCCGGATACACGGCAGATACCGTCGCCGACGGAGATGACCTCGCCGGTCTGGAACACATCGATGCCGTCGTTGACCTTGGCAAGCTGCTCCTTGATGCCCTCGGCGATATCCTGCATCTGCTTATCGCTCGAGCGGCTGTTGTTCTCAACATCCTGGCTGAGGCGGTCAAGCTGATGGACGAGCGTACCGTCATAAACGGTGTCGCCGACCTTCATCTGAACGCCGCCGATAAGCTCGGAATCGACCTCGTTGTGGCAGGATATGAAGGTCTCGCAGATGATCTGCGTGAGCTTCTTCATTTCCTCGTCGCTCAAGGGCTCTGCGCTCTTTATTGAAATGTCAAGTTTCTTCAGTTCGTTCATATTCAATATGTCACTCGGCATTGCCGATACCAATTCTTTTATTTGTTCTATAAATCTGTCGTTTAGAGCCTGCTTGGACTGCGAAAAGTCGCCCTTGCGCAGTACCTGTGCCGTTATCGCCGCAACCTTTTGCATAGTCTCGGCGCTTACACGGCTTCGCATCTCCTCACGCAGATGCTCCTCGCTTTTTGAAGCGTTTTCGACAAGCGTCCTTGCCTCCGCCTCACCGGCGCCCGCAATGGCCTTGCTGTTTATCTCCGCCTGCTCGGCTGCGCCCTGCATTATCTGTGCCTTGCGCTGCTCATTGAGCTGACGGGCTGCTTCAACATCTTTTTCCAGGTTTTTAGCCTTATCTATTGCTTTTTCGGATTCATTTATCTTTTTGCCGATCAGGTCTTTTCTGTTTCTAAAGGTATCCTTTATCTTATTTCTCAGGAAAAACCCCAGAGCGCCGAAAAGAATAACAAAGTTTATTATTCTGAACACTATTTCCGGTACGCTCTTTATGAAATCGAGCATATGCTATCCCTCCCTTCCCGGAGTCCTGTAATTATGAATCATTCCTTTTCGGCATCCATGAGGCTTTTGACCGTTTCGGGATCGGTAAGGCTGTCATCGCCGTGCAGCAATCGCTTTGTCAGCACATCAACAAGCTCGGGCATGCTCTCCTCAATGGCGGCACGCTCGTTCGCCTCCTCGTCTTTCACTCGGCTGCGAACTTCACTGTTGATCTGGGCTGCCTTAGCGTGTGCCTCGGTGAGCACCTCGCCCTTCGCCTTTTCGGCCTCTTCTCTGGCTTCGGCAACAAGAGTGCGGGCTTCCGCTCCGCTTTGCACTATCTCTGCGCTAAGCATCTCGTTGTTTTCAGCCAAAGCACGCTCGGCCTCTTTGCCTTTTGCAATACCTTCATCTATGGCAGCCTGACGCTTATCCATAAAACCCAGCACAGGCTTGTAAAGGAATGTCTTAAGCAGGAACATGAGAAGGAAGAAGTTTATGATAGTCCAAATAAATTCGGGTACGCTTATCTGCAAGCCCACGATATTCCAGACCATACTTCGTCCTCCTTATGAGTTATTTTTCCGGAATCAGGGCATATAGCCGAGAATAATGAATGCCATGAGCAGACCGTAGATAGCAAGAGCTTCGATAATGCCCATTGCAAGGATCATCGTGGTCTGAAGCTTGCCCTTCATCTCGGGCTGACGAGCCATAGATTCAAGCGCCTTGCTGGCTGCGATGCCCTGACCGATACCGGCGCCGATAGTGCTAAGTCCGATTGCAAGGGCTGCTGCCAATGCGATAAGTCCGTATACTAAATCCATTGTTTTCCTCCGTTTTTATATAACAATTTATTTTTCTTCCTCTGTTTCGGTTGCTTCCGCCACGAACACTGCGACCAACATGCTGAATATCATTGCCTGTATCAAACAGAACAGCAGGCTGAGAACATTCATTACCAGCGGCAAAAGGATCGGGAAAAGCCCGTAGAAAGTTTCCGTAACTCTTTCCTCACCGTAGATGTTGCCGTACAGTCGCAAGGCCAGTGACAATGGTCTTGTAACAAGCTCCAGCAGCGATATCGGGAGCATAAGAGTTAAGAACGATTTAAGGTATCCGCCTAAGCCCTTTGCCATAACGCCGGTTGTATGGATGGTAAAGAACGCTATCACCGCAAGCGCAGCGGTTACTGCAAGGACAGATGTAGGGATAGTAAAATATTCTCCTGCGCCGGGCAGCAGACTGCAATAGTTGCAGACCACGATGAACACAAAGAATGTTGCAAGCATCGGGAAATACTGTCTTGTTCTTTTCGGCCCTAATATTTCCTCATAGAAGCCCAAAAGTCCTCCGACCGCCATTTCCGCCGTGCTTTGCAGAACACCCGGAACATCCTTCATCTTTCTGGTCGAGACGATGGCAAACAGCACAATCACCGCCATGATTATCCACATGCTGTATATTGTCTTTGTCGGTGCCAGATATTCGCTCCAAATCTCTGACAAGCTCACTCACCTCCGTCCGATTCGGATTCATTATTTTCGCTCAGCTTTTTTACGATGCTCCTAAGGAACAGCATCCCGAACACCGTAAGGCCGAGTGCGACCGATATCAGGGTGACGACAAGCGGCAGCTTAAAGCTTCTGCACACCAAAAACGCACAGGCCAGAAACGCCACATCGATAAGCATTCTCAGCATATTTGTTCCCATGACGGAGACCATACTGTCCGATTTAGTTTTCAGGCTGCGGCGGCTGACGGTCGCCGTGAGAAACGCTCCCAAAGCGCCGAAGGCAAGTCCTCCGACAGCGCACAGCACATAAATATACTTATCCATAGTATATCTCCGATATCGGTTTTGCATTGTGATAGATATATCCGTCACAACAGTATTATTTAACACCAAATTAACACAAAAATCAACGGGTTTTTAAGGTAACTAGAACATTTCTATCAAATCGCACAAAAATAGCGCATTTTTTGCACATTGTTCTACGAAACAATAAATAATAACCCGATTTTATATAAAATGAAACAAAACCGGCTTAAAAAGGCCGGTTTTGTTTGGACTTAGCATTAATCGAATTTGTCCTGTGCGAGGTAATCGGTGTAGTCACGGTCAAACTTCTTCTCCTCGGGCAGCAGGTCAAGGCCGATCGTGCCGCCGGGATTCATGTTGTACTTCGGGTCAAAATAGTTCTTGAGCACCTTGAACACGCCGTATTCCTTCTCACCGATGTAGCCCTCGAGCCACGGGGCAAACATCTTGCCGATGCCGTGGTGGTGGCTTATCGATGCGCCCGAGCGCTGGATAGCGTCGAGGATGGTTGTGTGATATGCCTTGAAGGCCTTCTCATCCTGCATCTTTGTAAGGAAGATGAAGTACAGGTTTGCGCCCTGCGGGTAGCAGTGGGACATATGCGTGGTGACGACGGTGTTCGGCAGCGCATGGCAGACCTTGCGCACATCAAGGTGCACCTGCTCCATGTTAGACCAGTTGACCGTGCACTCGAGGGTATCGGTCGTAATGCCGAAGTCCATGAGCGTATCACGCAGGTACGGGTCATTAAAGCGCCCCTTTTCCCAGCTGCGTGTGACATAGCCGGTCAGCGGCAGGCCGCCGTGCTTGAGGGCGATCTTGCGGATGTTCTTTGCGACATTCTTGGAGTAGCCCTTTTCGCCGTCGGTAAAGCCGAGGAACAGGCAGCGCTCCATATCCTTGTAGCCGAGCTTGTCGAGAATGGGGTACAGCGGTGTGTCGTCGACATTGTACAGTCTGAGCATCATGCTCGTCTCCTCCTGATCGGACAGGCGGAAAACAGACGAGTAGCCGCATTCATGCTGCATCATCTCACGGGCAGCCTTCATGGCCTCGTCCCATGTTTTGAATATGTAAGAGAAGCGCTTGCGATTCTCGGGCATCCAGCGGAACACCTTGAGGGTGACCTCGGTGAGCACGCCGAATGTGCCCTCCGAGCCCATCATTATCTGATTGAGGTCGGGGCCGCATGCCTCACGGCTGTAGTGGCTGGTCTGGATAGTGCCGATGGGGGTGGCGTACTTCTGCGACAGCACGATATCGGCGATGCAGCCGTAGTAGGTGCTGTTCTGGCCTGCGCCTCTCGTGACCGTCCAGCCGCCGACGGAGGAGTATTCAAACGACTGCGGGAAGTGGCCGCAGGTGTACTGACGCTTTGCACCGAAAAGCTCGGGTGCGTTCTGCAGGGTCTTTTCAAGGTCAGGACCGGACATGCCCGCCTGAACGGTGATGGTCTGGTCAATTTCATTAAAGGAAATGACCTTATTGAATCTCCTGCGCATGTCCAGCGAAATGCCGCCCTTGACGGGCTCAACGCCGCGGGTGACGGAGCTGCCGCCGCCGTAGACATACAGTGGAATGTCGTGCTCTGTCGAGTATGCGACTATCTTCTCGACCTGCTCGGTGGTGTCGGGGTAAAGGACGACATCGGGAACGGAGTCGATGACCTTATGGCGCAGACGCAGAATGTCGTATGCGGTGAATCCGTAGGCAACGGACAGTCTGTCGTAATCGGAGGTGGAGATGCCCTCGTCGCCGACTATCTCACGCAGAGCGTCAAGGTGCTCCTGCGCAAGCTTCACGGGGTGGTCGGAAAGATCGACCTTGTCAAAGCCGATGTCGTCGGTGTACTCCCTGAAGTCGTCGTCGGTGAGCTTGAATACCTCCTTCATCATCTTGTACAGCGATTCCTTGGGGTATTTGAAAAACTCGGGGTCGCCCCAGCGGAAGATGGAGCGGTAGCTGTCAGCAGGTGCGGGAGTGTCGACCCACTTGGGCTCAAAGCCCTTATAAGGTTTGTGACTCATTAAAGCATATTCCTTTCCTTGAGGTTGTTCATAGTCGCATACAGCGGCCGTACATTCTTATATATCTTGCGGTATACCTTATTATAAATGTTCATGTACACATCGTGATGCTCGGGGATGGGCGTGAACACATCCTTTTCGTGCACCATGCTCTTTATCGCATCGTCATAGCCGGTAAACTCGCCCTTTGCCACAAATGCGACCATGGCAGCGCCGACGGAGCAGGCCTCGTGCGTGTGGATGCGCTTGACGGGCATGCCGAATGTGTCGGCAAGTATCTGGCAGGCAAGGTCGCTCTTTGAGCCGCCGCCGCCGACGAATATCTCCTCGATGTGCTTTTTGCCCCGGCGCTCCATGGCCTTCATGGACATGTAAAGCTCAAGGCAGATGCCCTCAATGATGGCACGGTAGATGTGATACTTCGTATGGTAATCGGAAAAGCCGATGATTGCGCCGTAAGAGTCGGGCTTTAGAACATCGGGCGTCCAGTACGGCTGGAGCATCAAGCCGTTGCAGCCTGCGGGGATCTCGGCGGCACGGCGGTTTAAAAGCTCCTCGGGGGATATGCCCATTTCCTGAGCCTCGGCCTTGTCCTTGTCGGCAAACTCCTTTATAAACCAACTGAGCATCCAGAAGCCGCGGAACACCTGGATCTCGGGATTCCACGCCTTGTTGATGACCGAGGGGTACGAGGGCAGGAACTGCTGCGGCTCAAAGTAATTTTCCGAGTACATCTCTATAGTCGAGCTTGTGCCGAAAGAGATAGATGCCTTTTCGGGGCTTGCGACCGAAAGGCCGAGCGTCTCGCAGGCTTTGTCAGCGCCCGTTGCGATGAGGGGCAGTCCCTCCGGTGCGCCGGAAAGCTCGGCGGCCTCCTTGGTGATATAGCCGATGACATCGCCCGAGGGTACAAGCTCGTACAGCTTCTCCTGCGGAACATCGTACATGCAGCGGGTGAGGTCGTTTTCGGTCATCCATGTTTTCTTTTTATAGTCCATGGGGATGTGTGCGATGGTGTTTGCGGGGCTGTCGGCAAGGCGGCCGGTCATTCTGAAGTTGAGATATGCCGGCAGGCAGACAATTTTCTTCGTCTTTTCCCACACATCGGGCTGATTTATGCGCACCCAGTTGACCTTTGAGGTGCGGTAGGCTATCTTCGTGCCCTTGTCCATACCGATGAGCTTGAAGGCGATCTTCTTCCACCACGGGAACGGATCGTCAAACTCGCATTTTCTTGCGTCCAGCCAGTGGATGATGTCACGGGTGGGACGGTTATTTTCGTCAAGAAACACCAGCGTGTCACGGATGACGGTGACGGCGACGGCGATTATATCGCCGACCTTGTCCTGATTGCGCTCCATGAGCACCCTGCTTGCGGCGCACATGTGAGCAAAGTAAAAGTCCGTTTTCTGCTCTGCCCAACCGGGCTGGGGTCTGATATAAGGCTCTTCATATTTCATCTGAACCTTATCGACTATGCTTCCCTGCTTGTCAACAAGGATGGCTCTTGCGCTCTGAGTTCCGACATCGTATGTAAGTATCAGCGGCCTATCCATTAGTTCTCTCCTCCGTTTTTATATGTATATGTTCTGATAATACATTACTCGTTGATATTACATTGACACCCAGACCGAGAACATTCTCGATCACCGTGTCGCCGCCGGATAGGCGCTGCGTGAGCACAACGGAGTTTATCTCACGCATGACATCGAATATCCTGTCCTTCGGGATATCCGCCGACACCCTGACAGGCAGCACCGGCACATCGGCAAACACGGTCTTGACCGTGGAGCAGATGGTGCGCTTGGGCTCGGTCATCTCGGAAATTGCAAATTTCCTGCCGTTATCGCAGCTGTTGCCGGTAACGGTAAACTCCCCGTTTTCCTCCTCAACATGGAGTAAACAGCCACGGGGGCAGCCTATACAATTAAATTCTTTCATTGCTCGCCCTCTATCTCAAAACAGACATCGGAGGTAGCCGACAGTCCGAATTTATTCATATCCAGCACCACCTGCTGCATCTCGGGCGGTCTGAGGAAGGGATAACGGCGCTTCCAAACCTCGACGCCGTTTACCTTGAGGCGGAGCGTGCTCTTGCCCATGACCTTTTTCGATCGGAAGTAGAAGGTCACCTTTGAATTGTCCGAATCCAAGTCGAGCTGCTGCGGAACGAGGTACAAAAACTCGTTTCCGATGCGGATATCCACCCTGTGCTGCGCCTTTTTTGCAAACAGCGCCGCATTTTTGCCCGCTTCCTCGCCGGAGGCGGAGACAAAGTCGACAAGGTCGTTTACATGAAGCGCATTGCCGCAGGAGAAAACGCCCGGGACATTGGTCATGAGCTGACCGTCGCAGACGGGACCTTTCGTGTGCCGGTCGAGCGTAACGCCGATGCTCTCGGCAAGCTCGTTTTCGGGGATAAGTCCGACGGAGACTATGAGCGCATCGCACTCGACACGCCTTTCCGTGCCCTTTATTGGCTTTAGGTTTTCGTCGACCTCGCTTATCTCGACCGCTTCCAGCCTGTCAGCGCCGAACACCCGTGTGACGGTGTGGCTCAGATGCAGCGGAATGTCGTAATCATGCAGGCACTGGTGGATGTTACGGGTAAGGCCCGAGGGTGTGGGGTTAATTTCATAAACGCCCAGGACCTCCGCTCCCTCAAGAGTGAGCCTGCGGGCCATGATAAGCCCGATATCGCCCGAGCCTAAAATTACGCAGCGCTTTGTGGGCAGAACGCCGAGCCTGTTTGTAAAATGCTGCGCCGTTCCGGCGGTGAACACTCCTGCCGGGCGTGTGCCGTGGATAAACACCTGCTTTGCGCTGCGCTCACGGCAGCCGGTAGCGAGAACTAAGGTTTTTGTATGTATCTTTCTAAGTCCCTCACCGCTGACAACGACGACGCAAAAGCCCTCGTCGAGCTTTTCGACCCTCGTGACAAAGGTGTGCAGAGAGACATCTATATCCTTTTCGTACAGCGTTTTCATGAAGCGCTCGACATACTCCGGTCCGGCGAGCCTTTCGCCGAAGCGGCTCAAGCCGAAGCCGTCGTGTATGCACTGCTTGAGCATGCCGCCAAGGCGCTCCTCACGCTCGATAACAAGCACCTTTGCGCCGTTATCGCAGGCCGATATCGCAGCGGCAAGTCCCGCAGGGCCGCCGCCTATGACCGTTACATCATAATCAAACATCTGCCGTCTCCCCCTTTCTGCTTCCGAAAACTATCGGGGAGCTTGCAGAGCTCTTTCTGACCTCGGTAAGCGGTATGCCTAAATATTCGGCGATGATTTTCGTCACCAAGGGTGAGCAGAAGCCACCCTGACAGCGGCCCATGCCGGGGCGCAGGCGCTTTTTGATGCCGTCAACGGTCGGAACGCAGATAGGTGAGTTGAGTGCGTCGAGTATCTCGCCACGGCTTACCTCCTCGCAGCGGCAGATGATGACGCCGTAATCGGGATTCTCGGCAATAAGCTCCGCCCGCTTGGCATCGCTCATCGCAGCCAGGTGCGGCGGGGCATGGCGAACGGGGTCAAACGCCTCGTTTTCCTCCGCCTCCAGCCAAGCGGCAGCCTCAAGCGCCACATCCTCGGCAACAGCGGGTGCGGTGGTCAGTCCCGGGGACTGGATACCGGCTACATGGTAAATGTTCTTCGTTTTTCTGCCCCACTCGATGACGAAATCCTCCTCGTATGTGGGCGCACGGACACCGGTGAAGTATGTGATTATATCCCGCTCGGAAAGCTCGGGCATGGTTATCTTCTGCTTTGCGAACACCCGCTCGATGCTGTCGGCGTTCGTTGCGGTGTTCTCCCGCTCGTAGGTCTCGACAGCGTCCGGGCCGACGAGCAGATTATCGTGCACCGTGTGCAGTATGCCGCCGCCCTTGGTGTGGGTCTTGCCGGGTGTGCTTGCACCCACAATGGAGGCGATCGCATTAAAGCGCTTGCCGGTTTTCTTATCCAAAATGGAGTTTGTACCTCTCCTCGGATGTATCGAGAAGAATCTGTCGCCTGCCATGCGGGCGACCTCGTCGGAGAACACGCCTGCGCAGTTTATGACGAGCTTGGGGTAGATAGTTCCCCTGTTGGTCTCAACGGAGACGATCCTGCCGTTTTCGACCTGCATGCCGGTAACAGCGGTATTGAGCGACACTCTTGCGCCGTTATGCACCGCATTCTCGGCATAGGCGATGACGAGATTATACGGGCTCACGCTGCCGGACGAGGGGTTAGAAAGCGCAAAAGCAATGTCCTCGTTTATCTCGGGCTCTTTTTCACGCAGCTTGTCGCCCATGATTATGCGGGTATCCTCGATGCCGTCGTAAAATCTGCGCCACATGGCGTAAAGCCACACGGGTACGAGCCAGCTTTTTTTGCCAAAGCAGGCATACTGCCCCGTGCGCTTAAAAGGAACATCAAGCTCGGAGCAGACCCTGTCGTACATTCTGTTTGCACGGCGTATGTATTTATGCTTTAAAGAGCCACGGGACAGGTCGATGCCCGGGTGCACCTCGCCGTCATTGCGGCCGGAAGCGCCGAGGGCAAGGTCTGCTTCCTTTTCAAGCAGCAGCACATCGAGCTTATACCTCGTAAGCTCCCTTGCTATCGAACAGCCTGAGATGCCGCCGCCGATTATGAGCACATCGGGCTTATCTCCGTCAAGCGCCGTGTCACGGAGTTCGGGCATGCGCATGGGTATCTCCTCAGCCCCGGTAAAAACGATATCGTTCACGACATGGCACTTTGAGTGCGGCTTTGCGCACATCAAGCCTGCCGCCACGACATCCTCCCACCTATCTAACGAGCCACGCAGCACGATGCAGTTGTCCTCAAGCGTGGCTTTCACCCTGCCGCCGTACTCCTTATAGAGCTTTCTGTTCAACGCCTTTATACCCATTAGCTGTCCCTCGATTTTTATGAGCTATACATCAAGTTCAAATCTATACAACTTGTCAAGTCATACGCCTTATTATATACCAAAATCAGCTTTTTCGTCAATCGCTAATTTGTGCATTTTCACAGACTTTTTATATTAATATATTAATATGTATAGAAAACCCCACAACGCCGGTTGTGGGGTTTTCAGCGAGTCAAAAAAAGTCTTTTGACTTCTTTAACTCGCTTCAAAACACGCCACATTTTTTGTGAAGCCTTGCTTCACGAAAAATCTCGCTATGCTCGTCAAAAAGCCTTTACAGGCGTTTTTGATGGCTATAATCAAATTTGAGGCGGGACCTTGTCCCCCTCACGCTCCCCCTGCTGCGTATTGGGTTTTACATGCTACATCTATTTTCATTAGTTCTTTGACAGACTGAAAGCCCCACAACGGCGGTTGTGGGGCTTTATTTCTTCAGTCAACTCTGAGGTTGCTCGACGAGGTTCTTCTCGGGGGTGTGGGCGTGTTTTCGGGCACGACTATCTCGGGAGCAGTCGGGGCGGGAGTTGCAGTAGTTGTATTGCTGCCTGTGGAGCTTCCGGTATTGTTCTTGTCGGAAGTGCCGCTGCTAGGCTTCGTGGTCAAGCCGGAGCTCGGATTGGTCTTTGCCGGTGCGGGCGTCTCGGTGGGCTCGACGGTGGGCTCAACCGTTGCGGTCGCCGTGGGGATGGGATCCTTTATGCGGTCGGCTTCCTCATTGGAGCAGCCGCAGGCCGAAAGGAACACGCAGAACACCGCTGCGAGCGATACGACGAGTATCTTACCTGTTTTCATTGTATCTACCTCTTTCCGTTTTATTTGGAAATTTCGTTTATCTCATTCCGCTGCTGCACATTCTATCACATGCTCACGGAAAGTGCAAGCTATTGAAGCTCGCCCGAGCGATACGCCTCAAGAAGCGCCTCGAGCGCCTCGATGCGCTTGCGCAGGCGCAAGCCGTCGTCGCAGTCGGCGATATACCTGCGGCGGGCAAAGCGCTCGACCTGCTCGGCCTCGGACTCGATGTCGGCATTTTCGTCAATGGCTTTGGCGATGCCCTCAAAGGGTCTGTGCGCCTTGATCTTCATGCCGTGGGAGTTATAAACGAGCGTGTAGCCGGCTATGCCCGTCGTTTTCTGATACGCCTCACAGAAGCCGCCGTCAATTATAAACAGCTTGCCGCCGGCCTTGACCGGGCTTTCGCCCTTGCCCGCCTTGACGGGAGTGTGGCCGTTTATAATATGCCCCTTGTCGGGGTCAAGGCCGAACTCGTTGAGTATCATGCGCACCGCCCGCTCGTCCTCCCAAAAGCTGAAGTAGGCGTTTTTCGGCTCTGCCCATGTGCTTTTGTCATCGACAACGGCACGCTCAAAGGTGTGGAACACCCTGCCGGAGAACGGGCTGTCGTTGCCGCACCAGAGATACCACATCATGTCGAGCGCAGACTCATCGTGCTTTGCCCATGCGCTTTTGACTATCGTGTCGGCATAGTCCAAAAGCTCCTTGCCGGAGTACCACTTGCCGCCGTGCCGCACCCGGGCAAACTCGCCGTCGGCGGTCATGGGGATGCAGCCGTGATACAGGAGATTTCCGTTGCAGCAAAGATATGTGCTGCCGCAGCGGTAGACGAAATCCATGTGGCGGCGCAGCGGGCGGCTTTCACGGAACACGCCGACATAGTCGTCGATGAGCGCCTGCTCGTCGGCATTGAGGCTGTATGGGTCGTCCCTGTCGATGGTCGGCCACTTGTCGGTGTTCATGGGGTAAACGCCGTCGTCGAGAACGACGGTGTTGCTGCCGAAATCGACCCTGTCGAGCATGAGGCGTGAGTTCATGCCGTAGCCCGGGTGGCGCTTTATTATCCTGCCTTCGAGCTTGAAGCCGAGCGTGTGCAGCGCAAGCTTGAGCGTTTCCTTGTCCGATGCGCCGTAGTATTTCTGCGCAAATGCCATGAGCGGACGCAGCGAAATGCCGTAGCGGCGGCCGATGATGTCCATGTTGTCATATGTAACGGCGATGCGCAAAACGGTGAATATGCAGGCGGGGCTGCCCGCCGCCGCACCGAGCCAGAGGATATCGTGATTGCCCCACTGTATATCGATATTTGGGTGCTCCATCAGGGCATCCAAGAGTCTGGCAGGCTCGGGTCCTCGGTCGAAGATATCGCCGACTATGTGCAGTTTGTCAACGGCAAGCCGCTTTATGATGTCGGCAAGCGCAACTATCACCTCGTCGGCAGCACCGGTCGAGACTATCGATTCAAGCAGCACCTCGTGGTAGCGCACCTGATTTGAATACTCATCCCGCTGCATGTGCAGCAGCTCGTCGAGCACCATGCTCCACTTTTCGGGCATCTGTCTGCGCACATAGTTTCGGGTGTATTTACTCGAAAGCGTCTCGGCAAGTGTGCGCAGCATTTTGAGGTAGTCACGAAGCTTCGTGTCGGTAAGCTCGCCCTTTTCACGCATGGCGCTGAGCTTTTCACGGGGGTAGTATATCAGCGTGCACAGGCTGCGGCAGGCCTCCTCGCCTATCTCGGCTTCAAACAGCTTGCACACCTTTTCGAGGATAACGCCGGAGCAGTTGTTGAGGATGTGCCGCACTGCGCCGTACTCGCCGTGCAGGTCGCTGATAAAATGCTCCGTGCCCATCGGCAGCGCCATTATCGCCCGAAGCTTTACGATCTCCGAGCACACGGACGCTTCATCGGGGTACTTTTCCGCCAGCAATTCGAGGTATTCACGGTCAAATCTGCTCATATCGCACCTTCTTTATGTTTATGCCTTGATATTACCATCTTCTTTGCGTTTTTACAACTTCAATTTAGCAGATATATCCCGTAGTTTAGGTAACCGGCGAAGCTGACCCATAGGATATACGGCAGCATGAGCCGGCCTGCCGTCCTGCGTATGCCGAAAAACTGCGCCGTCACGATGACGATGAGCAGCCACAGTGCGCACAGCCACACGAAGGCGAGCAGGTAGTTGTCGAGGTTAAAGAAAATGATGCTCCACAGGAAGTTGAACACGAGCGAAACTGCGTAGACGATGAGGCTTGCTCGCTTCTTACCCGACGGCGCATCTGCGGTGCACACAAGATATGACGCAATGCCCATGAGGATATACAGCACCGTCCATGCCGCCGGGAACAGCCACTTTGGCGGGGATAGCGGCGGCTTTTTGACGGCGTCGAACATGACCATGTTGTCCATCGTCAAAAGTGCCGACAGCCCACCGACCGCAAGCGGTATCGCCACCGCCAGCGCAAGCTTTTTCCAATCAATTTTCATGTCGCACCCTCCGCATCTTTTTGCAGCTAATATATGCCAGCTTGTACAAAAATATACGCCGCATGCGAAAAAAGCGCCCCGACGAGCGCTTTTTTCATAATGCATAAGGCTTATTTTTTTGAGCAAAAATCTGTTTGATTGTGTAGGCCTTTCCCGTTTGCTACCGGTGCTTACTCATAGACGACCTCAAAATCGAAATAATCGTATTCCTTTGCGATCATTTCTACAGCACAGCCTCGATCCGTATGGATCACTGCGCCATTAGGAAGATTTCCTATCAGATAATCCAGATTATCGGCAGAAAGTGCCGAGTCCGGAAGGTAGATATCTTTGATATTATCACAAGCCACGAATGCATCTGTTTCCCTCAGCGTGCTCGGAAGCACGACCGTTTCCAAGCTATTGCAACCCAAAAAAGCGTTTTCTCCAATTGTCTCGACACCCTCAGGTACAACAATGCTTGTTAGGTTGTCATCCATGGAGAATGCATCTATGCCAATTGTTCTTAAAGAGTTTGGCAATATAACTGTCTCCAGCCTATCGCAAAAAGCAAACGCAGATTCTCCGATAGTCTCAACCCCTTCCGGAATAACAACGGATACAATAGTTTTACTTCTAAAAGCTTCTTTCCCGATAGCAGAGATGCCATCCGGCAAAATAATTCTCTCTATGTATCTATCGTCATCCTCATCAGGAAAATACCTCTCAAGCACGCCATTTTCGCCTAATATGTAATCGTATCTGGAGATTTTCGTTCCCATAAGTGCAGCAGACACAGCTTCATCGTTCACCGATTTTATCGTTGACTTTGCGGCGGATTTTATTGCGCCAGTTGTTTTTATGGGTTTTATTGGCTCATCATCGATCACATAGTCCATCCCATGTCCGATACAGTAATTCTCCGCTTCAGACCCGGCGGGACAGTGAACAACAAGAAGATCGCATCCGTCAAACGGCGTGTTGCCCATAAAGTTGTCCCGAATTTCCGTGACACTGTCGGGGATATACAGGTACTCCAAATTCGAGCAATATGCAAAAGCGGAGAATCCGATAGATTGGACTCCGTCCGGAATCGCTATTTCGGTAAATTGACGGCAGTTTTTAAAAGCGAATGAGTCTATATATCTTGTTTTGGACGGAATAATAACATTTTCCAATTCAAGACATTCGCTGAACAGGCTGCCTTGAATCCCGGTTATTCTTTCCCCCAAGCTTATTCTCTTTAATTTGCGGCAACCGGCAAAGCAATAACCTCCCACCTCTTCCAAAGTGGACGGCAGCGAAACTTCTTCCAATTCGCTGCAATTTTCAAATGCTCTGCTGCCGATCATCGTAACCCCTTCAGGAATTACAATTGAGCTTATACTTCCTCCGCTGAATGTATTGGCTGCAATTTCGGTAATGCCGTCCGGGAGCACCACATCCGGGTTTGACCCTATGTACCTCAGTAGAACAGTCCCCTCAGTGACAAAATCAGAAGTCGACCGTGATTTCTTTTTGTAAGAGCTTGCGGTCGTCCCGATTTTTGCTTCCGAGGATTTCAGGCAAATTGAGGCGGCAATCTCATTCAAAGTCGAAACAACTTTCTTCCAATCCTCATTATCAATGAGGAGGTTATCTATCACTGCGCAAAAATCAAAAGGAGCGATTTCATCCCCTCTGACTCTGATTCGAACATCCGCACCAAACAAAAATGTAGTGATAACGATGATATCAACATACAGCTCGTCATCATCAACGATTATTCTTTGAGATTTGTTCGACTCACTGACTCTGTCATCATATTTGCAGTCAATAGCGGTGTAATACTCACCGGTTAAGTTGTAGTATTTCTGCAATGCAAAATCGAACAAGTATTGGCCGTCACTTTCCAAACCCTTGATCACTAAGGGCTTGATGCTGCCGGACAAATCCACGCCTATTTTGATGCCGCCGTCAAACTCGCTGTCGACCTTATAGCTAAACCCCATCGGCAGTCTGAATGTCCACTCGTTGTTAACGAGAATCAGTCTCTCATCCTCATTGCCCACACTTATGGTGTCGCTTAATTTTCGAAATGTAGTCGCCATTCTGTTATCTCCTTTTTGATTTCTTTTCCGTCTGCATTTAAGCAGTTGTTCCCGCATTTAAGTATCTCCAAAAGGTCATTACAGCTCGGTTCCGGTGATTTTGAATCCGTCCTTTGTCCACTCCAAAGATGCAACGGCAAATTCAGGTCCAGTTATATACCATTTGCTTTCAAGCCCGCAGCCGCTGCATTCACCCATGATTGGCTTTAATATCTCATTTACCTCATCCAAGAAATTTTGGACTATGCGCAGCTTTCGGGGATACCACACGACGGAATTACAAAGGATGCCAACATCGCCGTCTGCCCAAGCTTCCTCGCAATACGCAATCTGATCCTCAGGAATGTGCCTGCGAACGCAATCATGCAGAGCATTAAGTATTGCGGAATGTTTCTCGAAGTCAAATTCGACATCCAAGTCAAAACTCCAGCACCACCAGTCGGAATCAAATTCTCTATCCAGAATTTTCTCCGTATACCGATCCGTTAGCTCGATCCAGCCTCCGTTTTCAAACTTGTCTATCCAGCCTCCACCATGGTTATAAAGGAACTCAAAGACCGAGTAGCTGAACATTTCGGTTTCACCAAGCTGCTCGATGCCCTTGTAAAACTCCTCTTCGACTTCCTTTTTATTCACCTCAAACCATGGCGCTACCGAAGGGCCGTAGTATTTACTTTCGATTTTAAACCCTTCCGCTGTAGGAAGATCTTGCAGTATGCCATACACGAACTTCGTCGGGTCGGCAGTCGTATATCCGTTCTCGCCGTATATGGTGAGATCGCCGGAAAAGCTCAGGTCTCTGTCCTTGAGTTCCCCGTCCAGTTCTCCGCGAAGCTTTTTTATGGCTCTGATCCCCAAAAAGGCGAAGTGGGATTGGATATATTTTAGTGTGCTTTCGTGCACCGGCTTGGTCTTAAACTCAAGCCTTTCATTCAAATCAACATCGCCGGGAGCAAAGGAGTAAGACGATGTTACGGCATCGAATTCACTCCACAATTCGTCGACGCGGCGACTGTAATAATGCTCTCGCTTCAATTGAGGATCATTCTTTTCAATATACTCAAGGAACATTTTCCTTGCAACAGAATCAACATCTTCAATCGGCGCAAACTTCGCATCCGGAAAAGTCCCGATATGTTCCTCAAACCTGGGGTAATCATCTATCAAGCCCAACATGTACGCAGTCTCACCGGCGACAAAATGAAGATCCTCAAGCACCTTAACGGCTTCCTCCGGTGTCTCATCATCGTTGCCATGAACAGCTCTGTTCCCGTTTTTCCTAATATAGTGAAATGCATTCAAAACATCTCTGGTGACATAATCACGAACGGCCCTATCGGCAAGTATGTCGGCAAATGACAAGCCGTCCATCACCTGGTTGTGTGCGGCGATGTAAATGAATTTGGCAAGCTGCTCGGCACTTTTGCGTGAGGTAAACACACTTTGCACGGGCATAGTCATGGCAAGCTTTTCGGCGTTGGTACAATTTTCGTAAATGTATCCCAAGCCTTGAAGCCCCTTAAGAAAGTCAAAATTCATGTCTCTACTCCTATATCGTTTAATTTAAAAAACATTTACTTATTGTAGTGGCAATATGCAGCTAAGCATCGGTCGCTAATTTTCACAGCTACCGTCAACATGGTTGACTCGCAAGAGTTGCTGTTTTATTATTTTACCATTTCCCCCATGATTTCGTCAACACATGAGAGGCGTGACCACATTTTGCTAATGATAAGCGCAGAAAATTTTAGCAATTTGCACAAATTCTTGTCGAACTTGTCGTGCAAAAGGCAGAAATTGCTTTTTTGCTGTGGAATTTTATTGCTAATAGTGCTATTATTTTCAATGCCTGTTTCTACTAATAATATTCTTAAATTGGAGATGGTTTGTTATGGAGGAATCTAGTTCGGCGTTAAGCGAAACGCTTATACGCTTACGGGATGGGCACAAGTGGAACTGGGGACTTATCCGTGGATTTGTCAACCGTCAGTTCCATACAGACTATGATCAGCCCGCCCTGAAAGATCTGTATCGGCAGGCGAAAGCCAAGCAGGAGGAAGATAAATACTCGTTCTTCAAATAGGCTTTCGGGCAATCCGTCGAATCATCATTCGCAACCAACAAGAGCAGATAGGCGCAATGCCTATCTGCTCTTGTTGGTTGTGCTATATTTCACTCGCCAGCGACGACATTGGTCGGGAACAAGGTGTTGAGGAAGGGCAGCACATTGTTTATTACATTGTGACCTCGGCGGTAACTTCTTTTGCTACGACATGCAGCTCGCCGCCGGAGAACATTTGAAGCAGCAGGTAAAGCGAGTCTTCCGAGTAGGCGCTGTTGTCTTTAAGCTGCGCTTGCAGGTACGAAAAATTATCCTCCACGGTTAGCGAGATGAGCGTGTCAGGGCTGCCATGTTCCTTGCCTTTAACAGCAAAAGCCAGCTCAACATCGTGAAAGTCAAGGTCGAGCTTAACATTTAAAATGGGATTGAATAGCCTGATTTTCAGCTCGTCCTCGCCGCACTTATACCCGACGCTCTCAACTTTTGCATCGTGGGCGCAGCTATTGTAGATAAGCGTTCTTAGCTCATCTGCGTTATTCCTATCAAATCTCGGCACTTCCTGCTTCTCTCCTTAGTTGGCTCACACCCCAAGCACATAAAAGCCGTTGTGCTCCGCCGCTTTTTGAAGCCATTTTGCCAAAGTGCGGTCATCCTCCGAGTTTCGCTCACGCAGACGGCCCAGCATCGCAGGCACTCGCTCCGGCGGGTTTCTTATGACGATCGCATCGAACACATTTGTCGGCTCGTCAATAGCCTTGAAAATGAATCCGTCCCTCAAAACATAGCCGTTTATCAGGTCGTCAACATTGCTTATCACTTCATTAAAATTCATCATGTGAGCTCCTCTCTGCGTCATAATCGTCTGTTTTTCTACATCATACCACATCATTCCATGCGCTGCAATATATGAAAAATCCCGTATCCGGTGGGATACGGGATTTTAGTGCATAGCTTATTATTACTTCTCAGCCTGCTCTTTAATAGCTGCCTGTGTAACAAGTAATAAAAGAAAGTTAAAAATGCCTATTTTCACAGCAAAAATCCCTACTCAAAACTGAGCAGGGATTCCTTTATGTATAGAGATTTACGGTGATGTTTTTCCATCGGTGAACTCTCTTTTTTGTATCTATGCTATACATATATTTCTTCGTATCTTCTATCGTCAGTACGAAAGAAGTTATCAGGAGCTTATCTTCGCTTTGATCAATCGTATCAGGTGCGTCAATTATACTGACTGCTTCTTCAAACTCTGATTAACGTCTATTTTAATATTTTGACTATAACCAAGCGTTCTGTGCATTCCTATCCAAGATTAAATTGTTAAGTTTCTCTGCCAAACATCAAATCTTATTCTTTTCCTGACCTTATGGTAGTAAGCACACCTTTATCCATCTCGTGAACTGTGTCACACAACACATCAATATCTTCTGCTGAATGTGAAGCTATCAAAATTGTCTTTCCACTCGCTTTTAAGTCGAGTAAATAATTTCTCATATCTGCAACGCCATCTTTATCCAAACCATTCATAGGCTCATCAAGGATAAGAATATCAGGGTCTTCCATAATAGCCTGTGCAAGACCAAGACGCTGACGCATACCCAATGAATATTTTCCAACGTGTTTTTTACTTTTAGGGTCAAGACCTACTCTACTTATTGCGTCATAGATTTCTTGCTTTGAGATTTTTCCTTGTATATCTGCTAAGAATTTCAAATTTTTATATGCATTATAGGATGGTAAAAAGCCGGGGGTTTCAATAATAACGCCAATGTCTTTCGGCATATCAAAATCTTTCTTTAATGTTTTTCCATTTATCATAATCTGTCCGGATGATAGTGGTACAAAACCACAAATACATTTCATCAGCATAGTTTTACCACTACCATTTCTACCTATCAGTCCGTGAACTTTACCTTTCTCGAACTCAATATTTACATTTGAAAGGACAACTGTTTCTCCAAATGATTTATTGACATTTTCAATTTTTATTGCAACGCACATAATAATGCCACCTCCATTATCTTTTTAGTTCTTTATCAAAGTTGTATCTTTTTGAAGAGTACAGAATTATTACAAACAACACTAACAGCATAATCATATAGAACGCAGTTATATATCCATAGCTTGGTAGTCCATCATTAGGTTTTAATTGTATATAATTCAAGGTACTCCAAGACACCGGAGACATTTTTACTAATGAAGTTTGTTTTGCTGCCACCGCACTAAACACAAGCAAAAATGATGCCAAAAAAGTTCCGCTACCTTTTATTTTCATATTGAACAGAAATATTACAAAACCAAGTATCACTCCGGAAATCCAAGAATGTAAAAATGTAAACCACATCGCACTAATCGGAGAGAACATATTAATAACATTTCTTTCAGGACTGAATCCTAACTGGAATTTAGTCCCCATAGTTGTATTGGCGAGTGTATTGAGCAATTTGCCCCATTCTCCCGTGAACTCTATACAATCTAAATTTAATACAATAGAGAACACCATAACAAAGGCAAAGTACAGAGCAGATGCAACCACAATATAAAGCATTTGACCAATGCACCATTTATTTCTGCCTGTTCTGATAAGTACATAGAGCTGATTTTTATCAATAAACGGAGCGTTGCTGAAAATCAAAATCAAAGGGAAGAAAAACAACATTTTTTTATAATATTGCATATATAAAAAAGGAAATATCCACGGCGATGATTTTACACCTGTGTAATCGCAAATATCAGAAAGCCCTTTTGTAAGAGAATGAATGAAAATTAACACAATGAATAGAGCTATCCATATTCGACAGTCGTATTTCCATTTTCTAAAATTCTGTAATACTATGGAAAAAATAGATTTAAACCATTTCATTTCTACTCCTCCTTTTTACAAAATGTGAAAAAATACAACCTGATATTGCCATTATTAAAATAAATACGCCTATTGTATAAAAGCAATTCAACAGAGGTGATTTATCAAACACGGCAAAACAATGGCTCAGATTATATAAATTTAAATACGGAGGTAAACCAAGTGTCATTTCTTCTAAAAGATAACCAAAAATCAAAGGTGAACCCAGTGCAACATAATTGTCCGGAAGAACCGATGAAAAGGTTAGTCCTACAATTGTCCACATTGTGGCGTATAATGAAAACACACTGACAATTAGAAATACATATAAAATAGGACTGTTTAACGCTATATAGCTATAAACATCCGGGGTTTCGTATGGCTGTGGTGGACAGAAAAACGAAAGCATACCAAAATAAGTCATAATTCCCACAAATATTGAAGTGAATCCGGAAAGTGCACATACTACTACATTTGACCATGCATAGTTTCTTTCGCCACTGCGCACAATAATCGATTTTATATAACCCGAATTGCAATCTTGACAATAAACTGTGACAAAAGGAATAGAAGAAAAGAAAACCATTACTTTTTTGAACATTCCCAGATGAATCATCAAATCAATGGTATACACTGAATTTGTTCCAATCCCATCAATATATTCACGAGAACTGACATAACACATGAATACCGTGGCGATAATTGAAGCGATATACCATTTTGACACAAATGCCCTTTTTAGGCTTGATACAAACAAACTCTTCATAAGACTATTATCCTCCGATGGAAACCAAAGGGATCGCTTCGCCGCTTACCGCACTAATTATTGTGGTATAATTTTGGCCTTCTAAATTCTCTTTTATATCTATGATATCAGATAACGAGTTTTTACATTTTCCATATTTTCCGTCGATAAACCATACAGGCTCAATTCTCCATTCTTTAATATTATCAAAATCGTATCTTGCTATATATCCAAGCTTGATCATTGTAATTTCGATTTCATTATCTAAAATAATATTTTCAAAAGAATTTTTAACATATTGAACAGCATCTAATGCAGAACAAATATAAGATTCTTGGATTGTGTTTGTCACATCAAAAATTCCTGATACATAAAATGTAATCAACCCGTTTTTTCCGTAAACAAAATAGACCCTTGGTGATGTTATTAACTCATTTTCACCGGTAGCATTCATGTATAACGAAGGAATATTCTGATAAAGAACCGGATAGACCAAAAGATATGCATCCTGTTCTGAATTCCATTTGCTGACTTTTTCGCCATATTTATCTCTCACGTCATATTCGTCTTGAAGGAAATTTACAGAAGCTGCATCCATTGAATAGATTTGTGGTTCTCCAAGAATATCATCAATCTCAAGCAAGGATATAACCTGGTTTGCATTGTATACAGCGTCACTTTTTTCAAATCCATCTATATTTTTATCGCTAAACATACTCTTAAGAGTATCATCGTCCTTAAAGTTTTTATAATTATCGAAATAATAAGTGTAGTTAAACTCCACCTCCTTCTCTGTGTAATAAGATACACTTCCTAAAAAGAAGGTTAATTTGGAATTGTCATCAAAAGTATAGGAGTAGTAAATGTCATCCGGTCCGGTATTTTCTCCTGAAGATTCATCTACAACCTGACGTCCGTCAGATAATCCTGAAACAATATTTTCTCTGTCCCAAGTCACAGGTTTTGCAGAAACGATTGACATTTTTTGATTAATATCAAAATCGGCCGGAATATTTACATTTGCTTTAATTGTAAGTTTTTCAATATCCGTATCTTCAATGTACGTTGGGAATTCGCTTGTATCATTTTCATTATTTGCTCCTGATGAGTTATCTCCCGATAAGGAAGAATTAGAGTTTTGCTTATTTTCTGTTGTAGGAAAACATCCTGTCATCATAGTAGACACCAATACAACCAACATACATACACTAATTATTTTTTTAATATAAATTCTCATAACATACCTTACCTTTCTTTTTGCAATTAATATCTTGAGGTTTAATCTTATGCTTTGATATAGAATCGTAATTTTTCCATAAATTAAGCCTCCCGTATGATCTATAACCAAATCATACGGGAGGCTTGTATCGTAAATTGTATCAATCTGTATCTAAATTGTATATTCTGTAATCATCTTTATTTTTCTTTTACATCGATTGGACACTGTAAAATTCCAAACTCTGTATAATATTCTTTTATATCATCTTTCTTACATGCCCATTCCTCTAAATAATAATACTCATTTATGTCAAGTCCTAATTGATTCTCATAATAGTTTTTTACCGCTAACTCTAATGAATTTATAAATGATGGATCTTCCTGTCCATAATTTAGGTAGTAAGATGAAGAAGGGCAAGAAAGGGATATTAATGTTTTTGTTTTTTCCTCATAATTGAATTCAAGCACGAAATCGCCCGATGTTATAACCACATTTATAAAATTTAGTGCAATAGGTTGATTATCTAACTTGATTAAGGTGCTACTTTGAGAATAATGTGGTGTTCCATTTGTAATTACCATTTTTATGTGTTCGCAAATAGGCTCATTGTTTTCAAAAACAGTTTCAAATAATTCAAATGACTTTTCTTGCATCAAGGATGGATCATGATTTTCTGTATCTAAAGAAACATCATTGTAAGTACCAATACGTATCTCACGATTATAATAAAGCTCAGCGACCTGATTACTTGTTATTTTCGTGCCACCATGTATGTTGTAGTCCCAATAAATTTTTTGGTTTAACAACTTTTCTTCGTTTTGTTCACTCATAAGCTGCGGCAAAAAAACAATACAAACAGTCAAAATTATTAATAATACAAATATACCGATTTTCTTTAGTTTATTCACCTTCCTCACCGCCTTTTTTCAAATTAAAGGAAACAGTTGTTCCTTTACCTTTTTCACTTTCAAAAGAAAGCTCCGTACCGTGGAGTGTTGCAATCTCTTTGCACAAGGACAATCCAAGACCTGCACCACCAAATTTTCTTGAACGGGATTTATCCTCACGATAAAATGGTTCGGTTAAAAGTTTAATATTTTCCTTTGCAATACCTCTGCCTTTGTCCTCGACAAAAACTCGAACAATATCATTTGATGATTTGCTATAAATTTTAACAGTAGTTTGAGGTTCTGATGCCTTAAAAGCATTGTCAACTAAATTATAAAGAAGTGAAAGCAAAAGCACGCCATTTGCACATATTGTTTCATCATCAAAATCAATGGAAAATAAAACATCGTACTTTTCGGATAAGTGTTTTAGAGTGGCTTTTAACTGTTCTCCAATGGTTAAAAGATTTAGTTTTTCCATTTCTATCTGCTCATTTTGAAACACGTATAAATCCAGTAATTGTAATGATAGTTTTTCAAGACGCTTTGCTTCATTATATATTGCTTCCGCTGCTTGGTCTTTCTCCGTTGTATTCAGGTCGTAAGAACGTAACATTTGAGCGTATCCTATGATAGCCGTCATCGGAGTTTTCATTTCGTGAGTAAAATCAGCCACAAAGATATTACGTTTTTCCGATTCTTCTCTGATCTCTTTAATTTTTTGTTCAATAGCTAATGACATAGAATTAAAACTTTCGGATAAAGCAGCGATTTCGTAATCAGAGCTTTTAACATCAACTTTTTTTCCATAGTTGCCCAATGCGACCTCATCCGAAACTTTGGTAAGTAAACTCAAAGGTTTTGTTATTTTTTTCGCTGAGGCAAGTATCAACAATCCACTTATAACAGATATAATAAAAACGACAATGCCATAACTGTTCCAAAACAAACCACATTGTTTTTGTATTTCCGTGAAATCCGAGTAAACAACGAGATAATAAACATCTGCTTCGGTGCCAATTTTGCATACTGATTCCATAAGGATTAGGTCATCCTTTTTAATAAACTGAGATACACACTTGTTGTCATCAATCTCCGTATATTCACTTGTTGCATTTTGTGATGTATGTATTTCAATCTCCACCACGGAATTATCTAAAGAATCCTTTATTTGACGGACTATATTGTTTTTATGCGTTCCGGTTATTTCGCTGTAAGAAGAAACATCTGCGAAAGCCAAAAAACTGTCTGCTACATAGTTTACGGTGGTCTTTACACGTTCTACTTGCATATTCCAAAGAGTATTGTTTACATTATTGATAATAAGTATCCCGCCAACACCCGTCGCAAGGAGAACGATGATATATGCTATGCAAAAAAATTTATATGATAATTTCATTTTAATTTCTCCGCTCTAAATTTGTATCCAACCTTATATATTGTTTCAATGGCATCGCCTAAATCAAGTTTTTTCTTCAACCTTTGAATGTGGAGATCTATTGTACGAGTATTTCCAAGATAAGGTTCTTGCCACACTTGTTCAAAAATGGTTTCTCTGTATAATGCAATGTTTTTATTCCGTACCAAATACAATAATAAATCATATTCTTTGGCAGGTAAAACTACAAGTTCTCCGTCTAGCAGAACGGTGCGTTCCAGAGTGTCAATTTTGATTTTACCAACTTCAAGGATATTATCAGTCTTATGAAATCTTCTGAGTACAGTAGCTACACGTGCCAATAATTCTTCTAAATCAAACGGCTTTGAAATATAATCCTCAGCACCAAGTTTTAACCCTTTTACTCTATCAGGCACGGAAGTTTTGGCAGTAACAAAAATAACAGGTATATCAAACTGTTTGATATATTCTATTAGATCGTATCCGTCAATATCAGGCAACATAATATCAAGTAATATTAAATCATATCTTTTTTCTTCAATTTTTTGGGTTGCAGCCATTCCATCATTCACTATTTCACACATATATCCGTTTTTACAAAGACACAGTTTAACCATTTCGGCTATGGACTGCTCATCTTCAACAATTAAAATTTTATTCACTTCGTTCACCTCTGATTTTATTATAACATATAATTGTATCTTTTTTGTATCTTGCCCTCTATAATAGGATTCAAGGTTGGTTTAACATTAGAAGATTTCAACTTTATTTTTCACAACCTGAATTCTTATCGCTTCTATGTAGATATGAAATACCCTATTATAAGAGATTTCAAATCGTTCAATAAGAGCTCTCGTTTCTGTAAAATATAATAGATTTATTATATCAATGCAAGGTGGTGAGCTTATGGACGATCAGCTCTAAGGGAATATCTCGGATTTTAGCGAGCTTTTCATCATCTCTCATTTCCTGAGTCGAGAAAATATCATCGAACTTGGGCAGAGTGAAGTCGCTCTTTCTTCCTGCCATCAGCTAACACCTCCTTTGAAAATTCGGTGTAGGCTTTAGACACCGTGCTATTGGGTTCGTAGGCGTAAATGCTTTTTCCTTTGGAACTGACCTCTGCCGCTTTGATTGCAATGGGAATGTGGGTGTTATATATCTTGATATAACTTCCAAAGTTCTCACGCAAAGCATCTATGGTACTTTTGGCAAGGTTCGTTCTGTTGTCTACAAGGGTTAAGAGAATACCGTCTATTCTGAGCTTTGGATTGATATGCTTCTTTACCTTTGTAATGGTTCTCATCAACTGTGTCATACACTTTGCCGGAAGGTAATGTGCCTGAACGGGAATGATTACGCTATCTGCCGCTGATAAAGCATTGAGAGTCATCATACCGAGCGAAGGTGAGCAGTCGATAATGATATAATCGTAATTGTGCTTTACTTCGTTCAGGTAGTTTCTCAAAATGGCTTCACGGTTCATTGCAGTTACAAGACTGATTTCAAAATCGAAAAGGTCGCTGTTTGAGGGGATAAGGTCGACACCTTCTTTATGATGTAGAATACCTTTCATTGGCTCTTTGCATTTGTCCTGCATAACTTCAACCATTTTGTCCGGTAATGCAATGGGGAGATTGTCCGTATCTTGCCATCCAAGACAAGTTGTGAGGTCGCCCTGCGGATCGGCATCTACAAGGAGTACCTTTTTACCTTGCATTGCCAAGCCTACGCCTAAGTTGACGGTGGTGGTCGTTTTACCGACACCGCCTTTTTGATTACATATAGCAATCGAGTTACATTGGGACATTTTGCTTTCTCCTTTCTCATTATTTGAATCGTTTGATCCACGAAAACACAAAGCACTATGTCTTTGTTCTTTCGTGGTCGCATTTAATTCGATCTCATCCCCCAAATGCGTAAAAGGAAATCAACAAGTGTTCAGTTGCTAACTGAACTCATAGGAATTTCACCTCTGCCGGGTACTCCGCCAGCTCCGTAGAGAAGTATCATTGTCCCTGACACGTTTCATCGCCTTATCCGTAGCAATCGGATATTTCAGAACAGTTCGGAATCGCTACCCACCTTGCTTTCCGTGATAACCCCAAAGGGCAGGTGGTTCTTGGCGTACCTTCATTCGGCTGAGCTTTCAACCCCGTTCAGGAATGTACTTGTTGAATGTGTATTCGGTTGTCAAGGCGCTTGAGGTTTTGTTCCTCAAGGGGTAGAGCACGAGAAAACGTTTTTTATGCGTAGTTTTGAAAAAAAGTTGAAAAAAGTTTTTCATAACGAACCTCCAAGCAAAAAATGCCGTGCAACTCACGGGGAATTGCACGACATAAAAATAGACAAAAAAAGAAGGCGTACCATCTTTTTGGGATGATACGCCTTCAAAATAGCGATTATTTGATTGTTTTGCAATCAGCAGTTAAGAGCCTGAAAACCCTTGATATTACTGGGTTTTTGCTTAGTTCCTGCTGTCTTTAATTGCAGCCTGTGCGGCGGCGAGGCGGGCGATGGGGACACGGAAGGGGCTGCAGGAGACATAGTCGAGGCCGACCTTGTGGCAGAACTCAACGGAGCTGGGGTCGCCGCCGTGCTCACCGCAGATACCGAGGTGCAGGTCGGGGCGGGTCTGTCTGCCGAGCTGGCATGCCATCTTCACGAGCTTGCCTACACCCTTCTGGTCAAGTCTTGCAAACGGGTCGTTCTCATAGATCTTCTTGTCGTAGTATGCGCCGAGGAACTTGCCGGCGTCGTCACGGCTGAAGCCGAAGGTCATCTGAGTCAGGTCGTTCGTGCCGAAGGAGAAGAACTCTGCCTCGGTTGCGATCTCGTCGGCGGTCAGTGCCGCTCTGGGGATCTCGATCATAGTGCCGACAAGGTACTTCATCTCGATGCCGGAGGCTGCGATGAGTGCGTCTGCTTCCTTGACAACGACATCCTTGACATACTTGAGCTCCTTGACCTCGCCAACCAGCGGGATCATGATCTCGGGGACCATGGTCCAGTCGGGGTGTCTCTTCTGAACATTTATTGCCGCATTGATGACCGCACGGGTCTGCATTGCGGCGATCTCGGGATAAGTCACGGCCAGACGGCAGCCACGGTGACCCATCATGGGGTTGAACTCATGCAGGGAGGCGATGAGCGCCTTGATCTGTGCAACGGACTTGTTCTGTGCCTTTGCAAGAGCCTCGATATCGGCCTCCTCGGTGGGAACGAACTCGTGGAGAGGAGGATCGAGGAAGCGGATGGTCACGGGGTTGCCTTCCATGGCCTCGTAGATGCCCTCAAAGTCTGCCTGCTGCATGGGCTGGAGCTTTGCAAGAGCGGCTACACGCTCCTCAAGCGTATCGGCGCAGATCATTTCACGGAACGCTGCGATACGGTCGGAGTCAAAGAACATATGCTCGGTACGGGTAAGGCCGATGCCCTGTGCGCCGAGCTCACGAGCCTTGCGGGCGTCGTGCGGGGTGTCAGCATTGGTGCGCACCTGCAGGCGGCGGTATTTATCAGCCCAAGCCATGATGCGGCCGAACTCGCCTGCAATGGAGGCGTCGACGGTGGCAATAACGCCGTCATAGATGTTGCCGGTAGAGCCGTCGAGGGAGATAAAGTCGCCCTCGTTATAGGTCTTGCCGCCGAGGGTGAACTTCTTGTTTACCTCGTCCATGACGATATCGCCGCAGCCGGAGACGCAGCACTTGCCCATGCCTCTTGCGACGACTGCCGCATGGCTGGTCATGCCGCCTCTGACGGTGAGGATGCCCTGTGCGGCCTTCATGCCCTCGATATCCTCGGGGGAGGTCTCAAGTCTTACGAGAACGACCTTTTCGCCTCTGTCGTTCCAAGCCTTTGCGTCCTCGGCAGTGAAAACGACCTTGCCGCAGGCAGCACCGGGGGATGCGCCGAGGCCCTTGCCCATGGGAGTGGCTGCCTTGAGTGCGGCAGCGTCAAACTGCGGGTGGAGCAGGGTGTCGAGGTTTCTCGGGTCTATCATGGCAACGGCTTCGCTCTCGGAGATCATGCCCTCGTCGACGAGGTCGCATGCGATCTTGAGTGCAGCCTGAGCGGTGCGCTTGCCGTTGCGGGTCTGGAGCATGTAGAGCTTGCCGTTTTCGACGGTGAACTCCATGTCCTGCATATCACGGTAATGGTTTTCGAGGATCTTGCAGACATTGGTGAACTGCTCAAATGCCTCGGGGAACTTTTCTGCCATCTGTGCGATGGGCATTGGGGTGCGGACGCCTGCGACAACATCCTCGCCCTGTGCGTTGGTGAGGAACTCGCCCATGAGCTTCTTTTCGCCGGTGGCGGGGTCACGGGTGAATGCAACGCCCGTGCCGCAATCGTCGCCCATGTTGCCGAACGCCATCATCTGGACATTGACGGCAGTGCCCCAGCTGTAGGGGATGTCGTTATCACGGCGGTAAACATTTGCACGGGGATTATCCCAGCTTCTGAAAACTGCCTTGACAGCGCCGATGAGCTGCTGCTTGGGGTCTACAGGGAACTCCTCGCCGACCTTCTCCTTGTACTCTGCCTTGAACTGGCCTGCCAACTCCTTGAGGTCATCGGCTGTGAGCTCGACATCCTGGGTAACGCCGCGAGCTTCCTTCATGCGGTCGATAAGCTGCTCAAAATACTTCTTGCCGACTTCCATGACAACATCGGAGTACATCTGGATGAAGCGGCGGTAGCAGTCCCATGCCCAGCGGGGATTGTTGGACTTGGCTGCCATGACATTTACGACCTCCTCGTTGAGGCCGAGGTTGAGGATAGTGTCCATCATGCCGGGCATCGAAGCACGAGCGCCGGAGCGGACGGATACGAGCAGGGGGTTTTCAAGGTCGCCGAACTTCTTGCCGGCGATCTCCTCGAGCTTTTCGATATTGACCATGATCTCGGCCATGATATCGTCGTTTATCTGGCGGCCGTCCTCGTAGTACTGGGTGCAGGCCTCGGTGGTGATGGTGAAGCCCTGGGGTACGGGAAGACCGATGTTGGTCATTTCCGCCAGATTTGCGCCCTTGCCGCCGAGCAGCTCACGCATCTTTGCATTGCCCTCTGAAAACTGGTAAACAAACTTCTTGCTCATATTATCCTATCCTTTCTGAACGGCATCGGTGCTATCCGACAGCCGGTAGTTTATACAAACAGTTTAACCATTTCTTATATTTAGATTACCATTTTCACCGCTGTTTTTTCAATGCATTTTGCATACAAAAACACGCCCGTTTTGTTGCGAGTTTCACAATCGTTTTGTGTATTTTGCATACTTTACTTTCCGAAACCGCATTTTTGTCGTCAAAATACCCCCAATGCGGTGTCATGCCGCATTGGGGGTAGCCGTTTATTATATGATATTACTTTTTAAGGCGTTCCTCGAGAGCGTCGATCTCCTCTGCGAGCTCCTTGGGAAGCTTGTCGCCGAACTGGTCGTAATACTCACGGATGCCCTTGCACTCGTCGAGCCACAGGCCCTTGTCGACCTTCAGCAGATCCTTAAGAGTTTCCTCGGAAACGCCGCTGCCGGCAAGGTTTATATCCTCGGCCTTGGGCTCGTAGCCAAGCTCGGTCTCGACTGCGCCGACCTCGTCGAAGCAACGGCCGAGTATCCACTCGACTACACGCATGTTATCGCCGAAGCCCGGCCACTCGAAGTTGCCCTCGTCGTCGGTGCGAAACCAGTTGACATTGAAGATCTTGGGGGGATTACTCAGCTTCTTGCCCATGTCGATCCAATGCTGCCAGTAGTCGCCCATGTTGTAGCCGCAGAACGGGCGCATCGCCATGGGGTCACGCCTTACGACGCCGACCTTGCCGGTAGCCGCTGCGGTGGTCTCGCTTGCCATGATGCTGCCGACGAAAACGCCGTGATCCCAGTTTCTTGACTGGTAGACCAGCGGAGCGGTCTTTGCACGGCGGCCGCCGAAGATGATGGCAGAGATGGGAACGCCGGTCTTGCTCTCAAACTCGGGGCTGATGCAGGGGCAATTTATTGCCGGTGCGGTGAATCGGGAGTTGGGGTGTGCGCCCTTTGAGCCGTCGGTGCAGTTCCACTTTTCGCCCTTCCAGTTTTCTGCGTTCTTCGGGGGATTTTTGTCCATGCCCTCCCACCAGACGGTGTTATCGTCGAGGTTGCGGACAACATTGGTAAAGATCGTGTTCTTTTTGGTAGCGGCGAGGGCGTTGGGATTGGACTTCACGCTCGTGCCGGGGGCGACGCCGAAGAAGCCGTTTTCGGGGTTTACCGCCCACAGTCTGCCGTCCGGGCCTATGCGCAGCCATGCTATATCGTCGCCGACGGTCCAGCACTTCCAGCCCTTTTCACGGTAAGCCTCGGGCGGGATGAGCATTGCAAGATTGGTCTTGCCGCAGGCAGACGGGAATGCGCCGCAGACATAGCGGACCTCGCCCTGGGGATTTTCAACGCCGAGGATGAGCATGTGCTCGGCCATCCAATCCTCGTCACGGCCGAGGGTGGAGGCTATGCGCAGGGCAAAGCACTTTTTGCCGAGCAGGACATTGCCGCCGTAGCCGGAGTTGACGGACATGATGGTGTTGTCCTCGGGGAAGTGGACGATGTATCTCTTTTCGGGGTCGAGCTCGGCCTTGGAGTGCAGACCCTTGATGTAATCTGCGCTGTCGCCGATGGCGTCGAGAACGGTCTTGCCGATGCGGGTCATTATCGCCATGGAGACGACGACATAGATGCTGTCGGTAAGCTCGATGCCGTACTTTGCAAAGTCAGAGCCGACAACGCCCATGGAATAGGGGATAACATACATCGTGCGTCCCTTCATCGAGCCGTCATAGATGCCGTAGAGCTTTTCGTACATCTCCTTGGGGTCCATCCAATTGTTCGTCGGGCCTGCATCCTCTTTCCTGCGGGAGCAGATGAAGGTGCGGTCCTCAACACGGGCGACATCGTTGGGGTCGGAGCGGTGCAGGTAGCAGCCGGGGAGCTTTTCCTCGTTGAGCTTTATAAGCTCGCCCGTGCCCATCGCCTCATGGCGAAGCTGTTCCAGCTGCTCTTCCGAGCCGTCTATCCAAACGATGCTTTCGGGCTTGCAAAGTGCGGCCATTTCCTCGACCCACTTTGTAATGTGTACATTGTTTGTCAGGTTCATCAATGTTTACCTCCGTTTGATGCCAAATAAAAAATTCATTTCTACTTTCTACATTAAACCATTATTAGCTCTATTAGACTAACACTTTATATCTTTGCCGTCAATGACTTCGCTTAGTTGAGAATGTCAAAAATCGCATCCGAAATTGCAGCAAAATCACCAATGGACAGCACCTCGCCGCGAATTTTCGGGTCGAAGCCGCAGGCGGTGAGCAGGTTTTCGATATCGGCCTTGCTAAGCTCTCCGAAATTAGCGCTCAGTGCGTTTGTGAGCGTCTTGCGGCGCATGCCGAACGCAGCCCGGACGACACGGAAAAACAGCGCCTTGTCCTTGACCTCGACAGGCGGTGCGCTGCGTTTTTTGAGCCTAATTACGCTCGATGTGACCTTCGGCTGCGGGATAAAGCAGCTCGGCGGCACATCAAAGAGCATCTCCGGCTCGGCGTACCAATTAACGAGCACCGTGAATGCGCTGTAATCTGCCGTAGCGGGCTTTGCGCAGATGCGCTTTGCGACCTCACGCTGGATCATGACCGTCACGCTGTCAAAGCACTCGGCCTCCAGAAATGCGGTTATGAGGGGGCTTGTGACATTGTACGGCAGGTTTGCGCACACGACGGGGCGCAGACCGTGCAGCTTCTCGGCGACCAGTCCCTTTATATCCTGCTTCAAAACATCGCCGAATATTATCTCAACATTATCTTTTCCCGCAAGCGTTTGGTTTAAAACGGGTCTGAGCGCATTATCAAGCTCCACGGCGACGACCTTGCCTGCCCGTATGGCAAGCTGCTCTGTAAGGCATCCGATGCCGGGGCCGACCTCCAAAACGCCGGTACACTCATCAAGCTGCGCTGCCTCAGCGATGTCCTCCGGCACCCATGCGGCGGTAAGAAAGTTCTGCCCCATGGACTTGGAAAAGCGAAAGCCGTGGGAGGCAAGCAGCGATTTTATATCGTTAATGTCGGTTAATCTCATAGCTTTTTCTCAAATGCCTGCCGTGCCGGATCGTGGTCGGCTTCGTCGACAAGCACATTTCCTCTGTAAACATAGCCCTTGCGCTTTAAAAGCTTCTGCATGGCCTTATTTTTGCGGTGGGTATCGGTGCGCACGCACTCAGCGCCCTTGGTTTTTGCAGTCTCGTCGACAAAGTCTATCAGCATGTCGCTGAGACTCGTTCCACGGAACTGAGCTTCTATCGCCATGCGGTGCAGCGTGCAGTATTTGCCCTCGCCGTGCCATTTGCCGTCGGTTATCTTATCATACCCGCTCTCGGGTGCTTCCGTCAGGCAGAAAAAGCCCGCCAGGCGCTCGCCGTAGGTCACGGCATAGCACTCGCCGTTTGCGATATCGGCGGCAAAGCGCTCCTGCGTGGGGTACTCGCCCTGCCACTGGTCGACACGGTGCTTTTTAAGATAGTTCCTCGCCTGCCGCACGATGAGCATGATATCGTCGATATCGTCATCGGTCGCCGGACGGCAGCCTACCGGCTGCGTGAGCTTCATGCGGCTGCGCTCTTTTTTTATCTGCTCAACGAGCTTAATGTCCTTTTTGTCCGTCAGCTCAAGCTTTTCAAACATATCCGGGCGCTTATCCATCGTGCGCTCAAGGCTTTTTTTGCGCCGCCACTCGTCAACGGCAGCATGGTTGCCCTGCAAGAGCACCTCGGGTACGGCTCTCCCCTCCCAGACCTCGGGGCGTGTATACTGCGGGTACTCCAGAACGCCGTCCCAGTGGCTCTCGCCGGTGAAGCACTCCTCGTCGGACAGCACGCCCGGCACAAGGCGACACACGGAGTCCGCCACCGCCATTGCGGCTATCTCTCCGCCGGTGAGTACAAAGTCGCCGATGGATATCTCCTCGTCGACACACTGCTCTATAAAGCGCTCGTCTATACCCTCATAATGACCGCACACAAGCACAAGGTGGTCGTACTCGTCACGCAGCCGTCTTGCCGTCTGCTGGTTGTAGGGCTTGCCCTGCGGCGACATATAGATAACACGGCTTCTGCGTCCGCTTGAGGTTGACATAATGCAGTCAAGGCAGGACTTTAGCGGCTGCGCCATCATCACGCAGCCCCAGCCGCCGCCGTAGGGGTAATCATCGACCTGGCACTGCTTATTCTCGGTATAATCCCTGATTTGGACACAATTGACCTCTATAATGCCCTTTTTGGCCGCCCTGCCCAAAATGCTCTCGTGCAAAACGGCGTTCATGGTATCGGGAAACAGGGTCATTATATCAATTCTCATGGTTGACATAACTGTTTTACATTCCTTCTATCAGTCTCACGGTCACGACCGCATTTTCGGCATCGACCCTGACGATAAATTCGTCCACCGCCGGGATGAGGTGCTCGGTCTCGCCCTTGACGAGATATATCTGCGAAGCGGGCGTTTCGAGGATATCCTCAAGCGTGCCGACGCTCTCGCCGTCCTCGGTGACAACGGATGCACCGATTATATCCTGCAAAAAGTATGCGCCCTTGGGGAGCTTTGCATCCTTGCGGTCAATGTAGACCGTCTTATTTTTAAGGCTCATTGCGGCGTTGACATCGTTAACACCGTCGAGTACGGCGATCAAAAAGCCCTTGTGCACTCTGCCGCTTACGAGCTTCACCGCCTTGTTATCTATATACACCGTCTTGAATTTCTTCAAAAACTCCGGGCTGTCGAGCCAAACCTGAATCTTGACCTCGCCCTTTACGCCGTGGGTATTGACTACCTTCCCGGCTTCTATGAATTGTTTTTTATCCATTTTTCATCCCTCGCATAGTCTAAAAGGGCTACCGACGGGTAGCCCTTTTTCAGTCTGTCAAAGAACTAAGAAATATAAATGCAAGTGCGTAAACTCCAATACGCAGCAGGGGGAGTGTGAGGGGGACAAGGTCCCGCCTCAAATTAGATTATAGCCATCAAAAACGCCTGAGTTATCAGGCTTTTTGACGAGCATAGCGAGATTTTTCGTGAAGCAAAGCTTCACAAAAAATGTGGCGTGTTTTTGAAGCGTGCAAAAA
>CAKTQR010000014.1 GCA_934597175.1 uncultured Oscillospiraceae bacterium | reverse complement strand
CCGAAGAGCTTGAACATGCCGCTGTAAGAGCCGGTGATGTCATATGCAGCGTTCAGTACGGGCATACCGAAGGCAACGCCGCAGTTCATGACGGCGATCATGATGCCCATGATCTGACCCTGTGCACGGTTGCCGAAGATCTGCAGGGTGTATACGGGGAGTGTCGCCTTGAGGATGCAGAACGAGCCGCCGAGGAGAACAGTGCCGAAGTACATCATGCCGATCGCAGGAGCGGTCGCATAGATGAACACCGATGCAATTGCCATGATCGAGTATGCGACCATGCAGGTGCGGATGCCGAGCTTGTCGGCGAGGATGCCGAACGGCAGCTGCAGAACGATGTTTGCTGCGTACATGACGGACAGCATCACGCCGCCGTCATAGCCGAGGTCGGAGGAGAAAATTGCGATGTTGCAGATCGCACCGTAGATGATGAGACCGAACAGGCCGATGCCTATAGTGCCGCACCAGAACTGCACGGACTTGTATGCTTCCTTGGCGGTAACGCCGTAGGGGATGATCGCACCGCTTTCGTCGGCGATCTTTACCTTGTCGTTCCACATGGGCTTTACGCCGTACTTCTCAGGGCTGTCCTTAAGGAACACGATGAGGACGATGGCTGTGAAAACAACGATCGCGCAGTTGATGTAGAGCGAGGTAGTCCAGCCGATGGTGCTGATCCAGTTGGAGACTATCGGGCTGAAAATAACGCCTGCAAGACCCGAGCCGATAGCGGTTGCGGAAAGCAGAGTGCCGGTGGAGTGGGCAAACCACTTGCTGAAGATGATCGAGCACGATGCGCCCGAGCAGAAGCAAAGGGAGATGCCCTGAAGGATGGCTGCGAGGTAGAACATCCAGAGGACCGTGCCGTTTGCGTACAGAAGAACGCCGGCGATCATCAGGATCGAGCAGAAGGAAATCATCTTCTTGAGGCCGAACTTCTCAACGAGCTTGCCGAAGAAGATGCTGATTATGGCGTTTGCGCCGCCGTTAAGTGTGATGGTGAGTGCATACGCGGTACGGGACACCTCGGGGTGTGCATTGAGGATGGGCTCCATGTACAGGGTAACGGTGCTCAGCGTAATGCCGGCATATACAAACTGCATGAGAACAAGCAGTGCCAATACGGCCCATGCGTATTTGCTGCTCTTTACGAGTCCGCTTTTTTGCATTTTTTCAATCTCCTTAATACATTTGGTTTCCGATTTCTTTTGGCGCTTGCAAGTACCGCAGCGTTAGGTTTTCTCCGTCGTTCCCGTCGAAACGACTCCCCTGCGCTGTCTTTGTTAAGACTTTAGCATGCTTCCCCGGCGCTCTTCAACTGCATTTCGCCAAAAGTGTGTCAATCCCGATTTGTCATTTGCACAAAGAAAAATAAGGAAATGCCCGAGGAAAACAAAAACAGCACTGGAGCTTTTTTACAAGCTTTGGTGCTGTTCTGACAGGATATTCTTATATTTGGTTATAATCCGTTAAATCAATAACGATTTTCCGCCGGGTCTTTGGCGTTAAGAACTCGTGAAAGTTAATTATATCACATAGTTTGTCTAAATGCACTGTATATTTTGTAAAAGTTTTAACACTGTGTTTTTGCAATCCCACAAATCGTGTGCAGCTTACTTGAAAAAGCGACAATAATTTGCTAATCTTTTATCATCCAATGCAGCAAAACCGTTAAACGGAGGCGTTTTTATGGCAAACAGGTACATCGGCAGAAATGCAGGCGACGATGTCTACAAATATATAATGGAGCTCGTTCCGCAGACGGATGACCTGAATATTTTCCTTCAGAAGATCTACATGCGCTACAACATGCCCGTCATCGTGACCGATATCGCCTTTCATCTTATCGCATACGGCGGCCCTTACCCCTGCCCCGACCCGCTTTGGCAGGCGCTCATCACCTCGGGTGCGGCCGCTCCGGAGACTGTTATCGACTATTACTTTGGCGAGGGATTTACCGATAAAATGTCCGCAGCAGGTGAGCCTATCGATGTCACTTGGGGCGTGAATATAGAGTATCCGCAGACGACCTGCTCGGTGTATTTGGGCAACAGCATCGAGGGCTGCTGCTCTGTAATGTATCTTGAGCGAGACAAGCTCGACTTTGCGCTGAAGCTCAACGGTGCGGTCAAGACCGCAGTCGAGATATACCTCGGCAGCAAAATGCGTCGCCAACCAATGGGTTCTGCGCCCGACCGGCTCATTGCCGCCCGGGTGCTTCTGGAAAACACCGACGCGCCTATCCAGCTACTGACGAGCACGGCATTTTACAAAAATGTCGGTCTCAACCCGGGCTACATGGTCGTTGCCATGCACACGGACGAGATAAGTGTCGGCAGGCTGCAAAACATCGTCAGCAGCATCAAGATCCGCCACCCGAACATGCTGTATGTCAACAAGTCCGACGACATGTACATGCTGTTTCAAAACATTAAAGACGACGCAATGCGTCGGAAGATACTGTCGGATATCAAGGCTGAGGCATCGGAGAAGGCGGCGTTTATCTGCGGCGCATCGGGCACATTTGCCGACCTTGAAAAGCGGGATGCCTACATCGAGCAGGCTCGGCTGGCGCTGGACTACGGCATCGACAGGGGCGGAAGCAACTGCATCCACTCGTTTTTTGATAACTTCACCGAAATAATACTCCGCCACGGCTGCGACAACATTTATGCGGAAAGCCTTGTTGTGCCGGAGCTCAAGCGGCTCATCGATTTCGATAAGGAAAACTCGTCGGACTACTATCAGTCGCTGTGCTGCTATATCTTTGAGCGCTGCGACATGACCAAGGCAGCGGCAAAGCTCTATGTCCACCGAAACTCGCTGATGTACCGCATCAAAAAATGCGAGGAGATAATGCAGGTCGACCTGTCCGACCGTGAGACCTACGAACGCCTGTGGCTGTGCTGCACGATACAGGAATTCCCGTCGTATTCAAATAAGCAGTAAAAAAATCAGCAAGCCGTCCGGCTTGCTGATTTTTAATATTCAAATTACTCCTCGGGGTCTGCCGAGACGGTTACGGGCTCTGCCTCATCGGGCAGCTCTATTCCCTCGATCTCCTCTTCCTCGGGCGGCAGCTTCTTGAGCTTCTTGCCGGTGCTTATGCCGACGATGAGGATGCCGATGACCCATACATGGAACAGGTAGTCAAGCAGCATATCCGCCGCGAAGCCGACATAACCGATCATGAACAGAGTGTCGATAACGAAAAGGACCAGTGCGAAAATGAGCCAGCCATAGCGGTTTTTATTGGAGAATACCAGCGGCAGGATGTACAGCGCCGTCAGTATCACGGCCAAGGCCACAAAGCCGGCGAAATACGAGGGATCCAGGAAGTTGTAATCGGACATGTCGCCGCCGCCGTAATACTCAAGGGGGTACTTGCCGCACATGGCCATACCGAAAACGACGATGGTATACGGGATGCACGCCGAAAACAGAAAATAAGTGTCGCTGCCGACAGCGGGCAGGACGATGTTTATTACCGTGAACACAATGACGAGCAGCAGATTGTATCTTGTGTTTTTGTACTTGCTTTCAAGCGAGTACCTGTCAGAGGCATTACCATTTGCAAATTTAACTTTCCGAGCGGCCATATTTGTCTCCTTATGTTGTATTTGTTTACACTTTGTTCATTATAGCCGATATCTGTTAAGATTGCAATAGGGATATGCGAATTTACTATTTTTTGTGAAGCTTATTTCAGCTGTTTACTGCTCATGTGTTCCTCAATGAGCGATGCACAAAAAGCCGACGACATGCAGCAAAATAGCCGACAGCGTGACGCTGTCGGCTTTTGTGCGTAATACTTTTTCACTATTAACTATTACATATTACTTTCAAAGCCCTAAAGGTGTTTTCTCAGTGAAGAGTGACTAGTGAAGATGTAAAAAGTAAAGCCCCAAAGGCTTACACCTTTAGGGCTTTGGCACCCCCGGCGAGACTCGAACTCACTACCTTGCGCTTAGGAGGCGCACGCTCTATCCGGGTGAGCTACGGAGGCACATCGGTCATTAATTGTAAACCATCACGGGCAAATTGTCAATGTAAGCTTGTTAACTTTCTGCGAACTCTATTGACTTTGCAGGCTTTATGGAAGATAATACTTTATTATATTTCATTTAGGATGGAGTACCATATGCTGAAGCTAAAGGGCATTACCAAGGATTACGCCGTCGGAGATGAGACCGTTCATGCTCTCAAGGGCATCGACCTTGAGTTTCGTGAAAGCGAGTTCGTCGCCATTTTAGGTCACTCTGGCTGCGGCAAGACAACGCTTTTGAACATCATCGGCGGTCTTGACACCTACACCGACGGCGACCTTATCATAAACGGCCGCTCTACTAAGGACTACAAGGACCCCGACTGGGACAGCTACCGCAACCACTCGATAGGCTTTGTCTTTCAGTCGTACAACCTCATCCCGCACCAGACGGTGCTGGCAAATGTCGAGCTTGCGCTGACGCTCTCGGGCGTTTCGAAGTCCGAGCGTCGGGAGCGAGCGGTGCACGCACTGGAGCAGGTGGGGCTCGGCGATCAGCTCACAAAGAAGCCCAACCAGATGTCCGGCGGTCAGATGCAGCGTGTCGCCATCGCACGAGCGCTCGTAAACGATCCCGACATTCTGCTTGCCGACGAGCCGACGGGTGCGCTCGACTCGGACACTAGCGTGCAGATCATGGAGATACTCAAGGAGATCTCCAAGGATAAGCTCATTATCATGGTCACGCACAACCCCGACCTCGCCGAGAGCTACGCCTCCCGCATCATACGGCTCAAGGACGGCCTTATCACCGACGACTCGCAGCCGTATGACACCGTGGTCACGGTCAAGACCGCGCCGTCGCTCAAGATGACCGCAATGAGCTATATCACCGCCCTTTCCCTGTCGCTGAATAACCTCATGACCAAAAAGGGGCGCACGATACTGACCTCGTTTGCAGGCAGCATCGGCATTATCGGCATTGCGCTGATACTGTCGATATCCACGGGCGTGAACAACTACATCGACAAGGTGCAGGAGGATACGCTGTCGTCGTACCCGCTGTCTATCATGGCGGAGTCTGTCGACATGACCGAGCTCATGACCACGATGATGGGGCTAAACAACGCCGACGGCGAAAATGCGCACGACAACGACGCAGTTTACGCAAACACCATCATGTACGACATGATGAACGCCATGTCCTCGGCCGAGGTGCAAAGGAACAACCTCAAGGCTTTTAAGGAATACCTTGACGGGCAGATGAGCGGCGACACGCCGCTGCACCAGCATGTGTCAAACATCCAGTACAGCTATGACCTGCCGATGAATCTGTACACCAAGGACACCGACGGCAAGATAGTACAGTCGGATGTCATGACGCTCATGAGCAAGATGCGCAGCGCCGTCATAGGCGAGGAGGCCGAGGCCTCCGTGAGCTCGTCGATGAATAATATGATGAGCTCCTCCGGCATGAGCTCGACGCAAAGCAGCTTCGTCGTGTGGCAGGAAATGCTGCCCGGTGAGGGCGACGAGCTTATAAGCCCGCTTCTTAAGCAGCAGTACGATGTGCTCTACGGCTCGTGGCCGAAAAGCTACGACGAGGCGGTTTTGATAGTCGACGAGAACAACGAGGTCTCCGACCTTGTGCTGTATGCGCTCGGCCTTAAGTCGGCAAACGACATGATGAGCGCTATGACCCAGTACATGACCGGCAATCAGCCCGAGCAGACGAAGGTCGAAAGCTGGAGCTACGCCGATATCTGCAAGCAGTCGTTCCGCCTCATCCTCCCCGCCGACTGCTATCAGCTCGACCCCGTAACGAAGCAGTATAAGGACATCAGCACCGATGAGCTGGGTCTCAAGACGCTGTACAATAACGCCATGGAACTCAAGATAGTCGGTGTCGTGCGCCAGAGCAGCGACGCCGTATCCGGCATGATGACCGGCGCTATCGGCTACACGAACGCACTCACGCAGAAGGTCGTTGCCGAGACGCAGGAAAAGGATTTTGTCAAGAAGCAGCTTGACGACAAGACCACCGATGTGTTCACCGGTCTTCCGTTTAAGCAGAGCAACGAGGCGCTCACCGATGATGAGATCAAAAAGGCCGTCACCGACTACTGCAAGGACATCAGCCATGCAAAAAAGGCCGATATCTATGTGTCGTACATGTCGGTCGCCCCGCAGAAGTACATTGACTCGACCATCGACGAGCAGCTTAAGAATGTAAGCCGCAAGGACATTGAGGCCAAGGTCGTTGAAAACTACCCCGAGTACAAGGATATGCTCGCCTCCATGGACGACGAAACGCTGTTTGCGTACATGCGTGAAATGATGAGTGAGCAGATATCCAAAAGGTACGCCGAGGAAGTCAAGAGCAATATGAGCAAGCTCTCGACAAAGGCGCTCGCCGAAGCGTTCGACAGCTGCTACTTTACCGCCGAAGGCTACAAGCTCATTTACGAAAACTTCATGCCCGAGACCTTCTCGGATTCGACCTACGAGCAGAATCTGCGCAAGCTCGGCTATGTTGACCTAAGCTCCCCCTCCGCAGTGAATATCTATGTCTCGACCTTTACCGACAAGGATGCGGTAGCCCAGATAATTGTGGACTACAACGACGGTGTTGAAAAAGACGACAAGATCAGCTACACAGACTATGTGGGGCTTATCATGAGCTCCGTCACGACGATCATCGATGTCATTTCCTATGTCCTCATCGCATTTGTGGCGATAAGCCTTGTTGTGTCCAGCATCATGATCGGCATTATCACCTACATCAGCGTGCTTGAACGCACGAAGGAGATCGGCATACTGCGAGCCATCGGCGCATCCAAGCGGGACATTTCCCGTGTGTTCAACGCCGAGACCATCATCGTCGGCTTCGGTGCGGGCATCATCGGCATCATGGTCACCATCCTGCTGTGCGTCCCGATAAACGCCATAGTCCACAGCCTGACGGGCATTTACTCAATTAACGCCGTGCTGCCCGGGTCAGCCGCCGTTATCCTCGTGCTCATAAGCATGGGACTTACCGTTATTGCAGGACTCATCCCCTCCAAGGTCGCAGCAAACAAAGACCCCGTTGTTGCACTGAGAACAGAATAAAAATTTCAACGCCCCATCGTCTGATGGGGCGTATTTTTGCACTTTTTCACTTTTCCATGGTCTGAAGCTTTGTATTGATATCGCACAGCGCACGGCGGATGGCCGCAAGCTCCTCGGCGACGGGGTCTGCGACATTGACCTGATCGACCTCGCTTGCGTAGTCGACCTTGACGCCGGCACGCTTGACTACCCTCGCCGGCACGCCGACGGCGGTGCTGTCGGGGGGTATCTCCCTCAAAACGACGGAGTTTGCCGCAATTCGGCTGTTATCGCCGACCTTAAACGGCCCGAGCACCTTTGCGCCCGTGCCGATAAGCACATTGTTGCCTATCGTCGGGTGGCGCTTGCCGCTGTCCTTGCCCGTGCCGCCTAGGGTCACGCCGTGGTAGATGAGGCAATCGTCGCCGATCTCGGCAGTCTCGCCGATGACGATGCCCATGCCGTGGTCAATGACAAGGCGCTTGCCTATCTTTGCGCCAGGGTGTATCTCAATGCCGGTGCGGTGGCGGGCGATCTGCGATATCGCCCTTGCAAGCAGCTTAAGGTCGTGCTCATAGCACCAATGCGCCTTGCGGTGGTAGCTTATCGCCTTGACACCGGGGTACAGAAGCAGGACCTCCAGCGGGCCTCGGGCAGCGGGGTCTCTTGACAGATATGCGTTTACGGTTTCAAACAAATCACGGAACATATTATCAGTTCTCCTTGAACATTGCTGAGCTGAGGTATCTTTCGCCGGTGTCCGGCAGCAGGGCGACGATGGTCTTGCCGTAGTTTTCACGGCGCTTTGCAAGCTCGATGGCGGCGTGCAGGGCTGCGCCCGAGCTTATGCCGACAAGCAAACCCTCCCTGCGGGCGATCTGGCGACCGGCTGCGAACGCATCCTCGTCGGTGACGGCGACTATCTCGTCAACGACCTCACGGTTGAAGTTCTCGGGAACGAAGTTTGCGCCGATGCCCTGAATTTTGTGCGAGCCTGCCTTGCCCTCTGAAAGCAGCGGCGAGCTTGCGGGCTCGACAGCCACTATCTTGATATCTTTATTGCGGCTCTTGAGATACTCGCCGACGCCGCTGACCGTGCCGCCCGTGCCGACGCCTGCGATGAAAACATCGATCTTGCCGTCGGTGTCCTCCCAGATCTCCGGGCCTGTGTAGGTGCGGTGCGCTGCGGGGTTTGCGGGGTTTTCAAACTGACCGGCAACAATGCTGCCGGGTATCTCGGCGTGGAGCTGTTCAGCCTTATCGACTGCGCCCTTCATGCCGAGCTTGCCGTCGGTGAGCACGAGCTCTGCGCCGTAGGCGGTCATGAGCAGCCTGCGCTCAACGGACATGGTGTCGGGCATGACGATGATGACACGGTAGCCTCTTGCTGCGCCGATAGCCGCAATACCGATGCCGGTGTTTCCGCTTGTCGGCTCGATGACCGTGCCGCCCTTTGTAAGCTTGCCCTTCGCCTCGGCGTCGTCAAGCATCGTCTTTGCGACTCTGTCCTTGACCGAGCCCGCGGGGTTTCCCCTCTCTATCTTGACAAGCAGCCGTGCTGCAAGGTTTTCTTCCTGCTCGATGTTTCTGAGCTCGACCAGCGGGGTGCGGCCGATGAGGTCTTCCATGGACTTATATATTTTCATTTCAATATCCTTTCAAATTAAATAACAGCAATAAAAAAGGACGGCTTTACGCCGTCGCACCATAATTGTAGCTATACTACGAAATCAAGGCATGCGACGACAGCAACATCGACAGGTACAGATGCTGCAACAGATACACTTGGCGGACATATTCTTCATCGTCATCGCTCCTTAGTTAATTCCTATTATTTAACTGGGGTTTCCCCTGTCATCATAATACGCCATTTCGCCGGGTTTGTCAACAATTCCTATTGAAATAATGTGAATTAATTATTGAAAAAGCTCCACTCGTGTGAGTGGAGCTTGTAAATGCTCAGGTGTTCGAGCGCGAGCTCTTGAGGATAACATCGTGGCTGCCGCCCTCGACGATGCTGACGGAGGACACGAGCGTGAGCTTTGCGTCACGCTTTAAGTCTGCCAGATTCGTCACGCCGCAGTTGCACATGGTGGACTTTATCTTATAAACGCTCTTTTCGAGGTTATCGTGCAGCGGGCCTGCGTAGGTGACATACGAGTCCACGCCCTCCTCGAAGCTGAGCTTCGACTGGCCGCCGAGGTCGTATCTCTGCCAGTTGCGGGCACGGTTTGAGCCCTCGCCCCAGTACTCCTTGACATAGCTGCCGTTGACGACGAGCTTTGCAGTGGGGCTTTCGTCAAAGCGGGCAAAGTAGCGGCCCATCATGAGGAAGTCTGCGCCCATTGCAAGCGCCAGTGTCATGTGGTAATCGTGGACAAGGCCGCCGTCGGAGCACACGGGGATGTACACGCCGGTCTTTTCGTAATATTCATCTCTTGCAGCTGCGACCTCGATAAGTGCGCTTGCCTGACCTCTGCCGATGCCCTTGGTCTCACGGGTGATGCAGATAGAGCCGCCGCCGATGCCGACCTTGACAAAGTCTGCGCCCGCCTCTGCAAGGAACAGGAAGCCGTCACGATCAACGACATTGCCTGCGCCGACCTTGACGCTGTCGCCGTAGCGCTGCCTTATAAAATCGATGGTCTTTTTCTGCCAGCAGGAGTAGCCCTCGGACGAATCGATGCACAGAACATCTGCACCTGCCTCGACGAGTGCGGGGACACGGATCTCGTAGTCACGGCTGTTGATGCCTGCGCCGACTATGTAGCGCTTGTTCTCGTCGAGTATCTCGTTGGGATTTGCCTTGTGCTCGGAGTAGTCCTTGCGGAAAACGAAGTACATGAGCTTGCCCTCGTCGTCGATGATGGGCAGGGAATTGAGCTTGTGATCCCAGATGATATCGTTTGCTTCCTTCAGGGAGGTGTCCTTGGGAGCGGTGACGAGTTTTTCAAGCGGGGTCATGAACTCGCAGACCTTGGTCGAGACATCCATGCGGCTGACACGGTAGTCACGGCTGGAGACGATGCCTAAAAGCTTGCCGTTTGCCGTGCCGTCCTCGGTGACGGCGACGGTGGAAAAGCCGTTGCGCTCTTTAAGGTCGAGAATGTCCGCCAGCGTCTGGTCGGGCATGACATTCGATGCGGAGGTAACAAAGCCTGCCTTATAATTTTTAACTCTTGCGACCATTGCCGCCTCGTCCTCAACAGACTGCGAGCCGTAGATAAAGGAAATGCCGCCCTCTTTTGCAAGTGCGATAGCCATGGTGTCGTTGGAGACAGACTGCATGATAGCGGATGCAAAGGGGACATTGAGCGTTATCGCCGACTCCTCGCCCTTTTTAAACTTGACCAAAGGCGTTTTCAGGCTGACATTCGCCGGGATGCAATCCTCGCTGGTGTAGCCGGGGATAAGAAGATACTCACTGAATGTTCTGGACGGTTCGTTAAAATAGATAGCCATGCTGTTCCTCCCTAAAGTTGATTAAAAGTGATTGTCTCACAAAAAGTATCGCAAGTCAACACAAAATTCGACCTTTTTTCAAAAAATAAATCCACCACCGAGCACACGGTCGCCGTCATACAAAACGGCAGACTGCCCTTTCGCCGGTGCTCTGACCGGCTCGTCGCATATGATGCGCACATTGTCGCCCTCGACATACGCCGTACAGGGTGGATTTTCCCACTTCGTGTGGCGCACCCTGACGGTCGCTCGAACGGGCTGGGTGGGCTTATCGCACAGCCAATTGAAGCTGCGGGCGTTAACCTCGGTCTTGAAAAGCTCCTCCCAAAGGGCGAGCTCAATTTCGTTTTTCTCGGCGTTTATCTTCGATATATAAAGCTTTCTGCCGTCAAAAAGCCCGGGTCTGCGCTGACCGACGGTGTAGCGGTAAATGCCGTCGTGGCGGCCGACTACCTCGCCGTGGAACACGAAGTCCCCCGGAGGCGGAAGCTCGGTGCGGGCCTTGAGCCAGCCGATGTAGTCCTTGTCGGGCACGAAGCATATCTCCATGCTGTCCGGCTTCTTGGCAACGGGCAGGTCAAAGCCCTCGGCAAGCGCACGAACGGCGGTTTTCTCAAATTTGCCGAGCGGCAGGATGAGACGGTCGAGCTGCTCACGCCTTATGCGGCAGAGCATATAGCTCTGGTCGTTTGAGGGCATGCCCTTGTACAGCACGCCGTTTTCGCTGCGGGCGTAGTGACCGGTCGCAATATGCTCTGCGCCGATCTCGTCTGCGTACTCAAGAAGCGACTTAAACTTCAAGGTCGGGTTACAGATGATGCAGGGATTGGGCGTTTCGCCGTTCAGATACGCCTCGGTAAAGCTTTTGCACACGCCGTTATCAAGCTCGGCGTGCACATCCTTTATCTTGAGCGGGATGCCGACAAACTCCGCCGTTTTCACGGCGTCTGATCTTGCGTCCTCGCCTGCGTTGTCAAGGTACAGGCCGTACACCTCGTGGCCTGCGTCCTTTAAAAGCTTCGAGCACACGGCGGAGTCGACCCCGCCGGAAAAGCCAAGCACTACCTTACTCATCGTCTGCCCTCCATCCACACCATCAGTACCGAGATATCCGCAGGCGAAACGCCGGATATGCGGCTTGCCTGTCCGAAGCTGTGGGGTCTTATCTTTTTGAGCTTTTCACGGGCCTCTAACCTGAGCCCGGCTACCTCATCGTAGTCGATATTCTCCGGCAGCACCCGCTCCTCCATGCGTGAAAATTCCTCGACCTGCTTGAGCTGGCGCTTGATATAGCCCTCGTATTTCAGGCTTATCTCCGCCTGATACCACACCGCACGGGGAAGCTCGGGGCGCTCGGGGTCAAAGGGCGCAAGCATTTTATAGTCAAGCTGCGGGCGGCGTATAAGATCTGCAAGCGACACGCCGCTTGAGACTGGAGCTGTGTTCTGCGCTGCAAGCAGCTCGTTTAGCTCCGGGGTCGGACCTATGTGAGTGCGCTCAAGGCGCTTTATCTCCCGCTCAACGGCGGCGTATTTGTCCAGCACCGCCTGATACCGCTCGGGCGGCACGAGCCCGATGCGCATGCCGATGCCGCTAAGGCGCAGATCAGCGTTGTCCTGACGGTGCAGGAGTCTGTACTCGCTGCGGGAGGTCATCATGCGGTAGGGCTCGTTCGTGCCCTTAGTGACAAGGTCATCGATGAGCGTGCCGATATAGCCGTCGCTGCGTTTTAAAATCATCGGCTCTTCGCCTTTGAGCTTGAGGGCTGCATTGACGCCCGCAACAAAGCCCTGCGCCGCCGCCTCCTCGTAGCCGGACGAGCCGTTGAACTGCCCCGCTCCGTAGAGTCCCGAGACTTTTTTCGTCTCAAGCGTCGGGTAAAGCTCCGTGGGATCTACGCAGTCATACTCTATGGCATAGGCGCAGCGAGTCATCTCGGCATTTTCAAGTCCCGCTATCGTGTGCAGCATCTCAAGCTGCACCTCCTCGGGCAGGGACGAGGAAAGACCTTGTATGTAAAGCTCCTCGGTGTTCAGCCCCATCGGCTCGATGAAAAGCTGGTGGCGGGGCTTGTCTTTAAAGGTCATTATCTTCGTCTCGATGCTCGGGCAGTAGCGTGGGCCGATGCCCTCGATAACGCCGGAGTATATCGGGCTGCGGTCAATGTTATCAAGAATAATTTTATGCGTTTTTTCGTTGGTGTAGGTAAGATAACACACCGCCTTGTTCTCCGGCGGCGTGACGGTGTCAAAGGAAAAGCCCTCGGGCTCGGGGTCGCCCTCCTGAAGCTCCATTTTTGAGAAATCGACGCTGCGGGCGTTGACCCTCGGCGGCGTGCCGGTCTTGAAGCGGCGGATGTTAAGCCCCATGTCGACAAGGCATTTTGTCAGCGATGTTGCAGCCGCAAGGCCGTCAGGTCCGGACGAGCGGATGACCTCGCCGACTATCGTTCTGCCGTCAAGGTATGTGCCGCTTGCAATTATCGCAGCACGGCACTTGAAAACTGCGCCCGTGTGCGTCGTGACCGAGCAGACGCTGCCGTTTTGAACGCCTATCTCGACTATCTCCGCCTGCTTTGTGCGCAGATTCTCCTGCCGCTCGAGCGTCAGCTTCATGACCTCCTGATAGCGGCGGCGGTCGGCCTGCGCCCTGAGCGAGTGCACGGCAGGGCCTTTGCCACGGTTTAGCATGCGGTACTGGATGCACGCCTTGTCGGCCGCCTTGGCCATCTCGCCGCCGAGAGCGTCAAGCTCACGCACGAGGTGTCCCTTGCCCGTGCCGCCTATTGCCGGGTTGCAGGGCATGTTGCCCACACTGTCAAGATTCACGGTAAAGCATATCGTGTCAAGCCCCAGGCGTGCCGCCGCAAGCGCAGCTTCGATGCCTGCATGGCCTGCGCCGATGACCGCTATATCACATTTTCCTGCGTCGTATCTTATCAATTTTCTTCACCTATACCTATATCGTACATAACAAGCAGCGCACCGTCCGTTACCTCAACGCTCGCCATCTCCGCCGACATGGAATTTGACACCCCGATGGGAAAATCGGAGCTTATCTCGGCGTTTTCTATCTCATACTTGAGTCCCTTGAGCGTCACACCGTGGGCAGCGCCGTCAATGCAGAAAACGGACACATTTCCCTCGCCTTTTATGGTTATGGAAGTGTTTTTTATCGCCGTCCACACGCAGTTTTCGCCGAACAGCCAGCCCCGTGCCTTGCGGTTTGCAAGGTAGAGAAGCGACTGCAGGTTTGCCATCGTGTGGTCGCTGCGCTTGCCGCCGAGGCCGCCGTAGATGTAAAAATGGCGGTAGCCCTTCTCAAGCCCGGTTTTGATGGCAAACACCGTGTCGGTGTCGTCCTTTTCAACCGGAAGCTGCACGACATTCGGATGCTTCGGCGCAGCGCCCAGCGAGTCAAAGTCGCCGAGAACGAGGTCGGGGATAATGTTGTTTTTGCGGCAGTATTCATAGCCTGCGTCGGCGGCTATGACATAGTCGCTGTCGTCGGGTATCTCACGCAGTCCGAAGAAATCGCCTGCGCCGATTATATAGCACTCATGTCCGTTCATCCTTGACCTCCAAAATCGATTCTAAATTAAAATGATATCACATTTTGTCTGAAAATAAAAGAGATATTCACATTTGACTTGTTCTGTACATCGTGGTATTATGTTAACATCAAATGCTGGAGGTAAAAACATGGCTAACAACCCTGTATTTGACCCCGAAAAAGCCCTTGGCAGCGGCCTGGGCAAGCTCACCCGTGATGAGCTGCTGAGCCTCGTCAAGAGCCTGTGCGTGATCGCCGTGGCTCAAAGCGACGAAAACCGCTTCCGTGGCGGCTTCCGCCCGGGCAATATAAATTTCTCCGCCGACGGCGTTACGGTCGGCCCTGCCGACAAGGCCGGCGAGGACGGCTGGACGAAGGACGAGCTGGAGTTCATGGCCCCCGAGATATTCTGGAACGGCAGAAAAAGCGAGAGCGCCGATGTTTATTCCATCGGTCTTATCCTCTTTGTCGGCCTTAACTGCGGCAATGTGCCGTTTGTCCCGATGGCGGACTACAAGCCCACGCCCGAGGTCAGAGCCAACGCTCTGCGGGCTCGCATGAACGGCAAAAAGATCGTGCTGCCGAAGCCCGATGACAAGGAGCTTGCAGCCATCGCCGAAAAAGCGGTGTGCTTTGCCGAGGAGGACAGATTTGCCGATTCCCTGGAGCTTTTAAACGCCCTGCGTGCCTACTGCGGCGAAGAGCCCGTGACGAAGATAGACAGGCTGCCGCCCACGGTCGTGAAGACTGCCGAGCCGGTGGTCGAAGAAAAAAAGCCTGAGCCCGAGAAGAAGCCCGAGCCTAAGCCTGAGCCCACGCCCGAGCCGGAAAAGCCGAAGGAGAAAGCTCCCGAGCAGCCTCCCAAGCGCAGAAAGCGGCACAAATATGTCAAGGTCACGGACTATATGCGTCATTCACGCACGGTGCGCAATCGCACCTTGCTTATAATCACAGTTATCCTCTGCGTTTCCGCCGTTATAGGCGAGCACCCCGACGGAACGGTCAAGCTCTTTACCGACGCAAAGGACGCCGTCGTCTCGCTTGCAGAGCGCATAACGGCAAAGCCCGAGCCCACGCCGACGCCAGAGCCGACTGTTGAGGTCACCCCGACCCCCGAGCCCACGCCCGAGCCTACACCCACGCCTACCGCAGCTCCGACGCTTGAGCTCCTCGTTGAGGATATCGGTTGGGACACCGCCGAGGCCAAGTGCAGAGAAATGGGCGGTCACCTTGTGACCATCAAGGATGAGGCCGATTACAAAAATGTGTGCGACATGCTCAAGAACACATCGGTCAAGTATGTCTGGATAGGCTGCTATCGCAACAGCGAGGGCGAGCTTACTTGGACAAGCGGCGAGACGGTCGATTACTACAACTGGGCAAGCGGCGAGCCGTCGAAGATAGACGCTTACGACGGCGCTCACGAGGACTATGTCATGCTCGTGCGCCAGCCGGACGGCACATGGAAGTACAACGACAGCCGCATGGACCCCCTTGCAGACTACGCAATGTACTACAGCGGCAACATCGCCTACATATGCCAGCACGGTTAATTTGATAAGCAAAAAACTCCACTGTTCAAACGAACAGTGGAGTTTTTTGACTTTAGAAGCCTTCAAAAAGGTTTATTTGCGAGCTTTCGGGCATTTCGCCGAGAGCGCCGAGGCGCTTGAGCGCTTCGATATGCGCTTGGCTGACCTTGGGGCAGGCGGCGCTGACCTCCTCGATTGAGATATAGGTCTGACCGTTTTTCGTGCAGTTTTGCAGATCCCGTGCCGCAGCCTCGCCGAGACCGGATATCGCAACGAACGGCGGGAGAAGTCTGCCGTCGTCGGTGATGACGAACTTCACGGCATCGGACTTATACAGGTCGATGGGTGCAAACTCGAAGCCACGCATGTTAAACTCGTACACCGCTTCGAGGGTCGTCATGAGGTCCTCCTCCTTGGCGGTGGCATCGGGCTTTTTCTTAAGCTCGTTAATCTTGCGCCGAACAGCATCCGCACCGCCCGTCATCATTTCGGCATCAAAGCCGTCCTTCTGACTGCGGCGGTAGAAATACGCACTGTAAAACGCCAGCGGCTCATGCACCTTGAACCACGCAATGCGGAACGCCATCATGACATACGCAACGGCGTGCGCCTTCGGGAAAAGGTAGGCTATCTTTCGGCAGGACTCGATATACCAGCCGGGAACGCCCAGAGCATGCATCTGTTCCTCGGCATCGCCGGGGAACTCGCCGCTTTTCTTGACCTTACCCTTACGCACCGCCTCCATGGTCTTGAACGCCAGCGACGGCTCCATGCCCTTTTGGATGAGATAGAGCATGATATCGTCACGGCAGCCGACAGTCTCGTTAACTGTCGCTATTCCGTTTACGATAAGGTCTCTTATATTGCCCGCCCAGACATCAGTGCCGTGGGAGAAGCCGGAAAGCCTGACGAGTGTATCAAACTGCGTCGGCTGCGTCTCGACGAGCATCTGGCGGGTAAAGCCCGTGCCGAACTCGGGGATGCCGATGCTGCCGGTCTTGCCGATGATGGGGTCATCGTCCGGAAGCCCCAGCACGGTGGGGGTCGTGAATATCTTCATGGTATCGGGGTCGGACAGCAAAATTTCCTTTGCGTTTTTGCCCGTTGCATCCTCAAGCATGCGGATCATCGTCGGGTCATCGTGACCGAGCTCGTCGAGCTTTAGGAGGTTTGCCTCCATGCAGTGATATTCAAAATGGGTGGTTATAATATCACTCTTGGGGTCGTCGGCCGGGTGCTGCACGGGGCAGAAATCGGTGACATCCATGTCCTGCGGGATGACGACAAGGCCGCCGGGGTGCTGACCTGTCGTGCGCTTGACGCCGACAAGCCCCTTGGCAAGGCGGTTTTCCTCCGCCTTTGTGACCTTGAGCTGACGCTCCTCGAGATACTTTTTGACATAGCCGTAGGCGGTCTTTTCCGCCAGCGTGCCTATCGTTCCGGCACGGAAAACATGGTCAGAGCCGAAAAGCTCCTCGGTGTATTTATGCGCCTGCGCCTGATATTCGCCGGAGAAGTTAAGGTCGATATCGGGGGTCTTTTCATTTCCCGGGAAACCGAGGAAGGTCTCAAACGGGATATCGAAGCCGTCCTGCCGCATGAGTGTGCCGCACTCGGGGCAGTTTTTCGGCGGCATGTCCGCACCGCAGCCATATGAGCCGTCGGTTATAAATTCCGAGTGCCTGCACTTAGGGCAGACATAGTGCGGCGGCAGGGAGTTGACCTCGGTGATGCCGGACATGTAGGCAACGATAGACGAGCCGACGCTGCCTCGGCTGCCGACGAGGTAGCCGTGCTCGAGCGAGTTCTGCACGAGCTTCTGGGCGCTCATATAGATAACATCGTAGCTGTGATCGAGGATGGTGTTAAGCTCCGTGTCGACACGCTCCTGCACAAGCTCCGGCGGGTTATCGCCGTAGATAGAGTGCATCTTGTCGTAGACAAGGCGCTTTAGGTCCTCTGCCGAATTTTCTATCTTCGGCGGGAACAGATCCTTGGGCAAGAGCTCTATATCGTCGACCTGAGCGGCGATGGCGTTGGGGTTTGTGATGACGACCTCTTTTGCAAGCTCATCGCCGAGGTACGCAAACTCCGCCAGCATCTCATCGGTCGTGCGGAAGAATATCGGGCAGCCACGGTCGGCATCGGAGAACTTCTTTGCAGCCTGCAAGATCTTGCGGTACTGCTCGTCCTCCTTGTCGAGAAAATGCACATCGCTTGCGGCGATGACGGGCTTGTTGAGCTCACGGCCTATCTTTATGATGCGGCGGTTGTAGTCCTCAAGCACCGTCTCGTCCCTGACGACGCCGTTGTCGACAAGGAAGTGGTTGTTGCCGATGGGCTGAATTTCAAGGTAATCGTAGAATGAGGCGATGCGCCTGAGCTCCGCATCCGATGCGCCGTGCATCACAGCACCGTACAGTTCGCCCATGCCGCAGGCAGAGCCGACCAAAATGCCCTCCCTGTGCTGAACGAGCAGGCTTTTCGGCACGGTCGGGGTCTTGTGATAATACTTAAGATACGACTGCGAAACAAGCTCGTACAGGTTTTTAAGGCCGACCTTGTTTTTGACGAGCAGTATCATGTGGCGTGACTTGCTGTGGTCGGCGGGCTTGATTTTACGGTAAACGGTCTCTATATCGTTCACCGTTTTTGCGCCCTGCTCGGCAAGCATGGGGAGAAAGCGCCCCATTATGCGGGCAACGACGAGCGCATCGTCCGAGGCTCTGTGATGGTTAAAGTCCGGCAGGCTCAGCCTGTTTGACACCATGTCGAGCTTGTGTCGCTTTAAGTCGGGCAAAAGTGCGTGCGACAGCGAAAGCGTGTCAAGATACACGGGCTCAAAGTCAATGCCGCTGCGGGCGGCAGCCGACGACATGAAGCCGGTATCAAAATCGGCGTTATGCGCAACTATGGGGCGGTCGCCGGCAAATTCGAGGAAGGCTCGCATGGCCTCCGCCTCGCTGGGAGCACCCTTTACATCGTTGTCTGTGATGCCAGTCAGCTGCGTTATCTCAGCAGGAATGTGCATCTCGGGGTCGACAAAGGTGTTGAAGCTTTCCTTTATCTCGCCGCCGGCAAATATGACTGCGCCTATCTCGGTCATTCTGTCCGAGCCTGCGTTAAGGCCGGTGGTCTCGATATCGAAGGCGACCATCTCGGTGTCGATGGGCAGGTCGCTTTCGCCGTGCACGGCGAGCGTACCGTCAACATCGTTGACGAAATAGCACTCCACGCCGTAAATTATCTTGACGCCGTGCTTCTTGCCCGCCTTCCACATGTCGGGGAACGCCTGGCAGACACCGTGGTCGGTGACGGCGATGGCGGGATGTCCCCAGTAGGCGGCTCGCTTGACTATCTCGGCAGGCTCGGTGAGCGCATCGAGGGCGGAAAACCTCGTATGTACATGAAGCTCAACTCGCTTTTCCTCGGCTTCGTCCGGGCGAATATGCTTTTTGCCCTTCATGATATGCCTCGGCTCTATGACCATGTCCTCGTCATAGCGGCTGTAGTTCACAACGCCGGAGACGATGATGTGGTCGCCGACACTTATTTTGCCTATGATAGACTGGTCATCCTCCGAGCGCAGGTAGCGTGAAACACGGATTGAACCCGTGAGGTCTGTAATGTCAAAGCACAGGACCGCACCGTCGCGCTTTTGAAGCTTGCGGCTGGTGACATCAAAAACATCGCCCTCAACAACGACATTGCCCGAATCGAGCGTCAGCTCCGACATGGGTACGGGCGCTTTTTTGATGCTCCTGCCCATGAGGACATCGCCCGTCGGCTTTGCCGCCGCTGGCTCGCTGCCGCCGGAAGCGTTGGATTTCTTCGGCGGGATGTATTCTGTTTTGGGCTTGGGATAGTCGGGCTTGAGCTCGACAAAATTAAGGCCGTAGTCGGCTCTTATCCTGCCGCACAAGGCGTCTATCTCCGCCGGTGCGGGCAGGCGGGTGAAGTGGGCGGCGATGCTCATTTTGCTCTCTGCCGTGCTGACCGCAACATCGGTCACATATGCTCTGTCAAGTCCGCCGCAGCTTGCTTTTAAGCCCGCAAGCCCCGGAAAAATTTCAAGTAATGAAGTGTGTTCGCTCACGCTTAAACCTCGGTGTCTTTCTGAATCAAATCAATCAATGCGTCGCACAGTGCATCGTAGGGGTATGTCCCCAGCACTTCGCCATGCCGCATAAGCAGGCCGCAGTCCTTGCCGCCTGCGATGCCGTAATCGGCCTCCCTCGCCTCGCCCGGACCGTTGACGACGCAGCCCATGACGGCGACGGTTATGTTGCGGTCAATGCCCTCGATGCGCTTTTCGACCTCGTGGGCAAGGCCGATGAGATCTATCTGCGTTCTGCCGCAGGTGGGGCACGAAACGAGCCGTATGCCCTGCCGCAGTCCGGCGGCCTTGAGTATCGCAATGCCGGTCTTGACCTCCTCGACGGGGTCTGCGGTGAGCGACACTCTTATGGTGTTGCCTATGCCCTCGCACAAAAGCGTTCCGATGCCGACGGCGGATTGGATAGTTCCGTTCCACGCCGTGCCGGTCTCGGTAACGCCAAGGTGCAGGGGGTAGTTAAATTCCTCCGACGCAAGGCGGTACGCCGCCACGGTGAGCGGCACACGGGATGCCTTCATCGAAAGGCAGATATCGTCAAAATCAAACCTGTTTAAAAGTTCAATGTGTCCCCTTGCGCTTTCGACCATCGCCTCCGGCGTAGGGTGACCGTATTTTTCCAAAAGTCGCTTTTCAAGGCTTCCGGCGTTCACGCCGATGCGGATGGGGATATTGCGCTTTCTGCACGCCTCGGCAACGGCCTTGACATTCTCGTCACCGCCGATGTTGCCGGGGTTTATCCTTATTTTATCGATGCCACGAGCCGCCGCTTCGAGCGCAAGGCGGTAGTCAAAGTGGATATCGGCGACAAGCGGGATATCGACCTGCTCCTTGATGGCGGACACCGCCTCGGCTGCCGCCATATCTGGTATGGCGATGCGGACAATGTCGCAGCCGGCGGCTTTAAACTGCTTTATCTGCGCAACGGTGGCTTCGACATCGTGCGTTTTCGTGTTGCACATCGACTGCACGGTGACCTCGGCATCTCCGCCGACGGGCACGCCGCCGACAATTATCTTTTTCGTTTCGTTTCTTTTATCCATGTCTTACCCCGTTATAAGCTTTGCAATATCGTTGTACATGACAAGCGCCATCAGTCCCAGCAGCAGCACCATGCCGCCGAGGTGGATATAGCCCTCGTACTTGGGGTCGAGCTTTTTGCGGCTGACAGCTTCGATTATGACCGTGACTATCATGAGAAACACCCTGCCGCCGTCAAGCGCCGGGATGGGCAGCATGTTCATGATAGCGAGGTTTACGGCAATGAATGCGGAAATGTACAAAAGATTATCGGCGGCTGCCTTGGTGCTTTCCGCCTGCTGGCCGACCTCGTTCATCATGTCCACGATGCCTACGGGGCCTGACATGTCCTTGAGCCCGACCTTGCCGTTTACAAGGTCACCGAGCCCCAGCCAGACAAGGCGTGAAAACTCAAGCGTCGTGTTCCATGTGTACTCAAGCTTAGCGCCGAAGGTGGCCTCGGTGTAGCCGAAAACAAAGCCGTATTTCGGCCCTTCGTTTGCATACTCGGCATAGGTCTTGGTCGTGAGGGCAAAGTCCTTGAGCTCGACCTTCTCGCCATTACGCAGCATGACGATATCGTACACGCCGTCACCACGCATGAGGAAGCTCGACACATCGCTCACAAGATAGATGCGCTGACCGTCGATGCTGTAAAATGTATCGCCCGCCTGCATGGCTTCCGCTCCCTCATACGGGCAGCCGTCCATGAAATGGTCAATGGTCGGCGTGACGAACGCCTGTGCACCGGCGTACATGATGAGGATGAGCACGATGCCGAGGACTAAGTTCATGAACGAGCCTGCGCACAGAATGACGAACTTCTTCCAAAAGCCCTGATTGGTGAAGGCTCGGGGGTCGTCGGATTCCTCGTCCTCGCCCGCCATGGCGCAAAAGCCGCCTATCGGCAGGATGCGCAGAGCGTACACCGTCTCGCCCTTCTGCTTTTTGAAAAGCGCAGGGCCCATGCCTATCGCAAACTCCTCGACCTTGACCCCGCACAGCTTTGCCGCCGTGAAGTGGCCGAACTCGTGGATGGCGATGAGTATGCCGAATATGATTATTGCGATAATAATATACATCAGGAAAAATGCTCCGTAACAAATACTCTGGCGGCTTTGTCGGCCTCCAGTATGGTCTCAAGATCGGGGTCTTTTACTATGTCTATGCTCTCGACCGCCGCCAAAGCACAATCGTAGATCTGATTGTAGCCGAGCCGGTGGTTTAAAAACATCGAGACTGCGACCTCGTTTGCCGCACTCATGATGCATGGCGCCGTGCCGCCTGTCCTTGCGCAGTCCATCGCAAGCTTTAAGCAGGGCGTTTTCTCAAAGTCCGGCGCTTCAAAGGTAAGATCCCGCATGGCCGCAAAGTCAAGGCGCTCAAACGGCGAGTCGACCCGCTCGGGGTAGGTCATCGCAAGCTGGATGGGAAGCCCCATGTCCGGCACGCCGAGCTGGGCAATGACCGTGCCGTCGACGAGCTCGACCATTGAGTGAATGATGCTCTGCGGGTGGACAACAACTTGGATATCGTCCGGCGTTACGCCGAAAAGATGCATGGCCTCGATAAACTCAAGTCCCTTGTTCATCATCGTCGCAGAGTCGACCGATATCTTTGCACCCATGCTCCAGTTGGGGTGCTTTACCGCCTGCTCGGGCGTGACATTCTCAAGCTCGGAGCGGCTTTTGCCCCTGAACGGGCCGCCCGAGCCCGTGAGCAAAATTTTCTTAAGCTCGCCCTTTTTTCTGCCCATGAGGCACTGGAAAATTGCCGAGTGCTCGGAGTCAACGGGCACTATCTCCGCCCCCGTTTGCGCCGCTCTTGGCATAACTATCTCGCCTGCGCACACGAGCGTTTCCTTATTTGCAAGGGCAATGCGCTTTTTGGCGTCGATAGCTGCCAGCGTGGGCTTTAAGCCGACAGAGCCGGACACGGCGGTCACGACGCAGTCGGCAGCGTCGAGCGTTGCAGCCTCTATAAGCCCCGTCATTCCGCTTCCGACCCTGATATCGGTGTCGGCAAGCGAAATTTTAAGCTCCGCTGCCGCCTTTTCGTCGTAAACTGCGACGAATTCGGGCTTGAAGCGGCGTGCCTGCTCGGCTAACATATCCGTTTTTCTGTTTGCGGTCAGCGCCGCAATGGGCAGGCCGAGATGCTCCGCCGCCGCAATGCTCTGGCGGCCGATAGAGCCGGTGCTGCCCAAAATTGAAACTGCCTTTGTCATGTCTTTACCCCTCCGAAACGGCGGTCACGGCTGTTAAACGCAGCAATGGCCTTGTCAAGCTCCTCGGGCGTGAAATCCGGCCACAGGGTGTCGGTATAATAAAACTCCGAGTAGGCGCACTGCCACAAAAGGAAGTTTGAAAGCCGGTACTCTCCGCCGGGTCTTATGATGAGCTCCGGGTCGGGGATATCCGCCGAGTACATGTACTTTGACAGCTTCTCCTCCGTGAGCTCGCCCTCGGCTTTGCCCTCGGCGACATCCTTGGCGTAAAGCTCGGCTGCCCGCACTATCTCGGCTCTGCCGCCGTAGTTAAGGCATATATTTGCCTGGAAGCCCTTGACATGCTGCGTTATCTCGTCGGTCTTGGCGACAAGCGCCTGAAGCTCGGGCGACAGTCTCGATGTGTCGCCGAACACCTTCATGCGGATGTGCTTTTTCTCCATGTCACGGATGGCCTCGTGCAGGTACTTGTCCAAAAGCTTCATTATACCGCCGACCTCGTCCTCGGGACGCTTCCAGTTTTCCGTCGAGAACGCATACACCGTCAGATACTCTATGCCTATCTGCTGACAGTAGGTCGCTATCTTTCTGAAATTTTCAGCGCCGGCAAGATGCCCTGCGCTGCGGGGCATACCACGCTTTTTCGCCCAACGGCCGTTGCCATCCAATATGATGGCAATATGGCGGGGAAGGCATTTTGCCTGCTCCCCCGCCGCATTGTTAGTCTTATCGTTTGCCATATCAGATCTCGAAAAGTTCCTTTTCCTTCTTGTCGGCTATGCCCTCGACCTCCTTGATGTAGTCGTCGGTGAGCTTCTGAATATCCTTCTCGATGGTCTTGTAATCGTCCTCGGTTATCTCGGACGCCTTCTGCTGCTTTTTGAACTTATCGATAGCATCACGGCGGATGTTGCGCACTGCGACCTTGGCTTCCTCGCCGTACTTCTTGACCTGCTTTGCAAGCTCCTTGCGGCGCTCCTCGGTCAGCTGCGGGAACACGAGGCGGATGGCTCTGCCGTCGTTCTGCGGGTTGATGCCGAGCTCGGAGGCAAGGATTGCCTTCTCGATGCCCTTGAGGACGGAGGCGTCCCAGGGCTGGATCAGCAGAGAGCGGGGGTCGGGAACAGAAACGGATGCTACCTGCTGGATGGGGGTGGGCACTCCGTAATAATCGACGGTGATCTGATCGAGGACCGCTGCGTTTGCACGGCCTGCACGAACGGATGCAAGCTGGGTCTTGAGCACCTCGGCGGTTTTCTTCATCTTGCTTTCAAATTCAATATAATCGGACATGTTGCTACCTCCTATATGTTTTATCTTATTTTGTGACCAGTGTGCCGAGCTTTTCGCCGCACAGCACACGGACTATGTTTTCGGGGTCTGCCAGTGCAAAGACGATGACGGGGATGTTATTGTCCATTGCAAGGCTGGTTGCGGTGGTATCCATGACTGCAAGGTGCTGGGCAAGCACATCGTCATAGCTTATGCTGTCGTACTTGACGGCACTTGCGTCCACTCTCGGGTCTGCGCTGTAAACACCGTCAATGTTCTTTGCAAGGAGTATTGCGTCTGCGCCTATCTCCGCCGCACGCAGGACCGCTCCGGTGTCGGTCGAGAAGAAGGGGCTTCCCGTGCCGCAGCCGAACATGACGACCTCGCCGTTTTCAAGGTGCTTAATGGCTTCGGTCGTGCTGTAGCGTTCGCCCACGCCCTGAATGTCAACGGCGGTCTGGATAGTTGCCTTTGCGCCAATCTGCTTAAACATATCGGCGACTGCAAGGCAGTTCATCGCCGTTGCGAGCATACCCATGCGGTCGGCGCTGACACGCTCGACATGGCCTGCGCCGTCCTTGACGCCACGCCAGAAGTTGCCGCCGCCGACGACTATGCCGACCTCAACACCCATGTCGACGCAGCTTTTGACGGTCTTGCAGACATCGGCAATAAAATCAAAGTCAAAGCCGGTCTTTTTCTCGCCGGCAAGTGCCTCGCCGCTGATCTTTATCAGCACACGCTTATAAACAGGTTTCTCCATTGCGCTCTCCTTTTAAATATCAAGTATTCCTATGATAACTATACCCACTACGACTATGAAAACAGACACATAATGCTTGACTGACAGCTTTTCCTTGAGGAAAATGCGGCTCCAGATGACGGAGGCAACGCAGTAGGACGAGATAATGGGAGCGGCGAGCGCTGCGTGCGCAGAATCCGCCAGAGCGTAGATATATGCAAACTGACCTGCGGTCTCAAACAGTGCGCCGGTGTACTTGGGCACTTCCCTTTTGGGAATGAGCCGCTGCTTTTTAACGCCGAGGACATAAATTGCGCACACGATGCCCACGCACAGGAAGGTAAGCTCATACGCAACATTGGCAGAATCCTCATTGAGCACTTCGAGCACCTTGGAGTCTGCGAATGTGCCCAAAGCGTCGAGCAGACAGTAGATAACGGGCAGCGCAATGGCTATCCAGCTTTTTGCGTAATGATGATTGCTCGCATCCTGACGGGCCTTGCGAAGCTCCTCATCCTCGTTTGCCTCGGTTATGCCGAGACACACGACACCGATGCACACGAGTGCGACCGCAACGAGTGCGATCGGCGGAAGCTCGCCGAAGCCCTTTGTCGCAAAAATGAGTATCGCAACTATCGCACCGGAGGAGTTGCATATAGGCGAGGATATCGAAAGCTCGATATACCTAAGTCCCACATAGCCGACCGCCATTGAGACTATATACAGTGCCGACACCGGCAGGTATGTAATGATGACGCTGAGGCTTATCTCAACGCCGCCGACGAAAACCTCGTAGGCTGCGTGAAGTCCCATAACTACGCCGACCGCCATAACCATCTTCAGATGGCTGTACTTATCGTCGGCATCCTGGCAGCCGATCTTTGAAAACAGATCAGAGCCGCTCCAGCAAAGCAGTGCTATTACAGCAAACCAAAACCACATAACTTGTTTCCTTTTATTCTACAGTATTTCAATCTAAAGTATTTTACCACAGCCAAGCTTATTTGACAATTATCAAATGACAAATTGTGCGGCTTTGAAAGTATATAATTTTCGCATGGAGATAATCTACATAGACCGGCTGTTCGTTTTAAACTTCATATGCGACTATCTTATTCTGCTCGGCTCTGCCCGGATATGCGGCGTTTTGCTGCGCAGGGTAAGATACGCCGTCGCTGCGCTGTGCGGGGCTGCGTACGCCGTTGCATCCGTTTTTCCCTCATTTGCGTTTTTGACGCTGCTGCCCATAAAGCTTGCGTCAGGCGTTTTAATGGCGCTCATCGCATTTGCAAGGGAGCAGAAGTTTTGGCGCTGTGCGGCGGTGTTTTTCGCCGTGTCGGCGGTGTTCGGCGGCACGCTGTGGGCGCTGTCGGTGCAAAGCGGCGGCATGGGCAACGCCGTGTATTTTCCCGTTTCGATGCCCGTTTTGGTGCTCAGCTTCGGGATAATTTACGCTGCCCTGAGCCTTGTATTTCGCAGGACGGCAAAGAGCACGGGCAAGGCGGTGCACACCGTGGGCATCGGCTTTTGCGGGCAGAGCGTCACGCTGCGGGCATTATATGACAGCGGCAACTGTTTGTATGACCCGATGACGGGAAGCGAGGTGCTCATTGCGGGCGCTTCGCAGCTTGCGCCGCTGCTCGGTGATGGTGTCGAAGGCTTGAGCCCCACGGAGCTGGTTGCACTCTACGCCGGGAAAATGCGGCTCATCCCCTACTCCGCCGTCGGCACGCAAAGCGGTCTGCTGCCTGCGTTCAGACCCGATAGCCTGACAGTCGACGGCAAGGTGCATGAGGACATTCTTGTCGCCGTTTCGCCCACCGCCGTCAGCGGCGACGGCTTTGACTGCATAATTTAATTGTTCTGCTCTAACTTAGCACAACCAGAAAGGAGAAGTCATGAACATTCTGAAACTTATTAGAGACTGGCTCGAAAAGCATTTTGCCCCCGCTCCGTCGGAGCTTTTCTACATTGGCGGAAGCGATATCCTGCCTCCGCCGCTGGAGCGCAGCGAGGAGGAGCGGGCGATACTCGCCATGGAGGCCGGCGACGAGAAGGCAAAGCAGCTGCTCACAGAGCACAACCTGCGCCTTGTGGTCTATATCGCCCGACGCTTTGAGAATACGGGGCTCAACCTCGAAGACCTCATATCCATCGGCACGATAGGGCTTATTAAAGCGATAAACACCTTTAAATCGGCAAAAAACATCAAGCTTGCGACCTACGCCTCCCGCTGCATCGAAAACGAGATACTCATGTATCTGCGCAAGGTGAGCAACCAGCGCACGGAGGTGAGCTTCGATGAGCCGTTAAACACCGACTGGGACGGCAACGAGCTTTTATTATCCGATGTTCTCGGCACGGATGACGACGAGGTGTGCCGCCCGCTCGAGGACGACGCCGACAAGCAGATGCTCTCGGCGGCGATACAGACGCTCAACGAGCGTGAAAAGAACATCATCGTTCTGCGCTTCGGGCTCGGCGGCAGAAATGAGCTCACGCAAAAGGAGGTCGCCGACCTCATGGGCATATCGCAAAGCTACATAAGCCGCCTTGAAAAGCGCATAATCGTGCGCTTGCGGCGTGAGATGATCAAGCAAATGCAATAGCTTCGCAGCAAAAAACCGACTGATAAACTCAGTCGGTTTTTTCGTTATTGTTCTTTCCACTTTTTGCAGCGGTTGGCGATACGCTTTTTCTTTCGCACGCCGTGGATGGTGAAGTACGCCGCAAGGCCGACGGCAAGGACCGCCATGCTGACTATCGCATAGCTGTCGACGCTGCCCTGCGTTTTGACCTCGAGCCAAAGCGAATCCATGAGCTGATTGGTCTGCTCGCCGAGGTAGGAAAACGCCGAGCCCATTGCAAGCGTCTCCTCGCTCGGGTAGGCGATGTCGCTTGCGACCACGTCGGGGTCCATGTATTCCTTTGCGGCGGAAATGGGCGTCGAGTAGCCGAGGTAATCGAGGTTTTCGCCCGCAACCTGAGCGCCGCACAGAAAGTTTATATACGCCTCGGCAGCGGCCTTGTTCTGGCAGCTTTTCGGGATGCACATGGCGTCGATAAAGAGGTTGAAGCCCTCCTTGGGGAAGTAAAAGCCGAGGTTTTCGTTCTCCTGCACCATTTGCAGGTAGTCGCCTGCATAATACGGTGCCATCCATGCCTCCTCACGCTCCATCTTGTCATAGATCTGATCCATGACATAGCTCTGCACGAGGGGCTTCTGCTCGATGAGCTTATAGGCTGCACTGCGCAGCTCGTCCTCGTCCTCGGTGTTAAGGTCAAGTCCCAGCAGCAGCTCGGATATCGCAAATGCGTCACGGGGATTATCGAACATGAGTATCTTGCCGGAATACTTGCTGTTCCACAGCAGCTCCCACGAACCGAGGTCAGCCTCATCAACATACTTTTTGTTGTAAATGATACCCACAGTGCCCCAAGTGTACGGCACGGTGTACTTGTTATCCGGGTCAAAGGCGGTGTTTTTGTACGCCTCGTCGACATCGGCGTAGTTCGGGATATTCGAGTAATCAAGCTCCAGCAGCATGTCCTCTGCGATAAGGCGGGCTATCATGTAGTCCGACGGGATGATGACATCGTAGGTGCTGCCGCCGGTCTTGAGCTTGGTATACATCGTTTCGTTCGAGTCAAAAGTCATGTAGTTGACCTTGATGCCGGTGGCCTCGGTGAACGCCTTATTCACATCGATATAACCGTCCGTTCCGTCGGAGATATACTGACCCCAGTTGTAGACATTTATCGTCACGGGCTCGGCACTTGCCGTCACAGGAACAGCGGTCAGCACGAGCACAAGGCACAGTGCAAATGAAAGCAGCTTTTTCATGCGCTCACCTGCTTTCTGCGGAAGGCACGGCGGTTTTCACGGCTGCGCTTTTCGTCACGCTCCTGCAGGAGATTCATGATGACCATCACGAGCAGTATCACCGCAAACAGCAGGGTAAACAGTGCGTAGATCTTCGGCTGGAGCGGCTTTTTGGTGTAGTTATATATCTCCACGGGCAGGGTGACAAACCTAGGACCGTAGACAAAATAGCTGATGACAAAGTCGTCAAGGCTCATGGTGAACGCCATGAGTGCGCCCGAGACGATGCCCGGGGTTATCTCGTGGATAACGACCTTGTAAAACGCCTGCCACGGCGTGCAGCCGAGATCCATCGCCGCCTCACGCAGGTGGGGGTCCATCTGCTGAAGCTTCGGCATGACCGAGAGGATGACATACGGCAGGTTAAAGGTGATATGCGCAATGAGCAGCGTTGCAAAGCCGAGGATGTTGTTTATCTTCATCATCGTGCCGACGAAGGCAAACAGCAGCGCCAGCGAAACGCCGGTGACTATCTCGGGGTTTGTGAGCGGAATATTCGTCACGCCCATGGTAAATCGGCGAAGCCTCGGGCCCATGGAGTGAATGCCGATGGCGGCGGCAGAGCCGATGACGGTCGCAATAAGCGAGGAGATAACGGCGACGATGACGGAGTTTAAAAGCAGCGGCAGCAGCACGCCGTCTTTAAACAGCTCGCCGTAGTTATCAAAGGTAAAGCCCTTGAAAACCGCAATGTCCATGCCGCTGTTAAAGGACGCCACGCCCAGCACTATCATCGGCAGGTATAAAAACAGCATGACGATGACGGTGAATATCTTGTTGAATCTTTTCATACCGTTATGACCTCCTCATCATCGCTGAAGCGGTTCATAACTCCGATGCAGACAAAGATCATAATCATCAGCACAAGGCTGAGCGCCGCACCGAGATTGGGGTTATACGCTGTTTTGAACTGGCTCTCGATGACATCGCCTATAAGCGTTGTGCCAGACGAGCCGAGCTTTTGGGAAATGTAAAAGGTCGACACCGCAGGGACAAACACCATCGTAAAGCCAGAGATGATGCCCGGCACGCTCAGCGGCAAAATGACCCTTTTGAACACATTTGCGCCGTTGCAGCCGAGATCCTCCGCCGCCTCGATAAGGCGCTTGTCTATCTTCATGATGACGGTGTACAGCGGCATTATCATGTACGGCAGGTAGTTATACACCATGCCGAGCACGACTGCGCCGTTATTGCGGATAAGCGGCAGCGGCTCCATGCCGAGGGCGGTGATGATGTTATTTATAATGCCCGTGTCCTCGGTGAGGGCGACCCACGCAAGCGTGCGCAGAAGAAAGCTTATGCACATGGGCAGCATGACGAGCATGTAAAGAAAACGCTGCGTAGTCTCCCTGCAGCCTGCGATGTAGTACGCCACGGGGTAGCCGACGACAAGGCAGATGAGCGAGGAGATAAGCGCAAGCCAAATGCTCTTTATGAGTATCGGCATGTAGTTTCCGAGGTTTGCGATGTTCTTCATCGTAAACTCACCCGTCTGCGAATCGGTGAAGGCAAAATACGCAACGATGGCAAGCGGGACTATCGTAAAAAGCGCCATCCATACAAGGTACGGTGCGGCAAGCGATCTACTCTTCATCTTCGCCGCCCTCCGCAGACTCCTCCGCTTCCTCGCCGCCCTCGAGGTAGACCTCGGGGTCGTCCATTTCGTCGTACTCGGCGGAGTAGGAGCTGTAGTCGCCGAACATGCCGGAATACTCGCTCTTATGCATGATGTGGATATCCTCCGGCTCAAGGCGGATACCTATATACGAGCCGACTTCGTTAAAATCGGTCGTCTGGATAAGCCACTTAAAGCCCTTAAAATCGACTATGGTGTCGTAATGAACACCCTTAAAGGTGACGCTCGTTACCGTGCCGCAAAGGTGACCGTCGTCGGGCGGGACGATGTCTATATCCTCGGGACGGATGACGACATCGACAGGCTCGTTTTTCTCAAAGCCTGCGTCGACGCACTTGAACTTGCGGCCGAAGAACTTGACCAGTCTGTCCTCGAGCATAACGCCGTCGAGGATATTGCTCTCGCCAATAAAATCGGCTACAAAGGCGTTTTTCGGCTCGTTGTAGATATCCTCGGGAGTGCCTATCTGCTGGATGCGACCCTTGTCCATGACGACGACGGTGTCGGACATGGAAAGTGCTTCCTCCTGGTCGTGGGTGACATATATAAAAGTAATGCCCATCGCCTGCTGAATTCGCTTGAGCTCGTTCTGCATATCCTTGCGCAGTCTGAGGTCAAGTGCGCCCAGAGGCTCGTCAAGCAGCAGCACCTTAGGTCTGTTGACAAGAGCTCGGGCAATGGCAACACGCTGCTGCTGGCCGCCGGAAAGCTGCGAAACCTTGCGGTTTTCAAAGCCCTTTAGGCTGACTATCTCCAGCATCTGAGTAACACGCTCGTCTATCTCCTGCTCGGGCAGCTTCGCAAGGCGCAGCCCGAAGGCAACATTCTCGTACACATCAAGGTGCGGGAACAGCGCATACTTCTGAAAAACGGTGTTGACCTTTCTCTTGTGAGGCGGGACATCATTAATCCTCTCGCCGTCAAAAAGCACATCGCCGCCTGTGGGCTTTATAAAACCGCCGATGATCCTGAGCGTGGTGGTCTTGCCGCAGCCGGACGGGCCTAGAAGCGTGAGGAATTCCTTATCATTGAAATACAGGTTAATATCGTCTAAAACGATCTCGTCGTCAAACGCCATTTGACAATTCACAAGGCGAATGAGTTCTTTGGACATTTATCCTCCCCCATTTCTAATTATACTAAAGGACGCTCCGAAACTGCTTCCGGAGCGTCCTTTGCAGACGATAACAATATACATATAAACCCTTGGAAAGTCAACAAAAATTCCTGAATTTCGCTGCATTTCTACTTATAGTGACTCAAGCTCGGATATACCGAAGTATTTTTCGGCAAAATCGACGGAGTAAACGCAAAATTCACGGCCTCTGAGATACTCAAGGCAGCCTGCGTCCGTGGGAAAGTCAAAGCGCAGCTTGTACGAATAAAGCGCCTGACCCTTTTCACCGTAGCCCTTATTAAAGCGCTCGCTGCCGTATTTCCCGTCGCCTAACAGCGGGCAGCCGAAATGCGCCATCTGCGCCCTTATCTGATGCGTGCGGCCGGTGAGCAGCCTGCACTCAACCAGCGACAGTGCGCCCTTTGTGGCTATCGTGCGGTACTCCGTGACGGCGGTCTTAGCCCCGGGCTCGGGGCGGTTTTTGACATAGACCTGATTTTTCTGTGCGTCCTTGAAAAGGTAGTTTTCCAGTCTCCCCTGCGCAGGCTTGGGTCTGCCCTGCACGGCGCACAGGTAGAGCTTTTCTATCTCACGGTCTTTGATCTTGTCGTTTAGTATCCGCAGCGCCTCGGCGTTTTTTGCGGCGATGACGATGCCGCCGGTGTTGCGGTCGATGCGGTTGCACAAAGCGGGTGCAAAGGAATTTTCCTCCTTCGGCCGCCACTCGCCCTTTTGCGCCATGTAGGCCTGGATGTTGGCAATGAGGGTGTTATAGTCCCACTGGCCTGCGCTGTGGCACAAGACGCCGGGCTTTTTGTCGGCAAGCAGGATGTTCTCATCCTCATAGACGATGCTCAGTTTCGGCGTTCCGACCTTGAGGTAGGAGTTTTCCTCCCTCGGTTTTTCGAAAAACTCGTCATTTATGTATAGGCTCAGCACATCGCCCTCCGTTAGGCGTGTGTCACGCTTTGCGCCCTTGCCGTTTAGCTTTATGCGCTTTATCCTTATGTATTTTTGCAGCAGAGCCTCGGGCAACAGCGGCACTGCCTTGCCCACAAAGCGGTCGAGCCGCTGGCCTGCGTCATTTCGTTTTATAGTTAATTCTTTCATGTCACCAAGTATACACGCTCTTATCCCCGAACGCAACAAAAAAGACGACCCCAAAAGGTCGTCTTTCAAGTCTATATCAATAAGTCAAATCTATTATGCCATGCCCTTTACGGTCATGCAGACCATGCCTGCAAAGTAAGCTGCGACAAAAATTCCGAGTCCTGCTACCATTTTAATAGATCTCCTTTTCATAAATTCATGTTCAGGTTTATTTCCTGCTTGCAGTTTCAGTATAGCTGTTTTTTATGAAAAATCAACTCTTTTTTGTGAGACCTACACAAACGCATTTGTTGAACTTGCACAAGAAATTTGCTTTTGCAGTTTATTTTCGTTGTCCTTCAAAACCGTGCATTTTCATTTTTGAATTTTGAAGGTGCACTTTATGCATTATTCATTTTGGGCTCTTTGAGCGTTAAAACGGCGTTAAAAATGCAAGTTTAAGTTTTAACAGATGCATTGCTGCTTGCATTTTGCAGGCCGGCAAAATTTCATTTGCAAGTTCCAGCTTTGAAATTATGCAAATTTGCCGCATCTGGAGCTTATTGCGCAAGTCTGTCCTGCATTTTTAAGGCTCATTTTCGGACGATGCTTAAAATTTTCGTAAAACTCACACAGACAAACGGGCAAAATGCGCTCCTGCGCTTTTTTGTCACTTATATCCCTTTGCAAAAATGCAGGGTGCGAAATTTCAGCTTTTGGGCGCAAAAAAGCAGCCCATGGCATTTGCCGGGCTGCTTTTGCTGCTTTCCCGCCACATATGCGGGTGTGATATGCCGTTTTTGCAAGAAATGCGCCTTGTTACTTCATGTCGACAAACACGATCTCGTCGGATTTTACGAGCCCGAGCTTTTCTCTTGCAAGCTTCTCTGCCGACTCATCCGTGCCGAGACTGTCTATATCCGCCTTGAGCTTGGCGTTTTCGCTGTGTGCCTGCGCAAGCTCGGCCTCAAGCTCCGCCGTCGCCGCCTTTGCCTCATTAAGGTCGCTCATTACGCCGACGAGGCTCAGGGTAGCATATGCGACCAGCACCGTCAGCACTATCCCCAGAATACAATGTGTCCTCTTCAACCGCCTTTTCCTTGCCCTTCCTCATCTTTTGTGCTCTCAGTTTAAACCAATTCCCTGCATTTGAAAAGAGTTTTTTGACGACAGCACCTGTTTTTTTCATAATTAGCAACATCGGTGCAAAAAGTGCTGCGATCAGCTGCGCAATTTTATTGAGAAGGGCAAGCACGACATCGCTCAAAAGCAGCATATAGCTTGCAAAGCCGAGGCAGAAAAACGCCAGCATGAAGATATGCAGCGAGCCTTCCCCCGCACTCATTCCGAGGGTGAACAGCGCAAACAGCACGGCAAGGCAAAAAAGCCCGTCAAACAGCGACGACGCTTTCAGCCTGCGGCGAAGCACACGGAAAATGTCGTAGACGAGCCCCGAGGCAAAGCCCGTGAGCCACGACACGCCGATCTGCAATAGCTGCCTTGAAACATCGATCTCCATTTAGCCGAACAGCCTCGACCAAAAGCCGCCCGTGTGCGCCTTTTCCTCGTAGCTGAGGTCGGTTATCATGCCCTCGACCTTGATTTCGCCCACATCGAGGCTAATTTTGCCGATGTGCAGGCCGCTGCCCCGAACGATGAGATTACCCTGTGATGTGTTCATGACGATGGTCGTCTCGTCAAAGCTCTCGACATCGTCGACCCCCGTGACATTGAGCCTGCACCTGTCGTCCATGCTCACCGAATGTGGCTTCACTGCCGGCTTTAGCTTTTCCTTTTCCTCGTATGCCATAGTCTGTGCTCCTTTGCTTTTTATACAAGACTATGCATCACAATAAAAAAAGAGACCCGTTTGGGTCTCTTTATATCTCGCTTTCGCCTATGACGGTAATGCCGTGGGCTTTTAATAGCTCGGCGGTCACGCCGTCGCCGGGTGTGAGCGTTCCGCTGAATGTGCCGTCGTAGACAGTGCCGCAGCCGCAGGAGGGGCTGTTTTCTTTTAAAATGGCGGTCTCTGCTTCAAAAAGCTGCGCAAGGTGAAGCGCCGCCTCGGCGCCCCTTTGAAACTCTGCCGTGACATCTCTGCCGGTTTTCGAGACAACGCCGTCGCCGAGCCGCTCGGACGGTGCTCTTGGGGTGGTCAGACCGCCGTAGGCTTCGGGGCACACGGGGATAAGCTCGTACTCTGCTTTGAGCCGTTCGAGCTTATCGTCCGGCAAGCGGTTATTTCCGCCGTCATATTTGCAGTCAACGCCCAAAAGGCAGGCGGAGATCAAAACTCTTTTCCTCATCGTTTTCTGAGCCCCAATACCGCACCGCAGATGCCGCCGATTATGTGCGTAAGCTGCGAAATGTTGTCGCTGAGCATGACGCCGTCGACTATCTCGTTGCCGAGGTAGAGCACCAGCACGAGGATGAGTGTGATGGGTATGCATCCGTCACGCATACCGGCGAGTGACGCCATGACTATCATCATGAACACGATGCCCGATGCGCCGAGGAGCATAGTTCCCGGGAACAGAAACCAGTGCACAAGACCCGACACGAGCGCCGTGATGATAATTGCGCTTAGCAGATTTCTGCTGCCGTACTTTTCCTCAAGTCCCGGACCGACGACGAGTATCATCATCATGTTGGCTATGTAGTGGCTGTAGTCGGAATGCCCGAGCACATGGAGGATAAACCTCGGATATGTGAGGATATCGGCAAGCGAGGAGTGCCACACGCTGAACAGATACTTTGTCGTCCAGCCGTCGGTGAGCTTGCCCAAAAGCAGTGCGCCCAGCGATATCAGTGCAAAGGTCAGCACCACCGGCGAGTTATATTGCAGTCTGAACAGTCGTTTCATTTAAGGCTCTCCAGTGCGCTTTCGTAATAGCCCTTGGTGTGCTCGTCAAAGCAGACCATGCGCACACGCTCGATCTCCGGATGCTCGAACAGGTACTCGGCAATGGCCTTGACGGCGATATCCGAGGCTTTATCGAGCGGAAAATGGTACACGCCCGTGGAGATAGACGGGAAATCCACCGTCTTGCAGCCGTTTTCGCTTGCAAGAGACAGACATGAGCGGTAGCACGAACGCAGAAGCTCCGCTTCGCCGTGGCTGCCGCCGTGCCACACGGGGCCGGGGGTGTGGATAACATACTTTGCGGGGAGCTTGTAGCCCTTTGTTATCTTCGCCTCACCGGTTTTGCAGCCGCCGAGCGTGCGGCACTCTGCCAGAAGCTCCGGACCTGCGGCCCTGTGTATAGCGCCGTCAACTCCGCCGCCGCCGAGAAGCGAGCAGTTTGCGGCATTGACGATGGCGTCGACCGCCTGCTTTGTGATATCGCCCTTTATTATCTCGATTTTATCCTTCATTTAAAGCTCCTCAATGTCCTTAATAAGCTTGTCCGCCGCTGCATCCGTGGTCGCCCAGCTGGTGCAGAAGCGGGTCACCGTGCCGCCTGAGACCTTGCTCTGAATGGAGAACGAGTATGTCTCCGAAAGCTTTCTTATCTGCTCGTCGCTCAAAATGGGGAACACCTGATTTGTCGGCGAGTCATAGTAAAGCTCTATACCCTTGCGCTTGAACGCATTGGCAATGCGCTGTGCAAGACGCACCTCGTTTTGGCCTACCTCGTAGTATGTGCCGCCAGAGAAAAGCTCGTCAAACTGAAGCCCCAGCATCCTGCCCTTGGCGAACATGCCGCCGTGCTGCTTGATGATGTAGCGAAAATCCTTTTTGATCGCATCGTTTAAGATAACGACCGCTTCGCCGAAGAGCGTTCCGTGCTTCGTGCCGCCGATGTAGAAAACATCGCACAGTCTTGCAAGGTCGGGTAAGCCCGGTGTGCCCTCACAGGCGAGTGCACAGGCAAGGCGTGCACCGTCAACATACAGCAAAATCCCAAGCTTACGGCACACGCCGGAAAGCTCCTCGAGCTCGGGAAGTGTGTACACCGTGCCGGTCTCGGTCGGCTGCGAGATATACACCATTGCAGGCTGGACGATATGCTCAAACGACTCGTCGGCACGGTGGCGCAGGACATAGTCCTCGACCTGTCCGGCGCTTATCTTGCCGTCACGGCTTGCAAGCGTTATGACCTTATGGCCGGTCGCCTCGATAGCCCCCGTCTCGTGCGCCTCGATGTGCGCAGTCTGGGCTGCAAGCACGCCCTGGTGCGGGCGGAGTGCTGCGGCGATGACTGTCATGTTCGTCTGCGTGCCGCCGACGAGAAAGTGAATGTCGGCATCGGGAGCGGCGCACTCCTTTTTAATAAGCTCACGGGCTTTTTCGCAGTATTTGTCGCAGCCGTAGCCTGCGGTCTGCTCGAAATTCGTGCTCATAAGCCGGTACATTATCTGCGGCAGAGCGCCCTCAAGGTAATCGCTTTCAAACCGTATCATGACTTTCTCACCTCGACTTTTACCCTATCGTCGGAAGCCGACAGCCTGATGCGTGCAACATTTTCGCCCCTGCGCTCGATGACCTTCTCGGCTATCGCATCCTCGACATCCTTCTGTATCGTCCTGCGCAGATTGCGTGCGCCGTAGGTGACCGAGTAGCTGTGCTTTACAAGATAATCAGCAAGCGTATCGTTCCAGCTGAGCGTGATGCCCCGTTCGGCGATCGCATCCTTGACCTCGGTGAGCATGAGCTCTGCGATGGAGCGGAAGTTTTCCTCAGAAAGCTGGTTAAAGTAGACTATCTCGTCGACACGGTTTATAAACTCGGGGCGCAGGAACTCGTTGAGCGCCTTGAGCGCACGCTCCCTGCCCATATCGTTCAGGCTGCCGCCGAAGCCTAGCGAGCCGCTTTTTGTGTTGCTGCCGGCATTGGTGGTCATGATGATGACGGTGTTTTCAAAGTTGACCGTTCTGCCCTGAGCATCGGTTATCCTGCCGTCGTCGAGTATCTGCAAAAGGATGTTCAGAACATCGGGGTGCGCCTTTTCTATCTCGTCAAAGAGCACGACGGAATACGGCTTGCGGCGTATCTTCTCGGTAAGCTGGCCTGCCTCGTCATAGCCGACATAGCCCGGGGGCGAGCCGATGATCCTCGAAACGGAGAACTTCTCCATAAACTCGGACATGTCAAGCCTTATAAGCGACTCGGGACTGTCAAAAAGGTCGGCCGCAAGGCGCTTTACAAGCTCTGTTTTGCCGACACCCGTGCCGCCGACGAAGATGAAGCTCGTCGGCTTGCGCTTTGCCTTAAGCCCTATGCGGCTGCGCTTTATTGCGGCGCACACGGCATCGACTGCCTCGTCCTGGCCGACGATGTGCTCACGCAGTCTGTCGCCGAGCTCGGCAAGGCGCTCAAACTCGTCCTCACGGATGGAGGAGGCGGGTATCTTCGTCCAAAGCTCGATTATGCGGGCAAGGTTATCCATCGTAAGCTCGGGCTTGCCCTCAAGCTCAAGTGAGGTTATCTCCTGCTCACGCTGCATTTCCTTGCTTCTTAGCTCCGCTATGCGCTCATAGCGCTTGTCGAGCACCTCGTCGGTGAGCTCGCCGCCGTCGGGAGCGTCGGCGCTCATGAGAGCTTCACGCTCGTAGCGCAGGTCGTCAAGATCCTTTCTCGCCTCGGCAAGGCGGATTATATTCTTATCCTTGAGGTTAACATCCGAGCTTGCCTCGTCAATGAGGTCAATCGCCTTATCCGGCAGGAAGCGGTCGGTTATATAGCGCTCGGAAAGCTTGACTGCCTCGGCGCACATCTCGTCGGAGATGACGATGCCGTGGTAGTCCTCGTAATAGTGCTTGATGCCCTTTAATATCTCGATGCTGTCGGATATCGACGGCTCGTTTATCGTCACGGGCTGGAAGCGGCGCTCAAGCGCAGTGTCCTTTTCGATGTGCTTGCGGTACTCGGCAAAGGTGGTCGCACCGATGACCTGTATCTCGCCTCTGGACAGGGCGGGCTTTAGGATATTTGCCGCATTCATGCTGCCCTCGGCATCGCCTGCGCCGACGATGTTGTGCACCTCGTCGATGACCAAAATGACATTGCCCTGCTTGCGTATCTCCTCGATAAGCCCCTTCATGCGGCTTTCAAACTGACCTCTGAACTGCGTACCGGCAACGAGAGAGGTGAGGTCAAGCAGGTAGACTTCTTTATTGCGCAGCTTGTACGGCACTTGGTCCATGGCGATGCGCTGGGCAAGGCCCTCGGCAACGGCGGTCTTGCCGACGCCGGGCTCGCCGATGAGGCAGGGATTGTTCTTCTGACGGCGGTTGAGTATCTGAATTACCCGCTCGAGCTCCTCGGCACGACCTATCATGTTATCGAGCTTGCCTGCTCTTGCACGGTCGGTGAGGTTGATGCAGTAGTTATCCAAAAACTTCTTCTTTGTCGGCCGGCCGCCCTCGGGCTTATCCTTGGGTGCTTCCGCACCGCCCTCGGGAGCGTTATTGGCGTTCTGGCCGTTCTGACCGCCGAAAAGGCGATTTAAAAACGGAAAAGTCGCAGTCTTGCCGTCATCGTCGGAATCGTCGGAGGTGCCGTCAATGTCCATGAGGCTCTCGACACCGTTGAGGGCGTTCATCATGTCACCGCTCAGGCTGTCCAGATCCTCGTCGGAAATGCCCATCTTCTCCATCATTTCGTCGACGGGCTTTATATGCAGTTCACGGGCACACTTGAGGCAAAGCCCTTCGTTCTTCGTCTCGTTGCCCTCCATTTTTGTGATAAACACGACAGCCACATTTTTACCGCAGCGTGAACACATTTTAACTTGCATAGTTGTACCCCCTTTTAAGGTTGTAAATACATATATGATTTTACTTAATATCGGTCGCCTTGACCTCCGTGCCGGATATGAGCACGGCATCGTTTGCCCTGACAAGCGCAGTCTGTGCGCCGGTCTGCTCCGCTTCATACTTAAGGCTCAGGCTATCGTCATAGCACAGCAGCTTATTCTGCGTAAGGCACAGAAGCTTGCCGTCAGCACAGTCAAAGCACTCTATCTCCGCACCGGGCTCGGCCGTGCCGGCGGGTTTTGCGGAGTTGCTGATGGAAACTAGCGTTCCCGCTCCACCGTAGCTGTGGGCACGCAGCTCCAAAACGATATTGTCGCCGCAAACTGCGTACATGTCCAAAAACTTGCCGTCAAAGGAATATTCGCCCTCGGCTTTGCCGGTTACCGAGCAGAAATACAGTCTATCCGAGGCTATGCAGCAGACCTTATCGCCGAGCCAGCAGATATCGTCGAAAACCGTATCATCGGCTGCAAACGAGCCTTGCTCGTCGGCGCTGTCAAGCTTAAAAAGCTTGACGACACTGCCGTTTTCGCCTGAGACGAGCACCGCAAGCCGCTCCCCGTCCGGTGATACCGCCGCCTTGACGATCCAGTTATCCGCCGAAAACCACTTGTACACCTCGGTCTTATCCGCAGCGTACACCGTGACAGAGCCCTTGTAGCCCGCCTCCTCGGTGCACAGCGCCAAGTGGCCGCTTTGGCTGAGGTCGGCGGAAATTATATTGTTTTTGGCATCGAGCGCACTGCCGTCGAGGTACACGACCTGTGTTCCGCCGATATCGTACACGGCAGCAGTGTCGGCGTTTTCGCACACGGCGGGATATTTAAAGTCGCAGGCTTTATCGAGCGCCGCTTCTCCCTTTGCGTCGAACACTCTGACGCTCGTGGTGGTTGCGGTCATGAGGCTGTCGCCGACTGCGGCATAGCACTGATGTGCGCCCGTTCCGATATAAAAGCTCTCGACCGGTTTTTCCGCCGTGCAGCCGGTCAGGGCGATACTCAGAGCCAACACGGCGGCTAAAGTCAGTTTCTTCATCGTTAGTCCTTTATCATCATTTGTCCGGCAGGCCCGTCATACCAAACACGGTTCAGGTACAGTCCCTGCGGCGGCATGGTAGGCCCTGTGAGCCTGCGGTCGCCGATCTCAAGCAGGTGCGGGATATCCTCGGGCAATATCTTGCCGTAGGAGGCGTAGACCATCGTGCCGACCATGGCACGGCACATGTTGTACAAAAATCCGTCGGCGCATATGGACACCGTTATGAGGTCGCCCGCCTTTTCCGCCCTGCACCAATAGACGGTGCGCACGGTGGTTTTGGTCTCCGTGCCGAGCGAGCGCACGGCGGCAAAATCATGCGTGCCCTCAAAGGCCTTGGCAGCCCGCTTCATGAGCTCGATATCAAGGCTCGACGGGTAAAAGCACGCTCGCTTTTCCAAAAACGGATCTCGGATATTGCTGTTATAGATTTTATAGATATACTCCTTTTTTATGCAGGAGGATATGGCGTTGAAGTCGTCCGAAACCTCGACGGCATCGAGCACCGCAATGTCGTCCGGCAGGCGTGAGTTTGCCGCCAGCGCAAAGCGGTCAATGGGTATGCGGCAGTCGGTGCGGAAGTTTGCGCAGTAGTTTAATGCATGCACTCCGGCATCCGTGCGGCCGCAGCCGGTGACCTTCACCGGATGTCCGCAGATCTTGCTCAGTGCCTCCTGCACCGTCTGGCACACGGAGACCTCCGTTTTCTGCACCTGCCAGCCGTGGTATCTGCTGCCGTCGTATCTGATTTTCAGGGCGATATTTCTCATAGCTTACAGTCCGAATTTTTTCATTACGAATATGACCGCCAAAAACGCCGCACCGAGGAAGAGCGCCAAAAAGTCGATGCCCTGCATCCTGAGCATTTTCATCCTCGTTCTGCCCTTGCCGCCGTGGTAGCAGCGGCTTTCCATGGCAACGGCGAGCTCGTCGGCTCTGCGGAAGGACGAGACGAACAGCGGCACGAGTATCGGCAGCAGCGCCTTTGCCCTTTGCATGAGGTTGCCGGTCTCAAAGTCAGCGCCTCTCGCCTTTTGGGCGGACATTATCTTGTCGGTTTCCTCGATGAGCGTCGGGATAAAGCGCAGCGCCATGCTCATCATCATGCTCATCTCATGAACGGGAACTTTTATCTTCTTCAAAGGATTGAGCAGTATCTCAAGCCCGTCGGTCAGAGCGATGGGGCTCGTGGTGTAGGTCAGAAGGAATGTGCCGACGATGAGGAGGATTATCCTCACCGACATCATGACCGCCTTGGCAATGCCCTCCCAGGTGATTATCCAGCCTTCGATGATAGGTGTGCCCTTGGTGTAGAAAATGTTCAAAAGCGCCGTCAGAATGATGATGAATATGACGGGCTTTAAGCCCTTGAACGCCGCAGCGGGACGGATTTTCGACACTGCCATGCACAGTCCCGTGATGATAACTACAAATGCGTAGCTCCACCAGCCGACGGCGTTAAAAAGCCCGACGATATAGACAATGACTAAAAGCAGCTTCGTTCTCGGGTCTAAGCGATGGGCAATGGTGTCGCCGGGGAAGTACTGACCTAAGGTTATGTCTTTGAGCATCACTCACCCCTCCTTTTCAGCGCCACGAGAGCTTTTTCAAGCTGCTCATTGGTGTAGATGGAGTTCGGAAGCTTCAGCCCGAGCCTTTTAAGCTCCATGGCAAGCTCCGTTGCCGCAGGAACGGCAAGGCCGATGCTCCGCAGCTCCTCCGGCTGCGAGAACACCTCCTCGGGCGTGCCGTCAAAGCGGATAGCGCCGTGGTTAAAGACTACAAGTCGGTCGGCAAGTCTTGCGACATCGTCCATGCTGTGGCTCACGATGATGACCGTTGAGCCGGTCTGCTCACGGTAGTCGCAGATGTTGCGCAGTATCTGCTCGCAGCCTGCGGGGTCTAATCCAGCCGTCGGCTCGTCGAGGATGAGAACGCCCGGGCGCATGGCGATGACGCCCGCAATGGCGACTCTGCGCTTCTGACCGCCGGAAAGCTCGAGCGGGGACTTTTCAAACTGCTCGTCCGGCACGCCGACAAAGTGCGCCGCTTCACGCACACGCTCGTCAATCTCCGCCTCGCTCAGTCCCATGTTCTTAGGACCGAAGGCGATATCTGCATAAACCGTCTCCTCAAAAAGCTGATACTCCGGGTACTGGAACACTAGCCCGACCTTGTGGCGGACATTTTTGGCCGTCAGTTTACCGGCGTTTATGTCCTCGCCGTCGACGGTTATCGTGCCGGAGGTCGGCTTGAGCAGGGCGTTTAAGTGCTGGATAAATGTCGACTTGCCCGAGCCCGTGTGGCCTATGAGCCCCACGAACTGACCGTGCGGTATCTCAATATTTATATCGTCTATTGCGACCTTTTCAAAGGGCGTGCCTGCGCTGTAAACATGGCGCAGGGCGCTGACCTTAATATCTGACATTGTTCGTTATCCTATTTCCTTTGCGATTTGTTCTGCACATTCGGCTATGCCGAGCGCCGTCAGAGGCAAATTGAAGCCTTCTTTATTCAGCTGCCACATGAGCTCCGTCGTCGCCGGAACGGCAAGCCCCTCGCTGTGCATGAGCTCGACCTGCGAGAACACCTCCTGCGGCGTTCCGTCGGCGACCACATCGCCGTTTGACATGACGATGAGGCGGTCGGCATTTATGCACTCGGACATATGATGCGTTATCAAAACGATGGTTATGCCCTTTTCACGGCAAAGCTTCGTGACGGTGTCGATGACCTCACGGCGACCCTTGGGGTCGAGCATGGCGGTCGGCTCGTCGAGCACGATGACCTCCGGCTGCATGGCGATAACGCCCGCAATGGCGACACGCTGCTTCTGTCCGCCGGACAAAAGGTGCGGCGCATGAAGCCTGAACTCGTACATGTCGACGGCCTTGAGCGCATTATCCACCCGCTCACGGATCTGAGCCGGCTCAACGCCGAGATTCTCCGGTGCAAAGGCGACATCGTCCTCAACGACATTTGCAACTATCTGATTATCGGGGTTTTGGAACACCATGCCCACGGTGCTGCGAATCTTCAGCAAATTTTTCTCATCGGCGGTGTCGATGCCGTCGATCAGCACCTTGCCCTCGGTGGGGACTAAGATGGCGTTTAAATGCTTTGCAAGCGTCGACTTGCCCGAGCCGTTGTGCCCGAGCACGGCGACAAAGCTGCCCCGCTCTATCTCCAAGCTCACACCCTTGAGGCTCTCAACTTCGTCGCCCGGGTAGGTGTAATGCAGGTTTTCTATTTTAATAACTGAACTCATTTATTATTTCTCCCAGCGGCAGGTCGCTCCGCAAGGCAGGACAAGACCGCTGTCGGTCACGGGAAGTCCCAGCTCACGGCTGTCGGAATGACCGCCGAATTTCTTTGTGAAAATGCTCTCGGTGACATAGGAAAGCACCGATGCCGAAAGACCCGTTGTGTAGGAATTTATGATGACAAACAGCGGATCGTCGGACAAAACGCCTGCGCACAGCGACACGAACGGCCACAGATTCTGCTCAAGCTTCCATATCTCACCGCCCGGGCCCCTGCCGTAGGACGGAGGGTCCATGATGATAGCGTCGTACTTCCTTCCACGGCGAATCTCACGCTCAACGAACTTTGCGCAGTCGTCGACTATCCAGCGGATAGGCGCATCGGCAAGTCCGGAGGAAACGGCGTTCTCCTTCGCCCATGACACCATGCCCTTGGCAGCGTCGACATGACAAACGCTTGCACCGGCCTTTGCGCAGGCAACGGAAGCTGCGCCCGTATATGCAAAGAGATTGAGCACATTTATGGGTCTGCCTGCCTTGCGTATCTTGTCCATCGCAAAGTCCCAATTGCACGCCTGCTCGGGGAAAAGCCCGGTGTGCTTGAAGTTCATGGGCTTGACATTGAAGGTCAGTTCGCCGTAATTTATCTTCCAGCTTGCGGGCAGACCGCCCTTGTCCCACGAGCCGCCGCCGGTCTCAGAGCGGCGATAGCGAGCGTCACGGCAATTCCATCGCTCGTCGGTACGGGGCGTGTCCCATATTGCCTGCGGGTCGGGACGCACGAGGAAATAGCTGCCCCAGCGCTCCAGCTTTTCGCCCTTTGAGCAGTCAAGAAGCTCAAAATCCTGCCATTTATCCGAAAGCCACATATTCTTAAACCATTCCTAGCAATTATAATTAGACATGGTATTTTATCATTATATATTTATTTTTGCAACGAGAATTTCGGCGAAAAACAAATATGTTGACAAACCGCCGTTTGCTGTGTATGATAACTGTATGAAGACAAACCACACAGTTAATGACACTTGGAGGTAATGAACATGGTCAGCGTGAACTTCCGAGATCCACGCCCGATATACGAGCAGATAAAGGATAATCTGCGCCATCTTATCGTGACGGGTCTGCTGCCGACGGGCAGCAAGCTGCCGTCGGTGCGTGAGATGGCCTCCGACCTCGCCATCAACCCCAGCACCATTCAGCGTGCCTACCGTGAGCTTGAGGCGGAGGGGTATATCAGCTCACAGCCCGGCAAGGGCAGCTTCGTCAGCGCAAAAGGCGGCGTGGACGAGACACGAAAAACAGAGCTTCTCGGCAAATTTGACGAGCTCGTGACCGAGCTCGGCTACATCGGTGTCGATAAGCCCCAGCTTATCGACCGGCTGAAAGGAGAATAAGCCCATGATCGAAGTCAGAAATGTCATAAAGGAATTTGACGGCTTCCGTGCTCTTGATGACCTGAGCATGACCGTGCAGACGGGCTCGGTGTACGGCCTTGTAGGCCCGAACGGTGCGGGCAAGTCGACTATTATCCGCCACCTGACCGGCATCTACCGTCAGGACGCAGGCGAGATAATGATAGACGGTGCGCCCGTGTTTGAAAACCCCGAGGTCAAAAGCCGCATCGCTTATATCCCCGACGATATCTTTTATTACTCTAACGCCTCCATCCGTGAGATGATGGATTTTTACCGCAGCATTTACCCGCATTTTGACGCAGAGCGCTTTAAGAAGCTCAGCGATGTGTTCGGGCTTGACCCGAAGCGCCAGATGCGCAGGCTCAGCAAGGGCATGCAGAAGCAGGCGGCGTTTTGGATAGCCGTGTCGCTGCGTCCCGAGATACTCATCTTAGACGAGCCCGTCGACGGTCTTGACCCCGTCATGCGCCGTCAGATATGGAGCATCATCATGTCCGATGTCGCCGAAAACGGCACAACGGTGCTCGTTTCCTCGCACAACCTGCGCGAGCTTGAGGATGTGTGCGACAGCGTGGGCATCATGAACAAGGGCAAGATCATGATAGAGCGCAGCTTAAACGAGCTTCAGGAGAACATCGTTAAAATTCAGCTCGCCCTGCCCGACGGCGAAACGCTGCCCGAGGGACTGGACATTCTTCACAAATCAAATACCGGCCGCCTGCAGTCGCTCATCATGCACGGCACGCAGGAGGAGCTGACGGAAAAGCTGCAAAGCGCACATCCGCTTTTCATCGACGCCGTGCCGCTTACCCTCGAGGAGATATTCATTTACGAGCTTGGAGGTGCTGACTATGAAGTCAAAGATATCGTTCTTTAACGCCGGTATTTTCAAAAGTATGCTCAAGCGCTTCTGGCCGCTGTGGACAGCCTATTTTGCCGTATGGTTCATGTGCCTGCCGCTCCCCTCTCTTGTGGCAAGGCTTCAGGGCGTCAAGGAATCGGCCGCCTCAGCGGTGTATGAAGCGATGGCAATGAGCGTGGAAGCAAGCGTCGTCTCCGGTTTCTTAATGGGGATCCTTGCGGCAATGGCGGTTTTCGGTTTCCTATATAACTCACGCAGCTGCGGCATGATCGCCTCGACTCCCGTTCGCCGTGAGGCGGTGTTCTGCTCGGCGTATCTTGCAGGTGCGCTGCCGGTGCTTGCCGTTAACCTGCTCATCGCCGTGCTCAACTGGCTGTTCACCCTCAGCAGCGGCGTTGAGTCGGCTTACATCTTCAAGATGAACGCCATTTTGTTTGCCGTGAACTCCATGGAGTTTCTCATCTTCTTCTCCATCGCAGCATTTATCGCCATGCTGACGGCGAACACCGTCGCTCTGCCGGCGCTCTACATTATATTTAATTTCGTGTTCCTCGGCATGGAATATGTCGTGCGCATGCTCTACTGCATGTTCGTGTTCGGCTATAACGAGCTTCCCGACTGCATCCTGGAGTTCATGTCGCCGCTTGTATACCTGTTTACACGCATTGGTCTGAGCGCCACAAAAACGGCGGTCACGCTCACGAACTGGTCTGCACTGCTCGGCTACATCATTGCAGCCGTCGTGCTCTCGGCCGCAGCGCTGCTACTGTACCGCAAGCGCCGCATGGAGTCTGCCGGTGATGTCATCGCTGTCAAGTCCCTGCGTCCGGTGTTCAAGTTCTGCGTCACGGCATGCTCTGCTCTGTGCTTCGGTCTACTGTTCTTCGTTATCATAAGCGCACTGTTCACGAGTCTTTCGATGTCCATGCTCGTTTTGTCCGCCGGACTTATCATCGGCGCATTCATCGGCTATTTTGCTTCCGAAATGCTGCTTAAAAAGAGCTTCCATGTCTTTAAAGGCAGCTGGAAGGGCTTTGTCATCACTGTTATACTGTGCATAGTTTTCGCCTTCGTCTGCGTGACGGATCTGTTTGACCTGTCCTCGCAGCTTCCCGATGCCGATGACATTGAAATGATAGTTTGCAGCCGTGAGAGCGGCGGCTATAATGTGACCGAGCGCTCGGATATCGAGGCCATGCTCGATGTCAACAAGGCTATAATCGCCGACCGTAACAAGTACGAGGGTTTAGACGACACGGATCTTGAAAACACCGGCTATGTGAGTATCCGATACAAGCTCAAGGACGGTCGTGTCATTTGCCGCGGGTATACCCTGCTTATCGATGATAACTACAAAGCGTATTACAAGGTGCTCAGCTCGAAAAATGTCATCAAAGATATCTTTACTCCGGAGATACCCGTCACGGTGCAGAATGTATACGATGCATCGTTCGAGTACCCCTCATCCACTGGAGAAATGAATACTATATCGCTCACCCCCGAGCAAGCGGTCGATTTCTACGAGAATGCGCTGATGAAGGATATCGAAAACGGCGCAAAGAAGCCGCAGATCCCCGAAATGAGCAGCACGGCAGGCACCGATACCCCCGATTCGTATGTCTACATTGAGCTTGTCACCGTTCCCGAGGGCAGCATCGTGGACGAGACCTACGACAGTCTGGTCGTAGACATCGATGCCAACTGCACAGAGTGCATCGCTTGGATCAAGGCAAATCTCAATTTAGACATTGAATTTTAAAAAATTAGTAATAGTCGCCCCTGCGGCGGCTATTACTATTTATAATTAATTCCTTTTTTGTTCATGCCTTTGTCATATTATCAGGTTATTATATAGACACTCAAGTAAACGAGGCGAAGGCAATTATGGAAGATCGTAAAGATGAAATGAACAACACCGAGAACAGCTCGGAAGCTGAAAATTTAAGTTCCGAAATTGATAACACTCAAGAGACCGAGAGCAGCGCTCCGGCACCGTCTGCCTCCGATGACGGCGAGTACCACTTCGTAAGACCCGAGCAGAATCTGTACGAGGACGCCGAGTTCGTTCCCTGCGGGGAGGATACGGAAGTTCCCAAGTACTATGTCCCCTCGGAGAAAAAGCCCAAGGAAGAAAAGCCAAAGGATAAAAAGTCCGCTCCCAAATCGAAGAAGCGCTTTGCAAAGCTAGCGTGTGCCTGCCTTGCGTGTGCGCTTATAGGCGGCGCAGTCGGCGGTGTGGTCTCGTGGAAGGTGCTTGACAGCAACGCCACTCCAGAGACGACAAGCAAGCCCATCTCCGCCGGCACGAGCGGCTCGTCCATAAGCACCAAGTCCGGCAGCACTACAGATATCTACTCGCTCGGCTGCCAGCAGGCCGTCGGCATAACCACCGAGGTCACGACCACCAACTGGTTTGGTCAGACAAGCTCCAGCGCCGTTTCCGGCTCGGGCTTCGTCGTTACCGCCGACGGATATATCGTCACCAACTACCATGTCATTGAGGCCGCATACCAGCGCAACTACAAGGTCTCGGTCATGTTCTACGACGGTACGACCTATGATGCCACCATCGTCGGCGTTGAAGAAACCAACGATATCGCCGTGTTGAAGATCGACGCTACCGGTCTTACACCTATTGAGGTCGGCGACAGCGAGAGCATCCATGTCGGCGAGGAAGTCTACGCCATCGGCAATCCTCTCGGCGAGCTTGCGTTTACAATGACCACCGGCCATGTCAGCGCCCTCGACCGCAGCATCACCACCAGCGAAAGCTCCAGCGCCATCAACATGTTCCAGTTTGATGCTGCCGTCAACTCCGGCAACTCCGGCGGCCCGCTGTACGACTCCGAGGGCAAGGTCATCGGTGTCGTTACCGCAAAATACAGCTCTACCGGCGTTGAGGGTCTGAGCTTCGCTATCCCCATCAACGACGCCATCGACATCGCAAACGACCTTATCACCAACGGCTATGTTACCGGCAAGGCATATCTCGGTGCGAACATCGACAGCAGATACAATTCCGTATACGCAAACTACTACAAGATGCCCGAGGGCGCATATGTGTTCAGCGTCGAAAAAGGCAGCTGCGCAGAAAAATGCGGCCTGTCGGCAGGCGATATAATCACCAAGCTCGGTGATACCGAGGTCAAGGACTTCAACGACCTCGACTCGGCTATCCGTTCGTTCAAGGCCGGTGAGACCGCCGAAATAACGGTCTACCGCAACGGCGACTACAAAACGCTCAGCGTGGTCTTCGACGAATCGAAGCCCAATACCGAATCAAACGGCGTAAACGACTCAGGTCTGTCAAGCCGTCCGCAGTTCGGTCAATAACTAGCTATTTCTCTTCTCCTTATACATCCTCTCTATTCTTTTCTCAAAGCAAAAGGCCACGGCGCAAGCCGTGGTCTTTTGTTTTTTGTATTTAATTATTTCTTTTTAGCAGGCACTCTGCCGGTTTTCTTGTGTCCGCAGACGGTGCAGTACTCGCCCTTGTCGTAGAAGTGGCGGCCGGACTCGATGTGCTGCTTCATGTTTATAAAGCGGGTGCGCTCAGCCTTGGTGAGCTTGCCCTTAAAGCGCCGGTGCGAATAGTCCCTTGCGACGATGACGCACACGCAGGTGAAGATTATCGCAAAGAACACGAATATCGTGAACGCCGCCCACAAAACGCCGTTGACCACCTGACCGGACGCAGGTCCGTCAAGGAACGGGCGGAAGTACACCGCTGCGCCTATCGCAACGAAGGTCAGCGCAAGGTAAACGAAAAAGTGCGGGAAAAGCGTAGGCGGAAGCCCGCTGCAATGGGGGCAGATCTTCATCCCCTCGGGTATAAGGTTATGGCAATTTTCACATTCTCTCATGACGCTTCTCCTTTGAGTTGATACCAAGATTATAGTTCAATCGAGGTGTTCCGTCAAGCGGAGAAGTCGATTTTTGGTTACTGAGCCAATGCCCTACCGAGGTTAACGCACTGTGTCAGCGCATCGCCGTCGGGCTCGCCGCAGCACACAACGCCGCCGGAGACGAGCTTTGCGCTCAGTCCACGGCAATTGTTGATCCATTTTCCCATCCACTCACCGCCGCCCCAGCCGTACGAGCCGAAAAGCCCGATGGTCTTGCCCGGAAGCTTGCCCTCAATGCTTCTAAACATCGGCGCAAACTCCGTTTCCTCCATCTCCTCCGTGCCCATGGCGGGGCAGCCGAAGGCGATGGTGTCGAAGTTACCGACCATGTTTTCGTGAAACTCGCCTGCTTTAAAAAATCCGACCTGCGCACCGGCTGCCTGTGCGCCGCTCTTGACGGCGTTCGCCATTGCTTCGGTGTTGCCCGTTCCGCTCCAATACACAACTGCGACCTTGCTCATTTTTGTACTCCTTTCACATGATAAGCTGCTCAATGCCGACGCCGCTTTTAAAGCGGATGACGCTGTCCTCGGTGCATTTTCTGCACCGCTCGAAGCTCTGCTGCGCCCTTTGCGTGTCGCCGTAGACCTTCCACAGCCCCACGGCCTTGTAGTTTTTTGCCCTGTTGCGCACGAAGCCGAGCACATCCTCCGGCGGGTAGCTGAGAAACAGCCCTACCTCGTGTGGGAAGCCCTTTATTGTGCGCATGCGCCGCATCAGATGCAGCAGGCAGTGCTGCGTGCTGCCGCATGGATAACCGAGCCGCTTGAGCATTGCGGCCGCTCTCGGCTCGGATAGGTCACGCTCAAGCGCTTGCACACGCCCGAGATACAAAAGCACCGTTTTATCCGAAAACCGCAGCGGCATGATGACGAGCCCCTTGGGCTCAAACAGCCCGTTGAGCCGCCGCAGCTCCGCCTTGACCTTCGCCTCGGAGCAGTAATTAGCCGAGAACATGCTGCCGGTCTTGAGCCCCGCCAGCGTCGGTGCGCACATTTTTACGATGAGTTCTTCGCTGTTCATGTGACTATTATCTGCAATTTTTCAGAAAAATATAAAAACAGACCGACACAAAAAGTGTCGGTCTGTTTTGCGTGTCAAATTACTTGGTGTAGTTGTCGAAGTAGCCCTGGATGTAGATGATCGGAGTGCCCTTGTCGCCGCTGCCGGAGGTCAGGTCGCACAGCGAGCCGATGAGGTCGGTGAGCCTTCTCGGGGTCGTGCCCTCGGACGCCATCTGACCCTTGAGGTCGCCGTCCTTCTCCTTGATCTTCTCGGAGATAGCCGCCTTCAGCTCGTCGCCGGACAGGTCGGCAAAATCGTTGTCGGCAAGGTACTTGAGCTTGAGCTCGTTGGGAGTGCCGTTGAGCCCTGCGGTGTAGCCCGGTGAGACGACGGGGTCTGCCAGCTCCCAGATCTTGCCTACGGGATCTTTGAATGCGCCGTCGCCGTAGACGAGGACCTCGACGGTCTTGCCGGTCTTCTGGAGCATGAGCTTCTGCACACGCTCAACAAACTTCTGGCAGTTGACGGGGAACAGCTTGATGGTGTCCTCGGTAGCCTTGTTTGAGCCGAGCAGGCCGCAGAAATCGTTGTAGCCGCTGCCGTTTACGGGTGCGGTGAGGATATCGTCAAGACCGTAGACAGTCTCGGCGCCGTGCTTCTTGAGAAGGCGCTTGGTGCGGGCTCTGGTGTGGATATCGCAGCACAGCACATCCTTGGTGTAGTCGAGGATGGCGGCGGGCTTGTTTGCGAACACGATCTCGCACTCGCAGCCGCAGCTGAGGACGAGCTCCTTGTAATATGCGACATAGTCCATGCCGGTGAAGGGGTGCTTCACATAGCCGAACAGCTCACGGTACTTTTCCTCGCTGAGGACATCGGTGTAGGGGTCAACGCCCTTTTCGTCGAGCATGTCGATATCAAACAGGTGATTGCCGACCTCGTCGGAGGGGTAGCTGAGCATGATGGTTATCTTCTTGCAGCCGAGTGCGATGCCGCGCAGGCAGATGGCGAATCTGTTTCTGCTGAGGATGGGGAAAATGACGCCGACATGGCCGCCGGGGTACTTTGCCTTGACATCCGCTGCGATATCGTTCACGGAGGCATAGTTGCCCTGCGCTCTTGCGAGTATCGACTCTGTGATGCCGATGACATCCTTCTGGCCGATAGTGATGTTCTCTGCCTCGATGCAGTTCAAAACGCTCTCGGTAACGATCTTAGCAAGATCGTCGCCCTCACGGATGATGGGAGCTCTGACGCCTCGTACAACTGTTCCGATAGTTCTTTCCATTGCTGTTCTCCGTTCCGCCTGTCGGCTGATTAATAAATTTTAAGAGAAAACTTGCTTTTGCTTCAATATTATAATACAATCGGTATCATAAGCCAAGTTAATTATTTTTATATTTAGATTAGTGCGTCTAATAGGTGATAAAAATGAAAGAAAACTTCTCCCTCGACCTGTACCGTGTTTTTGCGGCGGTGTACGAAAACCGCTCGTTTTCCGAGGCGGCTCGGCAGCTTTTCGTCACGCAAAGCGCCGTGAGCCAATCGATAAAGCAGCTTGAAGCCATGCTCGGCGTACAGCTTTTTCTGCGTGGCAAGCGTGCCGTAACGCCGTCGGTCGAAGCCGAGCAGCTGTATGCGATGATAGCCCCCGCCATCGGCACGATATGCGAGGCCGAGGAGCGCATAGAGCGCTTTAAGCTGCTGCGTGAGGGCTTTTTGCGTGTCGGAGCGGCAGACACGGTCGCCCGGCATTTTCTGCTGCCGTACCTCAAGTGCTGGAACGAGCTGTATCCCGATGTGCGCCTGCAGGTCGTAAACCGCACGAGCACCGAAGCATTTTCGCTGCTTGCCGCCGGAAAATTAGATGTCGCATTCGTAAATTCCCCGGTCACGGACGGCAAGTTCTCGGTCAAGAAGTGCCTCGATCTGCACGATGTTTTCATCGCTGGCTCGGCGTTTTCCGAGCTTAAGGGGCGCACGGTCACCCGGCGGGAGCTGAGCTCGTACCCGCTTATCATGCTCGAAAAGCTGTCAAACACTCGTCGGGCGATAGACGAGGAATTCATGCGCTCGGGCGCTGCGCTCAGTCCCGAGATAGACCTCGGCTGCCACGACCTGCTGGTCGATTTTGCGAGGATTAACCTCGGCATATCCTGCGTCACCCGGGAGTTTGCCGCCATGGGCAACGACCTTTTTGAGCTGACGCTGGACGACCCGCTGCCGGCCCGTGAGCTCGACCTGTGCTGGATGGACACCGGCAGCCCCTCCGAGGCGAGGAAAAAATTCATCGATATGTTTTAAGCTTCCCTTACTGCACATCAGGATATTCATACAGCACAAAAGCCATCAAGGAATCTCTTTTTAGAATTCCTCGATGGCTTTTTATGCGCCGTGTTTATGTCATTGCAAGCCAACAACACGCTATTTTCATTTAATCGTCATTGTCGTTAAGGAAGTTCTTCAGTCCCGACATAAACTTTTCTCCGAATGTAATGAGCACCCACGACAGCAGCACGACCTTTTCCCGTTCATTCCTGCCGCTTTCGATAATCGGCAGGAACAGTGAGGCATCTTCGGTAACCTGCGAAAGGTCCTGCTTTCCGATATGGCGAATCCGTGCCCCGTAGATAGGGTCGATCTTATCACCTTCGCTTTTAAATTCTTCTGCTTCCATAGTCATCGCATTATCCTTGTTTATGTAGGGCAGTTTCCGAATCAAAGTACACGCCCTGATAAGGATAGCTTTTCGGCGGACATCGTCCTTTGCTGTCTCGCAAATTAAGTTCCACAATTTTTCATGGTACTCATCCTCGCTTAGATGAGCATCTTCATGCGCTTCAACGAACTTCTCGATCACCTTCACGGAATTGATAACCTCCAAGTCCGGCTCTGTGCTAAACACTTCGTGGACCTTGCTGGATTTATCAGTTGGGGTAAACCGAAATTCGTACAAGAATCTCACAAACAAATTTGAGTGTTCGTTTTCAGGAGCAAGATCTATCAGCTTGACTGCCGCAGCGCAAAGATTGGTATTTGCGGCACAATGCGCCATCAGTAAGTGCAGACTGTTTTCATAGGTTGTCATTTTACTCTCTCCTTTGAAGTGTTGCACCCTTACATACGCAAGGCCTATAAAAATTCTCCGGAACAGCAGAACGACTTATCTGCTTTGCAAATTTACAATTGCTCAGAAAAAGAGCAGTTTTTCAAAAAAGAGCAGACAGGCGTTTGCCTATCTGCTCTGGGCGATTTGCAAAAATTCGTCTTGTGGTGTTAATCTTTAGAAATTGGCTCATCAGGGATAAATTTCACTATACATTCAGAGTTCTGTGCGTACCATACAGTGCCTTCATATGTACCCGGCGGAAACATTCGGTTTTCACCGTGGGAATAACCGGGAAGTTTCACTTGAATTTCTTCACCGTCATCCGATGTAACGGATAACCATCTGTAATTGTCATGCTCACTCCATTCAGAATCCATGCTGTATATGCCATGAACTTCTGCATAGTCGTGATTAATTACATCTCGAAGCATAAACCAAGTTGCATCTAACTTGATAACAAAAACAATTGCTGCTGCAATTATCAGAAACTGCCCTAAGTCCTTGCTTGCCCGTTCTTCACTTTTCGTTTTAAATCTATGACGGGTATAGTATATTTCGTGAATGATAATTATTAAAACCAAAACGCCAAACAGAATCCATTTTTCTGCTATTCCCTGTATCATTAATTTATCAAAAGTCGAATAGTCCATTATTTTCACCAGCACTTAGTTCTTAAAATACGTCCACCAGTGCTTGGCAGTTCGTTCACAGATTCTGAGAATACTTCCGACATGGTCGCCTGCCGTTCTTATAACAGCACCAAAAAGTCCCTTGCCCTTCGCTTTGGATTTTAATACATTTCCAACTTGTTTTGAGCCTACACTTTTAACTGAGTCTCTGAGTATTCGTCCATTTTTATCTTCTTTTTTTACATTATTCGTAATGTACTCCACCGCTGTATCAACATAAGTGCCAACGCTTGTCGTAATAGCTTCTTGAACACCTCGTTGCAGTGGCGTGAACTTAGTAAATGTAGCATATGTTGAAATTGCTCCGCCTAACGCAGCAGAAACATATGTGCCCACAGAACTAAAGCATTGATCAAGCGGCTGTCCAGTAAGTGTAGCAACAGCAACATCAGACACGAATTGCTCCAGCACGCCAATAGCTGCTCCGACAAGTATTTGTGCCCATTCTCCATTTGGGTCATGCCGCATAACTGGATTATTCTCGCAGTATGCGAACATATTAGCACTCAGAGCACCGCTTATATCGGTAGATGCGAATGCGTCGGCATTGATGAAGCGACCTACTTCGGGGTCGTAATAACGGCTGTTCAGATAGTACAGACTTGTTTCCGTATCGTAGTAGTAGCCCTTGTAACGGAATGGGTTAAGCGTACCGATGGAATTTGCGGTGTTATCCTTGAGCTCCACGAGCTTGCCCCAAGCGTCGTAGGTGTAGGTTACGACAAGTTTTCCTGTAGATGCATCGGCGAGGGCTATTACATCGCCTTGGAGGTTGTAGATGTAATAATAGAAATGGTTGCTGCTGTCCGCCATGGCGACGCGGTTGCCCTGCTGGTCGTAGAAGAAGCTCAGGGTCGTGCCGTTGGTCGTCTGGGCGAGTATCTGAGTGCCGTTGAGCAGGTACTTCGTTGTAGTCGAGCCTACGGTTTTGCTGGTGCGGATGCCCTCGGAGTCGTAGGTGAAGGTAAGTGTTTTATCCTTTACCGCTTTTGTAAGCTGCCTACCCTGCCATGTCATGCCCCAGCCACGGTAAAGCTCCGGGTTGCCGATGTCGTCGTACTCGATTCGCTCACCATTATATGCGGTCAGCTCATCTCCCCATGCAGAGTTACCGTAGGTGTAATTGACCGTTTCGGTTGCCGTCTTACCGTCGAGGCTGCCGGTCGTATACGCATAGATATTCTTGGCGGTGATGTTTCCGCCTGCATCGTATGCGTAGGTTATGGTGCAATTCTGCGTGACGGAGTCATGACGGACAAGCTGGTTTTTGCTGTCGTAGGTGTAACTTTCACGCAGCGGCTTTGTGGTGTCGGAAGTCCAGACTTTCTCGCTCGTAATGTTCCCGACGCCGTCGTATTCATACCAGCGGTCATATGTTGTCAAGCCGCCTGAGACATAGGAATAGTCTATGCCACGGACTGTACCCGTTGTGCGGTCTGCCGTTGAGGTCCAGTCGATATAGCCATAAGAGGCGCTGAGCTTGTTACTTGAGCCCGGGACGGCGTAAGTCCGGGTCTTGAGACGGGTCAGGTCGTCGTAAGTGTTCTCTACAATGTACTTCGAGCTCGGGCCGAACTTGACATTCAGCGGGAGGTTATCCTTATCGGAATAGTTAAAATAAACATCCCGAGGCTGGCTGCCGGTTTTGTAGTGCAGCTCGGTGGACTTATCTACATTATCGTAAGAGGTCTTGTTCTATGGTGCTTTTGGTGCTGTCAGCGCTGTTGCTAAAAATATTATGCATGCTACAATTCTGAAAGCAATAGTTGCTGTCAAATATTGAAAGTTATTAGTATTGAACAATACTAATAGGTCAATCGCATCAATTGCACACATCGCAGAAAATACATAATAGCATTTTTTCTTTCCTCTTAGAGCGAGTATATAACCAATGGCAAAGACAATCACAGATATCAGAAAAGCTATCAAGAAAATAGCAATCTCGTTATCAGGTGCGAAGATCACGCACAAGCCCAACTGAAATATGAAGTAAAACTGCAGCCGCTCAGTGATTTCATACAGGCTGCTATAATATGCCTGAAAACACATGGCAATTTGAGAAGCAAGCATCACACTTAGTACAAGGATACTAAGAATATTTAAAATGCTAGTCGCGGTTTTATACCTCTTTCCCATATAAAATCTAGCCACCCCTTTCCTTCGTCGTTGTTATTTAAATCAACATCCGCCGTACTGTCTCTGGCATATCCCATATCATATACCTTGTTATGAATATCCCATTCTATTACCATTGAATTTAATGTTCTGTTCCACGAGGGAATGGATGGATTTTCGTCGTTATATGCTAACAACATACTCGATATTTCGATCATCTCAGTTCTTTCGTTTACTCTAAATGATTCTATTATCTTAATATTGGGGTCATCCTGCTTTCGAAAATCGACAACTTTGACGCTATTACTAGATGCAGCGTAATCGCCATCACTACCAACATAAACATTTTTACCTGCGCTAGTAGTCCCAATATTTTTTGCCGGTTCAGGCTTCCTTTCATACCCATATAGGTATTCCCAATTGTCGTGATGCCATTTACCATCTGAGCCATACCAACAGCACCCCAAAACATCAACCCGGATGACCGGATTATTCTCGCAATATGCAAACATATTGGTGCTGAGGACACCGCTAACATCCGTTGATATGAAGCCGTCGGCATTGATGAATCTACCCGTTTCGGCGTCGTAGTAACGGCTTTGGAGATAGTACAGCCCGGTTTCGCTGTCGTAGTAATAGCCTCTATATCGGAACGGATTCTCTGTGCCGATGGTGGAGCCGGTGGCATTCTTTACGGTGCATTTGCCCCAGGCGTCGTAGGTGTAGGTGGCAGCGAGCTTGCCGGTTTGTCCGTCGGCAAGGGCTATTACATCGCCTTGGAGGTTATAGATGTAATAATAGAAGTGATTGCTGCTGTCCGCCATGGCGACACGGTTGCCCTGTTGATCATAGAAGAAGCTTGTGGTTATGCCGTTGGTCGTCTGGGCGAGAATTTGCGTTCCGTTGAGCAGGTACTTGGTAGTAGTCGAGCCCACGGTCTTGCTCGTGCGGATGCCCTCGGAGTCGTAGGTAAAGGTAAGTGTTTTATCCTTTTCAGCCTTTACAAGCTGCCTACCCTGCCATGTCATGCCCCAGCCACGGTAAAGCTCCGGGTTGCCGATGTCGTCATACTCAATGGCTTCGCCCTTGTATGAGGTCAGCTCATCCTTCCATGCGTCATTGTCGTAGGTGTAATTGATGGTTTCGTTCGGCGTTTTGCCGTCAAGGCTGCCGGTCGTATACGCATAGATATTCTTGGCGGTGATGTTTCCGCCCGCATCGTAGCTGTAAGTTATGGTGCAATTCTGCGTGACCGAATCGTGACGGACTAACTGATTCTTATAATCGTAGCTGTAGCTTTCACGCAGCGGCTTTGTGGTGTCGGAAGTCCAGACATTTTCGCTCGTAATGTTCCCGACGCCGTCATATTCATACCAACGGTCATGTGTGGACAAGCCGCCGGCAACATAGGTGTAGTCTATGCCTCTAACTGTACCCGTTGTGCGGTTTTCCTTTGAGGTCCAGTCAACATAGCCATATGAGGCGCTGAGCTTGCTGCTAGTGCCCGGGACGGCGTAAGTCCGGGTCTTGAGGCGGGTCAGGTCGTCGTAGGTGTTCTCGACGATGTATTTTGAACTTGGGCCGAACTTCACATTCAGCGGCAGGTTATCCTTGTCGGAATAGTTGAAGTAGACATCCCGAGGCTGACTGCCGGTTTTGTAGTGCAGGTCGGTAGACTTGTCAAGCTTGTCATACGATGTCTTGACATAGCTGCCGTCTGCACCGCTGACCTGCAAGAGTCTGCCGATGTCATCGTAGAGATAGGTAAGCACTCTACCGCCGGTCTCGGTATAACGGGCAAGGTTTCCGTCGGCATTGTAAGTCCAATAGAACTTCGTAGCTCCATTGTACGACCTTGAGGTCTCCCTGTCAAGGGAATCGTAGTTGTGGCCGACCTTGAAGCCGTTGCCGTACTCCT
>CAKTQR010000013.1 GCA_934597175.1 uncultured Oscillospiraceae bacterium | reverse complement strand
GATGTGGAGCGAGCGAATTTCTCGGTTTTCTATGTGACTTTGAACATCAAATGCATGCGGTTCTAGGTAATCCCAGCTGCCGCAGGTGAGTTTCTGCGCACGCAGCTCGGCAACGACTTGTGCGCATATATCCTCGACGACCTCGGCCTTGAGCCTTGCGCCGTCGTCGGTGTTCTCGGCGGTCAGCAGAAACTCCAGCGCATCGGCGAGGCTGCCGAGCTTCGGAAGCTCCCTGAGCGCCCTCAGCAGCCATTTATAGTACGGCGCATGACGGCGGTTTAACAAAAACACGCACTCGGCGGCGTTTTTCACAAATTCGCTCAGCGCAAGCATCGCAGCGCCCGGCTCGTTATGCCCAAGGCAGCGGGAGTAGTTGTACTGCCCCGACTGCGCCATGAAAATGAGCCGTGCGGCAAGCTTTTTGCGCCGCACATCCTCTGGCATGCCGCTTGCAATTACATTCCGGATGCGGCTGAACTCACCCAAGTCGTCACGGAATACCTCGCCGTTCACCGCCTCGGCAAACGCCGTCGACGGTGTGTACAGCCAGTCCTGCCAAGCACTTGGCGCATCGGCAAGGCCGATGGTCTGCCGGTAAAAATCGCTTATGCGCATAACGCCCGTGCCCGACGAGCCGAGGGCGGAGCGCTCCGATTCGTCAGCGCCGACGAGCTCACGGTAGGCACGGCTGAGCGCCACGCCGATCGCAGCGTCGTCCTCATCGGTCAAAAACAGGCAAAAGCCCTTGGCAAAATCGTGATCTCGTGAGATAATGTCGTCATAGCCAAAGCACTGCGAGCCACGGCCCACGAGCCCGACGGCGATGCGCCCCTCGTACTCGGGGAAGCGGTCGTGCAGCAGCTGAGCGCCACGCTCGGTGTAAAGTTTTTTTGCTTCCGTAAGTCCGTTCATAGCTTGTACCCAAAATGCTCAAAGGTCGGCAGACACTTCGAGACGGTGAAATCATAATAGCCGTCGTGCGGCAGAGCGGGGGAGCGCAGATTGTCAAGCGCCAGCTTGAGCGCCTTTGCGATGTCCGCCTCACGCCCCATGCGCTCGTAGAGCTCGGCGAGGTTGCAGTAGGTCACGGCAAGCTCGTTCTGCGGCGTGTCGCAGTGGGCGATAACGCCCAGCGCCTTTTTGTAGCAGCCCTCGGCGGTGTCATACTCGCCAATGTCCGCATACGACAGCGCCATGTTGTTGTACAGCCCGCCGAAGCGGTAGTCCAGCGGGTCTAGCGTCTGCGAATACACCCGGCACGCCTGCACGAACATGGGTATCGACCGCTCCGCCATGCCGTAGGCCTTGAGCGTGGTGGCGGCGTTTAGAATTATCGTTGCACCCGAGACGGTCGAGCCCAAGCGGTGCACCCGAATAAGCTCCAGCCCACGCTCCACCGCAGTCATGGCGGCGTTTTCATCGCTCGTGCGGCGGTGAAAGCCCATGAGCTCGCTTTGCAGCGTAAGCTCGGCTCGCCAGTCGCCGACCTCCTGCGCCGTCTTGCACCAGCGGTCGAGATATTCGCCCGCAGCGGTATCGTCACCGGAGAATAAAAGCTTATCAAGCCCCGCTATGATGCTTTTCGTGTCAAGATTCTGTGCACAGGGCGCAGTGTCCGGTGTGCCCGTGTACATGGAGGCGTCAAAGCAGCACGCAGCTTCGTTATACGACATAAAAATCAACCTCATTTCGCTATAATCTTATCATCAAATGCCAACCAAAACAGTAGCAAATTCTACACATACGACCGATAAGGAGCTTATCTTGAAGAAACTGCTTTCCGTTGTGACCGCAATTGCGGTCGCCCTTGCGCTGCTCACGGGAGCGGTCGCCGTGCCGACGCTTGTGCGCCCACTGTACTATGCCCACATCACACCGCTTGACCTGCCGGAGAAAAGCGGCATGACGCAGGAGGAGATAATCGACGCCTACGACGAGGTGCTCGACTACTGCACCGGTGTGACTGACGAGTTTTCAACCGGCATACTGCCGTTTTCCGCCGAGGGTGCGGACCATTTTAAGGACTGCCGCCAGCTGTTTTTGCTCGACTACTGGCTTTTTGTGGCATCGATGGCGGTGCTTGCGGCGGTCATAGTGTACGCCCGAAAGCATAAGCTGCACAGGTTTTTAAACCGTGGCCCTGCGTTCTGGGGCGCAACGGGACTTTCGGCTGTGCTGCTCATCGTCGGCACTGCCGCAGCGACGAATTTTGACAAGGCATTCACCGTTTTCCACACCCTGTTTTTCCCCGGCAAGGACAATTGGGTGCGGTACGCAAATGTCGACCCCATTATCAGGATCATGCCCGAGGAGTTCTTCCGCAACTGCGCCATCGTCATTTTGGGCATCATCGTCGCGGTAACGATAGTGATAGTGTTGGTCGATAAGTTGACGGGAGCTGAACACTGTCGATTTTGACGGGCAGATCTCTGCTCATACTGCGTCAGCGCCCTTCCCGGCAAAACTGCGCAGCATCTGTCAGTAGTGTTTTTCGAGGGATTTTCGGCTTTCTTTTGGTGCGGTCGGGCTTTGTGCCCGGCAAGACGAAAAAAAGGCGAAAAGTACCGAAAGGGCACACCGACAGACGATAGGGGTCGGCTCTAAGTCAACTTACTGAAAATAAAGCTTGACTTTACACGAAAACTGAATTATAATATGCAAGCTGATTAGTCGGCAAATTGCATATTATTTTACTCGGAGAAGTCGCGTAGTCCGGCCGAGCGCGCACGATTGGAAATCGTGTATACCCCATAAGGGTATCGAGGGTTCGAATCCCTCCTTCTCCGCCAAGCGAAAAATCCTGTCGTACTACCGACAGGATTTTTCGCTTGTATTATTCGTCATTCATTAATGAACAAAGCCTGTGGTCACGCATGACCACAGGCTTTTTCGGTTTAAACTATATCTTCATGCAAACGGCCCATGCACGCCAGATGACGGTGCGCAGGTTGCCGATGGCGACACAGTCGCCGACACGGTAGGCCTTCTTGTTGTCCTTGCCGCCGACGGGGGTGGGAACAAAGCCGATGCCGTTGACGACGCTGTCACACTCGACGAAGGTCGTTTCGCCCGTCTGAACATTCTTGACGGTGCAGCCCTTGTCGGTTATCTCGGTGACGGTGGAGTGCAGGTAAACGGGCACTTTGTGGTACTCCATCGCATCACGCAGGTACGAGGTGTTTGCAAGGCAGGTAGCCTGAGCGGCGACGAGGTCGCCTGCGTACTCGACGATTATCGGGTGCTTGCCGTAGTTGAGCAGCATGTCGTATGCCGCCTCGCAGGAGGATTGACCGCCGCCGATAAACAGGACCTTATCGCCGACATCGACCTTGTCCTTGAGCACCTGAGTGAAGGTGAGGGCCTTGTCGAAGCCCTTGATGGACGGCATGGTCCTGGGGACAGAGCCGCTTGCGACGATTATCTCGTCAAAGCCGTGCAGAGTGCCCAGATCGTTTACCTCGGTGTTGAGGCGAACATCGATACCTTCCTTTTCTATCTCGTTGAGATACCAGCGGATGAGCTCCTTGTCATTCTCTTTAAAGGTCATTGCCGATGCGGTGAGGAACAGACCACCGAGCTCGCCGCTCTTTTCGAAGATGGTGGGGATGTGTCCACGCTGCTTGAGCACGAGAGCGCACTCCATGCCGCCGATGCCGCCGCCGATGATGGCGACCTTCTTGGGGCTCTTTGTGGGCACTATCTTGTAGCGGTTATGCTGCATGGTCGTGGGATTCAGGGCGCAGCGTGCAAGATGCAGCGAGTCGCCCAGATGCTGCACATTCGGAGTGCCGGCGTACTTTGCCATGTTGAAGCAGCCGTTGTGGCAGCGGATGCAGGGCTTGATCTCGTCTTCACGGCCTTCCTTGATCTTGTGAATCCAGTCGTGGTCGACGAGATTCTGGCGTGCGATGGCGACTGCGTCGAGCTTGCCTGCCTCGATCTCCTCGGCGGCCTTGACAGGATCCATGCGGCCTGCGCAGACGACGGGCTTGTCGGTGAACTTCTTGATGTGCTCAACATATTCGAGGTTGCAGTTGTCGGGCATGTACTGAGGCGGATGTGCCCAGTACCATGCGTCGTAAGTGCCGTTATCGCAGTTGAACATATCGTAGCCTGCGTCGGAAAGGTACTTGATGGCTCTCTCGGATTCCTCCATATCACGGCCGAACTCCTTGAAGTCGGTCTCGTAAGGCATTGCGCCCTTGCCCCAGTCCTTGGTCTTGGAGACGACGGAGTAGCGCAGCGAAACGGGGAAGTCATTGCCGCAGGCGGCCTTTATCGCCTGAACTATCTCAACGGGGAAGCGGTAGCGATTCTCGAAGCTGCCGCCGTACTCATCGGTACGGTAGTTCATGTTGGAAATGGTGAACTGGTCGAGCAGATAACCCTCGTGGACTGCGTGGATCTCAACGCCGTCGACACCGGCATCCATGAGCTTCTTTGCGGTCTTTGCAAATGCGTCGACCTGGTCGTGAATCTCCTGTATGGTCATCGGGCGGGACTTGATCTCCTCGTACCAGCGGTTGGGGGTCGCAGAAGCGGAAGCGGTTATGTAGTCAAGGTCCGCTATCGGGCTTGCGATCTTGCCGAGCAGCGGATTCTTAAGCAGCATTACCATGGGCTTCGTGATAGCCATGGAGCGGCCCATACCGGCGGCAAGCTGGATAAACAGCTTCGAGCCTGTCTTGTGGAATTCCTTCATGTAAACTTCAAGATCCTTGAACATCTTGTCGTTCTGATACAGCCAGCGGCCGAGAATGGGGTCCTTGATGCACTGCATGCCGGGCAGGATGAGACCAACGCCGTCCTGCGCACGGTTGAGCAGGAAATATGCGGCCTCCTTGTCGAGGTGGCTCGGCTCCATCCAGCCGAACAGAGATGTGCCGCCCATCGAGCACTGGACGATGCGGTTGGGTATCTCCACATTGCCGATCTTCCAGGGCGTGAACAGGGCATTGTACTTTTGATTCATGTTTTGCTCCTTCCTTTGTTTGACCATTACACCGTAAATGTCAGTTTGTATGACATTTATGATTATTAAACGGCAGAGCTGCCTGCGCAAGCTCCGAAAACCCGTTGTTTACAAATCTTTTGCCGCAAACTGCTGCGTGAACATGTCGCACATGGCACGCAGACGCAGGTGCGCATCTATCTCGTTTGCACTCGGCACGCCGACGGTCAGGCGCTGCATCATGCCGAGGATAGAGTCGTATGCATTGTAGTAAAGCTGCCTTATATCCGCCTTCGGGTCGACCGTCCCGTCCTTGAGACCCTTTTCAATCGCAACTGAAAGCGGGCCGGAGTGCTCCTCAAAGCGCTCGGGCGGGCGGTTAATCACCTTTTCGTTTTTCCCGGCGCTGTACAGAGCGACCTCGGCATCGAGCGAAAATCTTATGCCCTCGGGGTCGATAAACAAAGTGTTTGCATAGCTGTTGAGGATGATGGATATCTGCTCTATGCCGCTGAGCTTTTCATAGTCGTGCATGCTGAGCTCACGGCTTATATGCTCCTTCGTGCGATTCCAGTAGCAGAAGGCGGCAGCGATGACGATATCGCTCTTTGCCGCAAAATACCGGTAGACCGAGCGCTCCGTGAGCTGCGCCGCCCTGGCGATATCCGCCACCTTGGTATTTGCGATGCCGTTTTTTATAAAGCAGTCAAGCGCTTTTTCGGAAACGAGCTGAATGTTCTTAGCTCGGACTTCTTCAAGAGACATGTGTTAACCCCAAACAAAAATGTCATATCAACTGACATACAGCATTATACACTTGATTCAGCTTTTTCGCAAGAACAAATAATTAATTTTTTCACATTATTTTCCCCTTTTGCATTTTTGCTCCCGGCAGCTATAATATAGGCAAAGAAATCTCATGCCGGAGGTGAGCCGATGTATTCGCTTTTGCTTGCGCTTATCTATATCGCCTTTATAAGTCTCGGGCTGCCCGACTCGCTTTTGGGCTCGGGCTGGCCGGTCATGCACGCCGAGCTCAATGTTCCGGTGTCGTTCATGGGCATCGTGTTGATGGTCATCTCCGGCGGCACGATAGTTTCAAGCCTGCTGTCCGACAGGTTGACCCGAAAATTCGGAACGGGCATCGTCACGGTCGCAAGCGTTTTCCTCACGGTCATCGCATTGCTAGGCTTTTCGGTTTCAAAGAGCTTTTGGATGCTCATCGTCTTTGCCGTGCCCTACGGACTGGGAGCGGGAGCTATCGACGCTGCGCTCAACAACTACATCGCACTGCACTACAAGGCAAAGCACATGAGCTGGCTGCACTGTTTCTGGGGCGTCGGCACTATCGTCAGCCCCTTTATCATGAGCTATGCGCTGGCAAACGGAACATGGAGCGGCGGCTACCGCATCGTGGGCTTTATCCAGCTCGGCATCGCCCTGCTGCTTCTTGTCACGCTGCCCGTGTGGAGGGTCAACAAGTCAAGCGCCGAAACGGCGGGGAAGAGCCTCGGCCTGCTCAGTGCGCTGAAGATCAAGGGCGTGCCGTATCTGCTGCTCGGATTTTTCGCCTACTGCGCCGCAGAGGCGACCGCCATGCAGTGGGCGAGCACCTATTTTGTAGAGGTCAAGGGCATCACCGCCGACCGGGCAGCCGGCTTTGCGGCGCTTTTCTACATCGGTATCACCGCAGGCAGATTCCTGAGCGGCTTCGTTACCGACAAGCTCGGCGACCGCAATATGATACGCCTCGGTACGGGGGTGCTCACCTGCGGCATTGCGGCTCTATTTATCCCCACGCAATCATATACCGTCGCATTTGCTGCCTTCCTCGTCATCGGCTTCGGCTGCGCACCCATTTACCCCTGCATCATCCACTCGACACCGGCAAATTTCGGCGCAGAGAACTCGGGGGCGATAATCGGCATACAAATGGCGAGCGCCTATCTCGGCACGACCTTTATCCCGCCGCTGTTCGGGCTTTTGGGCAATGCCGTCTCGTTCTCCGTCATGCCGCTGTATTTGCTCGTTTTCATCGTTCTTATGATAGCGATGGTCGAGGCGACCTTCCGCATTACACGCAGTTGAATTTCAGAATGATATGTGATACATTGAGTTTAGCTTACACAGGAGGTAATGCAAATGGCTAAAGACGGACGCTTTGAGGTCGTTTATCAGGACGGCTCACAGCTTAAGGACTCCGGTACCAGACAGATACTCGTCGACAAGGTGACGGGCGTAAACTATTTGATTTGGCACTCCGGCTACGCAGGTGGCATCACGCCGCTGTTAGACTCCGACGGCAATGTAGTCGTCACAAAGCTATGAGCATAACCGTCAACATTTACTACACCGGCAAGGGTGGGGCAGCCCGCCGCTTTGCCGAGGAGATGATGTCCGGCGGCACGGTCACGGCGATAAGAAACGAGGAGGGCAACCTGCGGTATGAGTACTTTTACCCCGCAGACGACCCCGAGACCGTTCTCCTCATCGACAGCTGGGTAAATCAGGCGGCGATAGACCGGCATCATAACAGCCCCATGATGCAGACGATACTCGCCCTGCGTGAAAAATACGACCTGACGCTCCATGCCGAGCGCTTCGTCTCGGCGGATATCCCCGCAGAGGACGCACATTTTATAGAAAAATAAGGCTCAAGACCTCGTGGTAATATTATCACGAGGTCTTTTCTCGGCGTTTTTGTTGATTTAAGGCAAAACGACTGCTACAATATAGAATGTCGAAGCGGTGAGGATCAACTAAAGGAGAGACAATGGCATCGAGTAAAGAATTTTTGAACTTCGTTTTGGAGCAATTATCGGAGCTCGACGGGATAAGTTATCGGGCGATGATGGGCGAGTTTATCATCTACCACAAGGGCAAGATACCCGGCGGGATATATGACGACCGCCTGCTCGTTAAGCCCGTGAAGGCTGCGATGGAGTACATGCCGGAGGCTTCGTTCGAGCTTCCGTATGACGGCGGCAGTAAGATGCTGCTTGTGACGGAGCTTGAGGACAAGGACTTTCTTGCGGGGCTTTTTAACGCCATGTACGATGAGCTGCCCGAGCCCAAAAAGAAGAAGCAAAGGGGATAATATGTACAAGCTTTTGATCATCGAGGACGACGAGGGCATAGCGCAGGGCATAGCCGCCTGCGCCCGGAGTTGGGGCATGCAGCCGCAGTGCGTGCGGGATTTCCGCAATGTCATGGCGGAGTTTGCCGACTTTGACCCCCACCTTGTGCTGCTGGATATCTCGCTGCCGTTCATGAGCGGCTACTATTGGTGTCAGGAGATACGCCGTGTAAGCTCCGTGCCCGTCATTTTCATATCCTCGGCTGCGGATAACATGAACATCATCATGGCAATGAACATGGGCGCCGACGATTTTATCGCAAAGCCCTTTGACCAGAGCGTGCTCATCGCCAAGGTGCAGGCAATACTCCGCCGAGCCTACGATTTCGGCGCATCCGCACCCGTGCTCGAACACATGGGGGCGCTTTTAAACACCGGCGACAACAGCTTGAGCTACAACGGCGAGCGGGTGGAGCTATCGAAAAACGAATACCGCATCCTGCTCACGCTTATGCAGAACAAGGGCAAGGTCGTCAGCCGTGAAAAGCTCATGGAGGCGCTGTGGGAAACAGACAGCTTTGTTGACGAAAACACGCTGACGGTGAATGTAGGCAGGCTGAGAAAAAAGCTTGACGCTGCGGGGCTCAAGGATTTTATCGGCACAAAATTCGGCGTTGGCTATATAGTCGGGTGAGCGCATGAGATATCTTGCATCATATATAAAACAGCATAGACTTGCACTTTTGGCGTTCGTTTTGTGCGCTGTGCTTTATGCGGTGACATTCGTGTTCTACCGCTTTCCGCTGGGGGCGGTCGCATACCCTACGGCACTGTGCCTGGTGCTGCTGCTGGGCTTCGCTGCGGCGGATATCGCAAGGACGAAGAAAAAGCACATCGAACTTGAGCGGATAAAGGGCTTTGACGCAAAGCTTGCCGACACCTTCCCCGAAGCAGGCGGCATGATCGAGGCTGACTATCAGGAGATAATTTACCTCATGCGTGAGCAGCACGAGGAAGCGCAGCAGCGTTCCGAGCAAAGCCTGCGTGAGATGATGGATTACTACACCGTTTGGGTGCATCAGATAAAAACGCCGATAGCGTCCATGCGCCTTGCACTGCAAAATACGGACACCGCCGAGTCACGCCAGCTCCAATCCGAGCTCGGGCGCATAGAGCGCTATGTCGAGATGGTGCTGACATTCCTGCGACTCGGGTCTGATTCGACAGACTATGTCATAAAAGAGCACGAGCTTGATGATATAGTCAGAGGAGCGGCCAAGAAGCTTGCGGGCGACTTCATAAATAAGCGCATAAGGCTTGAGTACACTGAGCTTAACGAGACGGTGCTCACCGACGAAAAGTGGCTTTCGTTCGTCATCGAGCAGGTGCTGTCAAACGCACTTAAATATACGCCGGAGGGCACGGTGTCCGTGTATCTTGAAAGCCCCAAGACCCTGTGCATCCGTGACACCGGCATCGGCATTGCGCCCGAGGATCTGCCGAGGGTGTTTGAAAACGGCTACACCGGCTATAACGGCCGCAGCGACAAGAAGGCAAGCGGCATCGGCCTGTACCTGTGCAGGCGTATATGCGATAAGCTCGGCCACACGATAAGCGCAGAGTCAAAAGCGGGCGAGGGGACGGTCATACGCATCGGACTTGACAGGAAAAAGCTTGAGATCGAATGATTGTGACAAAAGCGTAAGATTTGAAAGGGAAATTGTAAGCTTATTCGATGGAGCTGCGGTTTCCCTTTTGCTATATTATTATCAGAAACTCAAACGGAGGTTTTTGAAATGAGCTTACTAGAAGTAAAAGGGATCAAGAAGATCTACAAAACACGCTTTGGCTCGAATGCGGTCGAGGCTTTAAAAAATGTCAATTTCAGCGTCGAGGAGGGCGAGTACATCGCCATCATGGGCGAATCGGGCTCGGGCAAAACGACGCTTTTGAATATCCTTGCGGCGCTTGACAAGCCCACGGCGGGCTCGGTGCTGCTCGACGGTAAGGAGCTTGCAAATATCAAGGAGTCGGCGGTGGCGCAGTTTCGCCGTGATAACCTCGGCTTCGTGTTCCAGGAGTTTAACCTGCTTGACAACTTCACCGTTGAGGATAACATCTTCCTGCCGCTGGTGCTTGCAGGCAAGACCTATGACGAGATGCACAGCCGCATCGTCCCCATCGCAAAGGAGCTCGGCATCGCAGAGCTTTTGAAGAAGTACCCCTACGAGATATCCGGCGGTCAGAAGCAGCGTGCCGCCGTTGCAAGGGCACTCATCACCAATCCCCGCATCATCCTCGCCGATGAGCCGACCGGTGCGCTCGACTCCAAGGCGACCGACGAGCTGCTCAGGCTCTTCGGTGAGATAAACCGCTCCGGTCAGACCATCCTCATGGTCACGCACTCTGTTAAAGCCGCAAGCCACGCCTCCCGTGTGCTGTTTATAAAGGACGGCGAGGTGTTCCACCAGATATACCGTGGCGAAAGCAGCGACGAGCAGCTATATCAGAAGATATCCGACACCCTTACTATGCTGGCGACAGGCGGTGAGCAGGCATGAAGGCACTGTTCTATCCCCGGCTTGCGTGGACGGGCATCAAAAATAACCGCCGTCTGTACCTGCCGTATATCCTGACCTGCATCGGCATGGTGGCGATGTTCTACATCATGCTTTCGCTGTCCACGGGCAAATTTTTGGACACCATGCGAGGCGGCGCAACGCTCCGCAGCGTACTCGGCCTCGGCGCAGGCGTCATCGGCTTTTTCGCCGTGCTGTTTCTGTTTTATACAAACTCTTTCCTCATCCGCAGGAGGAAAAAGGAGTTCGGCCTGTATAACATCCTCGGTATGGGCAAGCGCAATATCGCAAGAGTGCTTTTTAGCGAAACGCTCATCCTTGCGGCCGTGTCGCTCGTGTTCGGTCTTATCCTCGGCGCTGCGCTGTCAAAGCTTGCCGAGCTCGGACTTGCGTTCTTTGTCGAGTCGGACGCAGGCTACAACTTCACCGTCTACCCGACGGCAATGGGCTACACCGTGCTGCTGTTTGTCTGCATTTTCCTTCTGCTGTTTTTTAAATCGGTAGGGCAGGTAGGTCTGGCGAACCCCATCGAGCTTCTGCACAGCGAAAGCGTCGGCGAAAAGCCGCCCAAGGCAAACTGGGTATTCGGCATCCTCGGCATAGTCCTGCTCGCCGCAGCCTACTACATTTCCGTCACCATCGAGCAGCCCGTTACTGCCCTCGGCTGGTTCTTTATTGCGGTGCTCATGGTCATTGCGGCGACCTACCTGCTTTTTATCGCAGGCTCAGTGCTGCTGTGCCGCATTTTGCAGAAAAACAAGCGCTATTACTATAAGCCCGACCACTTCGTCTCCGTGTCCTCGATGGCATACCGCATGAAGCGCAACGGAGCGGGTCTTGCCTCTATCTGCATCCTCATCACCATGGTGCTCGTCATGATAGCCAGCACCTCCTGCCTGTACTTCGGCAAGGAGGATGTCCTCAGAGAGCAGTACCCCTACGACTTCATAATCAGCTGCGATTACGATAATCAGAAATTCGACCAAGCCGACATCGACAGGACAAAGACGGCAATTGACACATATTTTGACAGGCACGGCGGCATCACCGACGGCGTTTACGGTAAGGTCGCAAGTCTTGCCGGCGGCTTCAAGGACGGCAGACTCGAGGTCGATTCCTCCATTGCAAATATCGACGCTTACGCCGTTGACAGCGTGTGCAACTTCAATGTCGTTTCGCTGGACGATTACAACAGAAACACCGGCAACAACATAAGCCTTGCCGATGACGAGGCGCTGCTTTTCACCAAGAAGGCAGACATTAATACCGACACCGTCCAAATCGCCGACGGCAAAAAATACAGGGTCGTCAGGACCGACGGCGGCTACGATTTCGGTCACGATACAAACACTCTTGCGGTAGGCTCGGTCTGCCTTGTCGTTTCGGATTTTGACTCCGCTGTCGAGGAGCTTTGCAAGCTCAACGCACTCCATGAGAGCGGGAGAATAGTCATACTCGAGTGGCGCTATCAGCTTAACCCTGCTGCCGATTACGATACGCAGGCTGAAATGACAAACGATTTGTCCGACTGCCTTGCGGCAAATCACAGCAACGGCGGTTACAGCATGCGCAGCTACGCCGGCGCAAGAGACGATTTTTACGGCTCGTTCGGCGGTCTGTTCTTCCTCGGCATCATGCTCAGCATCGTGTTTATCCTCGCCGCCGTCCTCATCATCTACTACAAGCAGATATCCGAGGGCTACGAGGATCAGTCGAGATTTGAGATAATGCAGAAGGTCGGCATGACCAAAAAAGACATTCGCAAAAGCATAAACTCGCAGATGCTCACGGTGTTTTTCCTGCCGCTGCTGTTTGCGATAGTCCACCTCGGCTTTGCCTTCCCCATGATAAACAAGCTCCTTTTGCTCTTCGGCCTTGACAACCTCGGCCTGCTGCTTTTGACGGCGGCAATAAGCGCACTGGTTTTCGCCCTGTTTTACATCATCGTCTACCGTGTGACATCCAATGCTTACTACTCCATCGTCAGCGGCGCAAAGGAATGATTTATACACATTCGTGCCCGGTGTCAAATTTTTGACACCGGGCATTTTCAACACTTGGAAACATAAGTTAATTTAATTACAAAAAACGAGCAAATATGAAAAAATGATTAAAATTAGCACCTATAAAATAATTGATTTTACCCAAAATGTGTGTTATACTCTTAGCGATGTTGTGTAAACAGCTACTTTTCATCTCGTAAACGTTGGGGGCGTCGGTCGAGGAGGACCGGGGCGTCATCGTGAAATAAAGAATTACATTTTTAGAAAGGATGTATTAAATGAACGAAAAGTATGCACCTCTATTTACCCCGTTCAAGATCGGCAATGTAGAGATCAAGAACCGCATTGTCCAGTGTTCCATGGGCGGCACTTCCCTGTTTGGCTGGCTTGAGCCCTGCCACTTCGATAAGGAAGCTGCTTACTTCCTGCTCCAGAGAGCCCAGAAGGGCGTTGGCCTTGTCCTCCCCGGCATGCAGTGTGTCCGTGACACCATGGGTATGCCCGGCCGTCATTGGCTGTACCAGAACAAGAGAATGTTCAAGCAGCTCAAGGAGTACATGGTCGAGTTCCATAAGACCGGCGCAAAGCTCTTCATCCAGCTGGCAGGCGGCTTTGGCCGTTCCATGGCAGTTACCCCCTGGATGGTAGTTCTCGCAAAGAACGACCTCCTGAACAAGCTCGCAAGCCCCGTAGTCGATGTTCAGTACGCCTGCGCATCCGCTTCCGAGACTCCTAACCGTTGGGCAGAGGAGCTCACCTCCCGTCCCATGACCGTTAAGGAGATCCACGAGATGGTCGACGCTTTCGGTAAGACCGCAAAGCTCCTCCGTGACGCCGGTGTTGACGGTGTTGAGATCCACGCCGTTCACGAAGGCTACCTGCTTGACCAGTTCACCATGAAGAATTGGAACCATCGTACCGACGAGTACGGCGGCTCTTTCGAAAACAGATATCGCTTCCCCGTTGAAGTCGTCCAGTGCATCAAGAGATACGCCGGCGAAGACTTCCCCGTATCCCTGCGTTACTCCGCAGTTTCCTACTGCGCAGGCTGGGGCAAGGGCATCGTTCCCGCAGCTATCGGCAAGATCCCCGAGTTCGGCCGTGACATGGAAGAGTCCGAGAAGGCCATCAAGTACCTCGGCGACATGGGTTACGACTTCTTCAACACCGATAACGGTACTTACGACTCCTGGTACTGGGCACATCCGCCTCAGTACATGCCCGACAACTGCAACCTCGAGGATGTTGAGCATGTCAAGAAGTTCACCGACAAGCCCGTTGCATGCGCAGGCCGTATGACTCCGGAGAAGGCTGCAGAAGAGATCGCTGCCGGCCGTCTGGACGCAGTTGCTATCGCTCGTCAGAATCTTTGTGACCCCGACTGGATCCTCAAGATTCTCGACGGCAAGGAAGACGAGATCCGTCCCTGCATCCGCTGCCACAACGGCTGCTTCAACTTTGCTAAGTACAGAGGCACCGCAAACATCCAGGCTCTCGAGGACTCCCTCCACCTGGGCCGCTGCGCACTGTATCCCCCCACGATGCAGCACAATCGTTACAAGATCATCCCCACCAAGAACCCCAAGAAGGTTGCTATCATCGGCGCCGGCATCGGCGGCTGCGAGGCAGCTCTGGTTCTGAAGCAGCGCGGACATCATCCTGTTGTCTTCGAGAAGACCGACCGCATCGGCGGCCTGTTCCTCACCGCTTCCGCAATGACCTTCAAAGAGAACGACAAGAAGCTCCTTGAGTGGTACGAGAGAGAAGTTAAGAAGGCCGGCATCGAGTTCCGCTTCAACACTGAGATCAACGACCTGGGCGTCATCGCTCGCCAGTTTGACGAGATCATCGTCGCAACCGGCGCTGTCCCCAGAAAGATGGCTATCCCCGGCTTCGAGAAGTGCATGACCTTCACCGATCTGCTCCGCGACAAGAAGCCCACCGGCGACAAGATCGTATTCTTCGGCGGCGGCCAGTCCGCTTGCGAGGCTGCATACGACATGGTCCTTGCCGGCAAGCACCCCATCATCGTAGAGTTTGCTAAGGACCTCGTTCCTGCACAGAATGTCTGCCTGTCCAACGCTTCCTTCCTGCGTGATGTTCTCGAGTTCCATCAGGTTCCCACCTACCTCGAGCACACCATCCGTGAGATCAAGGACAAGACCGTCGTCATCGCTTCCAAGGACGGCAAGAATGTATTCGAGGTCGAGTACGACAACATCGTAAACGGCATCGGCTTCGTTCCCGCTCCCGTAGGCGGCAAGGGTGCAAACATCCACCGTGTCGGCGACTGTGTTACCATCGGCAACCTGCGTACCGCTATCTGGCGTGCATGGGATGTCTGCATGAAGATCTAATCTCTTGCAAGGCACAGCATACTGAAAAATTAAACAGGTGCGGATTTTCCCGCACCTGTTTTCTTTATGCGTATATAAAAAATGAGAGCGTCAACAGACGCTCTCATTTTTCTTAACTTAAATCAGTAAGTCCAGGGCTGCTCGCCGGTAACGAAAATGAACGGCCACTGCAGGAAGTCAACGAGAAGGTTGAGCTTCTTCTTGACTGCAAACTGGACATCCTCATCACGAAGGTCGAACTTCTTGAGGAAAGCCTTGGGGTCAGCCTCAAGAACGCCGCCTGCTACAGCAAGCATCTTGCCCATATCGAGATCACGGACAGTGTCCTTAAGCAGCTCGAGGGAAGCCTCAACGCCGATGGACTTAACGGTTTTAATGCACATTCTAAAATAATCCTCCCTATTGTATTGTTAAATGTTTAAAATTTGTTATGCAATAACTATACCACACAAATGGTCATTTTGTAAACATCTAATTACACACCAAGGGCATTTTAACACAAATATGCACAACTGTCAAAAAGAAAAATTTGAAAAATCGGTGCATTGTGATACACCGATTGTAATTTGTCAGGTTTGCGGTATAAATCTCACGGCGCAGCTTTGCTCTGCCTGTTTAATTAGGCAGACCGCCTGTTCACGGGGAGCGCCGGTTTCTGCCGGCGCAATGTCCGGCTCACGGCGCTCGGTGACCCGCTGCCACACCGCATCAAAGCCCTCAAGGCTCAGGTTTTCATCCATAGCATTCACCCGAGGCATTATATGCCCGCACTTGAAAATGGGTGCGGAATGTGCGATAATAAATAAAAAATTCCGTGGAGGTGTAGATATGCCAAGATTTTTTGTAAGCGATACCGATGGCTTCGGCAAAACGGCGGTCATCCGTGGCCGTGACGCCGAGCATATCCGTGTTCTGCGCCTGCGCCCGGGCGAGGCTATGACGATCTGCGACGGCAGGGGAACGGACTATCTGTGCAGGCTCGTGCGCTCTGATAAGGACGAAGCCGAGGCTGAGATACTCAAGGTCGTGCCGTGTCCCGGCGAGCCGAGCGTCAAGGTGCGCATTTTCTGCGGCCTTCCCAAGGGTGATAAGACCGATTACATCATTCAAAAATGCGTCGAGGCCGGAGCGTCGGAGATAGTGTTTTTTGACTCGGAACGAGTCATCCAGCGCACCGACGGCGTGCCCAAGAAATTAGAGCGCTGGAACAGGATATCCGAGGAAGCGGCAAAGCAGTCGGGCAGGGGCATCATCCCCGCCGTGTTGTGGATGCCGGGCTTCGGGCAGGTACTCAAGGAAGCGTCCGAGTGCGACAGCGTGCTGTTCATGTACGAGACAGGCGAGCGTGAAACCCTCTCTTCGGCGCTTGAAAATGCAAAGGAGCTCACCACCGCCGCAATAATAACCGGTCCCGAGGGCGGCTTTGAGCCGTCCGAGGCGGAAGCGGCACGCCAGGCAGGCGCACACATCTGCTCGATGGGCGCAAGGATCCTCCGCTGCGAGACCGCCCCCGTCGTCGCCCTGACAGCCCTCATGTTCGCCGGCGGAAATTTGGAGTAAACTAAAAATGACACTCATCTTGAGTGTCATTTTTTAGTTTACTAAAAGTTAACAAAAAAACATTGAACTGCCAAAATAAACATGATATGCTGAGCACAACATAACTCCACGGAGGTGCAGCATGGAGAAGAGAAAACCGAAAACCGGGAAAGTGATAATTATTGCGGTCGTGGTGCTGTGCGTTATCGGCTTTGCCGTGGCGATGATATACGGCGTTCCGATTACTCACCGTGGCATGAGCTACGCCGACAAGTATGCCGAGTCCGTGTATTTCAGTCAAAGCGACCTCGGGGAATACGAGGATATCGGCTTTACCGTCAGAAACGATGTCGGGCTTTTCCCCGCCGTGAGCACGATGTATACCGTCAAGTATTCCGACGAGCAGTATGCAAAGCAGCTTGCCAAGCTCAACGGGTTTGATTACCTTGCCGCTCCCGTTAAGAACGCCGACCGCTACACGATGCCTGCGGCAAAGGTCGAGCATAACGGCTGGCTCGTCAGAGTTTTGCAGAACGAGCCCGGAGTTTTCTACCCGGAGGAGATCAGAATGATCGGCACGAATGACGATGGCAAAACGATTCTGTACATGCCCTTTGACTGCATGGATCTCGACTACATAAGCGACACCGCCGGTGAGAACGAGCTTAGGGATTTCATCGAAGAATATTTTGACTTCAACTTCAGATAAAGCGCAAAAAAAACTGCGGACAGCGTCCGCAGTTTTTTGCTGTTAAATTACCATTCAGTCTTGCCGTTGAGCTTTTTCTGCTCGGTGAGGAGATTGTGCGTGTCAAGAAGCTTCAGAGCCTTCATGAGGTTGCCCTTGAGCTTTATCTTGCCGGAGGTCAGAGCCTTGGCGGTGCTCATCTCGCCGGTCATGGTCTTGACGAAGAAGTCGTAGTCTGCGTCCGAGGTGTAGTCGGCTGCGGGAGCGTTTGCTCGACCCATGCCACGCTCGACGCTCGTCAAAACGCCGTTATCGAATTTGTACATGTACCACACGGTGTCGCCGCCGAGGTGGGGCACCTTGTTGTAGCACTCGCACAGCGTAAGCGTGACCTTTGAGGGGGTCTTGCCGGGGGCAAAGGTGTCTTTCGCCTGAGCGATGAACTCAGTTGTCCATTCTTCGGTTAAAAATTTCATGTTATTCTCCGATCACCATTTATTTTCGACCTTCTCGGCAAAGCCGGGGAAGTCTTTGATCTCAATTACCTTTCCGTCGTCGAGCACCGCCTTGCCGGTGAACAGGCCGAACACCTGATGCTGGTCGCTCTTAATAAGCAGCGCATCGGTGCAGGAGGCACGGTCTAAAACGGGCTTAAAGTCCATCTCGAAGCGGCCGTCGTCGGAAGTAAATGTCCAAGGCTCAAGGAACGCCTTTTCGTTGCCGGGGATGTTGAATTTTACCTGACTCAATTTATGTGCCTTGCCGTTGTAAAACAGCATGTTTTCGCTCGCTGCCGAGGTGTCGCCGAAGCCGTAGCCGATATTCCAGCCAAACGGCACGCCGTCAACTGCGCCCGAGGCCGAGCCCCAGTACCATGTGTTGTGGTAAGTCCAAACGCCTCTGCCCCAGTCGAGAACGGCGAAGCTGTCCTCGGGGTCAAACACATAGGTGCGGCCGTCATAGGTGACCTCACCCTTGGCACGCATGCAATTTATTTTCTGATTGTAATAAAAATGTCCGGGCTTATCGAACGGCGTTGCGATGACCATGCTCTCCTCGGGCTCGTCAAAAAGCTCCACCTTTGCGTAGAGTGAGCCGGCCGGGCCGAACTTTTTCATCTGAGCGATGAGCGTGCGCACGCCGCTGCCGTCGTTTTTAAAATAAATGCTGTAGTTTTTGCCCTCGCCGAGCGTGTCGCCGACGGCGCTGGTCTCGGGCAGCTTGCGCTTACCGAGCGGCATGAAGCACATGGGGCTCGTTGTTATCTCCCAGCCTTCCTCAAAGTTGAGAAGGCTTATCGAGTCAAGACCCATATACCCGTTGTCGTCAACGGTCAGAGCCAGAGCGAAGCGACCGTTGTTTATCAGGTAGTAGTCCCATTCCTTGATGCGCATGGGGCTTGCCTTGATATCGGCACGCCGGTAGACGGGCAGGAGCTTTTTCGCAAAGCCTGCCTCGGTGAGATCGCCGTTTTTGTCGAGCAGGGGAATTTCGCTTAAAATTTCGTGCTGCATGGTCATATCTCCTTTTTAAGTAGGCGGATATCGCTGCCGAAGAAGGGGAGCTTCGTGAACTCGCCCTCAAGTCGGGAGCATATCTGCGCATTATACCGTTTTAAAAGCTCGGCATCAGTGAGATTTGTGCTGATAACGGTTTTTCTGCCGTTGACGAGCCTTGTGTTTATAAGCGTGTACAGCGCCGAGACCGCCATAGGCGTGGGCATCTCCGTGCCCAGATCGTCGAGTATCATAAGCTCGCAGTCGAGCATGCGCTCGACCTTAACAGCGGCGTTTTCGGCGGTCTGGATATCACGGGAAAACTTCTTGGTCTCGAACGCCTCAAGTGCGCTCGACGCCGTGTCGTAGCACACCGAGTGCCCGTTTTCGGCGACGACCCGGGCTATGCAGGCCGAAAGAAAGGTTTTGCCCAAGCCTGTGCCGCCCTGGAACATGAGATTCATCGAGCGGTCGGAAAAGCTCTGAGCGTACTCACGGCAGGTGTCGAACACTATCTCCATGCTCTCACGGGCGCTGCCGTAGAGCGAAAGGTCGAATTTTTCAAAGCACTCGTCGCTGCTTTTTAAAAGCGTGCCCAGCTCACGGGTGACCTCGGCGTTGTATAGCGCCTTGAGGCAGGAGCACATTTTGCCGCCTATATATCCCGTGTCACGGCACTTCGGGCAGGCGTAGATATCGTCAAGATAATCCATTGCGTAGCCGTGCCCGACTAAAAGCTCCGCCTTTTTCGCCTGAAGCTCGAGCGACTCGTCCTCAAGCGTCTTTATCGCCTCGTTAAGCTGCGCACCGCCCCTTATCGTGAGCCCGACAAGCTCCGTCATCTGCGTGCGCAGGCGGGTGTCGATGCGCTCTATCTCCGGTATACGGGAGTATATTTTCTCCTGCCGCAGAAAATGCTCGGCAACATTGTCTGCGTGGATATGTTCAAGTTGTTCTCTGGCCTTTGCCAGCAGCTTTCCGTCCAATGCCATGTGCGTTAACCGTTTTTAACCTTCTTGTAAATTGAGCGCAGCCGCTCAAGCTCGTCGTTTGAGACCTGACTTTTATGCTCGTTTGCGGGCTTGACCGAGGTCGGGCGCTTGTCGTGTTTTGCGACCTCGTCCACGGTGTGCAGCCCCTTTTCGTGCCAGCTCGTGATTATCTTGTTCATGTAGCCCCATTTCAAAGACCCGGTGTTCGTGACCGTGCGGTCGTAGGCCTCCAAAAGCGTATCAATGTCAAAGCCCATGTCGAGCCACGAGTTTATATACCTTGTCTCCGTCGGGGTCAGCTGCCTTCCCGTGATGCCGAGGGCGGTCTTTACCTCGCCTTGCTTTGTGCGGCGTTCGGCGGCATTTTTTATATACTCCTCGGCCTGCTCGAGCGTGAGTATCTCCTTATTCGCCCACGAATACGCTTCCTTTTCGATGCTGCGCATCGAGGGCAGCCTGCCGCTGCCGTATTTTGCGGTAAAGGTGTCGATGCAATAGGTCAGCAGCATGAAAATTACATCCGGCGGCAGGGCGAGAAAATCATAAATGCCGAACAGCGTTTTTATATCCGAGGTCGAGAGCGCTCTGCCCAGCTTGCGCTGCGCCTCGTCGAGCACCGCCTTGAAGCCGGGGTCTGCGTCCGTGCGCCGGACTATATCCTCCGTAGTATACTGCGGAAGCTCCTCGGCAGGCAGGGGGATGGATTTTTCGACCGACTTTTCGGCAAAAAGCTCCATTCTGCAAAGCTTTTCGTATGCGCTGTTTACCTCCGCAAGCGTCAGGCACAGCTCACGGGCGGCCCGCTCGGCGTTATACGCCCCGCAGCGGCACAGCCAGATGTACACAAGCGCAACATTGCCGTCGTGTGCGGCGATGAGCTTGTCCGCAGCGGATGTGCTTATTGAGTTTTGCCCTTTTTCCGGCATAGTCCGACTCCTAAAACAACAATTCATGCAAAGTTTACATGCTCCACACATTATAGCATTAAATTTGACTTGTAGCAATAGCCATGTCTGTGGTATAATACTTTAATCTAAAATGGTAGAGGTATGAGTATGCTCGAATTGCTTTCCCCCGCCGGATCACCGGAAGCGGTGATCGCAGCGGTGCAAAACGGCGCAGATGCCGTATATATGGGCCTGGGCATCTTCAACGCCCGTCGCGGTGCGAAGAATTTTGACGAGGAGGAGTTCAAAAAGGCGGTCAGATACTGCCGTGTGCGTGACTGCAAGGTCTATGTCACGATGAACACTCTTGTCGGCGACAGGGAGATGGAGAATGCGGCGGAGCTTGCCCGCAAGGTCTCCGACCTCGGCGCATCGGCGATACTCGTGCAGGATCTGGGGCTTTTGTCGGTGCTCAGAAGCGCCGTCCCCGATATCCCGCTGCACGCCAGCACCCAGATGAGCATACACAATCTTGCTGGCGTCGAAGCCGCAGCCGAGATGGGACTGACCCGTGCAGTGCTGGCTCGTGAGCTGTCGCTTGAGCAGATAAAGTTTATCACGAAGCACTCACCCATTGAGACCGAGATATTCGTCCACGGTGCGCTGTGCTTCTGCCACTCGGGACAGTGCTACATGTCCTCGCTTATAGGCCGCCGCAGCGGCAACCGGGGCATGTGCGCCCAGCCCTGCCGCATGGAGTACACCATGCCCGGCAGAATGGCGGATACCCACCCGCTCTCGCTCAAGGACAACTGCCTTGTCGAGAGATTAAAGGAAATTGAGGACGCAGGTGTTGCCTGTGTGAAGATAGAAGGCCGCATGAAGCGCCCGGAGTACTCGGGCCTCGTGACGGGCATTTACTCGAAGATAATAAAGGAAAAGCGTGAGCCGACGCCGGACGAGCTCACCATGCTCGCCGACGCATTTTCCCGTGACGGCTTCACGCAGGGTTACTTTGACGGCGATAAAAAGGACATGTTCGGCGTTAAGACCGATAATGACAAGGTCGCCGATAAGCTTTTTGCCGGTGTGCGCAGGGAGTATATCGACCGTGAGGAGCGCCGTGTGCCCGTGAAGTTCGTCATGGACGCAAAGATCGGTCAGCCCGTGCAGGCGATCGCCGAGGATAACGACGGACACAAGGTGTACGCCACCGCAAAAGCCGCCGAAAAGGGCATAAGCCAGACGACGAGCGCCGACACGGCTAACAAGCAGTTTTACAAAACCGGCGGAACGCCGTATATCTGCGTTGACGCAATGAGCAGAATAGAGCATGGGGCGTTTTTGCCGCTTGCAACGGTGAACGAGCTTAGAAGAAAGCTCTTGCAGAGCCTTTCCGAGGCTCGTGCCGTGCCGCCCGAGCGCCGCTCGCTGCCCATGCCGGAAAAGCCCAAGGGCATTTCGCCGATAGAAGATCCCGTGACCATCTATCAGGTGCGCACGGCGGCTCAGCTCTCGCCGGAGCTTGCCGAATTAAAGCCCGAGCTTCTCTATGTCCCCGTTGAGGTGCTGCACGAAAGCATGGAGCCTGTAAAGCCCTTTGTTGAGAACGGCACGACCGTCGTCGCCGTGCTGCCGAGGGTCATAACAGACGATCAGGTGAGGACGGTGTTCAACATGCTGCGTGATCTCAAGGAGCAGGGCGTTGAGCAGGCGCTCGTGGGCAATATAGGCCATGTGAAGCTTGCCCGCAAGGCGCATATGAAGATCAGAGCCGACTTCGGCATGAATGTTTTTAATTCCTACACCTTGGACATGGTGCGGCAGATGGATTTCATGTCCGCCACGGCATCGTTCGAGCTGCGTATGGCGCAGGTGCGTGACATGGCAAAGAGCATCGACACGGAGCTCATCGTTTACGGCAGACTGCCGCTCATGGTCTCCGATCAGTGCATCATAAGCCGCAGCGAGGGCAGGTGCACCTGCCAGAATCCCTCGCAGCTGTCCGACCGCATGGGCTCGGTGTTCCCCGTGATGCGTGAGTTTGAGCACCGCAATGTTATTTTCAATTCCAAGAAGCTCTACCTCGCCGACAAGCGTGACGATATCTACGGTGCGGGGCTTTGGGGCGTTCGCCTGATGTTCACGACTGAGGGCGCAAAGGAGTGCGTCGAGGTCGCAAAGAGCTTCAAGGGCGAGGGCGATTACAGACCGAACGACCTCACAAGAGGTTTGTATTACAGAGGCGTTGACTGATATGAAAATTGTTTTGGCATCCGGCTCGCCGAGACGCAGAGAGCTGCTCTCGGTCATCGGCGTTAAGGATTTTGAGGTGTGCCCGGCTCAGGGTGAGGAAAAGACCGAGGCGGGGCTGCCTCCGAGCGAGATAGTAAAGAGCCTTTCCGGCGCAAAGGCACGGGAGGTCGCCGAGAAATTTGACGGAGAAACCGTCATCATCGCTGCCGACACCATCGTGTGGGCAGACGGAAAGGTGCTCGGTAAGCCGCACAGTGAGGAAGAAGCGTTTAAAATGCTCAAGGCGCTGTCCGGCAAGACCCACGAGGTCTACACCGGCATAACGCTCATAAAAGGCGGCGAGACTCTAAGCTGCGCCGAGTGCACGAAGGTGGAGTTTCGCAAGCTCAGTGACGACGAGATAAACGCCTATATCGCCACGGGCGAGCCCATGGACAAGGCCGGAGCTTACGGCATACAGGGCATGGCGTCGCTCATGGTCAAAAAGATCGACGGTGACTATTTCAATGTTGTCGGGCTGCCGCTGTGCCTGCTCGGTCAAATGCTTAAACAAATTGGAGTGCGTCTGTTGTGAATGTAAAACGGTATCTTAAGAAAAACGGAATAAAGCTCGGAGCGATAGTTTTGGTCATCGCACTCATCGCCGGCGTGAGCTCTTATCTTCTAAAGGGCAACGCAGGTTTGGTGCAGAACATCACCGGAGCGGTGAAAGCACCCGTGCAGAGAATAGTCAGCTCCATGGCGGAGTGGCTCGAGGGCCTTTACGGCTATATCTATGAGTACGACCAGCTTCAGGCCGAGAACGAGCGTCTGCGTGAGGCGCTGACCGAAGCTCAGGAGGAGGCCCGTAACGGCAAGTCAGCTGTTGAGGAGAATGCCCGCCTGCGCAAGCTGCTGGACTTTAAGGAAAAGCACAGCGACATGACGCTTGAGCCTGCTAAGGTCATCTCGTGGACAAGCTCCAACTGGTCAAGCTCGTTTAACATCAGCAAGGGCTCGAGCAGCGATATCGCCGTCGGCGACAGCGTCATAACCGAGTACGGCGTTCTGGTCGGCCAGGTCGTCGAGGTCGGGACTAGCTGGGCGACCGTGAGAACGGTCATCGATATAAATTCCAACATCGGCGCATTTGTGTCCGAAAACGGCTCTGCCGGCATGATGGTCGGCGACTTTGCCCTCATGCAGGAGGGCAGCGCCAAGATGACCTACCTTGCCGACGGCGCACAGATATTCACAGGCGACACGGTCATGACCTCTGGCGCAGGCGGTGCGTTCCCGCAGGGACTTGTCATCGGCACGATAAGCGCAGTGCAGACCGAGGCCGGAGGCCAGGTCGAGTACGGCATCATAGAGCCCGGCTGCGACCTTAACGCCCTTGTCCAGATCTATGTCGTAAAAGAATTCGAAGTGGTGGAGTAATTGTTAAACAGACTGATAGACTTTAAAAAAATGCGTGTATTCCTGGAATATGCGGTATATCTTCTGATTGCAATGCTGCTGCAGGGCCTGCTGTTCTCTCGTCTGAGCATCTTCGGCGTCAAGGGCTTCGTGCTCCCGGCCGCCGCCGTTGCCGCAGGGATGTTTCTCGGCGGCGTGCGTGGTGCGGTATTCGGGATATGCCTCGGGCTTATCACCGATATGAGCTACACCGAGAGCACATTTATGTACACGATAGTCTTTGCGCTTATCGGCTTCGGAGCGGGCTTTGCCTCGGAGTTTTATATAAACAAGAGCTTTCTGGTGTTCATAGTCATGGGCACTGTTGCGGTGCTGCTGACGAGCCTTGTGCAGTATCTGAACGCCGTCATCTTCGGCGGGGCGGAGCTTTTGCAGGGCATCATCACGGCGCTTTTGCAGACGGCCCTTTCCATAATCCCGATAGCGTTATTATATCTTCCGTTCAGAAATCATAAAGAGACCAGATAAACCTTATGAATACTATTAAAAAAGACAGATTGATAGCTCTTGCGGCGGTGTTTGCGGTGCTGCTCGTTGTGTACCTCGTTTTTCTGTACAGATTGCAGATAATCGAGGGCGAGGCGTACTACAAGGAAAGCCGCAACCAGCAGGTCACGACCTCGACCGTAGTTGCGGCAAGAGGCAATATCCTCGACCGCTACGGCCGTGTTATCGTGTCCAACAAGTCAAGCTACGACCTTACCATAAACGAAAGCGAGCTGTTCCCGTCGGATGACAGCGTCGACTCGAACGCAACGATACTCAAGCTCGTTAAGCTTATCCGTGAGTATGGCGAGGACTATATCGACGAGCTTCCGATAACCACCGAGCCGCCGTTTGAGTATACCGAGATATCCGATACCGACAAGGCTCGTTTGCAGGCGTATATGAAGACCAACAAGGTCGACGAAAACGCAACGGCGGTCGAGCTTCTGTCGAGCATGCGCACAAGGTATAAGATAGACAGCAACTACTCCGCCGAGGAGGCGAGGATAATCGCCGGCATCCGCTACGCCGTCAATGTCCGATACCTTATAAATACCTCGGACTATACGCTCGTGCAGGATGCGGACATGAAGCTCATAAGCATCATCCGTGAGAATAACATGCTCGGCGTCGATGTCAAGGAGACCTTTGTGCGAGGCTACAACACCACCTATGCCGCACATATCCTCGGCTATGTGGGACTTATGAACGACTCGGAGTATGAAAAATACTCGGAGCTGGGCTACTCGGGCGATGCCAAGGTCGGTAAATCCGGCGTTGAGTACGCCTTTGAAAAGTACCTGCACGGAACAAACGGCAAGGTGCAGGTCACAAGCGCCGCCGACGGCACGATAATCTCAAAGACCTATACCACCGAGCCGCAGCCGGGCAACAATGTGTATCTGACGATAGACATTGCCCTGCAGGAGGCGGCCGAGCGTGCGTTGGCGACCACGGTCAACGCTCTGCGTGCCGAGCGAGGCTACGATATAACCGAGGATCTTCTCGGCGACGATAAAAAGGACGATGAGGTCACCCCGACACCTACGCCGACTCCGACACCGACCCCCGACGGGCAGACCGAGGAGGACAAGATCGATGACGAGATAACCGGCGCAGGCGTGGTCGTCGTCGATGTCAAGAGCGGCGAGCCGCTTGCCATCGCAAGCTGGCCGACCTACAATGCCTCGACGATGCTCGAAAATTACTCGAAGCTGCTCACGGCGAAGTATTCGCCCCTGTTTAACCGTGCACTTCAGGGCACATACGCCCCGGGCTCGACCTTCAAGCCCTGCACGGCGATAGCGGGCCTTACCGAAAAGACCATCAGCACCAGCACCCGCATCGAGTGTACCGGCGTTTACACCAAGTACGCCGCCCAGGGCTACACGCCCCAGTGCTGGATATACGCCTCACACCTGACCCACGGCTTTGACAATGTCACCGAGGCTCTGCGAGATTCGTGCAACATCTTTTTCTACACCGTCGGCAACAACCTCGGCATCGATAAGCTGGAGAAATACGCAAGGCAGTTCGGCCTCGGCGAGAGCACCGGCATCGAGATATACGAGGAGACCGGCAACATGTCCAACAGGGCAAACCACTATGACTACGCAGGCACGGAATGGGTCGTCGGCGATACGCTTCAGGCCGCCATCGGTCAGGCAGACAGCATCTTCACCCCACTTCAGCTTGCCGAATACTGTGCCGCCATCGCAAACAAGGGCCAGCGCCACTCGGCGTCCATCCTCAAGGAGGTCCGCAGCTACGACTACTCCGAGAAGATAATGCAGCGTACCGACGAGGTGCTGAGCGCCGTCACCACCGAGCAGTACAACTGGGACGCCGTTCACAAGGGCATGGAGCTCGTTGCAAAGCACCCCGACGGCTCGGCATACGCAACATTCTATGACTACAGCGCCTCGACCGTCGCCTGTAAGACCGGTACGGCGCAGAAGGGCGAGAACATCACAAACGACGGTATCTTCATCTGCTTTGCACCCGTCGAAGACCCCGAGATAGCCATCGCCGTCGTCATCGAGCGTGGCCAGTCCGGCTCAAGGTGCGCCCCCGTTGCCCGCAGTATTCTGGAGACCTACTTCAGCATCAAGGGCGCAAGCGATGTAACGGAGACCGAGGGTTCGCTTTTGAAATGATTTTTTGCCGAAAGGCATTGAAACGCAGCAAATAATTGTTTATAATGTATCAATGAAATGATTTTTTAGGGACGGAGGACAAGTATGAATATTGCACTGATGGCACACGACAGAAAAAAGGAATTGATGGTACAGTTCTGTATAGCCTATTGCGGTATTTTAGCCGAGCACTCCGTTTGTGCAACAAATACCACCGGCAAGCTCGTGTCCGAGGCAACGGGACTTCCCGTGACGCTGTACATGCACGCCGATCAGGGCGGCGCTCAGCAGATAGGCGCAAGGATCGCATATAACGAGATAGACCTTGTTTTGTTCTTCTGCGACCCGTCCAACCCCACGGGCTTTGACGATATCAATAAGATAGAGCGCCTGTGCGACCAGTATCAGATACCCTTTGCCACCAATGCCGCAACGGCTGAGGTGCTCGTGCAGGGATTGCGCCGGGGCGACCTCGACTGGCGAAATATCGTTAACCCCAAGAGGAAGTAAAAGCAAAAAATTACACGGATGCTGTTATTCCGTTTTCGGGATAACAGCATTTGAGTTGATAAGTTGAGAGGAATATGAAAATGGCGAAAGTTCAACCCCGCACCCTGTCGGGCTTTATGGAGCTGCTGCCCGCCCCGCAGGTCAAGATGGAGAAGATGATGGAAACGCTGCGCCGCTGCTACGGCGTGTACGGCTTCACGCCGCTGGACACTCCGGCGATAGAGTCTGCCGAGGTGCTGCTTGCAAAGGGCGGCGGCGAGACCGAAAAGCAGATATACCGCTTCACAAAGGGCGACTCCGACCTTGCGCTGCGCTTTGACCTCACCGTGCCGCTCGCAAAGTATGTTGCCGCAAACTACGGCAGCCTGACCTTCCCGTTCCGCCGCTATCAGATCGGCAAGGTCTACCGTGGCGAGCGTGCCCAGCGTGGCAGATTCCGTGAGTTTTATCAGGCCGATATCGATATCATCGGCGACGGCAAGCTCGATATCATAAACGAAGCCGAGATACCGGCGATAATTTACCGCACCTTCACCGAGCTCGGTCTAAAGAAGTTCAAGATAAAGGTCAATAACCGCAAGGTATTAAACGGCTTTTACCGGCTTGCGGGCATGGAGGAGAAGGCCGGCGAGATAATGCGCACGGTCGACAAGCTCGACAAGATAGGCCCTAACAAGGTGCGCCAGATACTCATGGACGAGCTGCACATGTTCTCCCACAAGGCCGACGATGTCATGGACTTTATGGCAATGTCCGGCAGCATCGAGCAGGTTTTGACCGGACTTGAGCGCTACAAGGGCATGGACGAGGTGTTCGACCAGGGCCTTGAGGAGCTCAAGACCGTCACCAAGTACCTTGCAGACTTCGGCATTCCGGAGGAAAACTTCGCGATCGACCTGTCGATCGCCCGTGGCCTTGATTATTACACCGGCACGGTGTATGAGACCGAGATGACCGAGCACCCCGAGATAGGCTCTGTCTGCTCCGGCGGCAGATACGATAATCTGGCGGAGTACTATACCGACAAGCCGCTGCCCGGCGTCGGCATTTCGATAGGTCTTACAAGACTTTTCTATGTTCTCAATGAGCAGGGGCTTTTGTCCGACGAGGTCGTCTCCGCTCCTGCCGATGTGCTGGTCATCCCCATGACCGAGGAGCTGGGTTGCTCGATAGCCGCAGCAACGGCGTTCCGTGACGCCGGCATCCGCACGCAGCTATACTGCGAGAAGAAAAAGTTCAAGGCAAAAATGAGCTATGCCGACAAGCTCGGCATCCCATTTGTCGTTTTCATCGGCGAGGATGAGATGGCGGCAAATGTCGTTGCCGTGAAGAATATGCTCAGCGGCGAGCAGGTCAAGCTGCCCGTTCCCGACGCTGCGGCACTTATCAAAGCTGAAATCGACCGCCGTGCACACATTGCGGTCATCAAGGAGGGTTAATTATGACACAGTCCCGTACACATACCTGCAATGAGCTCCGCCTGGAGCATGTAGGTCAGAAGGTCAAGATCGTCGGCTGGATGGAGAATGTCCGTGAGGTCGGCCAGAACTTTGCTTTCGTCGTCGTCCGTGATTTTTACGGAACTACCCAGGTCGTCGTCGAGACCGAGGACATGATGAAGGTCGTAAAGGGCATCAATAAGGAAAGCACAATTTCCGTCGAGGGTGTCGTCCGTGAGCGTGACAGCAAGAATCCCAAACAGGCCACCGGCGATGTCGAGGTCGTGCCCGAGAAGATAGAGGTGCTCGGCCGCTGCCGCTACAATGAGCTGCCGTTTGAGATAAACCGCAGCCGTGAGGCCGACGAGACCGCCCGCCTCAAGTACCGCTACCTTGACCTGAGAAATCCCGCAGTCAAGCAGAACATCATCCTGCGCTGCAATGTTGTTGCGGCACTGCGCAAGGCGATGATGGAGCATAATTTTCTTGAGATAACCACCCCCATCCTCACCGCCTCCAGCCCCGAGGGTGCAAGAGACTACCTTGTCCCGGCAAGAAAGCACCCGGGCAAGTTTTATGCTCTGCCGCAGGCACCGCAGCAGTTTAAGCAGCTGCTCATGACCTCCGGCTTTGACCGCTACTTCCAGATAGCCCCCTGCTTCCGTGATGAGGACGCACGAGGCGACCGCTCCCCCGGCGAGTTTTATCAGCTGGATATGGAGATGTCCTTTGCCGACCAGAACGATGTTTTCGCCGTCATTGAGGATGTCCTGCCGCCCATTTTCGCAAAGTATGGCAAGTATGATATCGCCTCCGAAGCACCCTTTAAGCGCATCGGCTTCAACGAATCGATGGAAAAGTACGGCTCGGATAAGCCCGATCTGCGTATTGACCTCATCGTTGAGGATATAACCGAGCTCGTTTCCGGTACGGAGTTCCCGCCCTTCGCCGAGGGCAACACCGTCAAGGCCATCGTGGTCACCGACTGCGACATGACCCGCAAGAATATCGATAAGCTGTGCACCGAGGTCGAGGTGCAGGCGGGCGTTAAGCCCTACTGGTTCAAGGTCGACGAAAACGGCGAGCTTGCCGGCGGCGTCGCAAAGTTTTTGCAGGACAGAAAGCAGGCTGTCGTCGATGCGCTGCATCTCAAGCCCGGCTGCCTTGTCGGCGTGACGGCGGGCAAGAAGCTCGTCGCCCAGAAAACCGCAGGCGTTATGCGCAAAATGCTCGGCAACGCAGTGCCCGGTCATATGGATAAGGAGCGCTACGAGTTCTGCTGGATAGTCGACTTCCCCATGTACGAGATCGGCGAGGAGTCCGGCGAGCTTGAGTTCTGCCACAACCCGTTCTCCATGCCCAACGGCGGCCTTGAGGTCCTTGAAAAGGCCGAAACGGGTGAGATCGACCCCCTGAGCATCACCGCATATCAGTACGACCTTGTCTGCAACGGTGTTGAGCTGTCCTCGGGCGCAGTGCGTAACCACGACCCCGAGATAATGATAAAGGCGTTCGAGCTCGTGCGCCTGGGTGAGGACGATGTCAAGGCGAAGTTCCCCGCAATGTACAATGCATTTTGCTACGGCGCACCTCCCCATGCCGGTATCGCCCCGGGCGTTGACCGCATGGTCATGCTGCTGGCAGGCGAGGAGTCTATCCGCGAGATAATCCCGTTCCCGATGAACAAGAACGCACAGGATGTCATGATGGGCGCACCGTCGGTCGTCGAGCAGAAGCAGCTTGACGAGCTGCACATCGCACTTGTCGGCGAGACCGAGGAATAAAAAATCAAAGGGCTGTGGTGTCCACAGCCCTTTTTACAAGTGAGAGTAGAGTATGTTAGCGACGATAAATTCCCTCGGCGTGAAGGGCATAGGCGGCTATGCCGTCACGGTCGAGAGCTTCGTTTCAAACGGACTTTTTAATTTTGATATCGTGGGGCTGCCCGATGCCGCCGTCAAGGAGGCTCGGGAGCGTGTCCGGGCTGCCATAAAGTGCAACGGCTTTAAGTTCCCCGTCAGCCGTGTTACGGTAAACCTCGCTCCGGCGGACACGAAAAAAGCAGGTACGGTTTACGACCTGCCGATAATGCTCGGTATCCTTGCCGCCACCGGTACGATAAAGCAGCCCAAGGCCGACTGCGCCTTTTTCGGCGAGCTTGCGCTCACGGGCGAAGTGCGCCCGGTTAACGGTGCGCTTCCCATGGCGCTTTGCGCAGCGAGGGAGGGCATAAAGCACCTGTTCGTCCCTGCCGACAACGCCCAGGAGGCCGCCTATGCCGAGGGCGTGAGCGTGTACCCGGTGAAAAATGTGCCGGATCTCATCGCTCATCTGCGAGGCGAGTTTGAGATAAAGCCCCTGCCGCAGGGCGAGATAAGCAAAAGCGATATCAGCTACCCCGACTTTTCCGATGTCAAGGGACAGGAAAATGTCAAGCGAGCTATGGAGATCGCCGCCGCAGGCGGGCACAATATCCTGCTCGTCGGCCCTCCCGGAGCGGGTAAAAGCATGATGAGCAAGCGCCTGCCCGGTATTCTGCCCGACATGACCCGTGAGGAGATGCTCAAGTGCACGGAGATTTATTCCGTCGCCGGGCTCACCGGCAAGTCTAACCCCATCATCGCCCAGCGCCCGTTTCGTGCTCCGCACCACACCGTGTCGCCGGCTGCCATGTCCGGCGGCGGGGCAACGCCGAAACCGGGCGAGATAAGCCTTGCGCACAACGGAGTTTTGTTCCTTGACGAGTTTCCCGAGTTCCGCAAGGATGTTTTGGAGGTGCTGCGCCAGCCTTTGGAGGATGGCGAGGTCACCGTCTCACGAGTTGCCGGAAGCGCTACATATCCGAGCAATTTCATGCTCGTCTGTGCAATGAATCCCTGCAAATGCGGCTGGTACGGCCACCCGTCGGGGCGCTGCCGCTGCTCGGCAAACGAGGTGCGCAGCTATCATAACCGCATATCCGGGCCGCTGCTTGACAGAATAGATATCATCGTCGAAGCCCCGGCGCTTGAGTACGAGGAGCTTAAAAACCGTGCTCCAGCAGAGTCCTCGGCGGAAATAAAAAAGCGTGTCGATGCCGCACGAAAGGCGCAGCAGGAACGCTTCAAAGATACCGATATAAATTCAAATGCAAATATGGACACAAAGGCGCTGAATCGCTACTGCGTGCTCACGCCCGAGTGCGAGGCGCTCATGCATCAGGCGTTTGACCGCATGGGTCTGACCGCCCGCAGCTACGACCGCATACTGCGAGTGGCAAGAACGATAGCCGACCTCGAAGGCTCGGAGACCATCGAAGCGACCCACATCGCCGAAGCAATACAGTACCGCACCTACGATTTTAGAGAAAACAACGCATAAGCTGGCGGAAGCCGACGCATAAGCTAACGCATAAGTTGGCGGGAGCCGAACAACTATCGGTTTTGACGGCTGGATATTTACTCATGTTGCGCCAGAGCCCTTTCCGGCAAAACTGCGTAGCATCTGTCAGTAGTGTTTTTCGAGGGATTTTCGGCTTTCTTTTGGTGCGGGCGGGCTTTGTGCCCGGCAAGACGAAAAAAGGCGAAAAGCACCGAAAGGGCACACTGACAGACGATAGGTGCTCGGCTTCCGGCAGCTTAAAAAAGAAATGACCCTTGACCGCACGGTTTCTTTACACCGTTTCTAAAGCAGTCAAGGGTCATTTCATTGAATTCTTAGTATCTAACATCATTGGTTACCTCTCTTTCGTCAGACTATGATGCCGCCGGTCATCGGACACAAGTTAAACACGGGAAGAACAATATTGTCGACTCTGTGGTCGTTTCCATAAGCGGAATAGGCTGGGTGTTTTTGTCCTGTCGATATTCTGACTTCGGCATCTGTCCTCACTGTCGGCTCATCCGATCTCTGAGGACTTTCTTACTTGTACATCGGTATCACCCTTTCTGGTTATAGAGTACCAAACCGAGACGGCATTTTCAAGAGTAATAATTTACGAATTTAAAGCGCAAAACTTGTGCAGCCATACGAAGTTTGATAAATTATTGTCAAAAGCCTTGACTTTGCCGCATTTGCGCAATATAATAAAGATGTTGTGTGCCAAAACCGCAGGTCATCCTGCGGTTTTGTTGCGTTCAGAGGTTAAAGGTGTTATAATTACTGCGCTTTAGAAAAAATCAGGGAGACTTAACGATGATAAATGATATTATACTCCTCAAGCTCGGCGAGATAGTTTTAAAGGGACTTAACCGCCGCAGCTTTGAGCAAAAGCTCATCGGCAACATTAACCGCCGCCTGTCGAACATCGGCAAATTCAAGGTCTACTGCATGCAGTCGACTATCTATGTCGAGCCCGTGGACGAGTCCAGCGACATGGACGCTGCGTTTGAAGCCCTCGGCAAGGTGTTCGGCATTGCGACTATGAGCCGTGCTGCCGGCTGCGAAAAGGATGCGGCGAAGATAGCCGAGCTTGCGATAAGCTACCTCAAGGACGATATGGAGTCGGCAAAAAGCTTCAAGGTCGAGGGCAAGCGCAGTGACAAGAGCTTCCCCATGACATCTATCGAGCTTTCGCAGTATGTCGGCGGAGAGCTTGCCGAGGCATACCCCGAGTGCAGGGTCGATGTGCATGACCCGGAGCTTATCGTGCATGTTGAGATCCGTGACCTTGCAGCCTATGTCCACGCTGCGCCCACCCCGGGTGCGGGCGGCATGCCCGTCGGCTCAAACGGCATCGGCGTGACGCTGCTGTCCGGCGGCATCGACAGCCCCGTGTCGACCTACATGATAGCAAAGCGAGGCGTGCGCCTTATCCCCGTGCACTTTTTCTCGTTCCCGTACACCTCCGAGCAGGCAAAGCAGAAGGTCATCGAGCTTGCCGAGATACTGACTGCCTACTGCGGCAAAATGACCATCGAGATAGTGCCGTTCACGCACATTCAGGAGAAGATACGGGCAAAGTGTCCCGAGGACTATTTCACCCTCATCATGCGCAGATTCATGATGCGCATAGCAAGCCGCATCGCCGAAGCCAACGGCGCAAAGGCGATAGTCACCGGCGAAAACCTCGGTCAGGTCGCAAGCCAGACCATGGAGGCAATGGCGTCCACGCAGGCGGTCATCGATCTGCCCGTTTTGCAGCCGCTTATCGGCATGGACAAGGAGGAGATAGTGCAGATAGCAAGAAAGATCGGCACATTCGAGACCTCGATACTGCCGTATGAGGACTGCTGCACCGTCTTTACCCCCAAGCACCCCAAGACAAAGCCCAAGGTGCATGAGGTTGCGGAAATTGAGTCGGTCCTCGACATTGACGCACTCGTCGACGAGGCCGTTGCGGGAATAGAAAGGGTGAAGGTCGGATAATGGAGAAAATTCACAATGTTGAGATACTCTCCGTCGGCACGGAGATACTTCTCGGTCACACGATAAACACCGACGCAAGCGACATTTCGCAGATGCTCTCGGAGCTCGGCATAAATGTAAAGTACCACACGGTCGTGGGCGATAACCCCGCAAGACTGGCTGACTGCATTGAAATTGCAAAGAAAAGGGCAGATATCATCATATCCACCGGCGGCCTCGGCCCTACCTGCGACGATCTTACAAAGCAGACGCTTGCAAAAAGCTTCGGCCTTGAGCTTGAGATGAACGAGTTCGAGCGCTCGTGCTTGTACGATTACCTCACCAACCGCGGCTACAGCAAGGAGATGACCGAAAACAACCTCCAGCAGGCCATGCTGCCCGTCGGCTGCACGGTTTTCCACAACGACTGGGGCACCGCTCCGGGCTGCGCCTTTGAAAAGGACGGCATCGTCGTTCTGATGCTGCCCGGACCTCCCAAGGAGTGCAATGCAATGTTCAAGGCCTGCGCCGTGCCGTACCTGCGCTCGCTTTCCGACGAGCAGATAGTGTCGCACGCTATCCATGTTTTCGGCATGAGCGAAAGTGCGCTCGACCAGCTTTTCCGTGACGAGATGAACGCCATGACAAACCCAACCATGGCGCCCTACGCCAAGGAATCGGATTGCCTTTTGCAGATAACCGCCAAGGCCAGAAGTGCCGAGGAGGCCGAGGAAATGATGAAGCCCGTCATCGAGCACTGCTGCGAGGTTTTGGGCGATGTCGTTTTCGGCATCGATGTCGAGAGCGTCGAGGAGCGGGTCATGCAGCTTATGAAGGAAAAGAAAATGACCTTCTCCGCAGCCGAGAGCTGCACCGGCGGCGAGCTTGCAAAGCGCTTTACCGATATGCCCGGCGCAAGTGAATTTTTCCTCGGCGGCGTGACGACCTACACAAACGGCGCAAAGGCAAAGCTGCTCGGCATCGACCCCGAGCTCATTGAGGCAAAGGGTGCAGTCAGCCGTGAGGTCGCCATCGAGATGGCCGAGCGGGTGAGGGCGCTTCTCGGAACGGACATGGGCATCGGCGTGACCGGTCTTGCAGGCCCGGACGGCGACGGTGTTCACGAGGTGGGCACGGTGTTCGTGTCGCTGGCGACAAAGGATGGCACATTCGTGCGTGAGCTCCATGTCGGCGACCGCCGCACCCGCAGCTACATCCGCCGTGTTTCCGGCAACTTCGTGTTCGACATGATGCGCCGCTACATGATGGGGCTTAAAATTGAGCAATAAAAACAGCCCGTGCAGTTTCAAGCTGCACGGGCTGAATTTATACTATCAGATGAACAGGGCACTCAGCGCAATGAGGAACTGCGCAAGCCAATAGGTGATGTGCACTGCACGGTTTTTGCCGTTTGTCGGGTTGCCGCTGAAGCACTGCACGGAAAGGATGCTGTCGCTTACGATAAAGCTCACGCCTGCAATGCCGAAAAGCAGCGTGCCGACGCTGAAGTTGAAGATGGCAGCACCGACGGCGGAAACGCCCATGAAGCAGACGAAGGCGCAGTAGCCGGCAAGCGGGAAGTAGAGCTTACCGAGCTTGAGGTCATGCTTTTTCGAGTTCTGGTACTCGAGCAGCGTGGCGATGATCAGCAGCGGAATGGCGGCGATCCATGCCTTGGGGGCGATGCTGTAAAGCGCTATGACATAGAAAACATGGCCGACCAAAAACGACATTGCGCCCGAGAGGAAGCACAGCGAAAACTTCTCGGTAAACACGAAGCGCAGCGCCAAAAGCTCATCGCCCAAAAAGCCGAAGAACAGGCCGAACATCAAAAGCACGGCAAAGTGGCGGTCGGTCGTGTGGAACACGGCGATAGCGGCGATCACGATGCAGCAGACGGTGGTCAGACCCTTAAAAAGGACAGCCATGACGGGATCGTTGTTCTCGGTCACCTGCGTAAACTTAAGACCGAAAAACAGCCCCGCAAGCACGAGAATGACGATGAAAGCTATGTACATAAAAAATACCTCCAATTAAAATTTGATGGGGGATTGTGATAACTATACCACATGTATGATTATTTGTAAACGATTTATTAAGAAACTAATGGGAAAACTGTTGCAAAAGCGCCGTTGTATGCTAAAATAGAGGCGGTAACCTGAATTTTGGAGATAAAGATATGAAAAATAACAAAGCTGCAAAGGCGCTGAGCGCCTTTGTTGACGGCACGGGCAAAACGCTTGAATTTATAGACAAGGCGGCAAGAAAGCTTGAGCCGCTGACGGGACTGCCCATCATCGGCGGCACGATCGCCGAGGTGCAGGATATAATCTCGATGCTGGACGATTACTATCACGGCAGGTATAAAAAGATACCCACTGTGGCGCTTTTGGGGTCACTCGGCATCCTTGCCTACCTTGTGAGCCCACTTGACCTTATACCCGATAATATCCCCATCCTCGGTTTTATCGACGATGCGTTTGTGATAAACACCGTCGTCACCCTGTGCGTGGATAAGGAGCTTGAGCGTTACCGCCAGTGGCGTAATGACAATATGACCGAAAAAGTCTGAGCTTTTTGCTCAGACTTTTTTTATGGAAATGCCGCCGGGGAGCGTAATCATATTGTAAAATGATACGAAATTGCCCAAAGCGGGAAATTAAAGCTTTACATGTGGCGGATTTGCGGTAAAATATACTTGTTAGAATAGCGACTTTCTAGAAATTGATCATATCCTTTTTTTGTTATGGGAGAGAAAAGTAATGGGAATTGCTGAAGTGCTGTCACTTCTCGGCGGTGTTGCGCTGTTTTTGTTCGGCATGTCGCTGATGGGTGACAGCCTTAAAATGGTTGCCGGCAGCAAGCTTGAGGTCGTGCTGTACCGCCTTTCCGGTACGCAGCTCAAGGGCATTTTGCTCGGCACGGGCGTTACCGCCGTCATACAGTCGTCGTCTGCGACCTCGGTCATGGTCGTCGGCTTCGTCAACTCCGAAATGATGAAGGTGCGCCAGGCGATAGGTATCATCATGGGCGCAATAATCGGCACGAGCGTCACCGGCTGGATAATCTGCCTTTCCGATATCGGCGGCAACACCTCCGGCTGGATGGAGCTTCTGTCGACGGAGACGCTGACCTCGGTCGTTGCGCTTATCGGCATCATTCTTTACATGTTCTCGGGCGATATGTCCCGCCGCCATGTCGGCGGCATACTCATGGGCTTTGCGGTACTTATGTTCGGCATGAAGGCCATGAGCGGCGCTGTCTCGGGGCTGAAGGATGACGAAAATTTCATCCGTATACTTACCGATTTTTCTAACCCCATCCTCGGCATCATCGTCGGCATGGCGTTTACGAGCGTTTTGCAGAGCGCCTCGGCCGCCGTCGGCATTTTGCAGGCGCTCGCCATTACAGGCGCTGTCAGCTTCGAGGTCGCATTCCCCATCATCATGGGCATCGCCATCGGCGCTGCCGTTCCGGTGCTGCTGTCGGCAATGGGCGCAAGCGCAGACGGCAAGCGCACCGCACTTTCGTATCTCGTCATCGACTTTTTCGGCGTTGTCATCGTCAGCATTATATTCTATGCCGTCAACGCCATTGTGAATTTTGATTTTATGAGCCGCACCATGACGGCTGTGAGCATTGCATTTGTGAACACCCTGTTCAGGGCCGTCATCGTCATGATACTTGCACCCATGACGGGGCTTATCGAGAAGTTCGTTTCCCTGTTTGTCAAGGACGACAAGGAGCGACTCAAGGGTCTGCACGACATGGATCTTTTGGAGGAGCGCTTCCTTTCCCATGCTCCGCTCGCCATTGAGCAGAGCCGCCAGGTCATAAACTCCATGGCACGCTGCGTCGTGAAGAATGTGACCGATGCGCTGGCACTCGTGGATAAGTACACCAAGGACGGCTTTGCCGAGGTGCAGAAGGAGGAGGAGCTCGTCGACCGCTACGAGGATAAGCTGGGCACTTATCTTGTGCAGATAACGAGGCTCGAGCTTACAAAGCAGCAGAATATAATGGTCGGCAAGTACCTGCACTCGATAACCGACTTTGAGCGTATGAGCGACCATGCGCTGAACATTGCCGAGTGTGCGCAGGAGATGCACGATAAGAAGCTCAATTTCTCAAAATACGCAACGCATGAGCTGTCGGTACTGCGCTCGGCGGTGTCGGAGATAGTTGCGCTGGCGGTAAAAGCGTTTGTTGAGGATGACCTCAGCGTTGCCTACCGCATCGAGCCACTCGAGGAGAAGATAGACAGCCTGTGCGACGAGATGAAGCTTCACCACATTAACCGCATAAGCGACGGCACATGCACTCTCCAGCTGGGCTTCGTGTTCAACGACCTGCTTACAAACCTCGAACGCATGGCCGACCACTGCTCGAATATAGGCGTTGCCATGATAGAGCTTGCCAGCGGCGCACTGGAAACGCACGATTACTACAACAAGCTCATGGAGGAGACTACCGAGCAGTTCAAGGAGAGCTTTGCAAAGTACGATGCAAAGTTCAAGCTCTGATATGATAAATACAACTCTTTGCTACATAGAGCATGGTGACGAGTATCTCATGCTGCACCGTGTGAAAAAGGAAAACGATATAAACCGTGACAAGTGGATAGGTCTCGGCGGCAAGTTTGAAAAGGACGAAAGCCCTGAGGAGTGCCTGCTGCGTGAGGTGTACGAGGAGTCGGGACTGACGCTCACCTCGTGGCGTTACCGTGGCATCGTCACCTTTGTGAACACCGTCTGCCAAACGGAGTACATGCACCTGTTCACCGCCGATAAATTCGAGGGCGAGATCGGCGCATGCGACGAGGGCGAGCTTGAGTGGATAGAAAAAAGCGAGCTTATGAAGCTCACGCTCTGGGAGGGCGATAAAATTTTCCTCCGCCTATTAGACGAAAACGAGCCGTTTTTCTCCCTGAAGCTCAGCTATGACGGCGATGAGCTTATATCGGCAAAGCTAAATGGCAAGAACATTTGAGACCCCATTCTCATACCATAAACCGAGAGGTGACGGTATGAGAATTTTTGTTGTTTCAAAGGGCGACAGCCTGTATTCCATAGCCCGAAGATTCGGCGTATCGCCGACGGAGCTTAGCTACATAAACGCCCTGTCAGACCCCAACAGACTCACAATAGGACAGACGCTCGTCATCCCCGGCGACAGCTCACCGCAGGGTCAGATAGAGGTAAACGGTTATGCCTACCCGAATATCAGCGACACGGTTTTATCCGAAGCGCTGCCGTACATGACATTTCTGTGCCCGTTTTCATGGCACATTGATGCTGCCGGCGGCATCACGCCCATCGACGATAAACGCATGATAAGCCGAGCGTATGAAACGGCGACTGCGCCCATGCTCACGCTCACGAACATCGGCACATCCGGCGGCTTTTCGAGCGACATCGCCCATGCGATATTTACAGACGACGCAGCCCAGACCACGCTCATCGAAAACATCCTTGCGGCGCTGCGCAGCCGGGGCTACTACGGCGTGAATCTCAACATCGAGTATGTCTACCCCTTTGACCGTGAGGGGTACAACAATTTTCTAAAGCGTCTGTCCGAGACGCTGCACCCCAAGGGCTACTACCTCAGCACCGCCATTGCGCCCAAGACCTCGGATGACCAGTACGGGCTTTTATACACCGCCCACGACTACGAAGCACACGGCAGATACTGCGACCGTGTTATCATCATGACCTACGAATGGGGCTACACCTACAGCGCCCCGCAGGCCGTGTCGCCGGTCGATCGCATGCGCAAGGTGCTCGACTACGCAGTAACGAAAATGCCCTCGGGCAAAATTTTGCTCGGCTTTTCAAACTACGGCTACAACTGGACGCTGCCGTGGCAGCAGGGCAGGGCGGCATCGGTGATATCCAACACCGCCGCCATGAATCTTGCGGCGGCTAACTTTGCGCAGATCAAATTTAACGAGCAGGCGCAAGCACCGTTTTTCAATTACACAGACCCCTCCGGCGTGCGCCACGAGGTGTGGTTTGAGGATGCACGAAGCGTCAAAGCCCGCTTGCAGCTTGTTTCGGAGTATGACCTTGCGGGCATAAGCTACTGGACGATAAACTATCAAAACCGAGCGGGCTTTGCCGTCTTGGAATCCATGTACGGCGTCGAAAAGATAATATAAAAAATCTGCTGTATCGTTTGATACAGCAGATTTTTATGTAAGCTTAAATTCTCTCGGAGATGACCTGTGCGGCCTTTACGCCGGAGGCGGCAGCCTGTGCAAGGCCACGGGTGATGCCCGCACCGTCGCCGATGGCGAAGAAGTTTGAAAACTGAGTTTCGAGGTCGCCCGACAGCTCAAGGCGGGAGGAGTAGAACTTGACCTCGGCGCCGTACAGCAGCGTGTCATAGTTTGCCGTGCCCGGGGCTATCTTGTCAAGTGCGTAGATCATTTCGATGATATCGTCCAGCTGACGCTTCGGAAGCGCAAGGCTCAGGTCGCCCGGAACTGCTGCCGAGAGCGTGGGGTGGGTCATCGACTGCGCAAGACGGTGCTCGTTCGTGCGAACGCCCTTTACAAGGTCGCCGAAGCGCTGCACCAGAACGCCGCCGGAGAGCATGTTGCTCAGCGAAGCAATGTGCTTGCCGTAGCGGTACGGCTCATCAAAGGGCTCGGTAAAACGGTTGGACACCAAAAGCGCAAAGTTCGTGTTATTGCTCTGCAGAGCGGGGTCGGAGTAGGAGTGACCGTTAACGGTGTTGATGCCCTCGACATTTTCCGCAACGACATGACCGTAGGGATTCATGCAGAAGGTGCGCACCTTGTCGCCGTACTGCTTGGTGCGGTAGATAAGCTTCGACTCGTATACGACATTGGTGATGTGCTCAAAAACGGTGGCGGGCAGCTCGACACGCACGCCGACATCGACCTGGTTGTTTATAAGATGCACGCCGAGCTTTTTGCACTGGTTTGCAAACCACTCTGCGCCGCTGCGGCCCGGTGCTGCGATGAGGTACTTGCAGTCAACGACATCGCCGTTTTTAAGCGTGAGCGTATAGCCCTCGCCCTGCCTGTCGATGATCTCGACGGCGGTGCGGAAGCGGTACTCGATGACCTGCTTGAGGTCGTCGTACATATTCTGCAAAATGCGCAGGTTGTTCTCCGTACCCAGATGCTTGACCTTTGCCTGCAAAAGGTGCAGGTCATACTTGAGCGCCTCACGCTCCAGAGCCTTGGCCTCGGGCGTGTCGGTGGAGAAGGTCTTGTCCGTTGCGCCGTACTTCATGTTGACGGTGTCGACATAGTTTATAAGCTCCATGACCTCGTCGTCATCCATGAAATCGGTCAGCCAGCCGCCGAAAGCGGTGGTAAAATTATATTTGCCGTCAGAAAATGCGCCTGCGCCGCCGAAGCCGCACATGGTGTCGCACACTGCGCAGTGGACACATTCCTTGACCTTGCCCGCAACGATGGGGCAGTGGCGGGAATAGATATCGCCGCCCTGCTCAAGCACGACTATCTTAAGGTCGGGGTGACGGCGAATAAGCTCGTATCCGGCGAAAATACCGGCAGTTCCGCAGCCGATGATGGCAACATCGTAATTTGTTTTCATAGTATTCACTTCCGTTTAAGTGTTTTAATTTGTAGGCCGCAAAACAGCCCTGTGTATTATAGTGATAATGAGGGGTATAGTAATTAATAAATTGTAAATTTTCTTCACAAAACCCTTGAATGTTGGACACTTGCGTCAGGGTGTGCATCAACTACGGCTTGAAGAATATTAGCAATTGAGTTAGAATATTGGCAAGAAAAAAGTTTAAGACGGTGATAGGAATGTCAGAAGGACCAAAAACGAGAGATATACGCAAGCAGCTGCGCACTGAGGCGTTTTCCATACCCAATCTGCTCAGCTATTTCCGGCTGCTGCTGATACCGCTGTTTATATGGCTTTACATGAACGAAAACTTCACCGAGGCGCTCATAACCCTTGCTGCCAGCGGCCTTAGCGATGTCATCGACGGCAGGGTCGCAAGAAAGTACAACATGGTGACCGACCTCGGCAAGGTGTTAGACCCCGTAGCCGATAAGCTCACGCAGTGCGCCATGATGTTCTGCGTCGCCATGCGCTATCCGGCGATGTGGTGGCTTTTGGGACTTCATGTGGTAAAGGAGCTCATCATGATAGTCATGGGCTGGTATGTCCTTAAAAAGACGGACACGGTTAACAGCGCCATTTGGTGCGGCAAGCTGTGCACGGGCGTTATCTACGCTGTCATGATGGTGCATGTAATCGTGCCGACTATCCCGCAGGCGGTGTCGGTCGCAAGCACCGCAGTGTGCGCAGGGCTTATAATTTTGAGCCTTATCGTTTACACGGCAAGATATATAAATTTGCTCGGAGGGGAAAAATGAAGCTTTTATACGGAGTTTTGTATATTGCTGGGCTCGGCGTGCTGTCGCATTTTGTCGGACAGGCTCTGCCGAGAGCTAAGTTTGACGCAAAAAGCTTTCCGTACCGCTGCGCCGAGTGGGAGAATAACGGCAAGGTGTACGAAAAGCTCGGCATAAAGCGCTGGAAGGACTTTCTTCCCGACATGAGCAGGATAATGCCCGACATGGTCAAAAAGAAGATGACCGCCGCCAAGGAGCAGGGCACGGATGTGCTCATCGCCGAGACCTGCGTTGCCGAGTGCGTGCATTGGGCGCTCATCGTGCTGTCATTGGGGCTGTTCCTGTTCTGGCGGGGCGGCTGGGCGATCGCTTTTTGGCTTGTGTATAATATTCTCGGCAATGTGCCGTTTATAATCATCCAAAGATACAACCGACCGAGACTTGTGATGCTCGAGGAGAGAAGAAAAAGGAGGCTTGCTAAGGCGTGAAGGTACTTATACTAAGCTGCAATACCGGCGGCGGACACAACAGCGCAGCGGCTGCGATAAAGGACTATTTTGAGAAAAACGGCAGCCAGTGCGATATAGTAAACGCACTTGATTTTCTGCCCAAGGCACGGGCGGAGTTCATAAGTAAGGGGCATGTTCTTGCATACAAATACGCCCCCAAGCTCTACGGCGCAGGCTACCGCATGAGCGAGATGCTGCCGCAAAAGGGCTTGTATGAGCAAAACGCCAAGGGCGCAGACGAGCTGTGCAAAAAGCTTTTCAGCGGCGGGTACGATATCGTAATTAGCGTACATATCTTTGCGGCTATGATGATGACCGAGCTTCGCATAAACCGTGAGATAGATATCCCCAGCTTCTTTGTTGCGACCGACTACACCTGCTCCCCGGGCGTGTCGGAGATAGACGCCGACTGCTACTTCATCCCGCATGAAAAGCTGCGTGACGAGTTTGTCAGTCAGGGTGTTCGCACCGACAGGATCGTCGCCTCCGGCATCCCCGTGCGTGAGGAGTTCTTGAGCCGCTCGGATAAGACCGAGGCTAGGCGTGCCCTCGGGCTAACGGAGGACGGCAGAGTGCTTTTGATGTGCTGCGGCAGCATGGGCTGCGGCCCTATCCGCAGCATCGCCTATAAGATCGGCGAGGTGCTCGGCGAGAATGACAATCTCGTCATCATCTGCGGCAGCAACAAGCAGCTTGCAAAGGATCTGGAATTCTTGACCGGAGATGATATTCGCATCAAGATCTGCGGTTTTACCGATAAAATGAGCCTGTACATGGACGCAGCCGACCTTATCATCACAAAGGCCGGCGGCCTGAGCACGACCGAGGCTATTATGAAGCGTCTGCCGATACTGTATATCGACGCCGTGCCCGGCGTTGAGAGCCGCAATATCGAGTTCATGACCGGCAACTCCTACGCCCTTGAGGCGGATACCTCCACGGGCATGGTAAACCTCGTCGACACCTGCTTGAGCGGCGCTGTCGACCCCATGGAAATGGTGCGCAACCGTGAAAAGGACTTTCCGTTCACGGCGGCAAGGACGATATACGAGACCGTCTGCGCCTGCTTCGAGCGCTTTGACCGCTCCCGCTCGGACTCAAAGGCAGAGCCTGCGAAAGTGCCTGCCCGCACGATGCCCGAGATCAGTAAGCGCATGATGCTCATCGTAAACCCCGTTGCGGGCAAGGGCGAGATGATGCGCAATATCGCCGAGGTAACAAGCATATTCATGGACGCAGGCTACACCGTGAGCCTGTTCCCAACCAAGGGCAGGGGCGATGCGACAGAGTATGTAAAGACCTACGCCAAGGACTTTGACATGATCTGCTGCTCCGGCGGCGACGGCACGATGAACGAGGTAGCTGCCGGCATGATAGACGCAGGGCTCGACCTCCCGATAGGCTACATGCCCTCCGGCTCAACGAACGATTTTGCGGAGTTCCACGGCATAAGCAGCGACATTAAAAGGGCCGCAAGGAACATCGTCGAGGGCAGCGAGCACCGTGTCGATGTCGGCAGGCTCGGCGACAAGTATTTCATAAACGCCGCCGACTTCGGCGCATTCACATGGCTGCCGTACACAACGCCCCAGCGGCTTAAAAATAAGCTCGGCTTCTATGCGTATGTTCTCGACGGCATAAAGGACCTCAACAAGCTTCAAAGCGAGCACCTGCGTGTAACGATAAACGGCGTGACCGAGGAAAACGAGTTTATCTTCGGCATCGTTGCGTCCTCCAGCGGTCTTGCCGGTGCGCTTGACTACTTCGGGCAGAAGGTCGTTGCAGATGACGGTCTGTTCGAGGTGCTGCTCATCCGCCGCCCGACCTCTCCCATGGAGCTTCAGGCGACGATAAACGCCCTCGGCAGCCAGAACCTTAATAACGACCTTATCTCGTTCTGCCGCACGGAAAAGATCGAGATAGAGTGCCTTAAAAAGCTCACCTGGGCGCTCGACGGCGAAAAGTGCGTCGCCGGAAGCCGCCATGAGCTTGAGTCCCTCCGCCGCAGGATAAGGATAGTATATTGATGGCGCAGATAAAGCTCATTGCGCTCGACCTTGACGACACCACGCTGCGCTCCGACGCAAGCTTAGCGCCCGAGACGGCGCAGGCGATAGAAAATGCCGTCAAACTCGGCACGCAGGTGGTCATAGCCTCGGGCAGGGCGTTTAAGTCCCTGCCGCAGTCGGTGCTCGACATTGACGGTGTTCGCTACGCCATCTGCTCAAACGGCGCATGCATCGAGGATATGCACAGCCGCACACGGCTTTTGAGCTTCACGCTCAAGCCGCAGGTAGTAGAGCGGCTTCTCGATATATTCCACGGCGAGCGCTTCGAGGCGTTCGTCGACGGTCAGCCGTACTGCGACGGCGAGTATTACCGTGAGCCCCTGCGCTTCGGCTGCTCCCCGGCGTATGTCGACTATGTGAAAACGACCCGCATCCCCGTTGACGATATGCCGAGCTTCATGCGGCGGCATATTGCCGAGCTTGACAGCGTCGATATCATGTGTGGAAGTTCGGAGCACAAGCGTGAGCTGTGGGAGAAAACGAACGAGCTTTCCGATGTGTATGTCACGAGCTCCTCGCCGAGGCTTATCGAAATATCCGCCGCCGAGGCGGGCAAGGGTGCGGCGCTCAGACACCTTGCGCAAATTTTGAACATCGCTCCGCAGCACATCGCCGCATTCGGAAACGGCGACAATGACGCTGATATGCTCGCCTTTGCGGGCTTGGGCGTTGCGGTGAAAAACGCAAGTGAGCGCTGCCTTGCCGCAGCGGACTATATCTGCCCGACAAATGACGAACACGGCGTTGCTATAACGATAGAAAAACTGCTCGCATCAATTTGATGTGAGCAGTTTTTCGCTAAATATGTTAAAATATAAAAAGGGTGTAACAAATCCGATTTTCATTAGTCTTATAGGTGAAAGGCGGTGAGAAAGTGATCGAGTTCGACGAAATTTATAAACGATATTTTAATGATGTTTATAAATATGCTTTGTCACTGACACGCAATGAGCATGCTGCCGAGGAAATAACACAGGAGACATTTTTCAAGGCACTTAGAGCCATTGATAAGTTTGACGGCAGATGCAAGCTGTATGTGTGGCTTTGCCAAATCGCAAAAAACACCTATTTCACAGACAGACGACGAATGGTCAAAGGCAACGAGCTTGCTGAGGAACCTCACCCCGATAATGCTCTTGAAGAAAGGCTGCTGAACAAGGAAAGCTATTTTGAGATCCATAAGAAATTACATGCTTTAGGAGAGCCGTATAAGGAAGTATTTTCTTTGAGGGTGTTTGGCGAGCTTTCGTTCCGACAAATAGGCGAGCTTTTCGGAAAAACAGAAAGCTGGGCTCGTGTCACTTATCATCGGGCAAAAATGAAGATCAAGGAGGATTTGCAATGACCAAACAATGTAAAATCGTTGAAGATCTGCTTCCGCTGTATCACGATGGCGTGTGCTCCGAGGAAAGCAAACAGCTGGTGGAGGAACACCTTTCGCAATGTGCTCAGTGCCGCAGCCTGCTGCATAAGATCGATGAGGAGATCATCTCTCCCGCTAAGGACGAAGATGTGAAAGCATTGGAGGGTATCAGTAAGGCTGTCCGTAAAGGATGGAAAAAGGCTTTAAGAACAGGAGTTTCGATCACTTTGGCTGCCGTTTTGCTGCTGTTTGCGGGCTTTAGCACATGGTGGTATTTCCACGAATACAGATACTACTCCGAATTTGCTGAGGGTCAGACACCTGTGACCGCCGAGGCGAATATTGACAACAGCTTTCCGCCGAGCGAAAAATATACCTGGCATGATGATGTCTACCGCTACGATGTTTCCGTCCCGGGCTTTATGGGTATTGGCGGCTTTGCCGGCATGGAGCGATTGGATGATAACGAAACTCATACGGCGGAGCTTGCAATAACAAGATGGGAAAATGAAAAGTACATTTTCCATGTCACTATAAAAAATGCGGACAAAGAATATTATTTCATTATTGACAGCAAATTTGACCTGCACGGCAATTATTCCGAAGTAAAGCTGAAAGAAAAATACGAAGAATTGAACGAGTGCAAGGATGAGGTCAAACAAATCATCGAGGACGCAATAAAAACATGGGATTTTATTGCTAAATGATGAAGGTAAAAACGACAAAATTAACTCCCTGCAAGGTTTGATGCCTTGCAGGGCGTTTTGCTGCCAGATCTGATTTTACCCGTTGCGCTGCTTATAGAGCTTGGAGGCAAAGTACATGGGGATGAGCGACAGCAGCGTGACGATGGCGGCGGCGATAAACAGCTCGTTTACCGGCAGGTAGCCCTCGGCGATCTGCGTTATGTCATAGCCCAAAGCCTGAGCCTCGGGGCCTGTGACAAACTTGAGGTTGCCGTCGATGACGACCTGATACACCCTTTCGCCGAACGCACGGCAGATGGGGTCGGCAAGCAAGGGCCCTGCGATCATCGGGAAGAACACGAAGAACATGATGCGGATGCCCTCAAACTGACCACGGTGCTCCTCGGGGTACAGGCGCTTCATCCACACGGTCATCGACTGCATGAAAATGACATAGCCGATGCCGACGAGGATAATGCCGACAAAGCACGGCCAGTTTGCGGCGATATTCAGCGCATTTTCCGTGTCGAAGCTGCCGGCCATGTTGCCGACGACGAAGAACACGAACAGGCAGCCGAGAATGCTCAGCGCCGTTGCGAGGAACGCAACGAACGGCACTTTTTTGTTGTTTATGATGCCGACAAAGGGAACGGAGATAAGCACGGCGATAACGAGCGGGATGCCGAGTATGAGACTCGGGTCGTTAAAGCCGAGGGTGTAGTTCATCCAGTTCATGATGTGGATGAAATAGCAGTTGTAGCCTATAAAGAAGATGCACAGCGTCAGGAAAACGAGCGCAAGCTCCTTGTTTGCGACAAAACGCTTAAAGTTAAAGGTCGAGCCGAACTGATGCCAGAACGAGCCGTCCTTGACGGGTTTCAGTTTGGGGTCGTCCTTAAGCAGGAAGAACGAAGCAATGCCGACCAAAATGGTCACCGCACCGGCGATGGTGAAAAATGCGATATAGCCGCCCTGCGGGTTCGTGCGGGTGAGGTACTCGCTGTTAACGAACATGCCGCCAACGAGCGTACCGACCAGTGTGCCGATGACGGGCAGGGTAGCGGCGACTGCACCTATCTGGCCGGAGTTTGAGTCGTCCATCATGTCGGCATACCATGCGTTGTAGCCTGCGTCGTTTGCCATCGAGCCGAAGAAGCTCATGATGGTGTCGGCAGCGACGATGGTGACGCCGATGAGCATGACATTGTTGTAAATGCTGTCACGCAGGTAGTGGGTCATGCCGAATGCTATCGTAAAAATACCCCACAAGATAGAGCCCCATGTGATGAGCTTTTTGCGTGAGCCGATGCGATCGGACAGTGTTCCGAAAAACAGCGCCGAGAAGGTGGTTGCGGTCGCAGAGCAGATGGTCATGGCGGTCACGACGCCGAGCTGAGCGCCGAAGTCCGAGTACAGGAAGTTAGCAAACCAGTTGTTCTCGATGACCCAGGCTATCTGCGCCGAGAAGCCGATGACGAGCAGCAGCGTCCAGTTAAGAGCGCCTATGCCCTTTTTCTTTGCGGGTATTTTTTCTCCCATTATTCATCCTCTTTCCTATGAGTATTTATAAATTCCGTAATCAAGCTCTTGTATTTTTCATTCTCGACCATGAAGCTTGCGGCGTGGCCTGCGCCCTTTGCGATTAGGAGCGTTTTGTCCTGCACGCAGGCGTCATAAATGCGCATCGCCATGTCTACGGGCACATACCTGTCGCAGTCGCCGCAGATATACGCAAGCGGCAGCTTTGACTGCTCCATGCTGCGCACGGAGTCTCCGTCTGTAAAGCCGTAGCCTGCGATCATGCGGTTGACGACCTCGAAAATGTCCACAAACGGGGTGGCGGGCAGGTGGTACAGCCCACCGACGAGGTTACGAAACACCTCGTTCGGGGCCGAAAAGCCGCAGTCGGCGATAATGCCGCAAACGGCGGGGTCAAGGTCAAGATCGGAGCTTTGCAGGATGCTCGCCGCACCCATGGACATGCCGTGCAGGAAGATAGAAGTTCCCGGGAACAGCTCGGCGGCCTTTTTCGTCCAGCGCTGCACATCAAACCTGTCAAGTGCGCCGAAGCCGATGAATTTCCCCTCGCTCTTGCCGTGGGCACGCATGTGCAGGTACATGAGGTTATACCCCAAGCTGCGGTAGAAATCATACATTGCCGCAAAGTCAAACGCAGGCTCGGACTTGTACCCGTGGCAGAATATCACGGTCACGCCCGTGTCGGGGTCACCACGCAGGAAGTCAGCACGCAGCGTTAACCCGTCAAACGAGCGTATCTCCGCTGTTTCAAACGGAAGTGCACGAAAGGGCTTGAACTTCGGGATATTATACGCCCAAAGCGCCTCACCCGTCGGCTCTAGAAGGCTTGAGGACTTGCCGCCTGTTTCCGGCGAGCGGATTATCTCCTGCCGCTTTATGAGCATGCAAACGAAGGCATAGCCTATGCCGAAGTATATTAAAAGCAGCACGATGACGGCTGCCAAAATAATTAATAAAGCGTTCATGTACCTATAATACTTTATCTTGAAGAAAAGGGCAAGATATTATATAATAGTAAAGCAAAGAAAAATGCAAAGGAGAAGCGATATGGAAAAATCAAAGGTTTATTTCACAAGAGATCTGAGCCCCGCAGGCGCAATTCGTGCGTTTGAAAAGCTCGGCATGAAGCTTGAAGGCAATGTCGCCGTGAAGCTGCACTCCGGCGAGCCGGGCAATCAGAATTTCCTGCGCCCTGCCTTTATGAAGGATATAGTCGAGCATGTAAACGGCACTATCGTCGAGTGCAACACTGCATACGACGGCGGCCGCAACACCACCGAGGCGCATAAAAAGACCATGCTCCTGCACGGATGGACGGAGATAGCTGATGTCGATATCATGGACGCAGAGGGCGAGATGGAGCTGCCCGTCCACGGCGGCAAGCATCTTGAGGTCAACTTCGTCGGCAAAGACCTCGCCGAGTACGACAGCATGCTCGTTTTGTCCCACTTCAAGGGTCACCCCATGGGCGGCTACGGCGGTGCACTTAAGAATATCTCCATCGGCATTGCCTCGTCCCACGGCAAGGCGTATATCCACGGCGTTAAGGATGTAAACGCAATTTGGACGGCAGATCACGACAGCTTCCTTGAGTGCATGGCGGATGCTGCAAAGAGCGTTGTTGAGTACATGGACGGCAAGATGGCGTATGTAAATATCATGTGCAACATGTCCGTCGACTGCGACTGCTGCGCAGTTGCCGCCGACCCCAAGATAAAGAATATCGGCATCCTTTCCTCGCTCGACCCCGTGGCACTTGACCAGGCATGCCTCGACCTTGTGTACGCAAGCGATGACGAGGGCAAGGCCGACCTCATTGAGCGCATCGAATCCCGCCACGGCGTGCACACCATTGAGGCTGCGGCCGAGATCGGTGTCGGCAGCCGTGAATATGAGCTTATCGACATGGATGTAAGATGAAAAAGCTTGTACTCGGCATCCTCGCCCATGTGGATGCCGGAAAGACGACTCTGTCCGAGGCAATGCTCTACACCTGCGGAAGCATCCGCAAGCTCGGCAGGGTCGACCACAAAAATACCTCACTTGACAGCCACGAGCTGGAGCGGGCGAGGGGCATAACGATATTTTCAAAGCAGGCGCAGCTTAAAACCGATAAGGTCGAGCTGTGCCTGCTTGACACGCCGGGACATGTGGATTTTTCCGCCGAAACAGAGCGCACTCTGCAGGTGCTTGACTATGCCGTGCTCGTAATTTCCGGCACGGACGGCGTTCAGGCGCACACGGAAACGCTCTGGCGGCTTTTGAGAAAGCACAGCGTCCCGACGATAGTTTTCGCAACGAAAATGGACCTCACGGGTGCGGACAAAATGCGCTTAATCGCAGACCTCAAGGAGCACCTGTCGGATAGCTGCATCGACTTTTCCGCCGAGCACGACGAGGCGTGGTGCGAAGCTGCCGCAATGTGCGACGAGCAGACGCTTGAAAGCTATATGGAAACAGGCGGTATAAGCGACGGCAATATCGTGCGAATGGTCGCCGAGAGAAAGCTCTTTCCCGTGCTGTTCGGCTCTGGGCTTAAATTAGAGGGCGTGAGCGAGCTCATCCGCTTTCTTGAAGACTACACCGTGCAGCCGCAGTGCGGCGATGCCTTCGGCGCAAGGGTGTTCAAGATTTTGCGTGACACGAAGGGCACTCGCCTTACCTGCATGAAAATAACCGGCGGCAGCCTAAAAAACCGTGACGAGATAAACGGCGAAAAGGTCACGGGCATCCGCATTTACTCGGGCGCAAAGTTTGAAGCCGTCGACGAGGTCACGGCGGGCACAGTCTGCGCCGTTCAGGGCTTGACGGAAAGCTTCCCCGGACAGGGTCTCGGCTGCGAAAGCGAGGGAGCAGCGCCCGTGTTAGAGCCCGTGATGGCGTACCGCATCAACCTCCCCAAGGGCGTCGACGCACGCACGGCGCTTCCCAAGCTGCGGCAATTAGAGGACGAAGACCCCATGCTGCGTATCATGTGGAACGAGCAGCTGCGGCAAATTCGTGTCCAGCTCATGGGCAGGGTGCAGACCGAGGTGCTGTGTGCGCTCATAAAGGAGCGCTTTGACATGGATGTCACGATGGATCTCGGCGGCATCATGTACCGTGAGACGATAAAAGCACCCGTGCTCGGTGTCGGACATTTTGAGCCGCTGCGGCATTACGCCGAGGTGCACCTGGTGTTAGAGCCCACCGGGCAGGGCAGCGGTATAAGCATTTGCAGCGACTGCCCGGAGGACATGCTCGCCCACGAATGGCAGCAGAGCATACTCACGAGCCTCATGTCAAAGGAGCACAAGGGCGTGCTCACGGGCTCGCCCCTGACCGATGTGCGCATCCGGCTCATCGCAGGCAGGGCGCATGTCAAGCACACCGAGGGCGGAGATTTCAGAGAGGCCGCCTGCCGTGCGGTGCGTCAGGGACTGATGAAAGCCGAAAGTGTGCTGCTTGAGCCGTGGTATGAGTTCACGCTCGAGGTGCCGCCCGAGCAGATAGGTCGTGCCATAAGTGATATCAGAGCCATGAGCGGCGAGTTTGAGGCCGAGGGCAGCAGCGTCATACACGGGCTTGCACCCGTTCCCGAGCTCAACGGCTATGCCGCCGAGCTTGCATCCTACACCTCCGGCAGGGGCAGGCTCACGACCATGCCCGCAGGGTACAGACCCTGCCACAACACGCAAGCGGTGCTCGAAAGCGTCGATTACGACCCCGAGGCCGACCTTGAAAACACGCCGGACTCGGTGTTCTGCTCGCACGGAGCGGGCGTTGCCGTCAAGTGGGACAAGGTCGAGGAACATATGCATCTTGACACCGGCTACGGCAGGGAAAAGACCCCCGAGCCCGTGTACCGTCCCCGCAACTTCAGCCTTGACGACAAGGAGCTTGAGGCGATAATGGAGCGGGAGTTCGGTCCTATCCGCCGCCGTGAGTACACAAGCCCCGTGTCGGCGGCAGCGCAAAGCGCCGTTATCGAGCCGACGAAGTGGGAGTATCTCATCGTCGACGGCTACAACCTGCTGTTTGCGTGGGATGAGCTAAGCGAGCTTGCCAAGGACGACCTTGACCTTGCAAGGACACGACTTATTGATATCCTGAAAAGCTACCGTGGCTTCAAGGAATGCGAGCTTGTGCTGGTGTTCGACGGCTACAAGGTCGAGGGTAACCCCGGCGAAAGGGAGACCGAGGGCATACATATCGCCTATACCAAGCAGAACGAGACCGCCGACATGTATATAGAAAAGCTTGCAAACGATATCGGCAAAAACTACGCCGTGCGGGTCATCACGAACGACAGCCTCATCCGCCTGTCGGCGCTGCGCTCGGGCGTTCTGCGCATGTCGTCGGGCGAGTTTATAAACGAGCTTAAATTTGCAAAGCAGCAAATTGCGGAGTATCTTGATGGAAAACGATGAACTTTTAAAAAGAGCGGCAGACCTCGCTGAGCGCTGCGAGCGCACCTCGTCGGTCACGCACACGGCGTTTTTGACGCCGGCTGAGCAGTTTGCGCTCACGAAGTGGGCAGCAACGGCGGACTGCAAGATGTTTCTCACCGGCGGTCACCCCGACTGCGAGCGCAAGGCTGCGTTCTTCCTGCCGTTTTATATGGACGAGGACGAGCTGGACACTGTCGACTATATCTGCGCCGTCACGGCAAAGGCGGGCTTCGGCGAGCCTGCGCACCGTGACTATATGGGCGCTGCGTTAGGCCTCGGCATCAAGCGTGAGTGGCTCGGCGATATCTGGGTGACCGGCGACACGGCGACGATATTCTGCCTGCCGAGCGTCGAGCGGCATTTGCTCGACGGGCTCGACAAGGTCGGGCGCTACGGGGTCAAGACCGCAAAAATCGAACTTAGCGAGCTTAAAGCTCCCGAGCGCAAAGTCAAAAAGGTGACCTTTTCGGTCAAGAGCCTGCGCTTTGACGCAGTGTGCGCCGGAATGTTCAACCTCTCACGCACCGCCGCTGCCGAGCGCATATCGGCAGGCGACGCAAGCTTAAATTGCTCGGTGTGCATGAAGCTTGATGCGCCCGTCCGCGAGGGCGATGTCATCTCCCTGCGAGGCTGCGGCAAGGGCACTGTCGGCGCAGCGGGCGGCATGTCCAAAAAGGGCAGACAGTTTATATCGGCTGAGATCTACAAATAATAAGCAGAGCTGAAAAGCTCTGCTTTTGTTGTGCTCTATATAATTCGTAAAATAATTTATATAAAACTCTTGACAAATTAGAAAAACGGGACTATGATAAGCTCAAAGGGAAAAAGAAAGGCAGACGAATATGAAAAAGACATTATACAGCTTAATGCTCAGCGAAGATGTGGTCGCCGAGGTCGACCGCTTGGCGCACCGCCTGGGTACGAATCGCTCAAATCTCATAAATCAGATCCTTGCCGAGCATGTAAATTTGGTCACGCCCGAGCGTAGGATAAACGACATTTTCTCTGCTATCGAGCAGCTCATGACCCCGTCGAGGGAGCTTGTGCCGTTTGTCTCGCCCAATGCGATGACCATGTCGCTCAAGTCCTCGCTTGAGTACAAGTACCGACCCACCGTCAAGTACGAGGTCGAGCTGTACCGTGGCGACAGCGACTGTCTCGGTGAGCTGACCGTCATTTTCCGCACGCAGTCGGCGGCACTCATCCGCTCGATGAGCGAGTTTTTCCGCATTTGGAAGAGCATCGAGGATGCGCACCTGCGTCCACTTCTGGGTGCGAGCGCACCGAAGTATGCGCTGTATGACGGCAAGTTTATCCGCTCCATCGCCATTCCGAGCAGGGATTGCAGCTCCGACGAGCTTGCAAGCGTGCTTTCGGAATACATCAAGCTCTTTGACTCCATGATGAAGGGCTACCTCACCGGCCGCCTTGACGCAAGGGACATTGAGGCATGCTACTTCTCGCTGCTTCGAAGGGCGGAAATTTTGATATAAGGAGGTCAGTGCCATGAATGCACAGAACTTCACACAGAAAACAATTGAGACTATACAGACTGCGCAGTCGATGGCGCAGGAAAACCAAAACCAATATATAACCCCGGAGCACATCCTGTACGCTCTTGTCGATCAGGACGGCGGGCTCATCCCGTCGCTGCTGGGCAAAATGGGCGTTGACTGCAACACCGTGCTCGCAGAGCTCGACACCGCAATCGCAGCGCTGCCCAAGGTCACGGGCGACACGGATGTGTACCTTTCCCGTGAGGCCGACAGGGTGATGCAGGCGGCCGAGAAATCGGCAAAGAGCCTCGGCGACGAGTATCTTTCCGTCGAGCACATTATGATCGGCATTTTTGCCGCCGCAACACCGGCGATAAAGCGCATTTTCGCAGACCACGGCATCACGAAGTCTGCCTTTACCGCCGAGCTTGCCAAGGTCAAGAACGGCCCTGTTACGAGCGATAACCCCGAAAACACCTATGACGCACTCAAAAAGTACGGCACGGACCTTGTCGAGCGAGCGAGAAAGCAGGAGCTTGACCCGGTCATCGGCCGTGATAACGAGATAAGAAATGTTGTCCGCATCCTGTCGAGAAAGACGAAGAACAACCCTGTTTTGATCGGCGAGCCGGGCGTCGGCAAGACCGCCATCGCCGAGGGGCTTGCCCAGCGTATCGTCCGTGGCGATGTCCCGGAGGGGCTTAAGGATAAGACGATATTCTCGCTTGACATGGGCGCACTCATTGCCGGTGCAAAGTACCGCGGCGAGTTTGAGGAGCGTCTGAAGGCTGTTTTGGAGGAGATCAAGCAGTCCGAGGGCAAGATAATCCTCTTTATCGATGAGCTGCACACCATAGTGGGTGCCGGCAAGACCGAGGGCAGCATGGACGCAGGCAACCTCTTAAAGCCTATGCTTGCCCGAGGCGAGCTGCACTGCATCGGTGCGACAACGCTCGACGAGTACCGCAAGTACATCGAAAAGGACGCTGCCCTTGAGCGAAGATTCCAGCCCGTCATGGTCGACGAGCCGACGGTCGAGGACACGATATCCATTCTGCGTGGCCTTAAGGAGCGCTACGAGGTCTACCACGGCGTTCGCATCCACGATAACGCCCTTGTCGCCGCCGCAACGCTTTCAGACCGCTATATAACCGACCGTTTCCTGCCGGACAAGGCGATTGACCTTGTCGATGAAGCATGCGCCCTCATTCGCACGGAGATAGACTCAATGCCCGCCGAGCTTGACGATGTCCGCCGCAAGATAATGCAGCTGGAGATCGAGGAAATGGCGCTTAAGAAGGAGACCGACCGTCTTTCGATGGAGCGTCTTGAGAAGCTCAGTGAGGAGCTTGCAAACCTCAAGGATAAGTTCAAGGAGCAGAAGTCCCGCTGGGAAAGCGAGAAGAGCAGCGTCGACGAGGTCAAAAACCTCAAGGCGGAAATTGAAAAGATGCACGCCGATATCGAAAACGCCCAGCTCAGATACGAGTATGAGACCGCCGCAAAGCTCAAGTACTCGGACCTCCCCGCACTCGAGCGCAAGCTGCAAGAGGCTGAGAAAAACAGCGAGGAGCGCAAAGCAAGCAGCATGGTGCACGACACCGTGACCGAGGAGGAGATAGCCGGTATCGTCGCAAAGTGGACGGGTATCCCCGTGGCAAAGCTCATGGAGGGCGAAAGAGAGAAGCTTTTGCACTTAGACGATGTTCTCCACCGCAGAGTCATCGGTCAGGACGAGGCCGTGCAGAAGGTAACGGAGGCAATCTGGCGCTCCCGTGCCGGCATCGCAGACCCCAATCGCCCCATCGGCAGCTTCCTGTTCCTCGGCCCGACCGGCGTCGGCAAGACGGAGCTTGCAAAGGCGCTTGCCGAGTGCCTGTTTGACGATGAGCACAACATCGTGCGTATCGATATGACCGAGTACATGGAGAAGTTCTCCGTCTCCCGCCTTATCGGCGCACCTCCCGGATATGTCGGCTATGACGAGGGCGGTCAGCTGACCGAGGCCGTGCGCAGAAAGCCGTATTCCGTCGTTCTGTTCGACGAGATCGAAAAGGCGCACCCGGATGTTTTCAACATCCTGCTGCAAATTCTCGACGACGGCAGAATAACCGACTCGCAGGGCAGAACGGTTGACTTTAAAAACACCATCATCATCATGACCTCAAACCTCGGCAGCCAGTACCTGCTCGACGGCATAGACGATGCCGGCAACATCACCGAGGACGCTAAAAACAGCGTGTTTGGCGAGCTGCACAGACAGTTCAGACCCGAATTTCTCAACCGACTTGACGAGATCATCTGCTTCAAGCCCCTCACCAAGGCGGAGCTTGACGGCATCATTGATATCCTCACTCAGTCGCTCAAAAAGCGCCTTGCCGACAAGACCCTCGGCCTTGAGATCACGGACGCTGCAAAGCAGCTCATCATCGAGCGTGGCTTTGACCCCGTGTTCGGCGCAAGACCGCTCAAGAGATACCTGCAGGCAAGCGTTGAGACGCTTATCGCAAGGACGATACTGTCCGGCGAGATGGAAGCCGGTCATGTCATCACGATCGATGTCGAAAACGGCGAACTTGTGTGTAAATAAGAAAAAATCCCGAATCAGTGAAGATTCGGGATTTTGTATTTGTTGTCTTCAAAAAATTCGAGCACGACCTCGATGAATCGCTCCGTTGCCGGCGACGGGCGGCGGCCCTTTTTGACGGCGACGCCGATGTCACGGTACTGCGGCGGGTCAAACTCCTTAAGGCAGATGTTAAACGGCATGCGCTTCGTGACAAGCTCCGAGAGCATCGAAACGCCCAATCCGCTTTCGACCATCGCCATGACCGAGTAGTCGTCGTTCACCTCGCAGTAGGTGCTCAGCGGCGAACTTATAAGATCCTTGAAGCTTTCGTATATCTTCGAGACTTCGTTGTTCGATTCCTCCGTGAGCCTGACGATGCGCTCTTGACTCAAGTGCGCCATGGGGTAGACCCTTGCATCCGACAGCGGGTGATCCGGCGGCAGCACTGCGAGCATACGGTCACGCATGAGCATCGTGACATCAAGGTCGGGCGAAAACGGGGCGCTTATAAAGCCGCAGTCTATCTCGCCTGCGCACAGAGCGTCCTCCGTGTCGGAATACTCCATGTTCTGAAGCTGGAAAACTATCTTCGGATAGCGCAGCTCAAACTCTTTCAGTATCGCCGGAAGGCACTGCGTCGAAAAGCTCGAGCACGAGCCGATGCGGATAAAACCGGTCTCAAGACCCTTCAGAGCGTTTGCCTGCTCCTGCAAGGCCTCAAAGCGGGAGCACATTTCTTTTATATACGGCAGCAGCATAACGCCGTCGGACGACAGCGACAGGCCGCCTCTGTTCCTGCGCAGCAGATTGAGATTCCAAACATCCTCAAGGTCGGCGATCATGCGGCTGACGGCGGACTGGGTATAGCCCATGGCCTCGGCTGCCTTTGTGATGCTGCCGAGCTCCGCTACCTTGACGAATGCCTGATATTTCTGAATCGCCATAAATTGAACCTCCAATTCTTATTCAGCGCATCAAAAAAGTCCTGTGACTTTTTTGCACGCTTCAAAAACACGCCACATTTTTTGTGAAGCGCAGCTTCACGAAAAATCTCGCTACGCTCGTCAAAAAGCCTTAACAGGCGTTTTTGATGGCTATAATCAAACTTGAGGCGGGACCTTTCTCGCTGCGGCTCTGACATGCCCCCGGCATGTCATTTACTACTGCACCGACACTTCGCTACCCCCTCACACTCCCCCTGCGGCGTATTGTAGTTATGTTATTTCCGTGTTTTTTTTGACAATCTGTCGATTTATTCATGCCGGTACATGGGGGTATGCGTTTGTGTAATACTTGGTCAGTATAACCTATCTGTAAAGAATAATCAAGGGTGAATAAATTAACTATATTCCAAAAAATCATAGCGCCTATGATTTTTGTTCTCTTGCGTAATAAGAAAGTACAGTGTATATTATAGCCGAAGCGAAGACAGATACACGATTTGTCCATACTTTCTTTATTATCCTTCAGGAACTCTCCATCCTGATAAATAATTATCTCCATCTCCCCAATTGTCCGGCATTGTTACCGACCGGTGTCGACAAAAAAAGACTGACGCAGAAATTTTTCTGCGTCAGTCTTTTTTATCATCAAAAGCCTGTTGGCTTTTAATGATAAAAAAACGCCACATTTTTTGTGAAGCGCAGCCTCACAAAAAATCTCGCTATGCTCGTCAAAAAGTCTGCGAGGCAGACATTTTTGATGGCTATAATCAAATTTGAGGCGGGACCTTTCTCGCTGCGGCTCGGTCACGGTGCGGCTCTGACATGCCC
>CAKTQR010000012.1 GCA_934597175.1 uncultured Oscillospiraceae bacterium | reverse complement strand
TTTTGACGAGCATAGCGAGATTTTTCGTGAAGCAAAGCTTCACAAAAAATGTGGCGTGTTTTTGAAGCGTGCAAAAAAGTCACAAGACTTTTTTGACACGCTGAAAAGGGCTACCGACGGGTAGCCCTTTTTATAATCTCAGTCCATTATATCGACTGATACCTTCTTGCCCTTTCGCTGGGCAACAGCCCGCATGAGTATACGGATCTCTTTTACGATCCTGCCCTGCCGGCCAATGACCTTGCCCATATCACCGTCGGCGACACGCACTTCAAAAACGGTCTCGCCGCCGGCTTCGCGCTCGGTCACAGAGACCTCGTCGGGATGATCGACGAGATTCTGCACGATATAGGTCAAAAGTTCTTTCATGCCGGTAGATTCTCCTTATTAGGCCTCGACCTTCTTAAGCAGGCCGCGTACGGTTTCGGTAGGCTGTGCGCCGTTTGCGATCCAGTACTGTGCACGCTCCATGTCGACCTTGATCTTCTGCTCGCCCTCTGCCAGGGGATCGTAAGTACCGAGTTCCTCGATGAAACGACCGTCACGGGGACTGCGGGAATCAGCTACGATGATGCGGTAGTAAGGTGCTTTCTTTGCGCCCATTCTACGAAGTCTGATCTTTACCATTTATTTTCACCTCCAAATATTTTTCTATATATTACAAACGCTCGTGCGTCGGTAATCAAAGCTTAAATCCGCCGAAGCCGCCCAGCCCCGACATTCCACCGCCCATGCCGCCGAACTTCTTTTGCAGCTTCTTCATATTCTTGCCGGAAAGCTGCTTCATCATGCTCTGCATGGCGGAAAACTGCTTGAGCAGTCGGTTTATCTCGACAACACTCGTGCCGCTGCCGGCGGCGATGCGCTTTTTGCGGCTGGCGTTGAGTATCGACGGGTCATCCCTCTCGGCCTGCGTCATCGCAAGGATGATAGCCTCGGTGTGGCTCAGGCTCTTTTCGTCGACCTTTGCACCCTTGAGTGCCTTTGCGTCGACGCCCGGGATCATGCCGGCAATGTCGTTTAGATCGCCCATGCCCTTTAGTGAGTGCATCTGTTCGAGATAATCGGACAGCGAGAAGCGGTTTGCCTTGAGCTTTTCCGCCATCTCAAGAGCCTTTTTCTCGTCAAAGCTCTGCTCAGCCTTTTCGATAAGCGTCAGGACATCGCCCATGCCGAGAATTCTCGACGCCATACGGTCGGGATAAAACGGCTCTATCTGGTCGAGCTTTTCGCCCACGCCGATAAACTTGATGGGCTTGCCGGTGCTGGCCTTAATGGACAGCGCTGCGCCGCCTCGTGCGTCGCCGTCAAGCTTCGTGAGCATGACACCCGTCACGCCGAGAGCCTCGTCAAAGGCGTTTGCGGCGTTCACGGCATCCTGGCCGGTCATAGCATCGACAACGAGCAGTATCTCTGCCGGGTCGACGGCTTCTTTTATATTGCGCAGCTCGTCCATGAGCTGCTCGTCTATATGCAGGCGGCCTGCCGTATCGAGGAAAACAAGGTCGTTGCCGTGCTTTTTGGCGTGCTCGACGGCTGCCTTTGCGATATCCACGGGATTTGTCGTGCCCATCTGGAACACAGGGATATCAAGCTGCTTGCCGACGGTCTCAAGCTGCTTTATAGCAGCGGGACGGTAGATATCGCACGCAGCCAGCAGCGGGCGCTTGCCCTGCTTGCGCATGTACGCTGCAAGCTTTGCGCCATTAGTGGTCTTGCCTGCGCCCTGAAGTCCGACCAGCATAACGATGCTGGGCGACTTTGAGCCTATATTCAGCCGCTGGTTTTCGCTGCCCATGAGCTTAACGAGCTCTTCGTTTACTATCTTAACGACCATCTGTGCCGGGGACAGCGCCTCAAGCACATCCGCACCCGAGGCACGCTCAGTCACATTCTTGGTAAACTCCTTGACGACCTTGTAGCTGACATCGGCCTCCAGAAGCGCCATACGCACTTCCTTCATGGCCTCCTTGACATCGCCTGCGGTCAGTCTGCCCTTGCCCCTGAGCTTCTTAAAGGCAGCGGACAGCTTGTCGGATAATGATTCAAATGCCATAGCGTTGCCTCCTAATCTAATTGACCGAGCTTTTCGGAAATGCTCCCGACAAGCTCCCTCGCCCTGCCCTCGGTCATGCTCTCAAGCTCGCTTAGCTGCGCTCTTATCTCCGAAAGGGCGGCGGTGCGCTCGGTAAAGCGCTTTATCAGTCCCGTTTTCTCCTCGATCTCGGTCATGGCGGCTTCGGCACGGCGGATGATATCCCACACGCCCTGACGGGAAATGCCGCTCTGCTCGGCGATCTCGGCCAAGGACAGATCTTCATTATAATGGAGGTCGAAATACTCACGCTGCTTGTCCGTGAGCAGCTCGCCGTAAAAATCAAACAGCATCGAACGCATCACTCTGCTGTTTTCCACGGTGTCCGCCTCCCTGTAAACGAAATTTACTTTACAGATTATACTCTCCGTCACTGCGCCTGTCAAGTAAAACTTCTTGTCAGTTTTGCGGAATATATTTGAGTATTTGCGGCAAAACTGTAATTTATGACGATTAAGTGATTTTCGGAGGTCATTTTAATGAGTATGCAGGGGAAATACATTGAAGATGACAGGCTTTCTGCGCTTGCAGAGCAAGCAGCTCAGCTCTGCCGCAAGACAGAGCCCGTGCCGGCAAAAGCTCTTGTATCGAAGCTCCGTGCCGCCATGAGCGAGATAGACGCCGCCTACGAAAAGGTTGAGGAGCGCTTCGGCACGGCGGTGAAGCTCCCCGATGCCTGCCGGTGGCTTTTGGATAACCGCTACATCGCCGTGCGTGAGGGAAAGTGCGCTATAGCGGCGTTTTCCCGGGAAAAGTCCCTGCGAGGCTCGGAGGCGGGCGTTATTCTGCTCGATGTGTGCTGCACGCTCGTCGATGCCGGTCTCGGCAATGTGACCGTGGAGCGGTGCAGGCTTTTTTTAGACGGGTATCAAAGCGTTTCCGTTTTGCCGAGAAAGGAGCTGTACCTGTTCCCTGCGGCGCTGCGCATGGCGCTTATCGAGCGTCTTGCCGGGCTTTGCCGTGAGCTTTTAAAAACGAACACCCCCGAAAAACTGACAGACGGCTTTGCCGCCGTTTTCACCTCGCTGCGCTTGGTCGGCGGGCTTGACATGCAGTGCCTTTTGGAATCGGTGGATGTCTCGGAAAAACTTCTGCGGTCCGACCCGGCGGGCGTTTATCCCGAGATGGACGACCTCAGCCGTGCGTATTACCGTGAGCGGCTGTCGCAGCTTGCCAATGCAAACTCCATGGAGGAGCACTACCTTGCAAAGCACCTCATAAAGCTGTGCTCGCAATCCGAGGGCGATGCCCGCCATGTGGGGTATTATCTCTTTACAAAGCCCTTGGGCAGGGACGAAAAAGCTCCGAGCGGTGCGCTTTATATCACGGCAAATGTGCTTTTGACGCTGTTTTTGATGCTTTTATGCGGCTTTTTGTCGCACAGCGTCATTGCGGCGGTTTTGCTGCTTCTGCCGATATCGGAGCTTACGAAAAATCTTTTGGACTATATAATTTTGCTTTGCGTGCCGCCAAGGCGTATGCCGAGGCTGGAGCTTAGAAACGGCGTGCCGGACGATGCCAAAACCGTGTGCGTTATCTCTGCGCTTTTATCCGACAAGGAATCGGGGATAAAGCTTGCCGGGCGCATTGAAGAGTTTTATCTTACAAACCGACGCTGCGGCAAAAACCTCATGTTCGGCATACTGGCAGACCTGCCGGAGGCTGCGTGTGCGGTAGTTGACGGCGATGCTGTGCTTATAAAAAGCGCCGCAAATGCGGTGGATAAGATAAACGAGCGCTATGGCGGCGGGTTTTATCTTTTCACCCGGCCGAGGACGGAGGATCTGAGCCGCCACCGCTTCTGCGGCTTTGAGCGCAAAAGGGGCGCAGTGCTGGCGCTTGCCGCAATGCTCTGCGGCAAAAAGTCGGAGCTTACAGTCTCCGCCGGTAACATTGAGGCGCTTGCGGGAGCACGGTATATCGTGACGCTCGACAGCGACACCAACCCCACGCCGGACTCTGTCTGCCAGCTTATCGGTGCGATAACGCACCCGTTGAACGCACCGAAGCTTGACCGTGAAAAAGCCTGTGTCGTCGCAGGTCACGGCATTATCCATCCCCGCATGAACTATGAGCTTTCCTCCGTCGGAAAGACGGATTTTTCACGCATATTCGCAGGTGTCGGCGGCACCGAGCCGTACTCGGTTTTGTGCGGCGAATTATACACCGACCTGTTTGACGCAGGCGGGTTTTCGGGCAAGGGCATCATCGATGCCGAGGCTTTGTATGTCTGCTCGAGCGCTCACATCCCCGACGGGCTCGTCCTGTCGCACGACGCACTGGAGGGTGCGTACCTGCGCGGCGGGTACATGAGCGACACGGAGTTTACAGACTCCTTCCCCTCCACGCCCGTTGCATACTACCGCCGCAGCCACCGCTGGACTCGGGGCGACTGGCAGAACGCAGGCTGGATATTCAGTCAGGACAGCGCCATGACGGACATCGAGCGCTTTAAACTCTTTGATTCGCTGCGTCGCAGCCTCGTTGCGCCGCTGAGCTTTGCGGCGATATTTCTGGGGCTTCTTCTATCCGGTCACGCACTCATGCTTGCGGCGTGGACAGCGCTGCTTGCGCTGGGTGCAAGGCTTCTCATTGCACTGACCGAGTTTGGCACGAGCCGCACAGCGGACAGTCATGTCAAATATCACAGCAGGCTGTTCAAAGGCGTGTCGGCAGCACTCATCCAAACGGTGCTCAGGCTCTGGTTTTTGCCGTATGAGGCGTGGATAGCCTTAAGCGCCGCCGTGGTCTCGCTTTGGCGCATGGGGGTCAGCCGCAAGAACTTGCTCGAATGGGAGACTGCCGCACAGAGTGAGCGCAAAAAGCGCAGCGTAGGTGCGTACTACCTTAACATGTGGGCAGCGCCCACGGCGGGTCTTGCGCTCCTCATTTTCTCGACCGGCATTTTTGCAAAGACCGTCGGGCTTTTGTGGATCGTTGCACCACTGGCGGCGCTTGCGCTGACGCTTCCGGCAAAGCCCGTGAGGGAGCTTCCGGCGGACAAAAAGGAGTATCTTTTGGAGTGTGCCGAGAGCATTTGGGCGTATTTTGATAAATTCTGCACCGCCGACGACAACTACCTGCCGCCGGACAATTTTCAGGAGCAGCCGCCGGTCGGGCTTGCGCACCGCACCTCGCCGACGAATATCGGGCTGGCGCTTGTCTCGGCTCTGTGCGCCGTTGACCTCGGCATCGACAAGACCGGGCGTGCGTTCGAGCTTATAGAAAAAATGCTGACAACGCTTGAGAAAATGCCGAAATTTTCGGGGCATCTGAGCAACTGGTACGACACGAGGACGCTGCGCTGCTTAGAGCCTAAATATATCTCCACCGTCGACAGCGGCAACCTCTACGCCTGCCTGCTGACACTCAAAAACGGGCTTTTGGCGTATAACCGCACGGAGCTGGCAGAGCGTGTGAAAAAGCTAATGCAGCCGATGGATTTCTCCGTACTGTTTGACCAAAACCGCAAGCTTTTTTATATCGGTCTTGACCTTGAAAAGGCCGCACCGTCGGAAAGCTACTACGACCTTATGGCGAGCGAGGCGAGGCTCACGAGCTACCTTGCCGTTGCCAATGGCGATGTCCCGAGGACGCACTGGCGCAGGCTGTCCCGAGCCATGCGCTCGTACGCCGGATATCAGGGCATGGCAAGCTGGACGGGCACGATGTTTGAGTACCTCATGCCGGAGCTGTTTTTGCCGCTGGTGCGGGACAGTCTCATGTATGAGACGACAAAGTATTGCATGTTCGTGCAGAAGCACCGGCAGACCCACTCCAAGCTCTGGGGCATTTCCGAAAGTGCGTTTTTCTCGCTTGACCCTGCGCTCAACTACAGATACAAGGCGCACGGCTGCGCCCATCTTGCACTCAAGCGTGGGCAGGACAGGGAGCTTGTCATTTCGCCGTATTCGAGCTTTCTTGCCTTGAATATCGAGCCGTTTGCGGCGCTTGTGAATCTGCGCCGTCTCGACGATGCGGGGGCAAAGGGGCGCTTCGGCTTTATAGAAGCCATCGACTTCACGCCGTCACGCTGCCGCAGCGCCGACGGCGAGCCCGTGCGCTGCTACATGGCGCACCATTTGGGCATGAGCATGCTCTCGGTCGCAAACTGCCTGCTCGGCGGCATTGTCACACGGCGGTTTATGGCAGACCCTATGATGCACGCCTACCGCTGTCTTTTGGAGGAAAAGCTGCCGGTCAATGCGCCGGTACTGAAGCTCGGCGAAGCGGGCTTTGAAAAGCCGCAGCGGCTCACCGCTCAGCAGTGGACGAAGCGAGGCGAGAATATCGACCTTGAAAACCCGAACTGCACCGTCATTTCAAACGGCGTTTACAATGTTATGTTAACCGAAAGCGGCGTAGCATCCGCCACCTGCGGCGACATGCTCGTGTACAAGCCGCCGTTCAGGCAATTGGGCGAGGGTCACGGGCTTGAGATAAGGCTCAGCGTCGGCGAGCGGAGCTATTCCCTGCTGCCCGAGCCGAACGGCGCAGGCTTCATTTGGGAACTCGGCGAAATTGCGTGCAGCTGGGCGCACGACACCCCTGAATTTGCGTTCAAAACGAGCGCCGCCACGGCGGGCGGTGAGAACGGGGAGCTGCGCTTTGCCGAGATAAATGCAAAGCGGGATATCGAGGGCGCAAGGCTCAGCTTTTCGTTCGAGCCGGTGCTGGCAGATTATAATGATTATGTTAACCATCCTGCATATTGGCAACTGGGCTTGGATGCCCACTCGGACGGCAACTGCCTGATGCTGCATCGCATACCGAGAGGCAGTCAGTGCGAGGTGTGGCTGTGCCTTGCGTCAGACCGAAAAATGAGCTTTAAGGCCGACAGAAACGGCGGCACGGGGCATTTGTCAGCGCCGTTTGTGACCGCCACAACCGAGGTCTCGCTAAAGGCGGGAGAGAGGCTGGAGCTGCGCTTTGCCATGTGCGTTGGCATGACCCCCGACGACGCTTACGCCGGAGCGCAGCACATGCTGGCGATAGGCCCTGCCGAGTTCGGGGCGATGGTCTCGGCGTGTGCATCGATAACGGGAATGGACACCCGTGAGGTGGATGCGGCGATGGATATGATAAAGCCGCTGTGGTTCAGAAAAGCCGAAAATGCCTTTGTTTCCAAGCAAAAGCTCTGGCAGTACGGCGTATCGGGCGACATGCCGATCATCGTCTGTCCGAGTGCGCAGGTGAGCCGTGAATCCGCCGAGAGCCTTACAAAGCAGTTTTGCCTGCTGCGCTCGTGCGGCATATATTGCGACCTCGTTTTCCTCACCGACGAGGGCGGCGAGTACCGCCGTCCGATATACGGCTGTGTGCGGGATATCCTTGCAGTCCACGGGCTTGAGGCGCTCATGGGTACGCACGGCGGCATAAGGATTTTGCCTATCTCGGCGGAGGATGATATGCTCGCCTGTGCAAGCGTTATCATCGGTGCAGACAGTCCCGAGCGGCGGGTAAACACCGAATATCTGCTGCCGTTTGACGAGCCGAGAAAGCTCGACTTTATGCCCAAATTCGGCTATGAGGATGACAACAGCTTTTATTTTTATGTAAACCACTCATTGCCGCCCAAGGTGTGGTCGAATATACTGACAAACGGCTCGTTCGGGTACTATGCAAGCGATTGCGGCATGGGCAATATGTGGTACAAAAACGCCCGTGAAATGCGCCTTAGCCGTTGGGTGAACGACCCCTACGCCGTGACAGGTCCGGAGACTCTCGAGTATGTCACCGACGGCGGCAGGTACAGCATTTTCGCAGCCTCGGACGGCGTTCCCTGCCGTGTTCGCTACGGCTTTGGCTACGCCGTTTGGGAGAAAAGCTTCGGATCGACGGGAATTCGCTGCACAGCCTTTGTACCCTCGGGAGTGGATGCAAGAGTTTTCATCATCGAGGTCTGCGGCACGATAACGGGTCAAATCGAGTGGAAAACCGAGCTCCAGCTTGCCGACAACGAGGACGATTACCTTGCCGTCTCTGTAGATTATGTAAACTCGATGTTCACGGCGCAAAGCAGCCGATTTGCGCTGCCGGAAGCAAGATTCAAGGCTCTTTGCTCTGCGCCGATACTCGGCTGGACATGTGACCTTTTCTCATTCCTGCGTGGCGAGTACGACGGCAAGACGGAGGCTCTTTCAGCGCCGATTTTCGCCGCAAAATTCAACTGCCAGCCTGTAAGCGTCATTGTCTGCGGTGTCTGCGATGACAAAACGCTTGCTGAGTTATGTAAACCTGATACAGCGCTTGCCGAGCTTGAAAAAGCCAAGGCAGCGTGGCGGAAAGAGGTCCTAAAGCTCAGGTTTGACGGCAGTGTTCCGTTTGGACATTATGTAAACGGATGGGCGGTATATCAAACGCTTGCATGCCGCCTTATGGGCAGGTGCTCGGTGTACCAAAGCGGCGGGGCGATAGGCTTCCGTGACCAGCTTCAGGATGCCGTTAACCTGCTGCTCATCTCCCCCACCCCGGCACAACGGCAAATTCTTGACTGCTGTGCGCACCAATACCTCGAGGGCGATGTCATGCACTGGTGGCACGCCATGCCCGACGGCGACAAGGGTGTGCGCACACGCTGCTCGGACGACATGCTGTGGCTGGTGTGGGCGCTGTGCGAGTATGTCGAGAAGACCGGCGACACTGATATATGCTCCGATGTTGTATATTATGTTAACTCAAATCCGCTTGAGAACAACGAGCCGGACCGCTACGAAACGCCGCAGCGCTCAGCCGTATCGGCGAGCGTTCTCGGCCACGCCAAGGCGGCGGTCGACTGCTGCGCAAACCGTGGTGTGGGAATGCATGGGCTGCTTTTGTTCGGCAGCGGCGACTGGAACGACGGCATGAGCAATGTCCGTGGCGAGAGCGTTTGGCTGAGCTGGTTTTTTGCCCACACGGTCAGGCGCTTTGCCGATCTGCTCGTAATGTTATGTAAACAAGACTCGGATCACTACCGAGCGCTTGCAGCCTCCTGCGGAGCTGCCGCCGACAGAGCTTGGGACGGCAGCTGGTATCTGCGTGGCTACTGGCCGGACGGCGATGCGATAGGCTCGAAAAACGACGAGTGCTGCCGCATAGATTCGATTGTGCAAAGCTGGGCTGCCATGTGCACGGATGCCTCGAACAGCCGCATCGACATGGCGCTCGACAGCGCAGTTTCAGAGCTCTACGACCGTGAAAACAAAGTGGTCAAGCTCTTTGACCCGCCGTTTTACGGCTGCGGGCGTGACCCGGGTTATATCCAAAGCTACGGTCCGGGATTCCGGGAAAACGGCGGGCAGTACACGCATGCCGCCGTCTGGCTTGCGATGGCGTGTCTGCGCAGAGGCAGGTCAAGAGACGGCTATGCCATACTCTGCGATCTCATCCCCGAGACGCACGACCTCAAGCGCTATTTGGCAGAGCCCTTCGTGCTCCCCGCCGATATCTACACCTGCCCCGAGCATATGGGTGAGGCCGGCTGGACATGGTACACCGGCTCATCGGGCTGGTATTTCCGTGTCGTGTGCGAGGAGCTTTTGGGGCTCAAGCTCTGGTCGGGTGCGCTGTATATCCGCCCCGCTCTGCCCGATGATTTCCCCGAATGCCGCATAAAATGGACAAACGGCAGCGGCAAAACGCACGATATCGTCATTTCACCCGAACAGGTGCTGCTCGACGGCGAAAAATACGACGGAAAGGGTATACCATATAAATAAAAAGTGTGATATAATAAGTTATTATCAAGCACACCGTGAAGGAGGCTTTCGGATGGAAACCGTCAGATGCGAGCTTATACCCGGCGTATGGCTGACCGCCCTGCGCAGCGACAAGTTTAAAACAGGCTGTCTGAGTGTAAATCTGCTGACACAGCTTAACAGAGAGACTGCGGCGCTCAACGCCGTGCTGCCGTTCGTTTTGCGCCGCGGCACGAGGTATCACCCGGATATGGAGACTATCGCTGCCGAGCTTGACTCGCTTTACGGCACGGGCATCGAGCCCATTGTCCGCAAGATAGGTGAGATCCAGTGCATCGGCTTTTACGCAAGCTTCCCGGACGAGCGGTATCTGCCCCAGGGCAGCGATGTTTTTGAAAAGGCGGCAAACTTCACCTGCGAGCTGCTTCTAGCGCCGAGCACCCGTGGCGGTCTGCTCATCCCGGCGTATGTCGAGAGCGAGAAGGAAAAGCTGCTTGACCTTATCCGCAGCAGGTTAAACGACAAGCGCTCGTATGCAAAGCTCAGGCTCATTGAGCAGATGTGCTGCTATGAGGACTACGCCGTGTCACGCTTCGGCACGGAGGATGTCGCCGAGGGGATATATTATCGGAAGCTCACGAAGTATTACCACAGCCTTATCTCAACGAGCCCCGTTGAAATTTTCTACTGCGGAAGCCTCGACGGCGCTAAGGTCAAGGATATTCTCTCGGACGCACTTTCGGGTATGACGAGGGGCGAGATAAACTACGACATCGGCACGGATATCCGCATGAACGCCGTGGAGGACACGGTGCGCTCGTTTGAAGACGAGATGGCGGTCACGCAGGGCAAGCTCGTTTTGGGCTTCAGACTTGGCGAGTGCATGGAGGAGCCGGACATTGCCGCCATCTATGTTTTCAACGCCGTCTACGGCAGCGGCGTGACCTCGAAGCTTTTTATGAATGTGCGTGAGAAGCTTTCGCTGTGCTACTACGCAAGCTCGGCGGTCGACACGCACAAGGGCCTGATGATAGTTTCCTCGGGCGTTGACTTTGACAAAGCCGACGCTGCCAAGGCCGAGATACTCGCCCAGCTCGACGCCGTGAAAGCCGGCGAGATAACGGACGAGGAGCTCGACGCCGCCAAGTGCAGCGTTGCCTCCGACCTGCGGGCATGCCTCGATTCGCAGGGCGAGCTGGAGGGCTTTTACCTTGCGAACACGCTTGACGGGCTTGAGTTTTCGCCCGACGAGCTTGCCGAGCTCGTAAACGAGGTCAAGCGTGAGGATGTTATCGCAATCGCAAACAGCGTCGTGCTTGACGCTGAGTATTTCCTGCAGGGAGGCGGCGAGGATGATGAACAGTAAGCACTTTTCCAAGATAAATGAGACGCTGTATACTGCCGAGCTTCCGAACGGGCTGCGGATAAATGTAGTCACAAAGCCCGGCTTTGAGCTTGGCTACGCCGTTTTTGCGACAAATTACGGCGGTGCGCACAGGCGGTTTTCCCTAAACGGTCAGTGGCACGATACGCCCGCCGGAGTTGCGCATTATCTTGAGCACAAGATGTTCGACATGCCCGACGGCGACAATGCACTGAGCGTGCTCTCGGCAAACGGCGCACAGCCGAACGCATTCACCTCAAGCGGCATGACGGCGTATTATTTCAGCTCCACCTCGGGCTTTGAGGAAAACCTGCGCATGCTCTTAAAATTTGTCTCCACCCCCTACTTCACCGACGAGACGGTAAGCAAGGAGCAGGGCATAATCGGGCAGGAGATCGGCATGGTCGAGGACAGTCCCGGGTATGTGATATATAACCGCTTAATGCGCATGCTCTACGAGCACAACCCCGTGCGGGATCAGGTCGCAGGCTCTGTCGAGAGCATCGCCGAGATAACCGCCGAGACGCTTTATAACTGCCACAAGGCGTTTTACGCACCGTCAAACATGGTGCTGTGCGTGGCAGCCGACTGCGACCCCGAGCGTGTTTATGAGATCGCAAAGGAAGTGCTCCCCGAGGAAAAAGCGGAGATACCCACCGCCGATCTCGGCGAAAAGGAAACGCCGTTCCCCTCTGAGAGCTATCACGAGGAGCGCATGGAGCTTTCCGCACCGCAGTTTCTCATCGGTGCAAAGGTCGCTCCCGCCGAAAAGGGCGAGGCATTGCAGCGGCAGAAGATAGTCGCAAAGCTTGCACTGCGCACGCTGTTTGGCTCGTCGGGCAGGTTTTATAACCGCCTGTACTCCGAGGGCGTGCTGAACCGTGACTACGACTATGAGATAGACTACACGGCAGGTGTCGCCACCGTCATGATTGGCGGCGAGAGCGCAGACCCGCAGCGTGTTTTGAGCGAGATAAACTCCGCAATAAGCGCCGTCAAGGCAAACGGGCTTGACCGTGACGCATTCGAGCGGGCTAAAAAAGCCTCGTTCGGTGCAAGGCTTCGTGGGCTTGAAAGCTTCGACAGCATCTGCATCTCGATGGTGACCGGCCTTTTCGGCGGCTACTGCTCGTTAGACAGCTTTGATGTGCTTGAGAGCGTCACCATTGACGAGTGCGAAAAGTTTTTGACCGAGTTCATGGCGCAGGGCAAACTCGCCATGAGCGTACTTTCACCTGTAAGCAAGGATTAAGATTATGAACATTTTGACTGCAACAATGCTCCGGGACGCAAGCATTTCCTTTCCCATGCTCGGCGACTTGAGCATCGACCCGCCGTACAGCTTTGAGCTGTTCGGCCTTAATATCTACTTTTACGGCGTTATAATCGCCATGGGCTTCATTTTGGCGGCGCTGTACTGCGCCCGTCGTGCGCCCGAGTTTGGGCTCACCTCGGACAATCTGTACGAGCTCGTCATCTGGCTCATCCCCATCTGCATAATCGGCGCAAGGCTTTACTATGTGCTGTTCAAGCTCGATTATTTCGTTGCAAACCCGGGCAAAATTTTTGCCCTGCGTGACGGCGGACTTGCAATTTACGGCGGCATCATCGCCGGTATCATAACCGGTGTCGTGTGGTGCAAGGTAAAGAAGCTGCGTGTGTTTGCCGTTGCGGATCTGACGGCTTTCGGTCTGCTCATAGGGCAGGCCGTGGGCCGCTGGGGCAACTTCATAAACCGTGAAGCCTTCGGCGCTCAGACCGACATTTTCTGCCGCATGGGTCTGACCGTCCCGGGCTTCGACACGCTGTATGTGCACCCGACATTTCTCTACGAAAGTCTGTGGAACTTCGTGGGGCTTATTGTCCTGCACATATGGTCAAAGAAGGGCAAGCGCAAATACGACGGTCAGATCTTCTGGCTGTACATACTTTGGTACGGTCTCGGCAGAGCGTGGATAGAGGGACTGCGCACGGACAGCCTGTATATCGGCACGACGGATATAAGAGTGTCGCAGCTGCTTGCTGCCGTCAGCGCCCTTGCCGCACTCGTGGCGCTCATCATAAACGCAAGAAAGCAGCACCGCCCCGAGGATCTGTTCGTCAACCTCAAGAAGGGAGAAGACAATGGCTGATTACAAAAGCATGATAATGGGCACGATAAGCGCCGTCGGCAAAAAGGCAAAGGACTATGTTGAAAGCGGCGCACTCAAGGATGCCTACGACCGCAGCAGCACCACCGCAATGTGCTACGCTAACATCGCAAAGCTCAATTTGCAGATAAACGGCGAGCTCGAGGAGCAGAAAAAGGTGTTTATCGAGATAGGCAGGCAGTATTACGACCAGAATCGTGACTGCGCAGAGGGCAAGTTTGCCGTGCTGTTTCAGGAGCTTCAGGCAATAGACGACCGCATCGAGATTATGCGCACCGAGCTCGAGGCTGCAAAGGCGGCGATCGAGGCTTCAAAGGGCTACAAGGGCGGCAGCTACCCGCAGATAGCATACTATGTTGATGTGGAGGATAACGAAAATGAATGACGCTTATAAGAACATACTCGAACGCAGAAGCATAAGAAAGTACAGAGCCGAGCAGCTCGCTCCCGAGACGCTCGACGCCATAATCAAGGCAGGGCTTTGCGCTCCCAGTGCAATGAATCGTCAGCCGACAAAGCTGCTTGTGATTCAGGATAAGACGGTCATCGCCGAGCTATCTAAGCTCAACGCCGAGGTCATGGGTCGTGACATCGACCCGTTTTACGCTGCGCCGACCGTTGTGGTCGTGCTTGCCGACAAGACCGTGCCGACCTACATTCAGGACGGCAGCCTCGTCATGGGCAACCTCATGAACGCCGCATTTGCATTGAGCGTCGACTCGTGCTGGATAAACCGTGCCCGTGAGGTGTTCGACACCGAGTACGGCAGAGCGCTTTTGCGCAGCAAGGGCATAAGCGACGACTATGTCGGCATCGGAAACTGCATCCTCGGCTACCGTGACTGCGCACTTCCCAAAGCACCCGAGATAGCCCCCGACCGTGTGTACAATATATAAATAAAACAATAAAAAGCTGTGACCCGTGGGTCACAGCTTTTTGCTTAGTTATAAAACATCATGTTCATGTCGCACTTGTGGTCGATGCCGGGGACGCTGCCCTCAAAGTTATACTGCCACAAGGTGTGCGCATAGTAGAAAAACGGATGATCGCCGAGGCTCGTGCACCAGAAGGTGTAGTCGGTGAGCCGTGACAGGTCATAGTCGTAGTAGCCGGTGCTGGGGTAGATATAAACGCCGGCATCAAAGCCCGCCTGCTTTACCGTCTCGCAGAATGCAGCGGCGCAGTCTGTCATTGTTGCGCCGTCAACGGCACCGGTGCGGGCATCGGTGTCGGCAACACGCTCCCAGTCGCAGAACACGGGGAGAGCAAGCTCCGTGTCGCCTATGAGCTCGAGCGTATACAGTGCCTCCTCACGGGCTTCCTCGGTGTTTATCGCCTGCGAGAAGAAATACACGCCGACCTTGAGCCCCGCCGCCTTTGCACCCGCAAGGTTTGCGGCAAAGTTATCGTCGGTGTACATTTCGCCCTTTGAGCCGTAGTATCGGCCGCCCGCTCTGATAATTGCAAAGCGAACGCCGCTGTCATATACCTGCTGCCAGTCGATATCGCCCTGATACTGCGAGACATCGATGCCGAGCATGGACTTATACTCCGTCCCGGTGTACACGGGTCTGCCGCTTTCGTCCATTGCAAACTCCTCGGCCTTGAGCGTATTCACCGGCACGCCCTCCTCGGGCGTTATCCAAATGTACTGCTCGCCGTTAAATACCTCGACCTGTCCGTAGTGAGGGTCGTTTTGTACGCTCATATTACGCTCATATACCTTGACAACGAGCACCACGAGTGCGGTGACCGCAAGGGCGAGCAGGATAAGCTGTATGGTTTTCAAACCGTTCTGTTTCTTTTTACGATTAGTTTTCACGCCATGCTCCTTTCGCCATGGCTTGAGTTTAACACAACCTTAGCTCAAAGTAAACCACTTCAATCTTCCATTGCGTCCATGAGTGCCTTTCCGCCGTAGCGAAGGCAGCTTTTGAGCCTGCGGCGTCCGCGCTTTATCGTGCGGCTGACGCTTGAGATGCTCAGCCCAAGCTCATCGGCGATATCCTGCATGCGCATCTGCTCAAGGTAGTACATGTACACCATCTGGCGCTGGCGGCGGGTAAGCTCTCTGTCGATAGCCCGCTTGACCGATGCCGCCATGCCCCCCTCCCCGCTGTTTTCTACTATTTTAATAAAGTTGCGCAGGGCTGCGTACTCTTCCTCTTTAGCAAACATATTCAGCTTTTTCTCGTTCATTTTTATCATCTCCGTAGTAGTTTTCAAGATAGCGTGAGGTCGCTATTGCGTCCCGAGCCATGTTCGTGAGCATGGATATCTTCCGGCGCAGGCGCATTTTGTCCATCTCGCACATCTTCTCACGCCTGAGGCGGGTCTCAAGCTCCTCTGCCCGTATGCGGCAAACCTCGCCGCTTTTTCTGTATTCTCCGGATAATTCGGCTATGGTCATTTTTATCTCCTCCGGTATGTAAAATTTCTTTGCTGATTTTTGAATTTTATTGTTGACAAAACCATGGGGGTTTGCTATTATATTTGAGCCGGTATCGTGCTGGTGTAGCTCAGTTGGTAGAGCAGCTGATTTGTAATCAGCAGGTCGGGGGTTCGAGTCCGTCCACCAGCTCCATCGAGAGCGCACTTGATACCGAAGTTAATATGGGGGAATTCCCGAGTGGCCAAAGGGGACAGACTGTAAATCTGCTGGCAATGCCTTCGATGGTTCGAATCCATCTTCCCCCACCAAAAATCCTGCACGCAAGTGCGGGATTTTTACTTTTCACTATTCATTATTAATTATTCATCATTCATTTGCAGGATTTTTGAATGAATTATTGAATGATGAAGTCGCTTCGCTGATGAATAATGAATAATGAATAATTTAGCTGCGCCAGCAAGGAGGCAAGCATGCACGATCTTAACCGTTTTATATCTGCGCAGGAGCGGTCGTATGACGCTGCGCTCAGGGAGATCAAAGCCGGACACAAGAGGACACACTGGATGTGGTACATCTTCCCGCAGATAGCCGGTCTCGGCTTCAGCTCCACCGCTCAGTTTTATGCCATAAGCTCCATGCAGGAGGCAAAGGACTACTATGCCCACCCCGTGCTCGGCAAGCGGCTCGTTGAGATATCCGAGGCGCTGCTTACACTGGACACCTCTGACGCAGGTGCGGTCATGGGCTACCCGGACGACCTCAAGCTGCGCTCGTCGATGACGCTTTTCCTGGCAGCCAGCGGCGATGCGGTATTCCAAAAGGTGCTTGACAAGTTCTATTCCGGCAAGCCCGACAGCAAAACGCTGAGCATTTTAGGTCTGTAAACTTGACACCCTGAGCGGTTTTTAAAAAACCGCTCTTTTTTATTGCAAAAATGTGAACTTTTTGTTGACTTTAGGCGGTTCGGCGTTTATAGTCTTAAGCTGGCGTGAGTCGAATCCCTATCGTCTGTCAGTGTGCCCTTTCGGCGCTTTTCGCCTTTTTTGTCTTAATGGGCTTCAACGCAGCATGAGCGGAAATCTGCCCGTCAAAACCGATAGGGGTCCGGCTTCCGTCAGCTTAATGTTGTTTTTAAATTTGTATTAGGAGAGTCGAAATGGAAAAGATCTTCAAGCTCAAGGAAAACGGCACTAATGTCCGCACCGAGCTGGTCGCCGGACTGACCACCTTTATGACGATGGCTTACATCATTGCCCTCAACCCTAACCTGCTGACCAACTTCGCAGGCGGTACGCCCCTGTGGAACGCAGTGTTCATGGCGACCTGCATAGCCTCGGCTATCGGTATGCTCGTCATGGCTTTTGCCGCAAACAAGCCCTTTGCGATGGCGCCCGGCATGGGTCTTAACAGCTTCTTCGCCGTTGTTGTGGCAAACATCGCCGCAATGGCGCAGATAAGCTATGAGGAGGCCTTCCCCGCCGCAATCTGCATCATCCTCGTCGAGGGCGTTTTCTTCGTCGTCCTGACCCTTTTCTCCATCCGTGAGAAGATCGTCGAGGCGATCCCCGCCGGCATCCGTATCGGCATCACCCCCGCTATCGGTCTTATGCTGCTGAACATCGGCTTCGGCTCGAACGCCGGCATCTACAGCGAAAAGGGCGGCCCGTTCTATGTCCTGTCCACCTTCTTTGGAAGCCTCAGTCCCTCGGTCGTTCAGGACACCGTCGGCAGCGCATACCCCCAGATGGTGCTGTATGTCGTCACCATGCTCGTCGGCGTGTTCGCCATCATCATCCTCAACCACCACAAGGTCAAGGCATCGGTCATCCTCGGCATGCTCATCTCCTGCATCATCTACTGGGCAGGCAGCTTCATCTTCCTCGACACGAATCCGTTTGCCTCGCTTCAGGGTGCATCGTTCGTGCCGCCCATCAAGGACATGATCGACACGACCTTCTTTAAGTTCGACTTCAAGGCCTTTATCAGCATCGGCTGGTTTACCGCTCTGACACTGGTCATCACCTTCTGCATGATCGATATGTTCGACACCATCGGCACTCTCGTCGGCACTGCCGCAAGAGCGGACATGCTCGACAAGGACGGCAAGATGCCGCAGATGAAGGAAGCTCTGCTTGCAGACGCCATCGGCACTGTTGCAGGCGCCTGCACCGGCACCTCCACCGTCACGACCTTCATCGAGTCCGGCTCGGGCGTTGAAGCCGGCGGTCGCACGGGTCTTACCGCTCTGACCACCGCAGTGCTCTTCCTTGCCTGCATGTTCATCGCCCCCATTGCAGCACTCATCCCCGCACCGGCAACGAGCGCAGCGCTCATCTATGTCGGTATCCTCATGATGAGCGGCCTTAAAAAGGTCAACTGGGACGACATTCTCGAAACCGTTCCCGTCGCGCTGATGCTCATCTTCATGCCCATCACCGGCTCTATCGGCCACGGCATCGGCATGGCTCTCATCGCCTACACCGTCATCGCCGCCTTCACCGGCAAGGCAAAGCAGGTCTCGGTGCTGACCTATGTGCTGTCGCTGCTGTTCCTTATAAAGTTCTTCTTTGTAGCCGCATAATTTTAAATGGTTACCCTATCCGCCGTCTTCGGACGGCGGATTTTTTATGCCTGCTCCTCGGGTGTCGTGACCTCGCTTCCGATGAGGGCGGCTCTCTCGGGGCGTGTCAGCTCGTCAAACAGCGCATCAAAGCAGTCGCAGCACACAAATTCGCTGCATTTGCCCTCCGTCCACGAGTACATTTCCTGCCACGGCTCGATGAGTGCCCCACATTCTTCGCAGCGGTAGTTTTTTCGTCTTTTTCTATTCATCTGCATCACTCCCTTGGCGGTTTTTATGCAATTGCATCTTGTGATGTTGATAATACTCGCATTTGCATAATATGTCAAGCATAAATTTTGTTAAACTTTTGCCTGTTTTTTCTACCGATTTAAAACTTTATCTTATTGTTGTGAAAAGTTGCCTAAACTGGTGCTCATTCTTTAGAACAACTCACAATTGTAAGTTGAATAAAGTAGGAATAAAATTTGTTCGATAGGGAAATGAATCCCCAGCAAAGTATCAATTTTTTCATAGGAGAGAAAAAAGAAATGATTACTAACGAATACCTTCAGCGCGTTCTTGCGGATGTTCAGAAGAACCATCCCGGTGAGCCCGAGTTTCTTCAGGCAGTCGAAGAGATCTTCGAGAGCCTTCAGCTCGTCGTTCCCAAGCACCCCGAATGGGAAGCAGCAGGCCTCATCGAGCGTTTCGTAGAGCCTGAGCGTGTTATCATGTTCCGTGTTCCTTGGGTCGACGACAACGGCAAGGTCCAGGTCAACCGCGGCTACCGTGTACAGTTCAACTCCGCAATCGGACCTTACAAGGGCGGTCTCCGCTTCCATCCCTCTGTAAACCTTTCCATCGTTAAGTTCCTCGGCTTTGAGCAGATCCTTAAGAACTCCCTGACCACCCTTCCCATGGGCGGCGGCAAGGGCGGCTCCGACTTTGACCCCAAGGGCAAGTCCGATGCAGAGGTCATGCGTTTCTGCCAGAGCTTTATCACTGAGCTGTACCGTCACATTGGTCAGTTCACCGACACTCCCGCAGGCGACATTGGTGTCGGCGCTCGTGAGATCGGCTTCATGTACGGCCAGTACAAGAAGATCGTCGACCGTTTCGAAGGCGGCGTTCTGACCGGCAAGGGCCTCACCTACGGCGGCTCTCTCGCTCGTACCCAGGCTACCGGCTACGGCATCTGCTACTTCTCCGACGAAGTTCTGCACTACCACGGCAAGTCCTTCGAGGGTCAGACCGTTGTTATCTCCGGCTCGGGCAATGTTGCTCAGTACGCAGCAGAAAAGTGCACCGAACTCGGCGGCAAGGTCGTTGCAATGAGCGACTCCAAGGGCTACATCTATGATCCCAACGGCATCAACCTCGAAGTTCTGTTCGACATCAAGCAGAAGAGAAGAGCTCGCATCTCCGTCTATGCCGACGAAGTCGCAGGCGCTCAGTATGTCGAGGGCTGCAAGAACATCTGGAATGTAAAGTGCGACATTGCTATGCCTTGCGCATCTCAGAACGAGATGGACGCAGAGGGCGCAAAGGCTGTTATCGCAAACGGTGCATTCGCAGTGTTTGAAGGCGCAAACATGCCTCTTACTCCCGAAGCCATTGAAGCAGTCACCTCCGCAGGTCTGCTCTACACCCCGGGCAAGGCTTCCAATGCAGGCGGCGTTGCTACCTCCGGTCTCGAGATGAGCCAGAACTCCATGCGTTACAGCTGGACCTTTGAAGAAGTCGACGCAAAGCTCAAGGGCATCATGCAGAGCATCTTCCAGGAGTGCCTGAAGGCCTCCATCGAGTGCGGCAAGCCCGGCGACATGATGGTCGGCGCAAATGTTGCAGGCTTCCTCAAGGTTGCCGATGCAATGATGGCACAGGGCATCGTCTGATCCCCACAGGAATTTTTAAAAGAGAGTGCTTCGGCACTCTCTTTTTTTAGTATTTTCACGCTTGCGCTTGTAATTGTCCTGACAATTATATATAATTGTGGAAAAGTGCAATAAATGGAGAAACGAAATGAAAAAGCTGATTTTGACTGTTTTGTGCCTTTTGCTGTGTCTGAGCCTTGCCGCCTGCGGCAAGCAGGGCAGCGGCGGCACGGGCGATGATGTTGCGGGCGGAGACTGGCGCACGACGGGTGTTGTAGCCGCAAGCGGCACGGTGACCCGTGACGAGAAGTCGACCGATGTACTGGTGTGTCTCGACAAAAACGGCGTTAAGCTTTATTACGACGAGCCGACGCAGCGGCTTTTTGATTCCGCTGACTTCCATGTTCCCTTTAAGTCCGACCCCCGTGACGGCTTTGAAAGCATCAGCTTTGACGATATCACCGGCGACCTTAACAGCGACATTGTCCTGACAATAAACGGCGAAAAATTTCAGTGGACATGGGACGAATATATCGGCAAATTCGAGTGCTGGGAGACCACGCTTGAGCAGGCCGAATACGAGCCCAGCTCGGTCAATTTTGTCGCCTACTGGTACTGCGCCGACGGCGGGTACTGGCTGCGCATTTACGGCGACGACACATGGGACAGTGTCGAGGAAAGCGGCGAGGTTGTAAACTCCGGCTACCTGACCGCCACGATCGCCACGGTGAAGCTGTACATGAAGGACGAGGGGCTGGTCTCCGAGCTGGAGCTCAAGGACGGCGTACTGTACGACACCGACTCAAGGCTCAAGCACGAGGCAATGTTTGGTGATGAAGTGCCGCAGGCCGTGCAGACAGATCTTAATAAGGGTGGATACAATGGATAAGGAAAATTTAAGTGCAAAAATGAGCGACGAGGAGCTTGCGAAAGCGCTCGGCCGCTATCAGGCAGCGGAAAGTCTTTGCATGCTCATCGGCATAATCATGGTCGTGGCAGGCTGCATCTCGGCGTTTGTGGTGCATAACAGAGCGCTGCTTGCAGTGCTGGTGTTTGTCGGCGTCGGGCTGCTGGTTTTCGGCGCAATGCCGGTGCAGAAGAAGAAAAAGGCGCTTTTAGCCCGGCAGATGGGCGGCTTTTTCGATGCCGAGCGTGAAAAGCTTTTCGGCAAAGACCCCGAGACGCCGGAGCTCCCCATTGACCGTGAGTATCTGAAGAGCATCGACCTGTGCTCGCTCGACTGGACGGACATCACCGTCGAGAACTTCCACGAGGGTGAGCACGACGGACTGCGGTTTTCCGCTGCGAATGTGAGCCTTAGCCGCACCGTTGAGGAGAAGTCCGGGCCGAATAACGACAACTGGATGAGCCGCACCGAGACGCTGTTCACCGGACTCGTCGTCCGCTGCAAGGGCGTGTGTCGTGTTCTGCCGGAGATGACGGTCCGCTCCCGCTTCCAAAAGCGCAGCGCCGATGACCTCAAAACTCCCGCCGCATTTTTGGATAAGTTCTCTGTCGGCGATAACGCAGACAGCGCCGTGACGGTGCAGGTTTTAGAGTTTGTGCAGGCGATGGAGAAGGCCGGCGGCAAGCTGTTCGGCTTTTCCGTCAAGGACGGAGACCTGACTCTTGCGCTGGAGACGAGGTATGTTTTTGCAAATGTCCCGCCGGAGGTCGATCTGCGTGACATCGACGGTATACGCAAGTGGTACATTGCCTCGATCAAGGGCATGAGCGACCTTTTGGACATCATAAAGCAGACTGCTTAAGGAGATAAATATGGACAACGAAAAGAAAAATCTCACCGACGAGGAGCTCAGCAAAGAGCTTAACAAGGGCAAGACCGGCAAGCTCGGCGGCAGCTTGGTCGTCATAATCGGCATCATCGTGGCGCTCATAGGCGTCGTGTCCGGTCCGTCGATCGCCGTGTGCATCATCGGCGTTATCATCGCCGCAATCGGCAGCTCCATAAAGGGCAAGTCCAAGGACGAGGCGGGCAAAAAGGCGTTTGACGCAATCGTCCCCGAGCTTATCGCCCGCAATTTTGAGACCGTGGACTACTCCCCCCGTGAGCACATCCTCGACGCCGAGAGCTCGAATATCCCGCTCATAAAGCACTCGCACCTCAAGCGCAGCGGCGCTATCCGCGGTGTCTACCGTGGGCTTGACACGGAGCTTTGCAGCATTGTTCTCACCGACGAGAGCCAGTATCAGGACGAGAACAACGGTCAGTGGTACACAAATGAGCAGGAGATATACAGCGGTCAGTGGGCAGCATGCAAACTCGGCGATCCCGCCCCCGTGAGCTTCACATTTTGGCCGAGGGGCAAGCTCGACAAGCTCGTCAGCTCCCAGACAATCACGACCGATAACGAGACTTTCAATAAGCGCTTTAACCTGAGCTCCGATAACGAGGCCGAGGCGCTGCGGTATCTGAGTCCGAGCCGCATGCAGCGTATCCTCGCTCTGGCGGACAGGTCTTTCGGAGATGTGTCCGTCAGTCTGCACGACGACGGGCTGCTGTACATCGCCGTCAAGAGCGGTCACGGCTTTTTCGATATCGGCAAGGGCAGAGAGAGCGTCGATGCCCTGCGCACACGCTACACGAGCGAGCTCAAGTGGTTTACCGACATGATAGACATATTCATTTCATAAACAAAAACGGTATAGCTGAGGCTATACCGTTTTCGCTTATCCCACGCTCGTGCCGTTTACGGTGAGCGAGCCGGTTATATTAACGGTGCCCGTTATATTGACGGCGCCGTTATTTTTTATCGTTATCGCTGCGCTGTCGGTCTTGATATAGACCTCACCGGGCAAAAGCCCCTCGGGCGTGTCTCCGTCGACGACGCCTAGCAAAACGCTCGACCCGTCGCCGCCGTTTATTCTCAGCTGCGCTTCGCCCGTTTTGGGCAGGCGCAGGAGACCTGCGGGCATCAGCACATCGTCGTTTTCGTCGCTGACGATGCAGACAGATGCGCTGCTGCCGGTCTCCGACCGTCTTTTAGTTTCAGATAACCACATATCAAACCTCCAGTGTGATCCTTGTTCCGGCGCTGACGGCATCGCCCCAGCAGTGGGTCTTGATAACACGGCAGCTTTTGCTTATCGCAAGCGCCGTGCATGTTAGCTCCACCGTGTCGCCGGGAAAGCACGGGAACTGCTCGTTTACAACAATTTCGACGCAGTGCTTGCCCGAGCGTGAGCACTCGATCTGATAGCGGCCGGTGAAGGTCGTGTCGACGCTCGTGCTGCCGTTGATGACGGTGTCAAACTTTTCGGTGTAGTAATACCTGCGGCTGCTGCCGCCACGGTTTACAAATTCCTGATTATCAAGCGTGTAGCTTCCGCCGCTGGAGCGATTGATAACGATTATCTGCGAAATTATGCCGTAGCGCTCGTCCTTGAGCTTCAACGACACCGCCTTTTCGTCGGCGTTTATGCTCAGGCTGCTGCCGGTCTTGCCGGTCATGTACAGCTTGCCGGTCCTGTCAAACCTCGGCGATGCGTGCGCAGATTTAAGGCAAAAGCGCTTGAGCGCCGTCCATGCGCTGTCGCCGTCTCTGACGGAAAACAGATAGACCTGCTGCATCGTGCCGTCGCCGATATCCGTGATGCCGTAGGGAGCGACATACTTTTCTATCATCGAGCTTTTTGTCATGGAGTAGTGCATTTGCTTGGGCACTTCGTTATCCATGAGCAGCGCCGCAAGCGAGCGGCCGTTTATGCTCACCGTCGAGCCGCTGTCGTCCATGCTCACCTGATACTCGTCGACAACGCCGTAGAACACCGTTTCGCCGTCGTTTACGCCCTTAAAGCGCACAGCATCGGTGAGCTTTGGCAGAAGCTCGGGTGCAAACAGGGTCTTGACCTCGAAATAGTCGCAGGGCTCGCCCAAACCGTGGCAGACATCCCACGACAGAAGCTCGGGCAAAAGATACTGTCCGCCGTCTTTGTCTATTAGATAACCTTTCATGCTTCCTCCTATGATATTCTTACTATCTGTCCCTCGGCGATGACATCGGGGTTTGCTATCTGCGGGTTGAGCGCCGTGAGATCGGCAAGCTCCTTTGAGTACCTCGCCGCTATGAGCGCAAGGGTGTCGTTATACTCTGCCGAGATGTATTTTACCTTGTCCGGGTCGAGCGCTCCGGCGGTGTAGCCCGTCTGATCCTCGCTCTCCCAGAATTCAAACGAGTAGCTTATATACTCCTCACGGGGTTCCTCCTTTAGGCTGAGCTTTGCAAAATGCGCCTTGACCGGCGGCCACACGGGGTGCTCGAGCCAGCCCGCTCCGGAGTAGGAAAAGCTCTTTGCCAAACGGCGGAAGCTGTCGTAGGCGTCAGGCCCCGTAAACTCTCCCTCGCCCTTAAACACCCTGTGCTGCACGCCGAGATTTTGTACCGTGAAGCCCGACAGCGGCAGCTTGTAGCTGTGCAGTGTGCGCCGCAGCTCGACCTCGAAGGTTGTGGGGTTATTGGGCCATGTAAAGTCCCTGTATTTCATTGGTGCAAGCATTTTATCCCTCCTTAATAGGTCTCAAAGCCGTTGTCGTAGCGTCTGGCGTCACGGCCGAAGTATTCCGAAAGCTCGGTCATGTCACGGCGGTGCACCAGAAGCTGCGTGATGTCCTCGCACAGGACGGTATTCTCGCCGCTGCGCTCGGTTTTCGTGTTTTCGCTGTCCATGCTCACACTTCCTTTCTGCCCTCGGCGGCCAGCGTTATCTTTTCGAGCATCTGCTCGCCCGCCGTGCGCACGATCTCGTCGCTTTTTAAGCGGCACTTGGTGTAGACCACAACGCTTCTCGCCCGCTTGAGGCTGAGGGTGAAGTCGTCGAAAAGTGAGAAATTGAGTCCGTCCTGCGACTCCTGCCGTGTCAGAACTATCTCATAGCTCTTGCCGCCGGGCGATACCGAAACGGGCTGCGTCTCGCCGAAGGCTTTGAGCGGCAGCATCTCGGTTTTCACATATTCGCTTATGCTGCGCACAAGCCCGACCTTGACATTGTTAACATACACGACAACATCGCTGTCGTCGTATACGACGGTGCTTAAAAAGCTCATATCAATCCTCCTCCAATCCGAACACGCCGTCGGGTGCGCTCATCGAGCGCACGAGGCTTGCCTCGGCATCTATGGTGCATTTGCAAAGATACATTTCGCTTTGACCGTCGAAGCTCACCTCGCCTGCGTCAAAGCTCTTTAGCTTGAGTGAGCTCACGCCGCCGAGGCTCAGAAAAACATTCTCCTTGAGGTTTTCGCAGTTGGGTGTGGGCGAATAGATGTCAAGCCCGATCTTCAGCTGCCCGTGGCTTCCGAACATCTCCTTTATCTCGCCGCTTTCAAGATACAGACCGATGTAATTTCCGCAGCCACTGGCGGATATGACCGCCGAGCGCAGCGACACGCAGACCGTGGCGGTGCTCCTGTCGATGGCGGTCATCGTGAACGCCGCAACGGCGTTTATGCCGTCGCCTATAAGGATCTGTATAATTTCATCTGTCACGCTGCTTAGCATCGCTCACCATTCCTTTCGTCTCAAAATGCACTCGTTGTGCGAAAATTCGCCGAATATGCGCACCTGCTCGACACGCATGATCTCGTAGTTTTTGCCCGCATAGACGACGATATCGCCCACCTCGGGCTCGGGGGCGTCGGTTATAAGCCTGTACCGCTCGCCCTGCCGGACGCCGACGGGCAGCCTCGTTTTGGGGTCGGACTTACTTTTATTTATGACCGACAAAAATCCCTTTGCCGAGCTGCCGCCGACCGTAATGCTCTCGCCGTAGGTCTCGATGACCTGTGAAGAAAGGCTCATCCCACGACCCCCTTAAACTCAAAGCCGCCGCAGTCGAGATATGCCGACAGCATGCTCTCGGCACGCACTCTCAGCGCCTGCGCAGACACGCTCTTTGCGCCGTCATGCAGCGAAACGCTCACATCTCCCGCTTTAAACGAAGCTATCTTGCCGTCGGTGATGTTTCTCAGCTCCAGATACAGCGAGAGCGCAAGCAGCGCCGCTGCGCAGACGAAAAGCTCCTCGATATCCGAGCTTTTAACGCCAGAGCGCAGCTTTGACTCCAGCTCCGCCGCCGCAGTCTGGCACACGCTGCGCAGCACCTTGCCCTCGCTTCCGAGCGGCGAAGTGCCGAGCATTTCCCTCGCCTTGCTTTCAATGTCCTGATTTGTATATGCCATTGCTGTCCCTCCTTAAAGCGAAGCAGGGCAAAATGCCCTGCTTCTTGTGTGTTATCAGACCGTGAGCACCTTCGATGCCTCGGTGTAGAGCTTTGCAAAGCCTGAAATGCTGGTGATTGCGGCTCTTTCAAGCTGGCGGTCGATGAGGCGGTCGTACTCGACGCTCACATCGCCTGCGGTGACCATCTCAAGAGCGTAGCCCTTGTCAAGGCCGATGGCAGTGCCCGCCTTCATGGCAGAGCAGCGAATGAGCTTTGCACCGAGGGGATTGCCCGGCTCGCCCGTGCCCTGGAAGTTCAGACCCGCCATGGGGTTTTTAAACTCCGAGCAGTTGAGGATCTTCATCATCACATCGGGTGCAACGAGCATGGTGTTCATGGTGTAGGGGTCAAAGCGATTCCAGAACGCCAGCAGCTCTGCGTAGCTAAGGCTGCCGGCAGTGCCGCCGATAGTGTCGTCGCCGACCTCGAGCGACTCTGCGGTGTTGCCGTTGCCGTCGCCGTTTACGATGACATCGATGGCGTCCTCAAGATGCATGCGCATGATCTGATTGCCGATCTGACGCAGCATGACCGAGAACAGGTCAAGACGCTGGAAGCGGATAGCCTCGTAGGAGGCGACGAGCATTCTGCCTCGCTTTTTGAGGCTCACGAGGTGGTCGGCTGCACGGATCTCGGTCTGCGGGATGAGTGCGCCCTCGCCGACGAAGCGCAGGGACTTGTCATCCTCGGAGGCTGCCGAGTAGATGGAGCGGTAGTCCATGCCCTCAAAGCGGGTGACCGATGCGGTGATGGAGGGCAGGATATTACCCTCCTCCATACCGGCCTTTACGCTTCTGGAGACATACTCGGGGAACAGAACGGCAGACTCGGAGGTGGAGAAAAACTTCTCGACGACATCGCTGCCTGCGCCACGAACTTTGATGTCGAAGCGCTTGAGCTGACGCTGGAATGCGTCCATGCCCTCGTAGGGAGTGCCCTTGTAGTTTTCGTTGGGGTCAAGGCCCTCGAGCACCTGCTCAAAGCTCTTGCCGGACTCGGAATACATGCCCTTGTCCAGTCTTATTTCATTGAAATTGTATGCCATTTTAATTTCCTCCTTACATGATGAAGCCAACGGTGGCTGCGGTGCTGTCGACCTTGATAACAAGGTACTCTCTGCCGGTGTCGGCCTTTTTGACCTTGCCGCCGACATCGGCTGCGAGGTTTGCAAAGCCGACTGCGGGAGCGGTGCCGGTGTAGCCGACCTCGATGTAGCCGTGGGTCTTGACGACGGCAAAGCCGTCCTTGGTCTCAATGCAGTAGCCTGCAAACTTGTCGCCTGCGGCGCAGGATGCGACGGTGTTGTTGGCGCTTACCTTGACAAACTCGCCCTTTGCGGTGCCGCTTGCCTTTTCAAAGGAGAGCACCTGCTCTCCGACGCCTTCAAAGCTAACTTTCATTTTTGTTTCCTCCTAAATCAGATGATGTACTCGTCACCGTCAAATTTGGTGACCTCTCCCTTACCCGGGAGCTGGGTTACGGGCGGGTACAGCTCGGCCGACCTCGCCTCAAATGCGCTCTTCATTTCAAGCAGCGCCGCCTCGTCGAGCGTTTGGACGCTCTTTGACAGCGCCGAGTGCAGCGATTTGTCGCACACAAGGCACAGTCTGAGGACTTCGTTTCTGAGCCCGTCGAGGTACTTTTCGCCGAGCCTGGCCGCCTTTTCGAGCTTTTCGTATTCCGGGGCAAAGCGCTTGCCCTCCTCGGTCTCGACAAAGCTCTTTATTACGCCTGCACCACGCTGGGCGGGCACGGCGACAAAGCTCCACTCGTAAGCGTCAACTGCGCCCTCGAGTATCGCATAGCACTCCTTGCCGCCGTAGGTCCTGCCTTTGACATGGGTGCATGTCCCAAGCTCCTCGCCGCAGACGCTGCACACGCTGCGTGCCACCGAGCAGCCCACGCTCGTTTCACGCTTGATGCCGCCGTCGATCTGGGCGATGAGCTCGGCGTTTGCCTCGGTGCGCAGCATGTATGCATAGCCTTTGAGGTACACATAGTCCGTGCCGAGTGAATTTTTGCGGTTTTTATCCGTGACGAGTTCCGTGCGGTAAATGCGTGCGACCTGATTATCGCTGCGCCAGTCATGGTCGCAGATGCCGGTCACACCGACGAAAAGCTCGCCGAGCTCACGCAATGTCGTCTCGGAAAACCGCTCGTGATCTCTGTCGATCTCGTTGTCACAGAGGAGTACCGAGAAGATATACACATCCTCGGCACTGAGCTGCGCTTTTGCAAAGGCGTTGACCGCCTTGAGTTCCTCGGCGGTGCAGACGAGCTCCCTGCCGCCGCTGCCGCCTTTAATGATCTTCATTGCTTTTTCCCTCTTCCCAATAAATTTTCTCTGCCTGAGCGGCGTACAGCGCCGCCTTTGCCTCCTCGACCTGATCCTGGAGGTTTATCGCCTCCCATTCAAGCTCGCAGGCGCAGGCATAGCCGTGCATGCACAGCCACATGTCGCATATGCGCAGCAGCACCGGCTCGAGCGTGCGGCGTATCGCATTAAGCTCGCTCGTCATGAGGTCTGCCTGCTGCGCCGACATTCGCTCGGTCGTCGACCAGTTGAGGCCGAGCAGGAACGGGGGTATGCCCGTCCTTGCGATGAGCTGCTCGAGTATCTGGCGCACGGGCACCTCGCTGTCGAGTATCTGGTTATCTGCGCCGATGACCTTGACCTCAACATCGCCGACGGCAACGAAGTCACGCACCGTGCCGTTTTTGCTGCTCTGCATGGCAGCGGACCACTGCTTTGCAATCTGCTCTGCCCTGTCCTGCGCCACAGCTCTGTCGATGATATCGCCCTGAGGCTTATACACAACGGCGAAGCGGACATTGCCCGCCCGCTCCCAGTTGATCCCGAGAGACTGATATATCTTCAGCAGGATGCCGCACAGGAAGGGCATACTGCGCAGCATTGAAACGCCGTAAGGCGAATCGGTCTCGGGGTTAAAGGGAGTGAACAGCAGGAGATTCTGGTACGGCATGGGTACAGTGTCGCCGTTTTCGCCCGTGCAGCACAATTCAAAATCAAGAGGGGTATCGCCCTCACGAATGAGCACATCGGCGACATTGCCGCACAGTACCGCCGCTATCTCCCGGTCGCCCCGGGTGACTATCTCGCCCACGGCTCTGCCGCAGGTTATCATCGAGTCGAGGTACTGCGCCAAAAACGCTCCGAGGCCACGCTGACCACGCCCGACATCGACCGTGCGGATAAACTCGTTGAGCTCCGCCTGCGCCTTTTTGTCCGAGCACCTTGCCTCAAAGCCGCCGGTCAGGCGGATGATCTTCATGATCGCCGCATCGACGACGGGCACGGCCTCTCTTATCGAGCGGTAGAGCTTCGTCTCTGCGCTGCCGAGCGGCACATAGCCGTCAAGCAGTCTGAACGGGTGCGTGTCGCAGGTGCGCAGCTGCACCGACGGAGCCGATCTTTTTTGTTTTCCTGTGAAAAGTTTCATGCTTCCTCCTATCTTTCTACCCACACAGCTCCAATGGGCTCGTGGGTTTTGGATATGCCGACCGCAAAGTAACGAATATCGTCCATTGCATGGTCAAACTGCTTGAGCGGTGCGTCCTTGCCCGCCTTCTCGTCCCAGCGGTACTGGTAGAACTCACGAAGTGCGTCGTCGCAGCCACGGCAAATTCTGATTTTGCCGCTTTTTAAAAGGCTCGCCGTGAGCCTTATGCCGGACACGACATCGTTGTCGGCCTTTTCGACCTTGAAGCCGCAGCGAGTGAGCGCCTCGATGAAGCTTGCCGCCGAGGGATCGACGATGACTCGGGTCGGGCGTATATCGCCGCACAGCGCCTTTAAGTCCTCGACATACTCGGAGTCTGTCTTCTGCACCCCGACCTTGCGTGAGTCGTAGTAATACTCACACAGCCTGTACCACTCGTCGCCGCACCTGCCCCACAGCCCGAAGGAGCTTGGGTTTTTCGTGCCGTAGTCGCAGGAGACGATGTGTTCGGTGCACCTGTCGGGCACATCGCACAGCATGCTCTCGTCGAAAAAGTCGTACACCCTGCCCGCCGGTATCACCCACTGGCCGAGGATGAATCTGCGGTAGAAATCGCCGCTGTACATCCGCTTATAGCGGGCGATGATGCTGCGGGACAGCGCCGGGTTATCCTCGAGCGAAAAGTGGATATACAGCGCCTTGCGCTCATTTGCTTTCACTATCCACTCACGGTAAAACCAGTGGTGCGGGCTGTCGGGGTTGCAGTTAAACCAGATCTTGCTGCCGGTAACGGAGCAGCGTGCGCAGGCCTGCTCGACAAAAGAGCGGGGCATCAAAACGACCTCGTCCATGAGTATGCCCGCCAGCGTCACGCCCTGGATGAGCGACTGTGAGCCCTCGTCCTTTCCGCCGAAAAGATAAAAGCTGTTCGTCCTGCCCATGTAGGATATCTCGACAAGCCCCCGTGAGACCTTGTCGCTCACGCAAAAGCCGATATCCCGCAGCACCGGCAGCAGCGGCTCAAGCAAATTGCGGCGGATGCTGGTCTTTGCCTTGCCGCAGATGCCGAAGCGCTCGCCGGAAAAGCGGCGCATCGCCCAGCACACGAACGATATGCCCATGCACATGGTCTTGCCGCTTCGCACCGCCCCGTCGCAGATGACGGCATCGAAGTCACGGTACGGCGAGCTGTCGCTCCACCACGAAAGCGCCTTGAGCTGGGTTTCGGAAAAGCTTTTAAACTTCATGTGCTTCCCCGCCCAGCCTGTCGGCCGCCTTGTCTATGGCTGCGTAAAAGCTCGATGCCGCCGATGCCTCGTCGCTCTCGGCACGCTTGAGTTCGTTAAGCTCTCGGATGACTTCGAGCTTGTCCAGAAGCTTTATCTCGACCGTGCCGTTTGCGCTGCGCTTCATCTCGGTCAAAAGCGAAAGATCCAGATCGTCAAGCAGTGACAGATCCTCCTCGTCGAGGAACAGGAGCTTGACGGCATCGTTGGGCGAGGACACCGCAAGCTTTTCAAGAAGTGCGTCCGGTGAGCCGGACTTTGCTTTTTTCTTCATTCCTATCACCTCTCACCCATAGGCTGCATCAGGGCGAAAGTTGTATGTTTGCGTACAACAAAAAATTCATCCGAGCGAATTTTTTTCGATTTCGGATGAACTGTTGTATATTATGAAATTTCTGGCTGCAAAAATCAGGTTGCTCCCCAAGCGGCGTACAGCGGCAGCGTTGTGATGGGATTTGTGAGATAGATTTGTGTCAGGCAAAGCGAAAATTTTCGGGAATACTTTGTGTATTGGCAAAAATTTTCACGAAGCATGGCGCAAATATAGCCGCAAAGTCCGCACATAAGCTGCCGAAGTGCGCTGCAAATAAAAAGAGCCCCCGACAGTAAAACCGTCGGGGGCTATCCCGCTTTTGCCGTTGGGCCCAATGGTAACCTGCACAAACAAGCAGGTGGGTCGCCTAAGTTCTGTTTCGCTGCTTCCAACTTCCGGCACAAGGCCGGGAGGCCTGCAATCCGCAGATTCAAATCGGCATCCCTTATTAGAGATGTGGGTTTATTGGGCCAATGTCAATAATAACACCGCGCACAAAGCAGGAGTTTGTTTACTATTAAATAGGTATTGCCCGAAGCTTGGGATTATTCCTCGTCGTCGGCCTCGGCCTCGAAGATGGTGAGGAACATCTGATGCACCTGCTCGAGCTTCTCGTCGTCGTCAATGGACTCATACAGCTCGTCGCCGTTTTCGTCGGTGACGATGCTCAGCAGGATAAGGCCGTAGTCGGGGTCATCCTCGTCCATATCGGTTGGCAGGAAAGCTGCATAGCTTTCGCCGTTATAATCAATGGTGTCGAGCAGCTCAAGCTCGAACTCGTTGCCCTCGTCATCTATAATGGTAACAAAATCGTTGCCGTAATCTTCTTTCATAAGAATGATCCTCCTTATTTTCGTTCACGATCATTCTAACCCATATCACCGCATAAATCAAGCATTACGAACTGAAATCTTCGAGAAGCGAGAGCAGCTCGTTTTTATTTTCGGCGGGAATGCCCTGCGCAAGCTTGCTGCGGTCAACCGTATTCAGTGTCTCGGTCTCGATATCGGTGACCTTGATGGGCGTTTTGGAGTCTGCGCCCCTGAACACGGCGACATAGCCCGAGCAATCACGAAGATAGTATTCGGCGTTTTTATCCTCCACCGATGCATTGCTCACATCCGCCGGCGGGGTGCTCACCGCCTCGGGTGCGGCAATTGACCTTACTGCACCGACCGTCATCACGACTGCGGTCACGCAAAGCACGCAGAGCATGGCGATTTTTAATGTATTTTTCACTGTTTATCAGCTCCTTTGGGCATTATTATTCCCATGTACGCAAAAATTTAGTATGCCGCCGAAAAAATTCACAAAATATATACTCTAGCTTGACATAATGTGTTATAATCATATACTGATACTTTATCGTATTCTGCACTGTATTTTTTGATACATCACACATCGCAATTCAAGGAGGTGTGGCCGCTAAATGGAAAACGCAAAGCCCCGCAAGCGCAGTAATGTGTGGCCTGTGATCGGAACTATAATATTGATAGGTATTCTTACCGCTTTATTGTTCCTGTGCATTTTTGCATTCTACATCAAGACCTGCATTATTCCTACGACGAAGCTTGACCTTAGCGATTACGCACTTAATCAGACGAGTACAATATATTATGAGGACTCGGAAGGAAACTGGAAGGAGCTCACGACCCTGCACGGTCAGGAAAACCGCATCTGGGTCGATTACGACCAGATACCCCAGTACATGGAGAAGGCTCTGGTCTCCATCGAGGATAAGCGCTTTTACCGCCATAACGGCGTTGACTGGTATCGCACAGCCGGTGCGTTCGTCAACATGTTCGTCGGCATGAAGAACACCTTCGGCGGCTCGACGATAACTCAGCAGCTTATCAAAAACCTCACCCAACAGGACGATATAACCGTCCAGCGCAAGCTGCTTGAGATATTCCAGGCCATCGAGTTTGAGAAGGATCACGATAAAAAAGAGATCATCGAGTGGTACTTAAACGCCGTTTACTTCGGCGAGGGCTGCTACGGCGTTCAGACCGCCGCTCAGACCTACTTTGGCAAGGATGTCTCCGAGCTTTCGCTTGCCGAGTGTGCCGCCATCGTCGGCATAACGAATCTGCCGACCTACTACGACCCGTTCTACAGCGTTGAGAACAACAAGGCACGCCAGGAGAATGTTCTCCAGTGCATGTACGATCAGGGCTACATCTCCAAGAAGGAGTATGAGGAAGCCGTCGCCGAGGAGCTCGACTTTGTCCGAGGCGAAAACGGTCCTTCCACCTCTTCGGTGCGCAGCTACTACACCGAGACGGTTATCTCCGATGTAATAAGCGACCTTGCCGCCGAAAAGGGCATCTCCGAGAAAGCGGCGGAGCGCCTTGTCTACAACGCAGGCTATGAGATCTACTGCTGCCTTGACAAGAGCATCCAGGACAAGGTCGACAAGGTCTATGAGGATCTTGACGCCCTGCCCAAGGCGACGAACGGCACTTCATCGCAGCTTCAAAGCGGCATCGTCATAGTGGATCAGTACACCGGAGAGATAGTCGCACTGTCCGGCGGCACAGGCAAAAAGACCATCAACTTCGGTCTTAACCGTGCGACCGACACCACCAGACCGCCCGGATCTTCCATAAAGCCCATTGCGGTCTACGGTCCTGCCGTGGAGTATGGGCTGATATCCCCGTCGACCCTCGTTCTCGACTCCGACGGCTCGCACATCAAGCTCCAGGGCGTCAAGACCGATTGGTTCCCGAAGAACTCGCCCCCCGAATACGACGATATCATGACCATCAAGGACGCTCTGCGCAAGTCGAAGAACACCGTTTCCGTTCAGATAATGGATAAGCTCACTCCGGCGGCATCGCTCGATTTCCTCAGAAATCGTCTCGGTATCACGAGCCTCATTGACAGTGACGCAGACTATGCCGCCCTCGCACTCGGTCAGCCGCACTACGGCATCACCGTAAGAGAGATGGCGCAGGCCTACTGTGCTCTCGCAAACGACGGCACATTCACAAAGTCCCGCACCTACACCATGGTCAAGGACCGTGAGGGCAATGTTGTGCTTGATAATCAGCCGCAGACGCAGCAGGCCTTCTCCACTGAGACTGCCCGCACCATGACCTACATGCTCAACTACGCCGCCACCTACGGCACAGGCTACGAGTCAAAGCTCAGCAACATGCCTGTCGCCGGTAAGACCGGTACGACCTCCGATAACAAGGACCGCTGGTTCTGTGGCTACACGCCGTATTACACCTGCGCAGTCTGGACCGGCTACGACACGCCCGAGAGGATGCGCTTTTACGGCAACCCCGCAACGCAGATCTGGCAGGATATCATGGAGGATATCCACAAGGACCTTAAGTATAAGGACTTCAAGATGTCCACCGGCGGCGCAGCGACCGGCATCTTCGGCAGCCGAGCCGAGCTTGAGGAGCAGATGCTGACCGAGGAAGAGCGTCAGAAGAAGGCTGAGGAGGAGGCAAAGAAGAAGGCCGAGGAGGAAGCCAAGAAAAATCAGGACACTGACGCTCCCACCTTCACCGCCTCACCCGCAGCATAAGCAACACTTAAACAGGAGGAACAATTATGGCAAACAAACCGTTGGAATATAAGGGTCATCCCCTTCAGCGTGCCGGCAACATCGTGTATTACGGCAGCATGAGCGACAAATATATAATCATGCTTCAGATAATGGAGACCAAGAAGGTCAAGGATCTTGATGTGGCGACCAAGGTGTCGCTCCAGCTCCAGCTTACAGACCCCTCCATCAAGTCGAGAGACCGTGTCGTCAAGAAAAGCGAAAAGGACGGCTTTTGGGCGGCAATGGATGTTGCAAGCGTGTGGCTCGAAAGGGCGCTCAACTCATAAAAGACTTAAAAGAGAGGCTTTCGCCTCTCTTTTTTAATAATTTCCGCACTGTTGCGTAATCCTATACAAATAGTATTGCTTTATGGTATAATAACGGCAAACACTGCAAAAAGGGAGGATTATAATGAAGAAAGTTCAATTTACCGAGACCGTACTGCGTGACGCAAACCAGTCGCTTATCGCCACGAGACTTCCCTATGACAAGTTTGAGCCCATCCTTGAGAGGATAGACAAGGCGGGGTTTTATTCCGTGGAGTGCTGGGGCGGTGCGACCTTTGATGTCTGCCTGCGGTATCTGAACGAAGATCCGTGGGAGCGCCTGCGCAAAATGCGTGCAAAAATGCCGAACACAAAGCTGCAAATGCTGCTGCGTGGGCAGAACATCCTCGGCTACAAGCACTATCCGGACGATATCGTGCGCCGTTTTGTCCGCTGCTCTGTTAAAAACGGCATTGACATCATCCGCACCTTTGACGCACTCAATGACCCGACAAACCTCAAGGTCGCCATCGAGGAGACCGTCAAGCAGGGTGCGGAGGCATCCGGCGCTATATCCTACACCACAAGCCCCGTGCACACCATCGATAAATATGTCGAGCTCGTGCGTGAGCTAAAGGAAATGGGCGTGAGCTCGATCTGCATCAAGGACATGGCGGGCATCATGAGCCCCAAGAGCGCCTATGACCTCGTCTCCGGCATAAAGGACGCCGTCGACCTGCCGGTCGTCGTCCACACGCACTCAACGACGGGTCTTGCGTTCATGACCTATCTCAAGGCCGTCGAGGCCGGTGCGGATGTTATCGACACCGCCATCTCGCCGTTTTCCGGCGGCACCTCGCAGCCTGCGACCGAGACGCTCAACTACACGCTCAAGGAGCTCGGCTACGAGACGGGGCTGGACGAGAAGATCCTCATCGAAATGGCGGATTTCTTTAAGCCCATCCGCAACGAGTATATCGCCGACGGCACGCTCAACCCCATTTCCATGTCCACCGACACCCAGTGCCTTAACTATCAGATACCCGGCGGCATGCTGTCAAACCTCTTGAGCCAGCTTAAGATGATGAACGCTCTCGACCGCTTTGACGAGGCGCTCGCCGAGACGCCCCGTGTGCGCAAGGACATGGGCTATCCCCCGCTGGTAACGCCGACGAGCCAGATAATCGGCTCGCAGGCAGTGCAGAATGTGCTTGCCGGTGAGCGGTACAAAAATGTCGGCGCTGAGCTCAAGGCCTACTGCCGTGGTGAGTACGGCAAGACCCCCGCACCCATCGACGAGGCCGTCCGTGCAAAGATCCTAAACGGCGAAAAGCCCATCGAGGGTCGCTATGCCGACACGCTGCCGACCGATGTTTACGAAAAGGCAGTCGAGCACTTGGGCGATAACGCCCGCTGTGAGGAGGATGTCCTCAGCTATATTGCCTTCCCGCAGGTCGCAGAGAGCTTTTTCGATGCTCGCCGTGAGCGTGAGGAAAAAACCGTGCGCTACACCATCACCGAGGCGTAAGGAGGCGGCGATATGAACGATTTAATCAACATGTCTATAGGCGATGCCGCCCTGACGGCCGTTTTGGGCTATCTCGTCGTGTTCATCGGCCTTGTGCTTTTGATGTGCGTCGTGATGCTCGTCGGCAAGGCGATGAAGAAAAACGCCGCTCCCGAAGCCGCTGCGCCCGCACCCGAGAAAGCTCCCGAGCCCGCCCCGGGGTCGGCAGGCGAGCTGAAGCTATACGACACAGACCCGAGGGATGCCGCCATGATAATGGCTATCGTTGCCGACAGCCTGGGTAAGCCCCTAAACGAGCTCCGCTTTATTTCCATCAAGGAGGTCAAGGACGATGAAGTATAAGGTCACTTTGAATAACAGGACATATGAGGTCGAGGTCGAGGCCGGACAGGCCATGCTCGTTGACGAGTACGAGGTCTACTCCCCCGCCCCCGCTGCCGCAGCTCCGGCTGCCGCACCGGCAGCAGCAGCGCCGTCGTTTGCCGCAGGCGAGGTCGTAAAAAGCCCCATGCCCGGCAACATTTTAAAGATAAATGTCTCCGTCGGTCAAAAGGTCGCCGAGGGCGACGCTCTGCTCATTTTGGAGGCCATGAAGATGGAAAACGAGGTTGCCGCACCCAAGTCCGGCACGGTGGCGCAGATAATCGTCTCCAAGGGTGCGGTCGTAGAGACGGGTGCGCCGCTCGTGGTGCTCTCATAAAGGAGGCTTCGGATGAACATTCTCGATTCGCTACAAAAGCTTGCACTTGAGTCGGGCTTTGCTTCCTTCTTCACGACCGACGGCGGCTGGAAAAACCTCGTCATGATACTCATCGCCTTTGTGCTGCTGTACCTCGGCATCGTGAAAAAATACGAGCCGCTTCTGCTGTGCGGCATCGCTTTCGGCTGCCTTTTGTCAAACCTCAGCTACTTTGTCGGGCAGGGCGACAACGCCCTGTACCACCCCGAGCTGTGGGCGCAGTTTATTGACGAGACAAGCCCCTACTATCACAGCTACGGCCACATAATGAGCAATGCAGGGCTCTTGGACTTTTTCTATATCGGCGTTAAGGCCGGTATCTACCCCTCGCTAATTTTCCTCGGCGTCGGCGCAATGACGGACTTTGGGCCGCTGCTTGCCAATCCCAAGAGCCTGCTTTTGGGCGCAGCGGCGCAGCTCGGCGTGTTTTTAGCGTTCTTCCTTGCCGTGTGCATCGGCTTTTCAGGTCCTGAGGCGGCCTCCATCGGCATCATCGGCGGCGCTGACGGCCCGACGGCGATATTCACTGCCACCCGCCTTGCCCCGCAGCTATTAGGTCCTATCGCAATTGCGGCGTACTCTTACATGGCGCTCATCCCGATGATACAGCCGCCGCTCATGAAACTTTTCACCACCGAGGAGATGCGCAAGGTCAAGATGGAGCAGGCCCGTGAGGTCTCAAAAAAGGAGAAGATAATCTTCCCCGTCGTCGTTGCGACCTTCGTTATCCTGCTGCTGCCGTCGACAGCACCGCTCATCGGCTGCCTCATGCTCGGCAATCTCTTCCGTGAGTGCGGCGTGACCGACAGACTCTCCGACACTGCGCAAAATGCGCTCATGAACATCGTGACCATCTTCCTTGCCACCTCCGTGGGTGCAACGATGGTCGCACAGAGCTTCCTTGACTGGAACACGCTGAAAATTATTGCACTCGGCCTTCTGTCGTTCATGATCTCCACCACCGGCGGACTTCTCGGCGGCAGGGTCATGTACCGCCTTTCCGGCGGCAAGATAAATCCCCTCATCGGCTCGGCAGGCGTTTCCGCCGTCCCGATGGCAGCCCGTGTCTCGCAGGATGTTGCACGCAAGAGCAACAAGAACAATTACCTGCTCATGCACGCAATGGGTCCGAATGTTGCAGGCGTCATAGGCTCGGCGATCGCCGCAGGCTTCCTGCTTTCTGTATTCGGATGATATAAAAAATCCCGCTCATGTGAGCGGGATTTTTGCATTTTAAATTACTTTGCGTACTCAACGGCCTTGGTCTCACGCAGGACATGGACCTTGATCTGGCCGGGATAGGTGAGCTCTTCCTCGATCTTCTTTGCGATATCACGAGCCAGCAGCACCATCTTATCCTCGGGTACTTCCTCGGGCTTGACCATGACACGGATCTCACGGCCTGCCTGAATGGCATAGCTGCCTGCGATGCCGGGGAAGCTCTTGGATATCTCCTCCAGCTTTTCAAGACGCTTGACATAGTTTTCGATATTCTCTCGTCTTGCGCCGGGGCGGGATGCGCTGATAGCGTCGGCCGCCTGAACGATGCAGGCGATGACACTGTGCGGCTCGACATCGTTGTGGTGAGCCTCGATGGCGTGGATGACCGCTTCGCTTTCCTTGTACTTCTTGCAGATCTCAACGCCGATGGTGACATGGCTGCCCTCGACCTCGTGGTCGATGGCCTTGCCGATATCGTGCAGAAGACCGGCACGCTTTGCAGTGGTGACATCAACGCCGAGCTCGGCTGCGATAAGGCCGGAGATGTGCGACACCTCGATAGAGTGGTTAAGCACATTCTGACCGTAGCTGGTACGGTATCTCATGCGGCCGAGGAGCTTGACGAGCTCCTGATTAAGACCGTGGATATTCGTTTCGAACACGGCTCTTTCGCCTTCGGCCTTGATGGTGGCGTTGACCTCCTTCTGGGCCTTGGCGACCATTTCCTCAATGCGGGCGGGGTGGATCCTGCCGTCGGCAATGAGCTTTTCAAGTGCGATACGGGCGACCTCACGGCGAACGGGGTCAAAGCTGGAAACGGTGATTGCCTCGGGGGTGTCGTCAATGATAAGGTCGCAGCCGGTAAGAGTTTCGATGCTGCGGATGTTGCGGCCCTCACGGCCGATGATGCGTCCCTTCATCTCGTCGTTGGGGAGAGGTACGACGGAGACGGTGACTTCGCTTGCATGGTCGGCGGCGCAGCGCTGGATGGCGGTGACGATGATCTCTCTTGCACGCTCATCGGCTTCTTCCTTGTACTGAGCCTCGATCTCCTTGACCTTGACGGCCATTTCATGCGTAACTTCGTCTTTCAGAGCATTGATGAGGTAGTTTTTAGCCTCCTCAACGGTGTAGCCCGAAACCTTTTCGAGCATTTCGAGCTGGCTTTTCTTGATGAGTGCGATCTCGGCCTGCTGAGCCTCGACGGCGGATATCTTCTGCGCTAAGGATTCGTTCTTGCGTTCGAGAGAATCGGTCTTTCGGTCAAGATTTTCTTCCTTCTGCTGAAGTCTTCTTTCCTGCTTCTGCAGGTCGGCACGGCGTACCTTTTCTTCCCGCTCATACTCCGAGCGGCTTTTGTGTATTTCTTCCTTTGCCTCGACGAGAGCCTCACGCTTTTTGCTCTCGGCGTTTTTTATGGCGTCATTTATAATTCGCTTTGCTTCATCCTCTGCGCTCATTATCTCACGCTCGGCGACCTTTTTGCGGTAGGTCACGCCTAAAAAGAATGCAACTGCAAAAGCTACGACAATTAAAACGATAGCTAACCATAATTTCATAAGAAAGTAAACACACCTCCATTCTTTTAGAATTTTGCGGTGGTTTGTGATGCTGTGGTAAAATCTAAGGCAAGACGGACCATCAAGCGAATCCGTCCGTAGAATTGAAAACTAATATCTAAAGGACACCTCCCCAAGGTATCCTAAATATTATCCGATTTATTTTATCCCGATTATGGTATTATGTCAAGTATTCATGCGGTTTGACTATTGAAAAAATTAAAATATTGGGTTAAACTCTCCATATGATACTCATTTTCTGAAAGGAGGCGGCGGTTTTGAGCGGTATAACTCTTGTTTTCCCCATCGTTACGGCGCTGTTTATCCTGCTGTTTTTCCTCGGCTGTCCCGCTCCGAAAACGGCGGAGCTCAAATCTGATGCCGGTCGCAGCTTTTCCCGGCGTGATGCGCTCGTGCTCGGACTTATTGTAATAATATACTCGGCCGTGGCGTTTTATAATCTCGGCGACACGAAAGCTCCGCAGAGCTTTTATCGCTTCGAGCCGAACGAAAGCGTGGAGCTCGACTTAGGCCGTGAACAGACGGTGTCCTCCCTCATGCTGTACACGGGGCTGAACACCGGCTCGTACACGGTGGAATACTCGCACGACGGCGAGTATTGGTACACTGCCGCCACCGTAGAGCAAAATTACGCCGCATTGTTTAAATGGGTAAGCGCAGAATTTTTTGACGGCATGGATGCAAGCACAAGATACATCCGCTTGACCGCCGATAAGGAGCTCTACCTCGGCGAGGTCGCCGTAAAGTCTGCCGACGGCACGCTTATAAACTACACGACCGACGCTGCCGAGCTTTTCGACGAGCAGAGCGTCGTGCCCGATTATCAGTATTACCTCAACAGCACCTATTTTGACGAGATATACCACGCCCGCACCGCTTACGAGCATCTTCAGGGCATAAACCCCTACGAGATATCCCACCCCCCGCTCGGCAAGCTCATCATCGCCTTCGGCATCAAGCTTTTCGGCATGACTCCGTTCGGCTGGCGCTTTGCCGGCACGCTGTTCGGTGTCGGGATGCTGCCGGTTTTGTATGTTTTCCTCAAGAAAATGTTCGGCGGCATCACCGTTCCCGCCTGCGGCACTGCGATATTTGCCTTTGACTTCATGCACTTTACGCAGACACGCATCGCAACGATAGACACCTACGCCGTGTTCTTCATCCTGCTCATGTACCTTTCCATGTACCTGTATGTAAACGGCGGCAGGCTGCGGCATTTGGCGCTTTCCGGCGTGTTCTTCGGCATCGGCGTTGCCTGCAAGTGGACCTGCCTGTATGCCGGTGCGGGACTTGCGGTCATTTGGCTCATCAACTGGATAAAGCTTCTCAAGAGCGGCTGCGGAGCAAAGCGGTTTATTAAAAACTGCCTGTTCTGCCTCGTGTTTTTCGTGGCGATACCCTGCCTTGTCTACTATGTCAGCTACTTTGCCTACGGCACGGCGAGGGGCATGCACGGCGTGGGCATGTTCTTTACAAAGGAATATGCCGATATCGTCATCGAAAACCAGAAGTTCATGTTCACCTACCACTCGGGCGTGCACTCGGAGCATCCCTACTCCTCACGCTGGTATCAGTGGGTGCTCGATATAAGACCGATACTGTACTATCTGTTGTACTTTAATGACGGCACACGCTCCTCCTTCGGCGCATTTTTAAACCCCGTGCTGTGCTGGGCGGGGCTCGTTGCCATCGGCATATGCGCATATCTTGCTATCCGCCGAAAAGACAAGGTTTCTGCGTTCATCGTCATCGGCTACCTTGCGCAGCTGCTGCCGTGGGTGTTCATCACCCGTACGACCTTCGAGTACCACTACTTCCCCTCGGCGGTGTTCCTGACGCTCGCCGTGTGCCGCATATTCTCCCTCATGCGCACGGGGACGAGGTACTGGAAAGCCAATGTTTACGGGCTGACGGCGCTGTCTATCATACTTTTTGCGGTGTTCTACCCCGTTTTGTCCGGGCGGCCGGTCAATTCGGAGCTTGCGACACGGCTTCTAAAGTGGATGCCGAGCTGGCCGTTTTAAATATTGTATTTTAATGTTGAGTATTGTATAATTATATGGATAATTATTTTGGAGGTTACACCCATGATTGCACTCGGCTCTGACCACGGCGGCTTTGCTCTCAAGCAGGAGGTCATAAAGCACCTTGAAGCCCGTGGTCTTGAATATAAAGATTACGGCACTTATTCCGACGCAAGCTGCGACTATCCCGTTTACGGCAAGGCGGTCGCACACGCAGTCGCAGACGGCGAATGTGACAAGGGCATCATCATCTGCGGCACGGGCATCGGCATCTCCATCACCGCAAACAAAGTTCCCGGTGTGCGTGCCGCCCTGTGCGGCGACTGCTTCTCGGCGGAGATGACGAGGCTGCACAACGACGCAAACATCCTTGCCATGGGCGCAAGGGTCGTCGGCCCGGGTCTTGCCCTTAAGATAGTCGACACCTTCCTTGACACGCCCTTCTCCGGCGACGAGCGCCATGTCCGCCGCATAAACATGATAGAGGATTGATAAAAATTGTCCGGTAACAGATCCGAATTTTACCGTGGAAAGCGCAAAAAGACCGGCCCTGCGCTGATAGTTTCGATAGTCGTGCTGTCGCTCATCGCCTTTGTGGTGCTGCTTTTCTACGGTCTGCAAAAGTATATAGTGGTCACGAACAGCGGCCTGTACCTCGACCTGCCGATACTTGCCGACACGCAGACTAGCCAAACCGGCGATGACGGCAGCACCGTGCGTGAGTTTGAGGCGGTCAATGCCGAGCTTATAGTCGGTGAGCCGGACTACACCAATGTCCGAGCAACTGCCGGCGAGGGGCTCACGGAGCTAAAGGCTGTCTTAGTCCCCGCCGACCAGGTGAATGCCGACAGCGTGAACGCCTATGCCGACAGCATCGGCAAGGGTAACACCCTGATGCTCGACCTCAAGACCGTCTCAGGCATGCTCGTCTGGAAGTCGGAAACGGAGATCGCCAAGGGCTACGGCACAACGGGTAGCGTTGACCTTAAGCCCATCATCACCTCGCTTCACGAAAAGGATATCAAGGTCGCAGCAAGGCTGTGCTGCTTTGTTGACAACACCCTGGCGTCCAGATATGCGCAGCTTGCCCTGCACAAGAGCACGGGCGAGGCGTTTTCCGACGATAACGGTGCGTGGCTCGACCCGTCAAACTCCATCGTGCGGGACTACATCATCTCGCTGTGCAAGGAGCTTGACGCAATGGGTGTCGACGAGATACTCTTAAACGGCATGAGGATGCCCGAGACCGAGGGCGTGACCTACGCTTATTCGAGCACCACCTCGGCAGCCCCCACGCCGCAGACGGTCATCTCCGGCTTTGCCATTTCCGTCACGAGGACGCTCAAGAGCATGAACGCAAACCTCTCCGTGCAGGTCGGCAGCGCCAAGGCCATGCAGTCGGTCGACGAGGTCACCGGGCAGAGCGCCCCCTTGTTTTTCAAGGTCTTTGACCGAGTTTACCGCACCTCGAGCGCCGACACCGCCGCCGACGAGCAGAAGTCCGTCAAGAGCATGATAGAACTCGGCGAGGTAAGATTCCGCTATGTCCCCATCGTCTACGACACCCTCCCCGGCACAAGCTGCTGGATGAAACTAAATTAAAAAATAAGCGTGTGCTTTTTGCACACGCTTATTTAGTCTTAGCCGTTCCCACAGACGAATGTCACAGACTCGCTTTCAAATAAGATGTTTGAGCCGATGATGTAATTTACAAGCGTCTGCGCTTCGGCTTTGCAGGCTTCGTTGCAGATGACCCACGCTCCCATACTGCCTTTTTTTATGCCGATGTCGTATTCGCCCTCCGAGCTATCGAGCTTGGTCAGCACCGTGGCTATGCGGCAGCCGTCGGCTTCGGTTTTCACGCTGTATTCGGAGTTAAAGATCGCCTCGGGGTATGCGTTTGGCTCGAAAATGGCTGTGACACTGCCGCTCGCAAAATACCATGTCATGCTCACCATGCGGACGCTCCCGCCGCCGTTTAAAGTTGCCGTGTACTCCGCTTCCTTTGCCTTGAACGGCTCACGGGAGCGGCCGAAAAATGCTTGCACATCGCCTTTTGTCATCTTTATCTCGCTGCTGTCCGGCGGTATCGGTGTTATGAAGCCCGTCCTTGACATATTCTCCTCGCTGACCTTGTCGATAGCCGGGATCGTGTAATACTCGGTCACTACCGGCGCACCCGTGTCACGCAGTGCGTATGCTATCCCGAGCACGCACACGAGACACGCTGCAATTGCCGCAATGAGCTTGACCGGCTTCCTGCGGGTTTTGCCGCAGATGCCCTCGAGCACATGCCGGTCGGCTATATTCCCGATAGCCTCGGCTAATACTTCGCTTTTCATATCACTACTCCCTTCTCCTCCAAAAACTCTTTCAGCTTCTTTCGCACCCGTGTGAGCCTCACCCGCACCGCCCCCTGCGTCATGCCGAGCCTATGCGCCAGCACAGGATAATCGTCAAAAAACCAGTACCTGCGCACGAAGGCAATACGGTCGGTGCTGCCGAGCGTGTCGAGAAACTCGTCAATATACCGTGTCAGCTCCATCGCATCGAGACTTGCCTCCACCGTGTCGGGTGCCGGGACGCACTCGTCCAGCTCGTGCAGACACAGATCATGGACGCTGCACCGCTTTTGTGCCTTTCGGTGGGCGTACCTTGAAAGCGAGATGTTCCTCACAATGCGGCACACGAACGTCACCAATGGGTTAGGCTTCTCCGGCGGAATGGCGTTCCACACGCCGAGGTAAGCATCGTTCACGCACTCCTCGATATCCTCGGCGCAGTGCAAAATGTTGTGCGACACATTGCGGCACACTTTCCCGTACTTTATATCCAACTCCGTCAGCGCCCGCTCGCTGCGCTGTTCAAAAAGGGCGATTATCTTTTCATCTTCCACGGTGCGTCCCTCCACCTATATACTAGCGTTTGGAGCTCATTTGTTACGCCGGATATGAAAAATAGATGCCCCTTCGAGCATCTATCTCGTATTCTTATCTAATATCGCTCCGCTGTACGCCTCGATCTTGTAGTTATACTCAAGGGCGAGGGTCTTGAAGCTGATCTTGTAGTACCAGCCGTCGCTGCCGTAGGATAGCTTTGAGGAAAGCCCGCTTACCTGCGATTCGTCAAAGCCCGCATTGGTGAGCGCAACGGTCTCGGCCCGGGCATCGCCTATAAGCAGCTCGTCATGGCGGGTCTGGAGTATAAGAAACATGACGCCGCCGACAATGAGTGCGACCAGCGCAAGGGCGATTATCGTAACTTCAACTTTTTTCTTCATACCGACCAACCTTTCTTCCGAAATTATACCACAGACCGATATATTGCCGCAAGGTGCATTTTTTAGTGATTTCCCACTGAAAAACCTGAAAAATTAAGTTGACAACGCCCGTTTATTCGTCTATAATATTCAAGCGACTATGGAGAGGTGTGCTATGCTTCTTGATCTGAGAGAAATAATTGAAGTCCCCGGAAAGAGCGTCCCGTTCAAATGTGAGCTGGAGCCCGAGGAGCTTTTGAACGAATCGATCAAGGCGTATCGCTCCAAGCCCGTAGCCGAAGGCCGTGTGTTCAATGCAGCCGGTATCCTGACACTCGAGGGTACTTTGGAAGCTGATATGACTTGCGTCTGCGACCGATGTGGTAAGGAGTTTGACAGCGTCAAGTTAATGGACCTTAATGCCTATATCTCCGACGGAGAGTCCGACGATCCGGAAGCCTTTGTTCTCGACGGGGACAAGCTCGATCTTACGGAAACGCTCTCCACCCTTTTCGTTCTCGACATGGAAACGAAGTTTCTGTGCTCCGAGGATTGTAAAGGTCTTTGCTCCAAATGCGGAGCTGATTTGAATCTCGGACCCTGCGGTTGCAGGAAAGAAATCGATCCAAGACTTGCTGTGCTTGAGCAGCTTTTGGATAAATAAGAACAGGCTGCTCATAACAGCTAATTACAGGAGGTGTCACCATGGCAGTCCCTAAGGGAAAAGTATCAAGACAGAGACGAGACAAGAGGCGTTCCTCTCATTGGAAGCTTGAGGCTCCCGGCATCGTAAAGTGCCCCAACTGTGGTGCTTTCAAAATGCCTCATCGTGCCTGCAAGGCTTGCGGTATGTACAACGGCCGTCAGGTCCTGAAGGTAGAAGAGTAATTAAAACGCTTAAAGAGGAAAGGCTATCCCTTTCCTCTTTTTGCTTAAAGGAATCTAAATGGGTAATGTAATATCCAAAATTGAAGACGGAAGCCCCCTGAAGCATCGCATCCGTGTCGGCGACACACTGCTTGCCATAAACGGCAAGGAGGTCGTCGATGTGCTCGACTACAAGTTCTTCGGCTACGACCCTGAGGTCAGCGTCACCGTGCGCACACCCGAGGGACTTGAGCACACCGTGCATGTGGCAAAAGCCGAGGGTCAGGATCTCGGGCTTGAGTTTGAGACCTACCTAATGGACAAGCCCCGCAGCTGCGCAAACAACTGCGTGTTCTGCTTTATCGATCAGCTGCCCACGGGCATGCGACGCACGATGTATTTTAAGGACGACGACGCACGCCTGAGCTTTCTCTTGGGAAACTACATCACCATGACGAATCTTTCCGACCGTGAGATACAGCGCATATGCGACCTGCATATAAGCCCTATCAATGTCTCGGTGCATGCGACAGATCCCGAGCTGCGGGTCAAGATGCTGCGCAACCGCTTTGCCGGAAGATGCGTCGACATCATGCGCCGCTTTGCCGAGGCGGGCATCAGGATGAACTGTCAGATAGTCTGCTGCCCCGGGCTAAACGACGGGGACGAGCTCAAACGCACCATGCGTGAGCTTGCGGAAATGTACCCTGCGGTGCACAGTGTTTCCATCGTGCCGGTGGGGCTTACGAAATTCCGTGAGGGGCTTTACGAGCTTAAACCCTTTACGCCCGAGCACGCCGGCGAGACGATAGATCTTGTCACCGAGTTTGGCAACGAGTGCCTTAAAAAGTTCGGCACACGGCTGTTTTTCTGCTCGGACGAGATGTATATCTGCGCTCGCCGTGAGCTTCCCGACGACGAGTTTTACGAGGAGCACACGCAGCTTGAAAACGGTGTCGGCATGATAAGGCTTCTGGAAACGGAGTTTAAATCGGCGCTGAGCCTGTCGGATAAGCCCGACGGTGTGCCGTTTTCCATCGCCTGCGGCGTGTCGGTCGCCCCGTTTTTTGAAAAACTTGTTTGCGCAGCGCACGAAAAGTATGATAATATAAACGGAAGGGTCTACGCCATCGAAAACGACTTCTTCGGTCACAGCATAAATGTCACCGGCCTTATCACCGGCGGCGACCTTATAAATCAGCTCAAGGGCAAGGAGCTCGGCGAGCGGCTTTTCATCTCGCAGAATATGCTTCGCCGTGACGAGATGGACTTTCTGGACGATGTGCTTTTAGAGGATGCGGTCACCGCTCTCGGCGTGCCCATCTACCCCATCGGGCAGGACGGCTTTGACCTGTGGGACGCAATCTCCGGCGACAGTCTCCCCGAGGTGAAGCTCCCCGCCCGGGACGGCGAAATGAGCCGATTTGATAAAGAGCAATTTTATAAATACAATCAGAATGGAGGTTGAATAAATGTCAAAACCTCTCGTAGCCATTGTCGGCAGACCGAATGTCGGCAAATCAATGCTGTTTAATAAGCTCGTGGGCAAGCGCTTGTCCATCGTTGAGGACACGCCCGGCGTCACCCGTGACAGGCTGTACGCCGAGTGCGAGTGGTGCGGCCATAAGTTCGACATCGTCGACACCGGCGGCATCGAGCCCACGACAGATAATGAGATACTCATGTTCATGCGTGAGCAGGCGAACATCGCCATAAGCGCAGCGGATGTCATCATCCTCGTCACCGATGTGCGCACGGGCGTCACCGCAGCCGACAAGGATGTTGCGAACATGCTGCTGCGCTCGAAAAAGCCCACGGTGCTGGCTGTCAACAAGATGGACTCGACCGGCCGTGTCGACCCTGCGATATACGAGTTTTACGAACTCGGCATGGGCGACCCCATCGCCGTTTCGGCCGTTCACGGTCACGGCACGGGCGACCTATTGGACGAGTGCACAAAGCACTTTCCCGAGGACAGCGACGAGGACGAGGAGGACGACCGCATCAAGGTCGCCGTCATCGGCAAGCCCAATGTCGGCAAATCCTCGCTCATTAACCACATTCTCGGCGAAAAGCGTGTCATCGTCAGCAACATGGCGGGCACGACCCGTGATGCCGTGGACTCGGAAATTGACAATAAGTTCGGCAAATATGTGTTCATCGACACCGCCGGTATCCGCCGCAAGTCGAAGGTCGATGAGCGTGTCGAAAAGTTTTCCGTCATGCGTGCGCAAATGGCAATTGAGCGTGCCGATGTCTGCCTTATCATGATCGACGCCCGTGAGGGCGTGACCGAGCAGGACACCAAAATCGCAGGTCTTGCGCATGAAGCCGGCAAGGCGAGCATCATTGTCGTCAACAAGTGGGATCTTATCGAGAAAGAGACCGGCACGCTTGAGAAAATGCGCAAGGAGGTCATGCGTGACCTCAGCTTCATGAGCTACGCTCCGGTGCTGTTTATCTCCGCCGTCACCGGTCAGCGCACCGACCGCATTTTTGAGCTCGTCAACTTCGTCAACGACCAGAGCAACATGCGCATCACCACCGGCATGCTCAACAATGTCCTTGCCGACGCTCAGGCCCGTGTGCAGCCGCCCACCGATAAGGGTCGCAGACTCAAGGTGTACTACATGACGCAGACCGGCATCAAGCCGCCAAACTTCGTCATTTTCTGCAACTCAAAGGAGTTGTTCCACTTCTCGTATCAGCGCTATATCGAAAATCAGATCCGTGCCGTGTTCGGCCTTGAAGGTACGCCCATCAGGCTGGTCATCCGGCAGAAGGGAGACAAGGAATGACCGCTTTTCTGCTCTCCGTGACCGCTCTTGTCGCCTACTTTTTCGGCAGCATCAGCACCGTTAACCTCACATCAAATCTGATCTTCCACCGTGATATCAAGAAGGATTACCCGCTGGATAACCTGGGCATCACCCGCTTTGTCAAGGACTTCGGTAAAAAGGGTCTTGCGAAGTTTTTGGGTATCGAGGCTGCAAAGGCGCTCATTCCGCTGATACTCGGCGGCATATTGCTCGGCATCGTCGGCCACGCCGATGTAGGTCACGCCTTTGCCATGTTCTGTATGACATTGGGCACAGTGTTCCCGATAATGTACCGCTTCAAGGGCTCGACAAGCATACTGGTCGTCGGCCTCGGTGCGTTCTTCGTCGCCTCCGGTGTCGGCTTTGCCACGCTCATGATGTTTCTCATCGTGTACTTTGCGACCCGCTATGTCTCGCTTGCAAAGCTCGCCGCAACGCTCATGATGTGCCTTACGGCATTTATGCTGGTCGATACTCCCTTTGTCAAGTATCTTGTCCTGCTGACGGCGCTCGTCGTGTTCATCGAAAACCGCCACGCCATAGTGCGGCTTATCAAAGGCAAGGAGAAAAAATTCCGCTATCGCAAGGATATCAGCTATATGTTCGACGAATAAACGCAAAAACGGAATATTTACAGTTGACAACGCCGCTCGATTCTGCTAGAATATCTCTTGCACTCGGGGGTATAGCTCAGCTGGGAGAGCGCTTGAATGGCATTCAAGAGGTCAGCGGTTCGATCCCGCTTATCTCCACCAAGTGAAAAAGACAGGACTTGCTCCTGTCTTTTTTGTTTTATCTTGATTATTAACCGCTGACCACTTGAATGTTTTTATTTAATTATTGCCGCCGGAGGCGGCTTTTGCGTCATTCCGCAAAAGCTCAGCGGTTCGATCCCGCTTATCTCCACCAAGTGAAAAAGCTTTGAAACTGAACGGTTTCAGAGCTTTTTTATTTTTCTCTAAAACTTTTGTCAGCCTGCTTTTTCTACCACTTTTCTAATACAATACAGCGAAACGCCGCAACGGTCGTTGCGGCGTTTTTTACTCATCAAAATTGAGGTCGTCAAACAGGATGTGAAGATAGTCTCGGCGAGCGTACAGGATGCGGTCGATAAAAACATTTCTATCGGCTGTGCGGTAAAAAATCATGTAGCTGCCGCTTATAAGATAGCGGTAGTCGCTATCGATATCGGCAACGGAGGATAGCGGTGCACCGAGTTGGGCATGCTCACGCAGCAGGCGAATCGTTTTGATCATCTTCGCAACTGTCGACACCGCCGCCTGCGGGTTTTCAAGCTCATCGGTGATATAAGTTTTTATCTCCGTTAGATCTTCCAGCGCCTTCGGCGACACATGCACTTCATTCATGCTCTACCCCGAGGTGCTCCTCCACGGTCTCCAATGTCAGCCAGCCCTTTTCCTCGCCGGACTTGCGGCCCTTGGCAAGCTCGTTCATAAGCTTGAGCGTCGCCTGCGCCTTCTCGTAGTCCTTAATATCCACGATGGCATACCGCCCCCGCCCGTTCTTCGTCAGGAAGACAGGAGCGCCGACCGCCACATCATGCAGCACCTCGCTGTAGTTTCTCAGGTCGGAAATGGGTTTAATGTTCGGCATATACACCAGCTCCTTTCGAGCATAGTATACCCTGTTTTGCTGTAAAATTCAACATCAAATTTTACAGCGTTTCAGCCATGCTCAAGTGTATTCCGCAGCTCAAGCATCTCTGTATAGGCGGATTCGTCCGAGATGTTCTCGGAGAGAAGCTTCATGACGGAGACGATGTCCGGGATGTGGGCTTGCGACAGCTCCGGGGACAGGGTCAAGCTGCCGTAGACCTCGTCGCAGAAAACTCGGTTTGCAGACTTGTTCGTGCCCTCCGTCACGACGCCGTATGCGTCGGTGAACGCATGGAAGGCGGCGACGCCCTGCCAATAGTCGGCGTCGTCATTGCCGGACTGATAGTCCGCGAAATGGGTGTAAGCTTCCTGCGCCTCCGCCTGCGCAAAGGCTTCAAGCTCGGATGTGTCGTACACAGCCCTCTGCCAAAGGACGCAGAACACGACCGCCAAAAGGGCGAGCACGACTGCCAAAACTGCCGCAAGCTTATTTTTCATTCTATTGCTCCTGAACTATTTCATAAATTGCAAGCACGAGTCCGACCAGCGCCATCAGGACGAACAGCACGGCGACTGCAACGCCGTCCCCGCAGCGAAGTGCACTCACGATCGATGCTCCCCCGCCCCGCTCGACGATTGATGTGCTTGCGATGAGCCAGCCGGAAAGCCCTATCTGACCTCCGAGAAACAGCGCCAATCCTAAAAGAAACTTTTTCATATCCAAATCCTCCTTATGCATTTTGGGATATCACCCATATAACGCACAAGGAGGAAAAAGGGGACAAGATTTTTTAATTTTTCTCGATACCTGCGGCGATCTTCCAAAGCTCATCGGTGTCGATCGAGCCAAAGACGGCAAAGAAGCAGCCGTCCCGCTCGAAGCATACGAAGCTCACATCATCTTTCGTGATGAAGTAGCCGGTCACCCCGTCCTTGTCAAACGGTGTGACCTCTGCGTCCTCGGTGTCAAGACTGTTTCTTGTGTCCGATTGGCTAACTAAGATGTGCAGATCCGCTTCCTCGACGACGGTGTATTCGTAGACGATAAGCTCCGGCTGTTCGATCGTCTCTTTCAAGACCGCACCGTCGGGAAGGTAGGTGGCGTGATACGCCGTCAAGTCCTGCTCCTCGCCGCCGTGCAGTTCAAAAACGCTGTATTCCTCAAAGGTCTCGACCACCCACGAAATGACCCGCTCCCTGAATTGCGCACTTGCCGCCATGCAGGTCGAGAACAGCAGCGCCGCCGTGACCGCTGCGACCGCAACGGTTTTCCAGAACTTTTTCCGCACCCTATGGGGTCGGCTGCTCTTTTCAAGCTCGGTGTGCAGGTAGTCGTTCATGGCAATTTGGCAGGCTTTTTCGAGCGCATCGTCGGAGACAACGCAGCCCTCCCCGAGTCCCATGCTCGACGACAGCAGCTGCCTGTAAAAGCGAAAGCGCCCCTTGGCATTATTGAGTCCGAAGAGCATTTCCGTCTCCTCCGGGGACAGGCGGAAGCAATATCGGCTGAGCAGCAGGGTGACCCCCTGATGGGGCAGCAGCAGGATTTTCTTGCCAAGCTCATCTATCTGTGATAGACTTAAATCGGCACAAGCAGCATCTTCGGCTGCGGCATTATCAAGGCTAGTCTTCGCCGCCTCTTGAAGCAGTGCCTGCCAGGTCATGTCCATGCCGCTCACCTCCCTCGTACAGTTTTCGAAGCTTCTTTACCAGCCGCTGTCCACGCTTTTTTGCGGCGTCCTCGGAGATGTTCAGCAGCTGCCCTATCTCCTTGTATCCCATCTCCTCGGCGTAGCGAAGGTAGACAAAGCGCCGGTCATCGGGGTCAAGGCGGTCGATAAGCCCCGTCAGCCTTCGCACATCGGCGTTGCGGATGCACTCGTCGGCAAGGTCATCGGAGCATTCGTCCGAAACGCCGTCCCAATTATCAAGCTCGGTGCTCCGGCGGCTGTCTCGCAGGACATCAATTGATGCGTTTTTCACTATAGTAACGCAGAAAGCGGTCATTTGGGGACAGGGCAGATTGGCGATTTTTTCGATGTTGTCCATGATTTTTATAAATGCGGTGGACACGACATCCTCTGCGGTCTCCTCTGATCTCACGATTTTAAACGAAATGCGCAGAAAGCGACCACGGTGCTCACGGAATATCCGCTCGACCAGCGTACGCTGTTCATCATTCAAAATGCCAAGCAGGAGTATCATCATAGCTTGTTCCTCACTGGTGATCAGTCGACTATATATTTCAAGTTATACCACAAGTATGGTGCAATGAAAAGTGGTAAGCGACCGACAATGTGCGGAAAAATTTTTTCAAAAAAGTCTGTCCCTTTTTCCTGCTCTGACCGTTATATAGGTAAAAAGCAAAAAAGTATTTAAAGGAGATGATCCCATATGAAATGCCCGTATTGCAGCGCCGAAATGACACTGGGCTATATTCAGTGCATTGACGGAGTTTACTGGTCGGAAAAGAAACGCACGGTGTCCAGACTTCCGCCGCTGAACGATTGCTCCCTTGAACTTGCGACCGGCGGCGGCCCGCTTTCCGGCAGCGCCGTGGAAGCATACAGGTGCGCCGAGTGCAAAAAGATCGTCATCGACTACAGCGAAATAGACACATAAAACAAAAAAACCTCCGGTTTGACCGGAGGTTTTTGCGTTATATCACCCGCAGATGGCGAAGTACAGATTGCTGTGCGGGTCAAGTGTGGGGATATCCATGATGGCCGCTTCGGGTGCGATGCTGTCCAGCTGCATGCGCTTTGCGCTGTCCTTGTAATTATCCGGCTGAGCCTCGGCGGCAAAAACAAGGCCGTCGTAGTCCTCGGGCATGTACACGACATAGCTTTTTGTGAGCACCTGCGCCCAGTCGCCGACATTGTACTGCCAGTCGGTGGAGTAGGCAAACTCGATGGTGCTGCTCACGCCGTCACGCTCGACGGTGTGGACATAGTAATTGTCGCCACGCTCGCTGCTGCCGTAGGCGGTTGCGGCGGTGAGCCACACGCCGGAGTAGGCATCGTAAAGCTCGCTGTCGGTGACGGTGATAAAGTCCTTGCTGAAAGCCGGCACGGAGCTTGCGGGGATATAGCACTTTGCATCAAACTGCATTTCCCGAATACCGTCGTGGGTCCGGTCATACTCAATGCTGACCTCCCAGTAGCAGTCGCCGGTGGCGTAGCCCTCGCCCAAATTTGCGTAAAAGCTTGCGCCGTCAGTGAGCTTCACCGTGCCCTTCCCCGGCTCGGCATTTGTAGTCAAACCGTTTGCGGTGAAGTACGGCTCTGTAGGCTCGGTGTCGTCGCCGCCGACCAAGTTGGTGGACAGCTCCTCGCTGAACATGTAGCGGTCGGCAGGGTCCCATATCCACACAAGCTCCGTCGTGTCGCCGACTGCATGCTCAAAGCGGACGACAACATCGCTTTCGCCGTCGCCGTCGATATCGTCAAACGAGATGCTTGAAAACGCCTGCTTTGCGTCGGGAACGCTCATTGGAAACAGCACGCTGTCAAAGAGCACCTGCTCGGCGGTGTCACGGTAAAAGGCAGCGGAAGTCTCGCTTACGGCCACGAGCACATCAACGCTCTCGCCGTCGTGGGTTATCGTTCCCTTGGCGACCACCTCGCCGTCCGTGCGCCAGTCGTCGGCGCTTCCCCCGCAGGCGGCAAGGCTCAGGCACATGAAAAGTGCCAATATCGCTGCTAAAAAGCTTTGTTTTTTCATATCATTACTCCTTATCCGGCCGCATGTACAGCGCATAATCGCCGGGTGTGCCCCAATAAAAGCCGTTTTCGTCGCCGACGACAAGATTATACGAAGCGCCGTCCGTGACATCCGAGTCGGCGGCATAGTGTCCCTGCGCCTCGTCGGTAACTCTGAGTGCGCCGTTGTCAACGGCGGTCAGGCTGCCGTCGGTGCGCTCGTAGAGCGTCCAGTCCGTGCCGTCGATTTTGATGATGCTGTCGGCGGTGTCGTCGCCGTCGAGACACCATGTGCCGCTGAGCCACCCGTCCATGCCGGAGTCGGAGAGCAGCTGCGACTCCTCTGCCTGATATACAAACTTCTCGGTCTCGGCATCCCAAAACCACACCATCAGCGTAAGCTTATCTTCCGGCCCGAACAGCATGGAGACATCGCTGTCGCCGTCGCCGTTGCGGTCGGCAAAGTCGATGCTTCGAAACTGCTGCGCCGCATCCTCCATGGCGACGGGATAATCGACATAGTCAAACAGCACATGCTCGGCGGTGTCGTAGTAAAAATCTGCGCAGTCTGTGTCGACGCACACGAGCACATCAACATCCAGCCCGTCACGGGTGATGCTGCCTGCGGCGTTCACAACGCCCGTTACACGCCAATCGTCGCCGACAACATCGCCGGGGTCCTTATTGCCGCAGGCGCTAAGGCACAATAGCAGCGCAATTGCGAGCGCAAAAAGCTTTTTCATCGCCTCACTCCTTACGACAGCTTCTGATAGTTGTCGTTTTCGCCGCCCCAGTAAAATGTTGTGCCGTCTACAACGGTCATGTCGTAGGCAACATCCTCAAAATTATCGGAAACGGCGGAGTATGCGCCCTCGCCGTCGGCGGTCTGAAGCTTGCCCCAGTCGACCGCAGTGCGTTCGGTGTCGCCGTCCATGAGCTCGAGAAGCGACCAGCCGCCGTCGGCTCTTATCTCGACGACGCTCAGTGCGTTCTCCTCACCGTCGAGATACCACTCGCCGGCAAGTGCGCTGTAGTCCGTGTCGCCGACATTTTCGCCCGGTGCGTCGCCGCTCACCTTGGTGAACTCGCCGAAGCCGTCGACCGTTAGGACATCGCCGGGGACGGAGCACAGGTGGGCAACGCCGTCATGCTCGTTGTAGAAATAATCGGCGTTGTACTGGGGCTCGGTCTGTATAAAGCCGCTGGCGGTTATCTCATTGTTTGCGTCATACAGCGCAAATCGCACCTCATCGCCGCTTTCGGACATTTCGACGACCATGCTGCCGTTATCGCCCGTCCAAGTGCCGCCGTAGAGGTTGAAGTCGGCCTTATTCTGCGAGTCGCTGACCATACCCTCAAACCATGCGGGCGTGGTGATCTCATCTTCGCCGCCTCCGCAGGCAGCAAGGCTCAGGCACATAACGAGTGCGAGCAAAATGTACAATGCTTTCGAGTTTTTCATAATATTTCTCCTTAATTAAATTTCCTGTTCGGCCATGTACAGCATCTCGTCATGGCTCAGCTCAACATTCCCGAAGCGGACAAAGATACCGTTTGTGACGGCGCTGTTCCAGACCGTGTCATCGGTCAGTGAGCGAAAGCGCATCTTGTCCAGATACGGCTTCATGTCGAGCAAAAGCCTGCTGCCGGATACAAAATCGACCTGCAAAATGCGGTCGGCCAGTGGCGTAACGGATGTGAGATACCTTCTATCCAAGGGATTACCTCCTTTCGCAGAAAAGATCCACTGTACCTACATTGTACAGTGGATCTTTTGACATTGATATTAACCAATGGTTAGGTTTTTTGCTGAAAAAGCTCGGATATCCGTGCTCTTTTCGTTCGGACGCTGCCGTCGATGTGCAGCTTGGAGTAAATTTGGCTGACATACTGCTTGACGCTGCCCTCGGACAGATAGAGCTTTTGCGCAATTTCACGGTTACTGAGCCTTTGCGCCATGAGCGAAACTATCTCAAACTCCCGCTCGGTGAGCTCGGCAAACGCCGCCGGTCGGGCGCTTTGCTCTGCCCTTCGCTGTGCCGCCTCGCCAAGCTCGGTTATCTTATCGATAAGCCTGCTTTTCGGCTCGGCAGCGAGCAAATTTCGCAGATAGCCGTAGTTTTCGACAAACGGCATAACAAAGCAGTCTGGCTCGGCAGCGCCCAGCGCAATTTCAAGCTGCGCCCGAGCATCCTCGGTCTTGCCCAGCAGCGCATACGCCGCCGCGGTCTGGATGCGCACATGCAGAGCGACAAGCGCATAGTGCATGCCATTGCACATGCCGAGCTGCTCGGTGCTGCGGCCTATCACCTTGGCGTAAGCGCCTTGGGCGAGGCAGACCTGATTTTCTATCATCTCCGTCATGGGCTTGCCCGGGGCAAGCAGGTTTATATCCGACAGCCGATGCTGCGCAAAAATGTCCGGTATCTTATCCGCTTTGCCGCACAGGGCATAGTAATATGCGCCCGCTGCATTCCAAAGGTCTATCCATGAGGCGTTGTGGCGGTGCAGCAGTCGGCAGTAGCGCTCGTCAAATGTGTACCGCTGCGCAATGCCGGCAGCAAGCGACAGCCGCTGCGCCAGAAAATCGCAGCACAGAGCCATGTTCTCCTGCCCGTTGCCTTCGATCTGCGCATAGGCGCTTTCAAGCTCGATGAGCGCATCGGTAAATCGTCCCTGCATAAATGCCGCCTCTGCCCGCATTATCTTCTCCGCTCCCTGACCGTGGTTTCCGGTTATTCTGTAGTAATGCGGCATGCACTCGTCCATCTTTGAAAGCTCGCTTTCAAGCTCACCGGGCGCACGGTAAAACATCATGAGCACCGACGGCGAGCCGAAGGTCCAGCCGCCGCTGTTTTGGATACTGATGGCGGGGCGTGACATCTGCGCACTGGCGCTGCGGTGCAGTCTGCTCATGGCGCTGATATCGTTGTAGCACAGAAAGCTCATTATAAGGTCGCACTCGCCCAAAAGGTTTCCCCGCTCCCGCTCTGCCAGCTCGGGGTGCTCCTCGATGGCGGTCAGAAGCAGCGTTTTCAGCTCCATCATCTTGGGTATCTGCCGCCAGGTGAACATGCGGCGCATCAAAACCAAAAGTGCAAACGGGTTTGCCTTGAGTGTCTCCGTCGGGCAGACATCGAGCACTTCGAGCACCGTTTTGGGGTCGAGCGAGGCAAGCAATATGCCCGCATCCATGCGCACGACCCGAAGCAGCGCAGCGTAATTTTCGCTTCTGCGGTAGGCGGCAAGAGCATGCAGATACTGCCCGTGCTCGGTGTACCACTCGCCGAAGCGCTCCAAATAGCGCCTCTGTGCATCGGGCTCAAGCTCTGAAAAGCTTTGCTCGGCGCACTCCTTCATCATGTGGTGGAAGCGATATGCCGCCCCGTCGGGCAGGCGCTTGACAAAGGCGTTCTGCTCGGTGAGCCGGGCTAAAAGCGCTCCTGCGTCGTCATCCTCGGTCACGAACTGCGCCATCTCGGCAGTGAACTCGTCGGCAAGACCCATGACCGCAAGAAAGCGCCTCTGCCGCTCGGGCAGCGGGTCGATCATTGCGGCGGTAAAGGTCGAATAGATATCCGAATTGCGGCTGGGCAGCACGCCGTGCTCGGAGAGCGTGCGCAGATTGAGGTACACGGCGGAAAACCAGCCCTCACTGGAATACAGCAAGCTTTCCACCTGCGTGTCGGTAAGCTCCGTTCCGCAGCGGTGGGCGTACACGGCAAGCTCCGTGTGGTTTAGCCTGAGCTGCTCTGTGCCGATATTGTACACCCTTGCGCCAAGGCGCACGGTCTCGGCAGCGGGGAGAAAACGGTCACGGCTGGCGACCAGAAGATGCACATTTGACGGCAGCTTGTTTGCAAGCATGCACAAAAAGCGGGATGCCCGTCTGTCGGTCAGAAGATGAAAGTCATCGATGAAAATATAGCTTGCCGTATCCCCCGCCAGCTCATGGCAGATATCCTCCACCAGCAGCCCGCCGCCGGAGGCATCCGTCGGACAGGTGTAATCCCGCAGGAAATCAAAGTCCGAGCGGGCGAAGGCCTCCTGCACGCTTTTCCAGAAGATAGCGAGGTTATCGGAATACACGCTTATGCGTATGACCCGCATTTTCTCCTGCTTTGCCCGCTCGTCAAGATACCAGTTGACCGCCGTGGTCTTGCCGTAGCCCATGGGTGCGACCATGGTCGTCATGGCGCAGCGGGATATAGGCCGCAGGCTCTCCTGCAGTCTTTCGGATATGTAAACGGTGTTCAAATTCCACTTTGCCTTTGGCATGGCACTGACCTCCGATGCGGTATAACTCGATTATACTTGCTTTTTTGATAACTGTAAACTATTAAAAAAAGCGACCCGAGCGGGTCGCTTCAGCGTGTCAAAAAAGTCTTGTGACTTTTTTGCACGCTTCAAAACACGCCACATTTTTTGTGATGCTTTGCTTCACAAAAAATCTCGCTATGCTCGTCAAAAAGCCTGATAACTCAGGCGTTTTTGATGGCTATAATCAAATTTGAGGCGGGAC
>CAKTQR010000011.1 GCA_934597175.1 uncultured Oscillospiraceae bacterium | reverse complement strand
CTGACATGCCCCCGGCATGTCATTCACTACCGCACCGACACTTCGTTACCCCCTCACACTCCCCCTGCTGCGTATTGAATTTTGCTCGTTGCTTCTGTGTTTTAATGTTCTTGGCTGACTGAAAAATCTCCCATCCATCGGATGGGAGATTTTTTATGCCTATCAGTCAATTCTCACAAGGCCGTTCGGGGCGTTGCAGCGTGCGGCAAGGTCGATGTAGGTCTGCTTGCTGCGCTCCCAGGCGTAAATGTCCTTGTCATCAAGCAAACGCAGCACCTTCGCCGGAGCGCCGCCAACGACCACACGGGACGGGATGGTCTGCTGCTTTTTTACCACTGCGCCCTCGGCGACAACGGCGTATTCGCCGATATCGGCAAACAGGCTTATTATCGCACCCATGCCGATGTTTGCGCCGTCCCTGATGTGGTTTCCGTGGACTATCGCACTGTGGCCTATCGTGACCCGCTTGCCGATGTGGCAGCCGTCGGTCTTGGCGTCCGGACCTCCGACATGGATAAGGCACAGATCCTCAACGGCGGTCTCGTCGCCTATAAATATCGGCCGCTCGTCGCCGCGGATGACAGCACCCGGGCCTACATAGCAGCGTGCGCCGATGGTCACATCGCCGATGATGACGGCACTGTCGCTTATAAATGCGCTCGGGTCTATCTTCGGGCGCTTGCCTTCAAATTCGTATAACATGAATATCCCTCATTTCTTTCTTACATATGTGCCCGGGATGCTGAGCTCGTCACGGTATTTGGCGACGGTGCGCCGTGAAATTGAAAAACCTTTTTGGGTCAAAATGTCGCTGAGCTGAGCATCGGACAGGGGAGAAGCCTTGTCCTCGCCGTCGATGGCTTCACGCAGGAGCTTTTTTGCTTCGTCTGCCGAGCGTGCGCCGCCCTTGCTCTCTAGCTTTGCGGTGAAGAATAGCTTTGCCGGGATAACGCCACGCTTGCACTGGATGTACTTGCCACGCACCGTGCGGCTGACGGTGGAAATGCTCAGCCCCGTGGAGTCGGCGATATCGGCAAGCGTCATGGGCTTGAGGGTGTCCGAAACGCCGCACAAATAATCGCTCTGCATTTTCGCAAGCGTTTCAAAGCAGCTCAGGACGGTTTTCTCGCAGCGGCACACATTCTGATACAGCCTGCCGGCTGCCGCCATGCGCTCGTCAATGTAGCTTATGACGCTCTCGTCGTCCGTCGATTTCTTGAGCTCCCTGCAGAACGAGCTGATCTTCAGATGCGGACTGTACGGTCGGCACAGGGAAATGCTCAGCCCGTCGGCGGTCTGCTCGACGCTGAGGTCGGGGTAAATGTACATGCCGTCGGCGTCCCGGCTGCCCTCAAGCGCCGACGTGGGGTAGGGGTAGAGCCCTTTTATGCGCTTTTCGGCGCTGCGCACTGCGCTCACGGGGACACCCAGCGATTTTGATATCTGCGTATAGTGCCCGTGCGAAAGCTCCTCAAGGAAGCTTCCGACGATGCTGCGGGCGACACTGTCACTCTTGCTCAGCTGCGCCGTCAGGCAGCCTCGCACATCCTCGGCGCATATGCCCGTCGGCGGCAGGGAGCGCATGACGGCAACGCAGGCTTCGACCGCTTTGCGCTCGACACCTAGCTTCTGCGCCGTCTTGTCCCAGTCCTCGGAAAGAAAACCACGGCTGTCGACGCAGCCGATGAGATAGCGGTATATCCTTTTCGTGTCCCTGTCGGCATCGGAGCTTAAAAGCATGCTCAAAAGATACGAGCGGACATCGGTCTGCTTCGTGCAGGATGCGATGGGGCTGTCGGGCGTGTCGTCATCATCGGCGCTGCCGACGCTCTCCGGACGCTGCGAGCCAAACGAGCCGAGCCACTCGACACGGCCTGCAAGCTCGCCGCTTTTTGACGCTGCGGCAAGCTCGTCGATGTCGATAGCGGGGTTTTCCATGGCCTGCTCGGTGAGATATCTGCCGAGCTCCACGGTGTTCAGCTGCACCATCTCCAGCAGCTGAATGGTCGCCGGTGCGATCGTCTGTTTAATTGTGACGGCGTTCTTCAGCTTCATGGCAGCGGTTTTTTACCTCGAAATGACACAAAAATATATTTGTTTACAATTTGACTATTTGAAACACTTTTTACATACCTATCAATGATATCAAAATACTTATACAAAATCAAGTTGAAAAATATAGAATTGCACAAGGGTGAACGACACAAGTGTATCATCGTGACACACTTTGTTTCAAATACGGTGACCGAAGATGACACACTTTTAACAATTTGACACACTGCGCACTTAGTGTTACAATGGCACAGACGAACTTTTTCTGAGCAATAAAAAATTTTTTTCGGAGGCGCAGCGGCATGAATATGGATTTTCTCATTCGTGAAAAAGAGTACCTCAGCATGCTCGAAAGCTCAAGATACATGTGCGAGAGAAACGGACTTGATATGCACACGCAGGCTCTGCCCGAGGTGACGGAGGCCGACCGTGAGCGGTGCAAAAATCATGTCACGGGTCATATCAGGCTCATGCGCAAGAGCACGCCCGAGTATTATCAGGCAGTGGCGGAGACACTGGCAGCTAACAACTCCGTGCTTCTGTATCTGTACGAAAACTTTGATATTTTCGGACGCTACGGCGACAAAAAGCTCAAGGATGAGCTTTCCGCAAAGAATATTAAGCTCGGCGGCAATGTCGGCGAGAATATCGCCGGAACGAACGCTGCCGTCATGTCCGCACGAAGCCCCAACAGCACATGGGTCATCGGAGATGAACATTATCTGGACGCTTTTAAGCCCTATGTTACCTTTGCGTTCAGAATTAAGGGCAAATACAGCCGAAACGGCTATGTCATGATAATCACCTATAAGGAAAACTTCGATGAGCGCATGTACAACCTTTTTAAGCTGCTCGAATCGACCGAGACCATCATAACGACCGGCCATGTGACCAAGGATGTTATCATGCGTGATATCATGCAGCGCAACGAATACAGCCGAGGAAGCACGAACGATATAGTTATAATGGTCGACAACAGCTGCTCAGTCACCTTCGCAAACGACATGTTCTACGACTTTTATAACTACCATCCGCAGGAGACCATTAACAGTTTTTTGGGCGATATCTGCCCCGAGCTCATGTCGCTCGTGTCGAAGATAGCCGAGGGCAAAAAGGTCATCGGCAAGCCCGTCGAGCTTGTGCATCCAAATGGCTCAAGAGAGCAGTATTTTGCCGATTGCAGCATAATTAACACGAATTTGCGCCAATTCGGTGCACTTATCACCATTTATAAGGGCAAAATCAAGAAAGAGGAAAAGCCCGCAGACGGCAATTATGCACGCTATACCTTCGATGATCTCATCGGTGTTTCGGATAATTTCGTGCAGCTCAAGCGCTTTGCCGAGCAGATCTCGTCGACCTCGAGCCCCATACTTATTCAGGGCGAATCGGGCACGGGCAAGGAGCTTTTTGCAAATGCGATCCATTGCACCAGCCAGCGCAAGGACAAGCCCTTTGTCGCCGTAAACTGTGCGGCGATACCCCGTGATCTTATAGGCAGCGAGCTTTTCGGCTATGTCGGCGGCTCGTTTACAGGCGCAAGCCGCACGGGCGCAAAGGGAAAGTTCGAGCTTGCCGACGGCGGCACGCTGTTCTTAGACGAGATAGGCGAAATGCCCGTTGAAATGCAGAGCGTCCTTTTGCGTGCGCTGGAGGATAACTGTATAACCCGCATAGGCGCAACAAAGCCTATAAATGTAGATGTACGAATAGTTACAGCCACCAACAAGGACCTCACGAAATGCATTGCCGACGGCAGCTTCAGGGCAGACCTGTACTACCGTTTGAATGTCATAAACCTCACCATGATACCGCTCAGACGGCGCAGGGCGGACATAAAGGAGCTGGCAGAGTACTTCCTTGAACGCTTTGCGCTTGAAAACGGGAAGAATATTCACGAGATTAGCCCCGCTGCGGTCGTCGCCATGACAGAATACGACTGGCCGGGCAATGTCCGTGAGCTGCGCAACTGCATGGAATATAGCGTCATCGTCTGCAAAAGCGACTGCATCGAGTACGAGGACCTCCCGCAGAGCATAACCAAGCTCGAACGGGCGGCGGAGAGCCCCGCGGCGGAGTCCGAGGGCACGGAGCTTCGGATGATGAGCGACTTCTTCACAAAGCAGCGGCTCGAGATGGCAAAGAAGCTCATGGTCGAGTTTAAGGGCAACAAATCCAAGGTCGCACAGGAGATGGGCGTTTCACGCTCCACGCTCTACAGGATACTCAACGGTGCAGAGGATACGCACAGTGACAAATAACAAAAAGACAAACAAAGAGCCGAACACTTGCATGGCGGGTGTTCGACTTTTTTAACTTTGTACACACTTCGAAATGTGTCGTGACTAAGCGGAGCAAAATAAGAAAAAATAATTTTTTAACAGACTTGGCACGGAATTTGCATTAAAAATAGAGCGTCAAGAAAATAACCGACACGGTCAGTTCCCCGGCCGGGATAATCGATACTGAGCTGAGGTTATGGATACTGAGGAGGTAAATATGAAAAGACTTTACACACCGTTTAAGGTCAACCAGCTTGAGCTTAAGAACAGAGTGATCATGTCGCCAATGAGCATAGGCCATACCGTCGACGGCTTTATAATGGATGATGTCGTTGAATTTTACAGACGCCGTGCGCTCGGCGGAGTCGGCCTTATAATTTTCGCAAACATGCAGTGGGACAAGGTGCGCTACAATCCCAACCACGGCGCAATGCTCACCGACGAGAAGTACATCCCCTCGCTCAAGAAGCTGACCGATGCCATCCACGAGGGCGGCAGCAAGGTATTCGCACAGCTCATGCATCGCGGCAGATGCGCTAACCGCGCAAGCATCCAGGGCGAGCAGGCTGTTGCACCGTCCCCCATCCCCGGCAGATTCACTCACTTTGAAATGCCCAAGGAGCTCACCGTTGAGGAGATCAAGGAGTTCGTCGAGTGGCAGGCAGACGCTGCGGTCATCGCAAAGAAGGCAGGCTTTGACGGCATCGAGATCGAGACTAACTCCGGCTATCTGTACGGCCAGTTCTTCTCCCCGCTTACCAACCATCGTACCGATGAATACGGCGGCTCGCTCGAAAACCGCTGCCGCTTCATGGTCGAGACCCTCGAGGGCATGAGAAAGGCAGTCGGCCCGGATTATCCCATTTCGCTTCGTGTCAGCGGCAGCGACTTCATGGACGGCGGCTGCAACGGCGACGATATCGCCGAGATCTGCGAGCTTCTGGACAAGACCGGCTATGTTGACGGCTTTTCCATCACCGCAGGCTGGCATGAGTCGGCAGTTCCCCTCATCACCATGGAAGTTCCCCACGGCGCATGGGCATACCTCGGCCGCCAGATCAAGGCAAGAGTCAAGGCCCCCGTCGCACAGGGCATGCGCATGAACATCGAAAAGGCAGAGGAGCTCGTCGACAGAGGTGACTTTGACGCTATCGTTATGGGTCGTCCGTTCCTGGCTGACCCCGATGTTGTCAACAAGGCGATAGCAGGCAAAGCATCTACCATCCGTCCCTGCGTAGGATGTAACGCAAAGTGCCTTGACATGGCAATGATCAGTAAGCCCATCGGCTGCATCGGCAACTACGAGTGCAACCGTGAGCAGGAGCTTGAGGACGAAAACGGTCTCATGCCCACCGAGAAAAAGAGCGAGAATCCCGAGAAGATCCTCGTCATCGGCGCAGGCCCGTCCGGCATGGAGTTTGCCCGTGTTGCAGCGCTGCGCGGCCACAAGGTCACCATTTGGGAAAAGCGCAACCGCACCATCGGCCTTTCGCTGTTTGCCGCAACGCCTCCCCGCCGCTATGATATCCGCTTCTTCGGCCAGTGGCTCGAGCGCACCTGCCGTGAGCTGGGCGTTGAGATAATCCTCAACAAGGAAGCCACAGCAGAGGATATTATCGCAGCAAGCAAGGATTTCGACCGTGTCGTTCTCGCATGCGGCTCGAAGGCGTCCATCCCCCCAATCCCCAGAGACCCCAGCGTTCCCGTTGTTCACGCATGGGATGTGTTTGACGGCAAGGCAGAGCTCGGCAAGAATGTCGTCGTCGTCGGCGGCGGCGATGTCGGCGTTGAGGTCGCAATGTACATCGGCGAGATCGGCACTCTTACCGCCGATGAGCTGAGATTCATGATGATCTACAAGACCGAGCCCTATGAGAAGCTCCAGCAGCTGCTCAACCACGGCGTTCACAATGTTGCCATCGTCGAGATGGGCAAGAAGTTCGCTCCCGACATCAACCCCGGCAGCCGCTGGTCGATAATCGCACGCACCAAGCAGCTGGGCACGAAGATGCTCAAGGAGACCAAGGTCCTCGAGATCACCAAGGAAGGAGTCGTTGTTGAAAACGCAGAGGGCGTTCAGACCCTGCCGGCAGACACCGTTGTTATAGCAGCAGGCGCAAAGCCCAATAATGATATGTATGAGCAGCTCGTCGGCAAGGTCAAGAATGTTGACTGCATCGGCGACGCTGTCAAGGTAGCAAGAATTCCGGATGCGGTCGAGTCCGCTTACAAGCTGGCCGCAAGCATATAAATTAGCTCAGGACTGTGCGGCGCAGCGCCGCACGACAGTCCGGCTGTGTAATCCCCCTTTTTCCCCATGGGCTGCCGGGCTCCTCCCCGGCAGTTCGTGGAGGGAGTAAGGGGAAGGGGAGAATTAGAGCTTAAAAAGCTTAATGAGGAAAAATTAAAATGAATCAGCTGCAAAACAAACAATTTGAAGAGGCGCTGGTCCGATACAGAAAAAAGTGGGATAAGATCAAAGACCCCTGCGTGGTCTACGATTTTCCGATACCTGCCGTTTCCTGCAAGGAGCTGTTCCTCGAAAGAGTAAACGAACATCCCGACAAGACCTATGTAATTTATAACGGCGAGAAAATGAGCTATGTCGAGTGCAATACTCTTGCAGCAAAAATAGCCAACGGCTTTCTCGCAAACGGACTTGAGAAGGGCGACCGTGTCATAACCTATGTCTCAAACGGCTTTGAGTTCGTGGCGCTGGCACATGCCTGCTTCAAGACCGGCATCATAATGGTCAACACCAACCCCCGTTCCACCGCAGATGAGATAATCCGCAGGATCAAAGACTGCACGCCGAAGATGGTCATAACAGACTCGGACGGTGCGGATGCGGTAGTCCAGGCACTCAAGGACGACAGACAGAGCATCGAAAAGGCGGTGTTCTGCCCTACCCTTGAGAAAGAAAACCGCTGGGCTGAGCTCAATGCGTGGGGGAGCATAATTTCCGACGACGCCTCCGAGCCCGACATCGAAATTTCGCCCGAGGATATTGCGATACTTCAATACACCGGCGGTACTACCGGCGTGTTGAAGGGCTGCTGCCAGACAAACCACGCATTTGTTGCAAAGGCAATGGCTCAGGTGCAGTATTTCAGACCCTTCTTAAATGACAATGACTATGAAAACTACATGGTCATCATCGCACTGGGCATGTCGCACGCTTTCGGCTTCGGTCAGGGCATCGTCGTAAACCTCACCATGGGCGGCACGATATTCTTTGCCGAGAGCCTTGACGAGATACTCAGGGTCATCGAGCAGTACCGTCCCACCGTTTGGCCGTCCGTTCCTCTGTGGATGAAGCTTATCGCTACACATGAGGAGTATCAGAAGTATGACATCTCTTCGCTCAAGGTCATAACCTGCGGCTCGGCTCCGCTGCCCGTGGATGTCATCAAGCGTGTCGAGGAGCTCACGGGAGCCGTCATCACCGAGGGCTACGGCATGACCGAAACGGTAAACACCATAACCATAAACGGTCATGACCACCGCAAGGTAGGCACGGTCGGCGTAGTTAACCCCAACATCGAATACCTCATCGTCGATCAGGAGACCGGCACCGAGGTCGTCGAGGACGGAACGCCGGGCGAGATAATCTGCCGCGGCGAATGTGTCATGCACGAGTATTGGGACAACCCCGAGGAAACGGCAAAAATGCTGCGCAACGGCTGGCTGTACACCGGAGACATTGGGCTGATAGATGAGGAGGGCTTCCTTGTCATATGCGACAGGAAGAAAGATCTCATCATAACCGGCGGCTTCAATGTGTTCCCCAGCGAGCTGGAGGCGGTCGCAATAACCGCACCGGATGTCGCAGATGCAATAGCCATAGGCGTTCCGAACGAGCGCAGGGGAGAAGTTCCCGCAATATTCGTTCAGCCCATGCCGGGCAAAACGGTCGATCTTGACGAGGTAGAGCGTGTCTGCCGTGAAAAGCTTTCGAGATTCAAAGTCCCCAAGGAGTATTACACCATGAACATGCTCCCCAAGACCAAGAATCGCAAGCCCGACAGAAAAGCGGTCAAAAAAATGTATCTTGAGCATGCATTTGATGACCAGAAAAAATAGCAGAGAATTTACTTTACCCGTTGAATGTTAATTAAAAAATAAACATAAAAAAGGAGAAGACGAAAATGTCTAAGAACACAAAAAGAACACTTCTTGGCTTCGTACTCGCAATTGCAGCGCTCGTTCTCATCGCATATCTTCCCGCTGAGACCGAGCAGATGAGCCGTGCGGCGTGGCAGTATCTCGGCTGCTTCGTGTTCATGCTCGTGCTTATCATTTCCCGTGCAGTCCCCGACTGGGCAGCAGTATTGTGCACTATGGCAGTGCTCGTAGCACTCAAGGTCGCAACCGTTGCCGAGGTCACCTCGAACTTCGCCTCCAGCACCGTGTGGCTGTGCATCGGCGTGTTCATCATGTCCATCGGCATCAACAACAGCGGCTTTATGAAGCGCCTCGCTCTGTGGGTGCTGACCCGCTTCCCCGGAACTTACGCAGGTCAGGTCACCGCAATGCTCCTTTCCGGCGTTATCATGAGCCCCATCATCCCGTCCTCCACCGCAAAGACCTCCATGATGGCTCCGTTTGTGAACCAGGTCTGTGAGGCATCCGGCGCAGAGCGCAACTCCAAGCAGTCCCTCGGCCTGTGGTTTGCAAACTTCATGGGCACCAACCAGCTCGGCATGGCCTTCGTTTCCGGCTCTGTTTATGTCGCACTCATGCTCGGCTTCGTTGGCGAGAGCGTTTCCTGGGGTCAGTGGTTTGTCCGTGCATGCGTATGGTATGTAGTCTGCATTGTCCTCGTTTATGTATTCTGCCTCGTTTTCTGCAAGCCCACCGAGACTCAGAAGGCAGCAAATGTTGAGTTCATCAAGGAGTCGTACAAGGCTCTCGGCAAGATCAGCACCAAGGAGAAGCAGGGCATCATCATCGTTCTCGTCGCCCTCGTTCTCTGGCTCACCCAGTCCACACACAAGATCGACGCAGGCATGATCGCCATCCTCGCCGATGTCGCATTCATCGCATGCGGCCTGATCACTCCTCCCGAGGTCGGCGCAAAGGGCATGTGGACCATCACCATCTTCGTCGGCGGTGTTCTTTCCGTCGCAGGCCTCATGGCATCTCTCGGCGTCAGCACCTGGCTGGCCGGCATCCTCGGACCTATCCTCGCTCCCATCATGAGCAGCCCCTGGATCTTCATCCCCGCACTGTGCATCATCACCTACCTGCTTCGTTTCGTCATCGTGTCTCAGTCCTGCTGCATGGCCGTCATGATCGCAATCTTCGGCTCGCTGCTTGAGGCACACGGCATCAACATTTTCGTCCTCGTATTCACCTCTTGGGTATCCGGCACCTGCTGGAATGTCGCATACCAGAATCCCGCATCCGCAGGCCTTATCAAGATGTGCGATCCTTCCCTCGACTTTGCGACCGCATCCAAGGGCTCGTATGCATACTGCATCATCAACCTCATCGCAATGACCTGCAGCGTACCTCTCTGGATGGCATTGGGCCTTCTGTAATAGAGTATGTACGACTACAAGCATATCCGGGTCGAGCTTCCCGAGCCCGGCATAGCCGTGATGAGCTTCATCAGACCGGAAAAGCTCAACTCGTGGTCACGAGAGGTTTTCGATGATATGCTGCACTTCTTCCGCAACCTCAAAACGGATGATGAGACTAAGGTGCTCATCATCCGCGGCGAGGGGGAGAGAGCCTTCTGCACGGGAGCGGACTTCATGAGCCTGTTCCCCGGCGAGGGCGACCGTGACAGCGTACACAAGTCCTATGACTTCCAGGAGGAGCTCAGAGAGCTCATCGTTCTTGTACACGAGGCAAGGCAGGTCGTCATAACGGCCGTCCACGGCTACGCAGTAGGCGGCGGATTTTTCCTGACTATGGCGTCGGATATCCGGCTCATTGCCGACGATGTAAAGTTCTCGTGCCCGCTATTGAAAATGAGCATGAGCTGCGGCGACCTCGGCTGTGCGTATATGCTGCCCCGCCTTATCGGCGACGGCGTTGCGAGAGATATCCTGCTCACGGGCAGATATATGCTTGCCCCCGAGGCGATGAGCCTTGGCTACGCCTCCGGCTGCTATCCGCTTTCCGAACTTGACAATGCGGCGATGGAAAAGGCGAGAGTGCTCGCAGGCTATACAAGCGAAGCGCTTCAGTACAGCAAGCAGCTTCTTAATATGATGGAAAGTGTCAATGATCTTGACACGGCCATAAAGCTTGAAAACCGCAATCAGCAGCTCGTCAAAGCAATGAACAAGGAAAACCGCAGCAAACAGTAAGTAATCAATGCCCCACACATGGGCGCACACATAGAAATTGAATTTGAAAGGAGAACTACTATGCAAAGCTTACCTAAAAAGTCTCTTCTGCCCTTCACCGAGGCGCACGAAGCATTCCGCAAGGAGTTCGGCGAATTTCTCGACAGAGAGATCGTTCCCTATTACATGGACATGGAGAAGAATCACTCCGTCGGCAAGGAGACCTTCAAAAAGTTCGGCGACGCAGGCTACGGCTGCCTGTGGCTGGACAAGAAATACGGCGGCAGAGAGCTTGATATGCTCTACTCCATCGTCTACGGCGAGGAGCTCAACAAGCGCGGCCTCAACGGCGTTCTGACCCGTCTGAGCAGCGATACCGTCGCTCCCTACATCTACGCCCACGGCACTGAGGCACAGAAGGAAAAGTACCTCCCCGGCGTTGCATCCGGCGACACCTGCATCTGCATCTGCATGACCGAGGCCGACCACGGCTCTGACCTTGCTCACATCGAGACCAGCGCAGTCAAGGACGGCAAGGGCAACTACATCGTTAACGGCGGCAAGATCTACATCTCCAACGGCATGGTCGCCGACTACGCCATCGTTGCAGTCGTCACCAACCCCAACGCAGAAAAGCCCCACAAGGGCATCAGCCTGCTCATCATCCCCACCGACGCACCGGGCTTCGAGCGCAAGCTGCTCAACAAGATCGGCCTTAACTCTCAGGACACCTCCGAGTACATCTTCCACGATGTCGTCGTTCCCGAGGAGAATCTGCTCGGCGAGGAGAACAGAGGCTTCTACTACCTCATGCAGCACCTCGAAAAGGAACGCCTCATGGGCTCTTGGGGCACTCTCGGCATGGCAGAGTACGCCTTTGAGCTGTGCGTACAGCGTGCAAACGAGCGTCTCGTTGCAGGCAAGCCCCTCGGCGCATACCAGCATTGGCAGTTCGAGATCGCAAAGGCAGCGGCAGAGCTCGACCAGGCAAGAAGCTATGTTGAGCATCTGACCATGCTGTTCATGGCAGGCGAGAGCGTCAACACTCAGGTGTCCATCGCAAAGTACGCAACCAGCGAGCTGGCATACAAGATCTCCGACCTCGGCGTTCAGATCTGGGGCGGCCCGGGCATCCTGCGTGAGAATGCAATTGCCCGTCAGTTCGTCGATACCCGCCACTACCGCCTGATGGCCGGCACCTCCGAGGTGCAGCTGGGCATCATCGCAAAGGCTATCGGTCTCGGCAAAAAGAAGTAAGAATCAAACGGGGGGATCAAACCTGATCCCCCTATCCGAGCAAGGAGGTGCTCTAATGGCATTACCGCTTGAAGGCGTAAAGATCCTTGACCTGAGCACGATGCTCCCCGGCCCGTTCTGCTCCATGATACTCGCCGACTTCGGCGCAGAGGTCATCAAAGTCGAAGCCGTCAAGGGCGGCGACCTCTTCAGAGGCGGCGTTCCCAAGATAGGCGACACGGGCGGAGCGTTCTTCCAGGTCAACCGCAATAAAAAAAGCATCACCCTCAACCTCAAAAGCGACGAGGGCAAGGAAATATTCTATAAGCTTGCAAAGGACGCAAATGTCGTGCTCGAGCAGTACCGCCCCGGCGTTGTCAAAAAGCTGGGCGTCGATTACGAAACGATTAAGGCCATTAACCCCAAGATCGTTTACTGCTCCCTGTCCGGCTACGGTCAGACCGGCCCTTACCGCCTGACCTCGGGCCACGACCTTAACTATATAAGCTACGCAGGTATCCTCGGTCTTACCGCCCGCAAGGGTCAGACCCCCACCATCCCCGGCGTTCAGATCGCCGATATCGGCGGCGGCGCACTGTATGCGGCGATAGGCATCCTCATTGCACTCATGGGCGTAAAGCAAAACGGCGTCGGCCAGTATGTCGATACATCCATGCTCGACGGCGCAGTCTCGTGGCTGCCGGTGCTCGCAAACGACTACTTTGTCAAGGGCGTGTCTCCCAAGGCAGCGGAGAATATCCTCAACGGCCAGAACGCCTGCTACGAGGTGTATGAGACCGCCGACGGCAGATACATCAGCATCGGCGCTATCGAGCCGCACCTGTGGGCAAACTTCTGCGATGCCATCGGCAAGGAGGAGTTCAAGGCTTATCAGCGTGACCTCACAAAGCAGGACGAGATGTTTGCGTATCTGCGTGACATGTTCAAGTCCAAAACTCAGGCCGAGTGGATCGAAAAGCTCACCGGCGTTGACTGCTGCTGGGCACCGGTCAAAAACCTCGAGGAGGTCTTTGCCGACCCGCAGGTCGTCGCCCGTGACATGGTCTACGAGATGACCGACCCCGAGGGCACATACGGAAGCGTCAAGATGATAGGCTCTGCCGTGAAGCTCTCGGAGACCCCCGCACGCAAGGATCTGTTCCCGCCCAGAAAGGGCGAGCATAACACCGAGATGCTCAAGTCCATCGGCTACAGCGACGAGCAGATAGCCGAGCTTCAGAAAAACGGCGTTATTTAAAAACTAAACTAAAGGAGAAAAATGATATGAAAATGCTCGAAGGCATCAAAGTCCTTGACTTTACCACCAACGCATCCGGTCCTAAGGCCGGCACATATTTTGCTGACTACGGCGCAGAGGTCGTCAAGGTCGAGGTACCCGGCGGCGAGGGCGGCAGAAAGTTCGCTTTCTATGTAAACGGCATCTCCACCTACGCCTGCGGCAAGGACCGTGGCAAGAAGTCCATCGAGATCAAGCTCAGCGACCCCGACGCACAGAAGCTGCTTCTGGATGTCGTCAAGGATTACGATGTTCTCATCTCCTCCAACAAGCCCGGCTTCCTTGAGAAGTTCGGCCTCGGCTATGAGGATGTCAAGAAGGTCAACCCCGGCATCGTTTACGCAGCCCTCACCCCGTTCGGCTACAAGCCCAACAAGTACAGCGACAAGCCCTCCTACGATATCTGCGCTGTCGCAATGAGCGGCCTGAACGCACAGACCGGCGAGCGTGACGGCAACCCCACCCGCATCGGCTCTGTTATCGGCGACATGATCGGCGCAGAGGGCTTCTTTGCAGCCATTATGCTCGCACTGTTCCACAAGCAGCGCACCGGCGAGGGTCAGTTCGTTGACTTCTCTCTCGTCCGCAACCTCATCCACATCAACGACACCCTCCAGTACCACAACAAGAAGGGTCACATCCAGTACCGCTCCGGCAACCACAATGCCAACATGTCTCCCTACGGCATCTACACCGGCAAGACCATGTCCATCGTCATCGGCGCCGTTGCACCGAGCACCTGGAATCCCCTGTGCGACTGCATGAATCGCCCCGACCTCAAGACCGATCCCGACTTTGCGACCCTGCCCATGAGGTCTAAGAACCACCTCAAGGTCGAGCAGATCATCACCGATTGGCTCATGACCTTCGAGAACACCCGTGACGCATACGAAATGATGGAGAAGGCCGGCGTTGCCGTCGCCCCCGTTATGACCGCAGAGGAAGTATGGGACGACGAGGAGTACAACCGCCTCGGCTGGTGGGTCAACTTCCCCATGTACCCCGAGTGGGAAGGCACGGACATCATCTCCAACAAGCACTGCGCATACTTTGCCGATTTCTCCAGCATCGACGAGCATCCCGAGAACCGTCCCGCCAACATCTCCACCCGTATTGGTGAGAACAACTACGAGGTCCTCAAGGAGTGGGGCAAGACCGAGGAAGAGGCCAAGGCACTGCTCGAAAAGTGGGGCGCAAGCAAGATCTAAGCAAAAACATCCTTTCTTTAAATTAAGCAAAAACATGTCTCTCCGGACGGTTTCCCGTCCGGGGAGATTCGTGGTTACATTAATAAGTTAGTTATAGGAGGAAAAAACTGTGAAAATGCTCGAAGGTGTAAAAGTACTTGACTTTACAACAAATGCGGCAGGCCCCATTGTCGGCGCATACTTTGCCGACTACGGTGCTGAGGTCATTAAGGTTGAAGTGCCCGGCGGCGAGGCCGGACGCAGATTTGCCTACTATGCAGGCGGCATGTCGACCTATGCATGCGGCAAGGACAGAGGCAAAAAGTCTATTGAAATGAAGCTCAGCGACCTCGATGCACAGAAGCTCATTCTTGAAAAGATCAAAGATTTTGACATTGTGCTTGTTTCCAACAAGCCCGGCTTCATGGAAAAGTTCGGGCTCGGCTATGAAGATATGCGCAAGGTAAACCCCGGAATAATCTATGCTTCGCTGACCCCGTTCGGCGTAAAGCCGTCGAAGTACAGCAACAAGCCGTCCTATGACATTTGCGCAGTCGCAATGAGCGGCATAAACGCCCAGACCGGCGAGGCCGACGGTGCTCCGACCCGCATAGGCTCCGTTATCGGCGACACCAGCGGCGCTGAGGCGTTCTTCGCCTCCACGCTGCTTGCGTATATCCACAAGCTCAAGACCGGCAGAGGTCAGTTTGTTGATTTCTCGCTCGTGCGCAATGTTCTGCACATCAACTCCGGCACACTTCAGATTCACAACCACAAGGGTCACATTCAGAGCCGCTCCGGCAACCACAATACAAATCTTTGCCCCTACGGAATCTATACCGGCAAGACCATGTCCATGGTCATCGGCGCCGTGTCTCCCGCCACTTGGAACGCCCTGTGCGACTGCATGGGCAAGCCCGAGTACAAGGAAGACCCCCGCTTCGTCACCATGCCCGACCGCTGCAAGCATCACACCTTGGTCGAGCAGATCATCACCGATTGGATAAACACCTTTGACGACTCCAAGGACGCCTATGATAAGCTCGACGCTGCCGGCGTACCTTGCTGCCCGGTGCTCACTCCCGAGGAGGCTTGGGAGGACGAGGAGTATAATCGCCTCGGCTGGTGGGTCAACTTCCCCATGTACCCCGAATGGGAGGGCACGGATGTAGCATCCAATAAGCACTGCGCATACTTTGCCGACTTTTCCGATGTCAGCGAGGAGGACCGCAAGCCGACGCTTGCTCCGCACATCGGCGAGAACAGCTACGAGATACTCGAAAGCTGGGGCAAGACCAGGGAAGAGGCAAAGGCTCTGCTCGAACAGTGGGGCGCAAAGAATATCTGACAGACGGCATGCCGCCGGCATGCGTGAGGAGAAGCCATGGATAAATGTAAAAGCATCATACCCGAATTCGGCCCTTTAAAGGGCATAAGAGTCATAGGTGCAGGCTCGCTTATCGCAATGCCCTTTGCGGCAACGATGATGGCCGATTTCGGCGCTGAGGTCATACAGATAGAGCGGCCGAAGATTGGCGACACATACCGGCACTTCCCGCCGAATCTGTCGACCGAGCAGGGCACGGCAGGCTCGTCATGGATACAGGATGCACGCAACCGCCTGTCGATGACGCTGGAGCTTGACCTCAGCGACCCCGATGTGAAGGAGATATTTTATAAGCTCATCGCTCAGAGCGATATCTTCATGGAAAACATGGTTTGGCTCGAAAAGCTCGGCATTGACGATAAGGAGCTGTTGAAGATAAACCCCCGGCTCGTCATCGTCCATGTCTCCGGCTACGGTCACAAGGAGTTCGGCGGCAAGCCCGAGATCTGCGATCAGGCTTCCTACGACATGACCGGGCAGGCGTATTCCGGCTATGCGCTGTTTAACGGCTATCCCGAAAAAGATCCCCTCATCGTCAAGCCCTCGCTCGGCGACTATATAACGGCGCTGTTTGCGCTCTTCGGTATGTTGGCGGCATACATCGATGCAAAGAACACCGGACACGGGCAGGTAGTCGATGTTGCGCAGTTTGAGTCAATGGCTCGTGTCATGCGTGACGCATTCACCATGTCCTCACTCGGCCTCGCCGAAGTGCAGCGCTGCGGCACAAAGGCAATAGGCTTCCAGCCGTGGGATCTTTTTAAGAGCAGCGACGGTGTGATTGTCAGCATTGGCGCTGTCGGCAAGGCGGTGTTCGAGCGGTTTATGCATGCTGCGGGCTTTGACCTTGAAAAGTACCCGTATGAGAAGACCTCGAAGGATAAGCAGGCGGTAAACTCGCCCGAGGGCAGGGAGCTTGACAAGCTCATAAACGACTGGTGCTCAAGCCATACGGCAGACGAGATAGAGGAAGCTATGCGTCGTGGCCGTGTACCGTGCGCACGGGTAAACGATGCTCAGGCGTGCATGCACAATGAGCATTATCTTGACCGCGGCGACTTTATAAACTTCGTCGATCAGACGACCGGCATCGATGTCACCGCCTTCGGCATAGTCCCGAAAATGAGCATGTCGCCCGGCATGGTCTGGCGTGGCGGCCCGCGCCTCGGACAGGACACGGACGAGATACTCAAAACCGTCCTCGGCTACGGTGACGACGATATTGCCGCCTTCCGCAAAAAAGGAATCATATAAAGCAAAAAGCCACCCGTTTCAAACGGGTGGCTTTTGACATGTTTGCTTAGCGTAGTTTTTTGAGCAGTGTGGGGATGAGCTGACGGTAGTCTGCCACGATGGCGTAGTTGGATATCGCCATGATGGGGGCTTGGTCGTTGGTGTTAACACTCACGATGCACTTGGAGTTCTGCATGCCGGCGAGATACTGCGTTGAGCCGGAGATGCCTATGTTTATGATGAGGTCTGCCTTGACGGTGCAGCCGCTCTGGCCGAGCTGGCTGTCGTGCTGCATCCAGCCGCAGTCGGTGAGTGGTCTTGAGCATGCAAGCGATGCGCCGATGCGGGAAGCAAAGTCTGCGATCATCTCAAGATCCTCTTTCTTCTTCACGCCTCGTCCGCAGGCGACAACGATCTTTGCGTCCTTGAGCTGCACTGCTGCCTTTTCGGCGGCGACGGCCTCGAGAAGCTCGTATGCGGGGTCAGAGGCGCACTCGACCTTTTCACGGATGATGTTCGTCTCGTGAGCAACGACGGGCTGCGCATCAAAGACCTTCGCACAGACGGTGACCATCTGCGGGCGCTTTTCGCCGATGCAGATGTGCGCCAGAATGTTTCCGCCGAAGCCTGCGGTGACCTGAATGAAGTCGCCGTCCTCGTCGAAAATGAGGTCGAGAGCGTCGGCGGTAAGGCCGGTGTCGAGCGCCTGCATGGTGAGCGGGGCTACCTCACGGCCAACGCCGGTGGCGGGGATGATGAAAATTTCAGGCTCGTACTTTTTGGCAAGCGCAGTCATTGCCTGCGCATAGGTGCGGGCGCTGTAGCTTGAAAGTGCGGCGTTTTCGCCGATGATGACCATGTCTGCGCCGTACTCGGAAAGCTCATGCAGAGCGGCCTCGTCGGCAGAGCCCAGCACCACGGCAACAAGGTCGCCGCCGTTGTGCGCCTTGAGCTGCCTGCCCTTGGTCAGAAGCTCGGGGACTATATCGCAAAGCTTGCCGTCGTGTGTTTCGGCATATACCCAAATATCCTTGCTCATTGTAAAACCTCCCTCAAATCAGATGCATGTCGGCAAGAACACCGGCGAGGACCTCTGCAGCCTCGTCGCTGCTGCCGCTGATGACCGTGCCGTCGACCTTTTTGACCGTAGGCTCGGTGACACACTTGGTGCGGGAGGGCGAGCCCTTAACGCCGCACTTGGCTTCCTCGCAGCCGAGGTCTGCGCAGTTCCATACCGTGATGCCCTTTTTCAGACCGTCGATGACATTTGCCGGGGTCATGAAGCGGGGCGTGTTCACGGCGGGGGTCACCGTGATGACGGCGGGCAGAGCGGTCTTCGAGGTCTCCGTGCCGCCGGTGAAGCTGCGGCGGCAAACAATTGCATCGCCGTCAAGCTCAAGCGCCTCGACGCTCGTTACGAGCGGCAGTCCGAGGAAGCCTGCGGTCACCGGACCTGTCTGCGCCGTCTCGGCGTCGGAAGCCTTGTTGCCGAAGATGGCAAGGTCAAAGCTGCCGAGCTTTTTTGCCGCCATGGAAAGGACATAGCCCGTTGCAAGTGTGTCCGCTCCGCCGAATATGCGGTCAGAGAGCAGCACCGCCTCGTCGCAGCCCATGAAAAGCGCACGCTTGAGCACATCCTTTGCCTGCGGGGGACCCATGGTGACCGCCGTCACGCTGCCGCCGAAGCGGTCACGCAGCGAAAGACCAAGTTCAAGTGCGTTCTTGTCCACGGGGTTTATCATCGTGCCGACACCGCTGCGGATGAGGTTGCCGTTTTCGTCGAGCTTCACATCGCTGCTGTCGGGTATCTGCTTTATAAAAACAATAACTTTCATCTTGTGCACCTCTTTCACTTAACGCCCATCCACTTGGCAATGATCTTCTTCTGAATTTCGCTCGTGCCCTCGAAAATTTCGGTGAGCTTTGCGTCACGGTAGAGCTTTTCGATGACAAACTCCTTGCTGTAGCCGTAGCCGCCGTGCAGCTGCAGGCAGCCACGCACGACCTCGTTGAGAACATCCGAGGCGTAGTATTTTGCCATCGACGAAAGGTGGGACACACGCTGACCGTTGTCCATAAGGCTTGCGCAGTTATACACCATAAGGCGGGCAGCCTCGACCTTAGTCTGGTATTCGGCGAGCTTAAACTGCGTGTTCTGGAACTGCGAGATGCGCTTGCCGAACTGCACACGCTCCTTGGTGTACTTGACCGTCTGGTCGACTGCGTCCTGCGCCATGCCGACGCACACCGCAGAAATGCCGAGCCTGCCGGCATCGAGGGTGGACATTGCCGCATGGAAGCCCTTGCCGATCTCGCCGAGGAGGTTTTCCTTGGGAACACGGACATTGTCGAAAATGACCTCGGCAACGGAGCTTGCACGCATGCCCATGAGCTCCTCGTTGCGGCCGACGGTTATGCCCTCGCACTCGTGCACATCGATGAGCAGGCAAATGGGGCTTTTTGTGCCGTCGGGAGCTTTATACTGGCAGTAGGTCTGGAAGAAATCAGCCTCACGGGCGCCGGTTATGAACGCCTTCGTGCCGTTTACGACGAAACAGTCACCGTCGAGCACGGCGGTCGTCTGCATGCCGGCTGCGTCCGAGCCTGCGCCGGGCTCGGTGAGCGTGAACGCCGAGCGCTTCTCACCCTTGACCCAGGGCACAACATATTTTTGCTTCTGCGCCTCCGTGCCGTAGTGCAGGATGGGGAAGCACATGTTCGTCTGACCGGAAACGGACTTTGCAACAGGTCCGCTGGCCTTGGAAAGCTCTTCGACGGCGAGGACATAGTGCACATAGCTGCTGCCCAGTCCGCCGTATTCCTTGGGGATGACGATGCCGCAGAAGCCCAGCTCGTGCATTTCCTTGAGCAGGGGCTCGACGCTGAACAGACCCTTGTCTATCTCCAGCGTGTGCGGGCGGATGCGTTCATCGGCATATTCCTTGTATATTTTTTGTAATTCCAATTCTTCTTCGGTGAGAACGGTGTTCATAGGATATCCTCCTGTTACAGATTTGACAATATAGTATCAAATGCTTGAAAATCGGGCAATATGCAAGCGATTTTGAACATATTTGAACACATGTGTCAAAAAGTGTTGAACACATCGAGCCAAATGGGTATAATAGCAATTGAAGTGTTCAAAGATGTTCAAAGCGAGGAGGGCGTGATGGAAAAGCAGCCGAAAAATGAAATTTTAAAGCAGCTCAAGCAACAGTTTATTGACGGCACGCTCGGGGAGTATGACCCCAAGTACGAGAAGAATGTTGCCGCATGGGAAAAGTCACGCCGGGCAGGTGCGCAGCCGCAGAGGCTGCGGCTCGGTGAGGACTGCCGTGACCTGCATGTGTTCGACCGCATAGATGATATATCAAAGTGCCACCTTGCGTATTTTCAGGATTACTACGAAAGCCGCAGCACGGCGCTCGAGCGCATGGGCGGGGCGATGTTTTATCTCGACACGCAGCTGACGGCGTTCCACAAAAGCGGCAGTGCGGCGCTTTTAAAGGAGATGAAGGCAAAGGGATTGCGCATAGGCACACGGTTTTCGGTCGAAAATGTCGGCGTTTTTGCGGGCAACACCGCACCGGAAAAGCCGTTCGTTACCTGCTTCAGCGCCGGTGAGGGGCATTTTTGCGACCTGCTCACGCCCTACGCCTGCATCGCCCGCTACGGCGAGACCTCGGCAGGACCGGGCTTCCACGCCGTGACGGTCATATTCCTGCCGCTTGAAAAGTGCTTCAAAAACTCACTCAACTCGGCGTCGTTCATGCTCGAAGCCGGCGATTTTACCTACAAAAACCGCATACTTTACCCGCACATCGAGCGCAGGTTTCACCTATTAGAGCAATCGGTGCAGTGCAGCACGGATATAACGCTCCTCGTCGACGACACGGGCGTCATCGTCTTTGCAAACAGTCGGTTTGAAAACGAGTTTGACATGCACATAACCTCCGTCATCGGAAAGCCCCTGCGTGACGGCTTTCCGGAGCTTTCGTTCGTTTTGAAGGCGCTGCGCACCGGCAAGGAGATATCGGCGGGCAACATCGCCCTCGGCAGTGCGGGCAAGCGTTATTATGTCGAGTGCCTTGCGATAAAGGAAAACAACAAGGTCATCGGGCTCAAGGTGTCGGTCAAAACGGCAGAGCAGATAAGAAAATACAGCGCCTGCGCCGAGCGCAACAACGCCGTTTACAGCTTTCAGGATATAATCGCCGTCAGTGCGGGCATGAAAAAGGTCAAAAACGAGGCGCACTCGGCGGCGGTGAGCCCGGCAAATGTCCTCATAACGGGCGAGTCGGGCACGGGCAAGGAGCTTTTTGCGCAGGCTATCCACAACGCAAGCGCCCGCTTTGCAGGGCCTTTCGTCCCGATAAACTGCGGCGAGTATACCAGAGAATCGGTCGAGACGGTGCTTATCGGCACGGAGAAAAACCCCGGCAAATTCGTTCAGGCCGACGGCGGCACGCTGTTTCTCGACGGCATATCGGAAATGTCGCAGGATATGCAGAGCTTCCTGCTGCGCTTTCTCGAGGACGGCATCGTTACCCCGCAGGGCTCACGCCGCAGCATACAGACAGATGTGCGAGTCATCGCCGCCGCCAGCAGCGAGATACTCAAAAAGGTGCGGGACGGCTCGTTCAGGCTCGACCTGTACTACCGCTTGAATGTCCTGCGCATCGACCTGCCGCCGCTGCGTGAGCGCCGTGCCGATATGCAGGAGCTGAGCAATTACTTCGTGACGCTGCTGTCGGCAAGCTACGGCAAGAACATTTTCAGCGTTTCGCCCGAGACGGTCGAGCGCTTTAAGGAATATTGGTGGCCGGGCAATCTGAGGCAGCTGCGCAACATCATCGAGCGTGGACTTCTCAAGGCCGAGGACGGCTGCGAGCTTTCGATAAGCGAGCTCGGCGAGGACTTTGACGGCAAAGCGGCCGCAGAGCCCGCCGTGTCAAGCGGTGCGCCGTTTGATGTGCGGGACGCAGAGGCAAACCGCATAATCGACGCACTTATAAAATTTAACGGCAACAAGGCCAAGACCGCCCGATACCTCGGCATGTCCCGAGGCACGCTCTACAACCGCCTGCGTGAGCTCGAGGACAAGGGTGTAAGCTTCTGAAAAAACTCCGCTGTTCCAACGAACAACGGAGTTTTCATGCTTATTTTTTAATGTAATCGGTGAGATTTTTGATCTTATCGATGTAGCTGCGCAGGAGCTTATTCGGTCTGCCCTCGCACTTTTTGACGGCGGCAAGCAGAGCCTCCGCTGCGGCGACAAGCTCACGGTACAAGGGAGAGAAGCTGCGCTCGGAGTAGACCATTTTCTCGGGCGAGACGGGCTTGCCCTCGGTGATGCAAACAAATTTGCCCTCGGCAAGGTCAAAGCTCGTGCCGGAGTAGGGAGCAAAGGCGTTGTAGCCCAGCTCGTTTTTGAGGCAGGCGGTGAAGCTTTCGCAGGACTCGGAATCTCCGTGATTTACGAAAACCATACCGGGCTTTTTATTGAAACCCTTGAGCCATGCGATAAGGCCGTCCTTGTCGGCGTGACCGCTCACGCCCGGAAGCCAGCTTATCTCCGCCTGAACATTTATCTCCTCACCGAAGAGCTTGACGCTCTTAGCGCCGTCGTGCAGCGCACGGCCGAGCGTGCCGACAGCTTGGTAGCCGACGAACAGCACTAGGCACTCGGGCCTCCACAGATTGTGCTTGAGGTGGTGGCGCACACGGCCTGCGTCACACATGCCGGAGGCGGAGATGATGACCTTGGGAGTCTTATCCTCGTTTATCGCCTTAGACTCCTCCTGACTGACGGCGGTGTGCAGTCCGGGGAAGAAGATGGGGTTTTTGCCAGCACGAATGAGCGCCGTCATCTCCTCGTCGACATAGGTCATGTCGCACTGGAGAAAGATGCCGGTCGCCTCGATGGCGAGGGGACTGTCGATGTAAACGGGGAAATTGTCGTGCCCGTGGACGAGCCCCCGCTCCTTTATCGCACGGATAAAGTACAGCATCTCCTGCGTTCTGCCGACGGCGAAAGCGGGGATGACAACATTGCCGCCACGGTCGAGCGTGCGCTGGATATAATGCGCAAGCGTTGCAATGTAATCGGGACGGCCGCCCTCGTGATTGCGGTCGCCGTAGGTGGATTCAATGAGCAGATAGTCGGCGTCGGCAATGTGCTTCGGGTCGCACAAAATGGGCTGGTCGAGATTGCCGATATCGCCGGAGAAGACCATCTTTTTCTCACACTCGCCCTCATGCAGCCATGCCTCGATAGCAGCAGAGCCGAGCAGGTGACCGACATCGGTAAAGCGCACGGTCACGGCGTTATTTATCTGCACCATGCTGCCGTATTCGCAGGGGTGCAGGAGTTTCAGAAGCCCGTCGACATCGTCAAGGTCATATAGCGGCTGCACCGGCGGCTCGCCCCGGCGCTCGGCCTTGCGGGACTTCCACTCGGCGTCGGACATCTGAATGTGCGCACAGTCACGCAGCATGATATCAAGAAGCGAGCAGGTCGCCGAGGTGGCGTAAACGCTGCCCCTGAAGCCGTTTTTGTACAGCAGCGGCAGGTTGCCGGAGTGGTCTATGTGCGCATGCGTAACGAGCACAAAGTCCATCGCCGAGGGGTCAACGGGCAGCTCCTGGTTGACAAAAATGTCCTTGCCCTGCTCCATGCCGCAGTCGACTATGCCCTTTTTGTCGCCGACCTCAAGGAGCGTGCAGCTGCCGGTGACCTCATGCGCCGCACCTAAAAAAGTTATCTTCATGTCATGCCTCAGAGCTCGGGCGTCCATGCATCCTCAGCACCCTCGGCGGGAACTGCGGACAGCTGGCGGTAGTAAAGCGAGAGGGAAAGCTGTCTGTACGGCAGGAAGAACACAAGACCGATGTAGCCCAGGAAGCTGACGCCGAACAAAACGATGCCGAGGTTTGCGCCGATGCCGCTGGCCAGTGCGATGAGAAAAGTCCAGCCAATGAAGCTCAGGTCAAACACAAACAGCTCCCACTTGTGACCCTTCATGAGGCGCTTGCTTTCCCTGATGCAGTCCATAACGCTCATCTCGGGGTGCTCAAGCAGCAGGTAGATGGCCATGCGGTAGCGGTACATTGCGATGATGCCGGGGAAGACGAAAAGCAGAGACCACAGGAAAATGAAGAAGCCCTCGACGATGTACAGCCAGATGATGCGGAAGAACATCGCAAAGCCGTCAAAGATATTCCAGTAGCTTGCGCCGCTGCCGTCGATGGTGCGCAGCGTGAAGATGATAAAGCCCGCACCGATAACGGCCTCAACGGCGGACAGCACAAGGTCGAGCAGTCGTGCCACGGGTGAGGGAGCTTCTCTCAAGAGTGTAGCATAGAATGCGTCGTAATCGAAGTTGCCGTATGCGTCCGGTGTAACAAAACCGTTTGAGTCGGTCATGTTCCCCATAATGGAAGCGTAGGCGTTGGCGGTGGCCTCACCCACGAGCTTGTAGGACAGGGCGGCAAAAACCATCAGGAGCACCACATAAATGATGGTCACATATACAGGCTTGGGGCTTGAGTTTTTCATAAGGCTCTTTGCCTGAGCCTTCATCTGTTTTCTGGTCATTTCTAACCTCCGTTATATAAAGATACTTCATTATAGCATTAAAAATCCCGCTTGAATAGCTAAAACTGTAAAATTAAAAATAATAATTGCAGAGTTTAGAATTATCTTGACAAGTTCCGCCTTTGGTGCTATTATTATCTGGCATTGAAATTTGCGCGAGTGGTGGAATTGGCAGACTCGCTAGATTCAGGTTCTAGTGCTCACTCCGGGCGTGCGGGTTCAAGTCCCGCCTCGCGCACCAAAAAAGTCAAGTCGAAAGACTTGACTTTTTTTATCGAAGTAAATTGTTTCGGAGACTGATATGGACATCATACGCATAACGAAAACCGGCTCGGAGCTGTACACCAAGGCGATGGAGCTTTATAGGATAAGCTTTCCCGAGCACGAGCAGAGGCTGCCCGCCTCGCAGACAGAGATAATGGGCAATGACGCATATCATTTTGACGCAGTCTGCGATAACGGCAGATTTGTGGGCGAGATATTGTACTGGGACATCGGCGGGGCGTATTATATCGAGCATTTTTGCGTTCTGCCGGAAAAGCGCAACATGCATTACGGGCAGCGGATACTCGACGCATACTCCGACATGCCGCTCATACTTGAAATTGACCCGCCGACGGACGAGACGGCGCAGCGGCGCAAGCGCTTTTACGAGCGCTGCGGCTTTGCCGAAAACCCGTACAAGCACATCCACCCGCCCTATCGCAGGGAAAACTCCGGTCATGACCTCGTTGTCATGAGCTCGCCCGAGCCGCTGACCCCCGAGCAATATGAAGTATTTCGGCGCTTTCTGTGCGATGTCGTAATGAAAAATGCATACTAAAACTACCTCCCCGAGCTCTCGCTCGGGGAGTTGCTGCGTCATAGCTTTACATCACGGTGCTGGGAGTTGTAGACCTTATTCAAAATCGGTCTTACGCCGTAGTACAGCAGCTTGTTATCGAGGTTAAACCAGTATATGAGCATCGAGGCGGGAATGATGCTTAAAACGCCAATCAAAAGCTTCTTTTTCATTATGCTTACCATCCTTCGTAATCGTCAAAGTCAACAAGGCTTGCGTCGAGCGGCTCTTCCTGCAAAACTGCGGTCATGTAGTCGGAGAACTGCCTGCGCATCTCGTTGCGGCTTATCGTGCGGTGGTCGAACATGTCGTTTTGCACCCAAACAAGGTGCTTGCCCTTGTCCTTGGCCTGATCGTTGACGACGCCGGCAAGACCCATTGCGCCCTTGCAGGTGATGTCGTCGTAGACAAGGACGATATCGCAGTTAAACTTCTCGGCCTCGTCCCACACCTCAAGCAGGTGCTGATATCCACCGGTGAGGTGGCGGCGCATGACACCACGCTCGTAGTTGTGCGCAATATCGATGAGCGCCTGGTCGACATTATCCTCGCTCATGATGACATTGCCGGAGAACATGTCCATCTGCGCTGCGACCAGAACGCCCCAGCAGTTGTACGCCCAGGTGTTGAAGTCAACATAGTAGCAGCCCGGGCCGCCCCAGGTGATCATGCGGTGGCGTGCCTTATCGAAGCTGACGACCTTATTTCTGTACGCCTTTTCGGCAATTTTAAGCGCCTTTTTGGCGGTCTTGTCGATATACGGCATGCTGCCGCCGGAGAAGGTGAAGTAGAATGCGTGGAACAGCGGGGAGATGACATGGCCGAAGGCGGTGTACGGTGTTTTGGCGTACTCCCAGACCTCAAACTCGTTGCGCACCTCTTTGTTATGCTGCTTCATGACCTCGAAAAACGCCTTTTCGTCGAACTTTTCGCCGGTGGTGTCCTCAATGAACTTTATGACCTCTTTCATCTGCGCAAGAGCGTATTTGTCGGTAGCCTCGTCCTCCCAGCGCATGGGGATGCCGGCAACGGTGGTGGGTATCTTGATGCGGCGCTCGATGAGCTGGCTGTTCATGGTCGACGAGTCGCAGGGCATGTTGTTCGTTACAAGGCATGCGCCTACCTCGGGGTAGTCGTCGTTTATCGCAACGCCGGCGGCGTTTGCGCTCAGGCGGCAGGAGTCGGCGGGCAGGCCGACATTCTCCATGATATCCATATAAAACGGGGCGAGATTCTGATCCATATATGTGCCAAGAAGTCCCTGCAGGACCTCGAGCGGCAGCGCCTTGAGATTGGGGAAGCCTGCAACTATCTCGGGGCACATGGTCTGCTCGAGCATGACATATTTCTCGGCATTTTTCGTGTCGCCGAAGCGGCGGTCGCCTATCATGCTGTCGGCTATCATGCCGGTCGCACCCTTCATGATGGCGTGCATCTGCGTGTGCGAGACACGGAGCGCAGGACCACGCATACCGGCGGTGCACTTATCTATCATGTGCAGCGTGCCCATGTACGAGCCAAACCAGCGGTACTCGAACAGTCCCTTGACGATGCGCACGGGGGATTTGGTGATGAACTTTGCGAGTATGCCGAGGTTCGCTGCCCACTGGAGATAATCGTAAAAGGTATCCTTAAGGCCGCGCCACTCACGGTGCTTTGCGATGCCGCTGCCCTTGTAAAAGCGTTTTGCCTCGTTTGCCATTACTCTTTACCTCCCTGAATTTTCTTTATCTCGATGCTCTCGACAAAGGCCTGGAATCTCGTGCGGAGCTGGCCTGCCGAAGCCATGGTGTATTCTTTCTCGACGCCGATGCAGGGGATGCCCTCGACCTCGTTCATATCGTGCACACCCATGACACGCTCGTAGCTCCAGAACTCGCAGAACTTCATTTGCAGGTATAAAACGCCGTCGGCATTGTAGTCGTTTACAAGCTGCTTGAGGTAGCTTCTGCGCTGAAGCTGCTTTTCCTTGTTCATGAAGCGGGGGCACTCACTGGTGGCAAGATAATGCCGGGCAACGGCGGTAAGTGCGCTCTCGCCGTCTTTTATCTGGATCAGCTCTCTGCCGGGCAGCGAGCCGTAGCAGTAGCGGTCGGCGGCAACATATATGCCGCAGTCCTCTAAAAGCTTCGTGAACTCGGGATCGTCGACCTCCGAGCCTGTCACGACCAAACGGGCACGGTACTTGGGCTTTGCGTCCTTTCTGCGCTTTTTGATCTCGGCCAGGGTCTCCTTGAGCTTATCTATAATAAGATACTGCGGGCAGACCTCGGAAACGAGCTGAAGAACATGGAACTCGTAGCCCGTTAAGGGGGGATTATCGAGCTTGCGCAGGTCGCCTATCTCGGTGATGATGCGGCAAATTTCATTGTGCTCCTCGATAGCCCTGCGGATGGCCTCGTCGGAAATGTCAACGCCGTAGACACGCTCCAGCGGCTCGAGTATGTACTTGCGAAGCTGATCCTCATAGTGCTCGTAGGCTGCCTTCGTGGTCACGAACGGGACATCCATCATGCTCATGAAAAAGTCGGGATTGCGCTCCTTTACAAGACCCATGATATCGAAGTACTCATGCGCCCTGTGCATCATCTGGCAGGTCTCGGACGAGAACATGGCAGACAGGAAGTTATATCCGCCCTCCATGCTGCGCTCAAGGATGCTGCGGGTGAACGGGCAGGTCTTGTTGGTCATGTAGTATGTGCCGATGTCGGTGTTGGTCGTGCCGGGGGCACGCAGGCGCACCGAGAAGCAGCCGCCGAGATTGAGCAGCACCTCAGGGACAAAATAGCAGGTGTAGCCCAACGCCTTCTTGCCCTCGGCGGAAGCCTGCTTGACAAGCTCGTTGTTTGCGTCCTGAAGCAAGCTTTCAAAATAAATCAGATGCTTTAGGTCTTTCATATGATCCTCCTCACACAAATAAAGAAGCCGCAGGGGACTTCCGATAGCACTTGATAATGTGAATAATCACAACTAGATAGTAGCATATAGACATTTTTATGTCAATAAAATTATCTTGACAAGCGAAAAATTATGCTTCATAATAATGTTGTGATTGTGATTAATCAATCACAAGAAATTTTGGGACGGTGCGCCTATGACATTTGAAAGAATCAGCATCCCCTCGGCGAAGGAATGTTTTTTTGAAAATATGAAATCGAAGATACTCACAGGCGAGCTCGTCCCGGGGCAGAAGCTGCCCAGCGAGCGTGAGCTTGCCGAGAAAACGGGTATAAATCAGTCGGCCATCCACCTTGCGATAAAGGATCTTGAGCGCACGGGCTTTCTCAACATCGTGCCCCGCCACGGAACATACATCGCCGATTACATGGCAAGCGGCAATTACGACACCCTGCATGAGATACTCAAGTCCGGCGGGCGGCACATGACCCCGGAGCGGGTCGTCGCCCTTGTCGAGACGAGAAACGCCGTCGAGGGCGGGGCACTCATCCGCCTTGCAAAGCAGCACACGGACGAGGATATAGAGATGCTTGAGGCGCATATCGAGCTATTTAAAAACGCCCGGGGCAAGGGGCTCAGTGCCGCCGAGCTTGGCGTTATGACGAAGGATTTTCACTATCTTATCTGCAAGCTCAGCCGCAACGAGGTGTTCCAGCTTCTCATGAACTCCTTTGCCGAGATATCGCAGGACCTGTGGCGGCACTGCGCAGGCCACTGGGGACTTGAGGGGCTCATAGAGCAGAGTGAGCATATCGTTGAGCTATTAAAGCAGGGCAGAGGCTTAGATGCGCAGGTGTATATAACCGAAAAGTTTGACGAGTATGTCCGTGAATGTGGGATAAAAATATGAAAAAGCAGCTACTGAATGTAGCTGCTTTTTGTTATCCGATATCGGAGAGCATTTCGGCGGTGCGGGCGTCGAACACGGCGCTGCGGGGGACGCCGAAAACCTTGTAGCTGACGATGTACACCGGCTCGCCGTTTCGGGTGCTGCGAGTGACATGCACATCATCGAGCACCGCATCGACAAGGCCAAAGGTGTTTTTGAACACCCGCAGGATGTCCTCGGGGCTGAGGAGACCGTCATCATCGTCGTCGTGATCGTTTTTGCCGGTTTGACTGCCGTTTGTCTTACCATGCTTTTCGTGGGCAAGCAACTCGCCGGTGGCGGCGGAAACGATGTACTTATGCGTCGTGCCGTTTTCGGTGTATACTATCTCGTAGGCAAGCTGGTCGGCGTAGCGCACGATGCTCTGCGCTGCCGAGGTGCTTTCAACGCCTGCATCTTTTTTTGCCTCGTCGGCGCTGAGATAGCCGTTTAATTTGCCGTAAAGCTCCGTTTTGTCGGGCAGGGAGTCGAGGCTTCCGGCAAGGAAAATGAGCTCCTGCACGCTCAATTTATTAAGCTCCTCGGCATCAAAATTATCAAGCCTGTCGTCGAGCTTCACGATAAGCTCGGTTTTGCCGTCGGCGTCGATGTCGAGCGTCTGATACAAAACGGCGTAGTTAAAGCCCGCTCGCTCGGTCGCTTTTTCCACAGAGCCGACTATTTTGGTGCAAAGTGCGTCGTCGCCGTTTTTCACCGAGACCAGAACGCCGTTGCTGTTTTCGGTGAGATATCCGTTGCCGCAGAGCTTTTCGGTGAGCATGTCGACGGCGTCGGAAACGCTCTTGCCCTTGAGCTCGCCCTCGTCAATGAGCGCCTTGGCATCGTCGTTTTTGAGTGTGACGGCGCTTATGCGGTCAAAGCCGTTGACCCTGAGCTCAACTGCGGGGTTAACATCGACGGCAACGATGTACCTGTCCGCCGACAGATTTGCGTATACTCCCGCCGCACCGACTATGAGCAGCAGCGCAGCCGCAGCGGATAGAACAACCTTGAGCGGGGAGCGGCGCTTTTTCGTCTCCTGCGCAAAGCTGATGACCTCACCGTCCTGCGGGATATCGTCCACGGCATTAAGCAGCTCATCGAGCTTATTCGGTGCAAGGTCCGTGAGCTCCTGCTGCAGATTGTGTTCAATATTTTCTTTTTTCATAACACATCACCTGCCAGCTTCTCTAGCTTTTTAAGCGATCGGTTGTATTTGTTGATGACCGTCGAAAGGGGCATATCCAGGAGCTTTGCAATCTCACGGTGCTTGAGCCCCGCCGTCAGATACAGCGCGACTATCTGCCGCTCGTCCTCGCCGAGTTTACTAAGCAGGGCGTTGACGAGGATTTTGTTCTCGCTGTCGGCAAAGCAGTTTTTCGGGTCGGCAGGCTCGGGGATGCTGTCCGACCAGTCGGCATGCTTTTGCTGCGTTCGGATATGCGCATATGCAATGTATTTTGCGATGCCCAGCACCCACGGCACGGGATCTTTGCCGCAGGGCTTATAGGTTTTCGCCGATCTCCACACCTGTATGTAGGTCTCCTGCATAATGTCCTGAGCAGCCTCCGTGTCCCGCAAAATGGATAATGCGAAACAGTAGACTGCGTTATTTGTCTTTAGGTATAGATCAGATAGAGCTGTCTTATCTCCGCCGGCAATTTTCAGGATAATGCTCTCGTCGACTAAGGTGTGTAAGCTCGTTTTCGGCATGGAGCTCACCTCAGTTAGTGTTTTTCGCAGTTGCGATCTACTTATTATTGTAAAGTGCGGGGCGAAATATCGCAAGAAAAAATATTTTTTGCAAATTTGCGATAAAAAACCGCTTTCAGGACAATAGTATGCGAAAGGCGTTCATACACCGCCTTTCGTACCAGATCACTGGTCCCCCCACCAAGGAGCTCGGCCGCTTCCGGCAAGGCGGCCGAGCTTCAAAAAATCAACCGATGAGAGCATATTCTCATCGGTTGATTTTTTGCATTTCGGCAAAAATAGATCATTGAGTTTTAAATAATTTTTATGTGAGTTTAAAAATTTTATAATTTCATGCGATATTCTTATGATCAAAATGACAATACATATCAGTACGGATTGTTCGAAACAGAACACATTTGAATGAAATGTATAGCAAAAATGAGGAGGGTCAGCTATATGAAAGCAAAAGCATCGGTTGCAAAGCCGTGGTTGAAGTATTACAGCGACGAGGCGCTGAGCGCCCGGCTGCCCAAGGAAACGATATACGAGCATGTGCTCAAAAATAACGATACTCACCGCAAAAATACCGCCATTAACTACTTCGGCAACAAAATTAGCTACGGCGAATTGTTGGACACGGCGGATAACTGCGCTGCTTCCTTTGCCGAGCTCGGCGTCAAAAAGGGCGACAATGTCGCCTGTTGCTCGGCGACGATACCCGAGCTTGCGTTTGCGCTGTACGGCTTAAATAAGCTCGGCGCTGCGATGGTGGCGCTCGACCCCCGACGCTCATCCGGCGAGATAAAGGAGTTTATCGTAAGCTCCGGCGCAAATGTCCTGCTGCTTTTGGACCTTGCGTATGAGCACCTTGCCGATATGCTCAGTGACCTTTCACTTGACAAGGTCGTCATCATCTCGGCGGATAATTACATGCCCGCAATGGTGAGGATGCTCAAGCAGCTGAAAATGCCAGCACCCGCAGTGCCGATGTCGGACACAACGATAAGCTGGAAGGATTTTTTAAAGCTCGGCAAGGGCAAAACGGTCGAGGCTGTGGGGTACGGCGAAAATGACCTTGCCGCCGTCACGCTCACCGGCGGCACGACCGGCATGCCCAAGGGCGTAATGCTCTCAAACGACGGGTTTAACGCCGTTGCAATGGATTTCCGCTACTGCGGCGTTACATACACCAGAAATCAGCGCTTCCTCGATATCATCCCGGCGTTTTCGTCCTACGGCATCGTCGCAAGCCTGCACATGCCGCTGTCGCTGGGGCTTGAGATCGTCATGATCCCGAAGTTTGACCCCAACAGGGTGGGGCAGCTCGTTAAGAAATACAAGCCGTCGCACACGCTGCTCGTTCCTGCGCACTATGAAAAGCTCATGAACAGCAAGGAGATGAAAAACGGCTTTGACCTCAGCTTTTTCCGCACGGCAGGCAGCGGCGGCGACACCATGAACGCCGGGCTTGAGTCTAAGCTCAACGGCTTTTTGCGTGAGCACGGCTGCCGCTACCCGCTGTCGCAGGGCTACGGCATGAGCGAGGTGTCCTCGGCGGCATCGTGCTGCTGCAACGGAAACTTCAAGAGTCTGAGCGTCGGCTACCCGCTTTTAACAACGACCGTTGCGATATTTAAGCCCGGCACGACCGAGGAGCTCGGCTACGGCGAGGAGGGCGAAATTTGCATCAGCGGCCCGTCCGTTATGCTCGGTTACCTCAATAACCCCGAGGAGACCGAGAAGGTAATGGTCAAGCACCCGGACGGCACGGTCTGGGTACACTCGGGCGACCTCGGCTGCATGGATGAGGACGGCTTTATCTTCATAAAGGGCAGGATCAAGCGAATGATAACCCGCTTCGACGGCCACAAGATATTCCCCGTGCAGATAGAAAGCGTCATCGGCATGGTAGATGATGTGCAAAGCTGTGCCGTCGTCGGCGTTGCGGACACCGAGCATTCGCAGGGCATGCAGGCTCTTGCAGTGGTGAAGCTGCGTCAGGGCGCAGACGAGGCAGCCGTTCGTGAGATGCTCAAGGAAAAGATGGAGACCGAGCTCGAGGACAGGGGCAGACCCAAGTTTCTGCATTTTGTCGACGAGATGCCGCTGGCGGGCATGGGCAAGATAGACTACAACAAGCTGGCGGCAGAATTCAATACATTCAAGAACGCAAGCATTGCGGTTTGATATAGAAAGGAATAAGCGAGATGAAAAAAGTATTATCCATCGTCCTGTGCGTCGTAATGCTGTTTGCACTTACAGTACCGGCGTTTGCGGCATCCGGCAAGAACTATTACGACTACGAAAACTACCTGTGTCTCGGCGACAGCATTGCTGTTGGTTACGGTCTGTCAAGAGACGGCAACCCCACAAAATGCGACCAGACGCCCGAGGATCTGGCCACATCCTCGGACAACAAGTATATCTTTCGCGGCTATGACTTCTCGGTCGCTCCCAACGCATACCATTCGCTCGTTGCCAATGAGCTTGGTGCAAACCTCCTCATGTGCGCACGAAGCGGCATCCGTGCGGTCGAGCTCAGATACATGCTCGAGGGTGTGTTCAACGATTATGACACGAATTTGATCTGGGATAACACCTACTTCGACACCGACGGCAACGGCTTTGGGCTTGACGATCTCGATACACTCAACGCACAGATAGGTTACCCCGAGAAGGTCAAACAGGCAGACCTCATTACCATCAATGTCGGCTCAAACGATGTGTTTTCCCTCACCATGGTCGAGGTGATGGCGGAGCTTACGAAGGACAGCTCGAATCCTACGCTCAACGCCGTCAAGGATTATCTTGAAAAGACCGGCAATATCGGTGCGGCCTTCGGAAAGCTGATAGACGCATATCAGAGTATGGGCAAGATTGCAGACCTTGCTCAGGCGCTGACGACTACGCTGAACAAGACATATAAGCAGTTCACCGTTAACTACAGCGCCGTCATCGACAAGCTCTATGAGATAAATCCCGATGTCACCATCGTCGCCGTCGGCGTGTACAATCCGTTTGCCGACCTCCATCTTTCCGCAGACAGTCCGCTTGACCTCAGCGGCATCACGGCTCCCGTCGTGACTTCAATAAATACCCACATTAATAGCCTCAAGCTGACCTACAGCAACTACTACTACGCCGATATCGTCGGCACGCCCACCTATCCCATGAACTACGATGACCAGTATTTCTGGGAGTACTTCAACCTGAAGATGCACCCGACCATCGAGGGTCACAAGTTCATCGCAGAGAAAATTCTCGAAGCCCTGCCCACAGCGCCTCCCGCAGCACCCGTCGTCACCGCAGGCAACGACGCTGCGACCGGCCGGGTCACGCTCAACTGGACGGCGGTCAAGGGCGCCGCAAGCTACGATGTCTACCGCTCATTGACCAAGTACGGCCCGTTTGTGAAAATGACCTCCACCGACGGAACAGGCTGCACCGACAGCTCGGCAAAAGTCGGCTATACCTATTACTATAAGGTGAGAGCCGTTGCTGCCGACGGCACAAAGAGCGACTACAGTACCGTCGTTTCCCGCACCTGCAATCTCGCAGCACCCGTGGTCACCCCGGGCAATAACCCCAACACCGGCAGGATCACGCTGACCTGGGACAAGGTTTCCGACGCAGAGGAATATGTCGTGTATCGTGCAAATTATCTTAACGGCACTTACACAAAGATGTTCACCACAAGCGGCACAAGCTACACCAACACCTCCTGCGTGGCAGGCTACACCTACTTCTATAAGGTCAAGGCGGTGCTGTCGACAACATCAGACGCAGGCTCATCGTATAGCGCCGTTGTTTCCCGCACCGCAGACTGCGCAGCGCCCGTTGTGAAGATAGGCCTCGACTCCTACGGCCGCCCGCACCTCACATGGGGCAGCATCAAGGGCGCAGGCAGCTATGATATCTACAGAGCCACCTCACCGAATGGTCCGTTCGTAAAGCAGGGCTCGGTCAAGGGCACGAGTGTGACCAATGTGTACATTGATCACGGCACGACCTACTACTACAAGGTCATGGCGGTATCCGCCCGCACGGTCTACGCAAACTCCGCTTTCAGCCCCGTCGTCTCGATAACGGCAAAGTAAAAGCAAAAACTCCGAACCGGTTGGTTCGGAGTTTTTCTCTTAATATTGGATGAAGTGCTGCTTTGGCTTTGGTCGATACTTGACGCCCGACACAAGTCCGACAGCCGAGAACATGGCAACGATCGACGAGCCGCCGTAGCTGAAAAACGGAAGCGTGATTCCGATAACAGGGGAGATACCCATACACATGCCGATGTTTATAAAGGTCTGGAACGCCAGCGCTGCGGCAACGCCGAAGCAGATGAGCATGCCGAAGTTCGAGCCCGAGCGCACGCCGATGACGCAGCAGCGGATGATGATTATCGTCAGCAGAATGATGATGATAATGCAGGCTATCATGCCCATCTCCTCGCCGATGGAGGCGAAGATACAGTCCGTGTGCTTTGCGTTGAAGTTGCCCTGCGCAAAAAGACCGTTGCCTCGGCCGACGCCGGTCAGGCGTCCGGAGGCCAGCGCCTCCTGCGTTCTGCGGGTCTGCCAGGTGATGCCCGTGCCCGTGGGGTCGATGACATCGGGAATGTACGGTGCGAGAATTCTGTTTTTCTGATAATCTGCGAGGATGAAGTTCCAAAACAGCGGTATCATTGCGCAGACCGCCGCAGCGGCTATACCCAGCCAGTACCACGCAACGCCCGAGGTGATGAGCATGATGAGGAATATCGCAAGGAAGATAAGCGCACTGCCGAGGTCCTTGGACACGACGACGATGAGGCCGAACAGCAGCGCCCAGTGCATCGCAAGCTTGAAAACCGAGCCAAATCTGTTGAGCACATGCTGCTCCTTATACAGCGTCATCTGCTTTGCCATAAGCACGATGAATATGACCTTGACTATCTCCGACGGCTGGAGACCGATGCCGAAGAAGCGATACCATGCTCTGTTGCCGGTGCCGTCGTCGTGACCGAATAAAAGTAGACCGAGGATGAGCAGAACATTGAATATCGAAAGATACAGCCACTTGTCGGCGATAAGGTCGGGGTCGATGACCGTGAAGACGACGAATGCGCCGATGCCCAGGAACATTGCAAAGCCCTGCACGATGACATACTTACTCGTATGCTCGCTCATGGTAACGCCTTGGATGGCGTAGATACCGAACAGGGTGCATATAAGACACATAACGAGCAGGAACATGTCCGCCCGCTTGAAAAAGTTTTTGATATACGGGGAGTATTTCTTTATTTGACCCACCGCCTTTCATTAAGCATATACAAATATCGCACAAGTACAATTTATATTTTAGCACATAATTCCCCTTTACGCAATGAGCTATCTTATGGTATAATGCGAATTTAGAAAACGACTTTTTTCGAGGTGAGGCAGATGCAGACATTCATAAGCCGCAGCGAGGCACAGACCGAGGCTGTCGGCGAGCAGTTTGCAAAAAACCTTGCCGACGGAACGGTCGTTGCCATGTACGGCGACCTCGGTGCGGGCAAGACCGCCTTTGTTCGTGGTATGGCACGGGGCATGGGCTTGACTTGCCGTGTCTCCAGCCCCACCTTCACCATCGTCAACGAGTATTGCGGCGAGCGTGAGCTTATCCATTTTGATATGTACAGGCTCAATGATTCCGACGAGCTTTTTGATATCGGCTGGGAGGACTATCTTGCCAGAGGTGCGGTGTGTGCAGTCGAGTGGTCGGAGAAGGTCGACGATGCCTTTTACGGCGATGAGACCGTCGTGCGCATTGAAAAGCTCGGCGATACCGAGAGAAAGATAACCATTGAGGAGGGCGGAAAGTAATGCTTGTTCTTGCACTTGAATCTTCTGCAAAGGCTGCGTCCGTCGCTCTCATGCAGGACGATGCGCTCATCTGCCAGTACAGCCAGTGCAGCGGTCTTACCCATAGCCGCACGCTGCTGCCCATGGTGGAGGACATGCTTAAAAATACAGATACTTTACTTGCCGATGTTGACCTTATCGCTGTCGCTCACGGCCCGGGCTCGTTTACGGGTATCCGCATTGGGGTATCCACCGTAAAGGGCTTGGCTTGGGCGTCGGATAAAAAATGCGTCGGCGTTTCTACGCTTGCGGCTATGGCGTGGCACGGAGTGTCGGCCGGCGGACTTGTGTGCCCCGTGATGGACGCACGGCGCTCGCAGGTTTATAATGCGCTGTTTGAAATTAAAGACGGCTGCCCCGAAAGGCTGTGTGCCGACAGGGCGATAGCGCTCTCGGAGCTTGCGGCGGAGCTCAAAGCGCAAAACCGTGAGGCGTTCCTCGTCGGCGACGGCGCTGCCCTCAGCTATGAGTATCTAAAAAACGAGGGCATTGCCTGCCGTGTTGCTCCGCAGAATCTCATGTACCAGAGCGCATGGGGCGTGGGTATGGAGGCACGGCGCACAAAGCCGGGCACTGCCGATGAGCTGCTGCCGGTGTATCTGCGCCTGTCGCAGGCCGAGCGGGAGCGGCAGGAGCGCCTGCGCAAGGGTTAATTTGTCAATAAGAAATTTAATATAATGATTGGAGAAAAAACATGAGCAAGGTTTGCGTATTCGACCATCCCCTTATCCAGCACAAGCTGTCCATCCTCAGAGAGAAGAGCACCTCCGTCAAGGAGTTCCGTGAGCTTATCTCCGAGATAGCGATGCTGATGTGCTATGAGGCAACAAGGGATCTTCCCCTCGAGGAGATCGAGATCGAGACCCCCGTTGCAAAGGCAAAGGTCAAGCACATTGCCGGTAAGAAGCTGGCGATAGTCCCCATCCTCCGTGCCGGACTCGGCATGGTCGACGGCATGGTCAGCATGATGCCCAATGTCAAGGTCGGCCACATCGGCCTGTTCCGTGACCCCGAGACGCTCGAACCCGTGAAGTACTACTTCAAGATGCCCCCCGATATCGAGGAGCGTGATGTCATCGTTGTTGACCCCATGCTCGCAACCGGTGGCTCGGCCTCCGCAGCCATTCAGTTCCTTAAGGACGACGGCGTAAAGCATATCAAGCTCATGTGCATCATCGGTGCTCCCGAGGGCGTAAAGCGCATGCAGGAGGATCACCCCGATGTGGATATCTTCGTTGCAGCTCTTGACGACCACCTCAACGAGCACGGCTATATAGTTCCCGGCCTCGGCGATGCCGGCGACCGCATCTTCGGCACTAAGTAATAAGAAACAGAAAAAATCCGACTTCGTTTGAAGTCGGATTTTTTGCGCTTATGCCGCTTGACGCTTAGAGAAAACTTCCACGGCAGCAAGACCGAAGACGATACACAGGATGAACGACACGGCAACTGAGAGATACGGCATCGGAATTACATTGCCGAAAAGCTTGGCGGGGAAGTATTCGCTCCATATCGGGACGCCCCGTATGATGTATGTCGGCAGGAACATGCAGACATTCGTCTTGAAGTGCACTATCATCGGCACGATCAGAACGGCAGCGCCCAAAATGACGGTCACGAACATGCTTTTAGTAAGCTCCGAAAGCAGCATGGCGATAAAGCCGAAAAGCAGTGCACCGACAAGGCAGGTGCCTAGCTCAACAATGACCGCCTGCCCGAAGGTCCACAGATACGGTGAGGTGATATCGCCGCCGGACGCCTGCCAGATAGAGCCAAACCCGTGAGTGCCGAAAAACGAAAATGCGTAGAGGATGATGCCTGCCGACATCACAAACCACACGAGAAGGCAGTAGAGCATTCCGGCGCAAAGCTTTGCCGAGGCGACCGAGCGGCGGCCTTTCTTTGACGAGAGAATCAGCGAATCGGTCTTTCTGCTCCGCTCACGGGCAAACAGCGGCGCAAGCCCGACAAGAACGGTGATGCCCACGGTAAAGGGGACAAACTCCTCCGTGCCGTTTTGTATGTTCGAGTACGCCCAATCGTAGTCGTAATAGGCGGTGTAGTTGTTTATAAGGCGGTCGTAGCGTGCTGTAATGTCGGCGCAGACCTCGGTATCCGAGCGGTTTGCCTCGAGCAGCCTGTCCCGAATGGCAGCTGCGTGCTCCTTGAAGCTTGCCGCATTAACGGCAGCCTCGATCACACCGTATTTTAAGCTGCCCTCCGTGTTGAGAAACATGGCCGGGTTGGACATCCGTTCTTCTATCTCCTTGGGCGACCAGCCCTCGTCCGCCAGTGCTGTGCGGAACTGTTCGAGCATTTCGTCCGACTCACGGTACTGCGGATCGTCAAAAATGGCCTGAGCCTCCGCCTTGCGGGCGGCGATCCACTCGTCGTCTATCACGCCGCTGCGCTCGATGGCAGCGTCCCGCATCTCATACAGCCGCTGCATTTTGCCGTCGCTTTCGGCATATATCGCACCCTGCTGCTGGAACACGGCGTATACATTCACAATGAGCATTACGGCAAGCGTGATGACGGTCATGGGCGTGAAAATTTTTCTGAATTCAAGCTTTGTAAGGCTCATCGGAAAGCTCCTTTCTGAAATAGTAAAGGTAGAGATCCTCAAGCTTCGGCTCGGCAGGGACGGCGTTTTCGGCAGGGCAGGTCTCGGACACTATGCGCAGCACCGCCCCGTCCCCGTCATGCGAGTTGTGCAGATTTGTGACAACATGCTTTGCCGAAAGCTCATCGGCGAGCTTAGGCGAAACGGCGCACTCCCAGACCATGCCGTCGATGGCGGAGCAGATGCCGTCGGCGGCATCGTTGAGCACCGCAGAGCCGTTTTTCATGAGAACGATGCGGTCGGCAATGTACTCGACATCGGAGACGATGTGCGTCGACAAAAGTATGATGCGCCCATCGGAAAGGCTGCTTATGATGTTGCGAAATTTCACTCGCTCAGCCGGGTCGAGACCGCTTGTCGGCTCGTCGAGAATGAGTATCCTCGGGTCGTTTAAAAGCGCCTGCGCAATGCCGATGCGCTGCCGCATGCCGCCGGAGTATGTCCGCAGCTTTTTGCTTGCGACATGGCTCAGCCCCGTGAGCTCCAAAAGCTCGTCGCAGCGCTCCTCGGCCTGAAACCTCGTCATGCCCTTGAGGGCTGCAAAGTACATGAGAAAGTCACGCCCCGTGAAGCTCGGGTAGTAGCCGAAGTTCTGCGGCAGATAGCCCAGCAGGTCACGGTAGCTCTCGCCGAGGGAAAAAATGTCCTCGCCGTCGAGGGTGATGCTGCCGCCGGTCGGGGTCGAGACGGTGGTAATCATACGCATAAGCGTCGTCTTGCCCGAGCCGTTCGGGCCTAGCAGCCCGTAAATGCCGTCGTGCAGCTCAAGCGACATGGCGTTCACGGCGAGCTTGTCTTTGTATCTTTTTGAAACGCTGTTTATAGATAGTTCCATATGCTTTTTCCCTTTCTGCTTTCGATGCCCGAAAGCTCACGCCATGTCTGCGCCGCCAGCAGCACAAGGCTCACGGCGCAAGTAAGCGCCCACACGCCGATGGTCCAAACGACCGACAGGCACACGATGCCGAGTGCTGCCGATATTACGAGCGACAGCGAAAGTGCGCCCGCTCGGCTGCGTACAAACGGCAGCAGCCGAAGCGCAAGCAGCGTCAGAAAGCTTGACGAGAACAGCAGCGCAGCGCCCATGATCAGCGGCAGTGCAAGCCCTGTACCGAACTTGCTTGCGGCGATGACTGCGGTGAGCGTCAGCCCCAAAAGATCGGCGCAGGCGATGATGAACATTCGGGCGGCGAGGAGCTTTGCTCCGCTTATGCGGCAGCTGAGCTCAATTTCACTCATGCTGCACGAAATGTCACGCAGCAGCTCCGGACAGCCGAGCGCATTTGCCGCCCCTGCGTAGACGAGCACCGCAAACCGTGCGTTTCCCGTGCCGCTGCCGGTACTAAAAATTATGCACACGATGACAACGAGCTGCACCGCCCAGTACAGCGGCGAAAAGTGCGCAAGCTGCAAGCCGAGCAGCCGACTAAGCGGCATTTTGGCTAAGCGGGTGCTTCGCATTTTGCGCTGCCCGAGGCTTATCGTGCGCTCAAGCGCACCGCCAGGCGGTGCGGGCACATCGTATTTAGTATCCATAGCCTTCTCCCTCCGATTCAAGCAGTCTGCGCAGCTTTTCCATCCCGAGCCGCAGGCGGGACTTTGCCGTTGCCGTCGAAACGCCGGTGACGGCGGCAATGTCACGCAGCTTTAAGTCATGCCAGTAGCGCAGTATCACGGCGTCCCGCTGCTCGTCCGGCAGCAGCAAGATCGCACGGCGGACATTTTCCGCACTGTCGTTTTTGAGCGTCTGCGCCTCCGCTCCGTCGGACACGGCGGCGTCCTCCGTGAACGGCGCATTTTCGGGCTTTTTGCGGCGGTAATGGTCGTTGCAGACATTGACGGCGATGGTAAGCAGGTAGTTTGTGAATTTGCCTGTCACCGAGCAGCGTCCCACGGCGGTGACGAGACGGAGAAACACCTCCTGCGTGAGGTCGGCGGCAAGGACGGCATCGCCGCAGCGGCGATAGCAAAAGGCGTAGATGTTTCGATAGTGCCGCCGCACAAGAGCGTCAAACGCCGCCTCGTCGCCCTGCTTTATCCGCCGTATCAGTATTGCGTCCTCCACCTGCTCACCTCCTGCCTCTGAATATATAAACGCACTAATCGCAAAAAGGATCAAATAATTTTCAAATTCAGCTTAACATACATTTTAAGACATAACAATGCCCACCGTGCGTTTGCACGGTGGGCGGAATTTTTATTCATCGAGCTTGAGGACGGCGAGGAAGGCTTCGGTCGGGATGGAGACCGTGCCGAGCTGGCGCATCTTCTTTTTGCCCTCTTTCTGCTTTTCCAAAAGCTTCTTCTTGCGGGTGATATCGCCGCCGTAGCACTTTGCAAGAACATCCTTGCGCATGGCCTTGACCGTCTCACGGGCGATTATCTTGCCGCCGATTGCAGCCTGGATGGGTACCTCGAACAGCTGACGGGGGATGTTGTCCTTGAGCTTTTCGCAGAGCTTCCTTGCACGGGCGTAGGCTTTGTCCTTGTGCGCAATGAAGCTGAGCGCATCGACCTGATCGCCGTTAAGCAGAAGGTCGACCTTCACAAGCTCGGACGGCTTATACTCGCTAAGCTCGTAGTCGAGCGAGGCGTAGCCCTTGGTGCGGGCCTTGAGGGTGTCGAAAAAGTCGTAGATTATCTCGTTTAGCGGCATGTCGTAGCGCAGCTCGACGAGGTTGGAGTCAAGATACTGCATGTCCTTGTACTCGCCGCGCCTGTCCTGACACAGGGGCATGATGTTGCCGACATAGTCGTTGGGCGTGATGATCGACACCTTGACATACGGCTCCTCGGCGTGCTCAATGTTCGCAGGGTCGGGGTAATTGTGCGGGTTATCGACCATGACGACGCTGCCGTCGGTCTTGATGACCTTGTAAATTACGCTCGGCAGGGTGGTGACGAGCTCAAGGTCAAACTCACGCTCGAGGCGCTCCTGAATGACCTCCATGTGCAGCATTCCGAGGAAGCCGCAGCGGAAGCCGAAGCCGAGTGCGACCGAGCTTTCCGGCTCAAACGACAGGGATGCGTCGTTGAGCTGCAGCTTTTCCAGCGCATCACGCAGGTCGGGGTACTTGCTGCCGTCCTCGGTGTAAATGCCGCAGTAGACCATCGCACGGGCGGGGCGGTAGCCGGGCAGAGCATCGGCGCAGGGGCGGGATGCCTCGGTCACGGTGTCACCCACCTGCGTGTCGGCGACATTTTTGATGCTGGCGGTGAAATATCCGACATCGCCGGCGGAAAGCTCGGCGCAGGGCTCAAGACCGATCGGGCGCATGTGCCCGACCTCGAGCACCTTGTAGCGTGCGCCGGTGGACTTCAAAAGTACCTCAGTGTCCTTGCGCACCTTGCCGTCGACAAGACGCATAAAGACGATGACGCCACGGTAGCTGTCGTAAATGCTGTCGAAGATGAGCGCCTTTAAGGGCGCATCGGGGTCGCCCTTGGGGGCGGGGACATTGTTCACGATATCGTCAAGCACGGCCTCGACATTGATGCCGTTTTTGGCGCTTATCTCGGGTGCTTCCATGGCGAGGATGCCGATGATATCCTCAATCTCGTGCTTGACCCGCTCGGGGTCGGCGGCGGGGAGGTCTATCTTGTTGATGACGGGCAGTATCTCAAGGTCGGCGTCCAGGGCAAGGTAGGTGTTTGCAAGCGTCTGCGCCTCAACGCCCTGCGAGGCGTCGACAACGAGCACCGCACCCTCGCATGCTGCCAGCGAGCGGCTGACCTCGTAGTTGAAGTCGACATGACCCGGGGTGTCGATGAGGTTTAAAACATAGGTCTCGCCGTCCTTGGCCTTGTAGTTAAGGCCGACGGCTCTTGCCTTGATGGTGATGCCACGCTCACGCTCAAGATCCATGTTGTCGAGGATCTGATCCTCCATTATGCGCTCCTCGACCGCACCGCACAGCTCAATGAGCCTGTCGGAGAGCGTCGACTTGCCGTGGTCGATATGAGCGATTATCGAAAAATTCCTGATATGGTCCTGATTTATCACAGTAGTTCCTCCAGCGCAGCCTCAGCCTTGTTTGCAAGCACCCTAAGTTCGCCGATAAACGCCTTGGCGACATCGGCGCTGCGGTCGATGCCGTTGGGATTGGACGAGCGGCCGAGCAGATAGTCGGCGGTAACATTATAGTAATCGCAGACACGGCACACAAAGCCCAGCCCCGGCTCACGAGCGCCGTTTTCGTAGTGGCTCAGCAGCGCCTGACTTATCTTGAGGTCGGCTGCCGCCTTTCGCTGGCTCAGTCCGCTTCTGCGTCTTAGTTCGGATAGGTTTTTTGCGAAAGTTTTCTGATTCTCCATTTGAATATCTCCGTACAAGTGATTACAGTTTGTATATTATATCTGTCATTTCGCAGTTTGTAAATAGAAATAGGTCTAAATACTTGAAAATTTTTCGCAGTAGTGTTAAAGTTAAAATGTAATATTAGCGTAAAACGCAAATATGGAGGAAATTTAAAAATGTTTGAAAATCTCGTTGAAATTCTGAAGAACGATCCCCGCAAGATCGTCTACACCGAAGGCCACGATGCACGCATACTCGAGTCTGCTGCAAGACTCAAGAAGGAAGGCTTCCTGACCCCCATTCTCGTCGGCAATGTCGATGAGGTCAAGGCAGCTGCCGCAAAGGGCGGCTTCGATATCGACGGCCTTGAGATTCTCGACCCCCTGACCTACGAGGGCATGGACGCAATGGTCGAGGAAATGGTCGCTCTGCGCAAGGGTAAGATGAGCGCAGAGGACTGCCGTGCAGCTCTTAGCAAGGGCAACTACTTCGGCACTATGCTCGTCAAGATGGGCGTTGCCGACTGCCTGCTCGGCGGCGCAACCTACTCCACCGCTGATACCGTTCGTCCCGCACTTCAGCTTGTCAAGACCAAGAAGGGCGCACACCTTGTGTCCTCCTGCTTTATCATGATCCGTGGCGACGAGACCCTCGCAATGGGCGATTGCGCCATCAACATCGATTATCAGGACACCGTCGACAAGGAAGGCAATGTTACCTTTACCGCAGCTCAGAAGCTGGCAGAGGTCGCAGTTGCAACTGCCGAGACCGCAAAGGTCTTCGGCATCGACCCGAAGGTGGCAATGCTGTCTTACTCCACCAAGGGCAGCGGCAAGGGCGCAAATGTCGACCTCGTCCGCAACGCCACCGAGGAAGCAAAGAAGCTCGCTCCCGAGCTCAAGCTCGACGGCGAGATGCAGTTTGACGCTGCCGTTTCTCCCGTTGTCGGCCAGCTCAAGTTCCCCGGCAGCCCCGTTGCAGGCTATGCAAACACCTTCATCTTCCCCGAGATCCAGTCCGGCAACATCGGCTATAAGATCGCAGCACGCCTTGGCGGCTTCGCAGCATACGGTCCTATTCTCCAGGGCCTGAATGCTCCTATCAACGACCTGAGCCGTGGCTGCAATGCCGAGGAAGTATACCAGATGTCCATCATCACCGCAGCACTCAAGTAATAGATACCATTATAATAATGAAAACAGGCAGAGCCAATGCTCTGCCTGTTTTGCAAGAGGTGACTAATGGACAGGGAAGAATATATGGAGCTTGCGCTGCGCCTTGCCCGTGAGGCGGCGGAGGCAGGCGAAGTGCCGGTCGGCTGCGTGATAGCGGACGCAAACGGCAAGATAATCGGCAGCGGACGCAATCGCCGGGAGGAGGCGCACGACGCCTCGGCTCACGCCGAGATAGAGGCCATCCGCATGGCGTGCGGCGCAGTCGGCGACTGGCGGCTGAGCGGCTGCACGATATTCGTCACGCTCGAGCCCTGCCCGATGTGCGCAGGCGGGATAATCAATTCACGGATACCGACCGTCGTGTTCGGCGCAAAGGACGAAAACACCGGCTCGTGCGGCAGCGTTATTAACCTTTTTGAGGAGCGCTACGGTCACAAGCCCGCCGTGTTCGGCGGCGTTAAGGCACAGCAGTCGGCAGAATTATTAAAAAGCTTCTTTAACGAAAAAAGGACTTCTCAATGAGAAGTCCTTTTTTCGTTTGCGTAAATTATTTTCTTTCCTTGACCGTGCCATCAGGATTGAACACGGGCAGGGGAGCGAGGGTGATGATATCGTCTCTGTCGGCAGCGTCGCCCTCGGCGAGGACTGCCATTCTGCCGACGATGATGCCGCCGGCTGCGGTGACGAGCTTTTCCATAGCACGCAGGCTCTCACCGGTGGAAATGACATCGTCAACAATGAGCATACGCTTGCCCTTTATAAGCTCTGCGTCTGCGGTGTCGATGATAAGTCTCTGCACGCTCATGGTGGTGATGGACTTGACGGAGACCTCAAAAACGCCGGTCATGTAGGCCTTGGGTACCTTCCTTGCGAGGAAGTACTTCTCGGCGCCGCTCTGACGAGCCATCTCGTAAAGCAGGGGAATGGCCTTTGCCTCGGGAGCAATTATGTAGTCATACTCGGGTGCACGCTTTAACAGCTCAGCCGCACAGTGTACGGTCAGTTCTACATCGCCGAACATAACAAAGGCTCCAATGTACAGGTCGTCGGTGACCTTGCACAGGGGAAGCTCACGCTTTAAGCCGGCAATGTCCATTTCGTAAGTCATTATATATCTCCATTCTGCTGCATGGCAGCCTGCCGTGATTAGCGGACACGGCGACCGTAGTAAAAACAATATTATTTTACAATATAAATTCAAAAAATCAAGTGCGGCAAGAAATAATTCACAAAAATTATTAATACAGAGCAGGACGAGCGTGCAAAGAAACTTAACACGGATGTGAATTTTCGTTAACATTTAGACCGAAAAACTCGATAATTAATTAGCAATAATAAAACGATTTAAATCACGACAGCATCATAATTAGTCATAATACCCATATGAAAAGCATTAATATTGTCAAAAATGCATAAAACTTTATCGAAGCAAAGTGAAAGTTAATATTTAAACAGCTCAAAAGTATTGAAAAAAGTGTGAATATAGTGTAAAGTCTGTTTATAAATTTGGTGGCTTGTTGATTCAAAATTAACATGCACCGGGTTGTTTCCGTGGCATCACGGGTAAAGGTATTTAAATCATAAAAGGAGAGAAAGTAATGGAAAAAACAAATCGTGAGGGATTTGCTTCCAATTTTGGCTTCATCATGGCTGCTGTCGGTTCTGCAGTCGGTCTGGGCAACATTTGGGGCTTCCCGTACAAAATGGGTCTTAACGGCGGTTTCGCATTCCTCGTCATTTATCTGCTTCTGGCTGTCTTCGTTGGTCTTGCCGTTATGGTCGGCGAGCTCGTCATCGGTCGTAAGACCGGCCTGAGCCCCATCGCAGCATACCGCAAGCTCAGCAAGAAGTTCACCTTCCTCGGCTACATGGCGCTTGCCTGCCCGTTCCTGATCCTCTGCTTCTACATGGTCCTCGGCGGCATGGTCATGCGTTACGCAGGCGGCTACCTGCTTGCTATGTTCGGCGTTGATACCTGGGGTGTTGCCGACATCTCCACCTACTTCGGCATCTTCACCACCAACGGCACCTCGATGGTTATCTGGACCCTCGTATTCATCGTTCTCAACGCAGTCATCGTTGCAGCGGGCATCGGCGGCGGTATCGAAAAGTTCTGCAATATAGGTATGCCCTGCCTGTTCGTAATGCTCATCATCATCATCGTTTATGTTGCCGTTCAGCCCGGCGCAATGGGCGGCTACCAGTTCATGTTCGGCGTGAACTTCGAGCCCCTGCAGAAGGACTTCCTTACCGTTCTTAAGACTGCGGCAGGTCAGATGTTCTTCTCACTGTCGCTCGGCATGGGCGCTATCATCACCTACGGCTCTTACCTGAACAAGAAGGAAAAGATCCAGAAGAACGCTGTCATCATCGTTGTTATGGATACTCTCGTTGCTATCATGGCCGGCATGATCGTTATGCCCGCATGCTACGCATTCCTCGATGGCAACACCAAGGGCGGCCCCGGCCTGCTGTTCCAGTCCATGCAGATGGTATTCCACAACATGGGCGGCTTCATCGGCAACCTCATGGGCTTCCTGTTCTACTTCCTCGTTTTCATCGCAGCAATTTCTTCCTCCATGTCCCTGCTCGAGGCTCTGACCTCCTCCCGTGTTGACCGCAATGTCGAGGCAGGCAAGGCTCCCAACCGCCGCAAGGTCGTTATCGTCTTCGCTATCCTCGTTGCTATCTTCGCTCTGCCCAACGCACTCGACGGCATCGGCGCAGGCATCGCCGGCAACGCAGTTATGGGCACTCCCGCAGAGATCCTGAATGTTCCCGTAAAGGGCTGGAACGACTGCTGGCTTGACTTCTATGACATGATCTCCGAAGGCTTGCTGATGCCTATCGGCGCAATGATCATGGCGTTTGCGATAGGCTGGATCTGGAAGATCGACTTTGTAGTTGAAGAGTGTGAGGCATCCGGTCACAAGTTCTGGGGCAAGACTTTCTTCGATATCTGCTACAAGTTCATCACCCCGATCGGTATGCTCGTCGTTCTCTACGGCCAGATCACCACTTACTTCTTCTAATCAAAGCACTCAAAAACCAGCGGTTTATACCGCTGGTTTTTTTGCGCCTTTTTTGAGAAACACACTTAATAGCAGCTGATATTATGTAAACTTACTCGGATTTTTAAATCCTGCAAATGACTAAAATTGCATAATACAACCGGGAGACTTGGTATAAAATGCTGAACTATGTAATATTATGCTGACATACACAGGTGCTGATGGTAATATTAGTACGCCAGTTAAACCGCAAATCTATGAAAGGAGAATAGGTTAATATTCATTTATGATATAATTAGGGCAATCGTTTCTCACTTCGAGCCAGATTCCGATGATGAATTTGCAATCCTCGACAAGATCGCTGACCTCTTCAGATAATTGTCGGTAAAAATCACCGAAGCAATGCTTCGGTGATTTTTTCGTTTACAGGCTGCCGTACACCTCATTATTGTATGAGGGGGGGCGGGGGTATTGGCCAACGCAAAGTGCCCGCAGCGGCGCATGTATGAGCTCCGGGCGGCTAAACTTATCACAGCACACCGGCGTTTTCCGCCGGTGTGTTCTTTTGTGATGTGCTCTTGTAAACGAAATTTCCAATAGAAAACCCCGCCCTTGTAGGGCGGGGTTAAGATTTTGCTTAGATGGGGTCTTGCTTACTGCTCACGCTTGCGACGGACAAGCACTGTGCCGCCGACTGCCATCGAGATGACCAGTACGCCGATCCACAGCTCAACATGGCTGCTATCGCCGGTCTTGGGCTTGTCGGTATTCGACTTGCCGTCGTCCGGCTTATCCGGCGTATCGGGTGTGCCCGGTGTATCCGGGGTGTTCGGATCATCCGGAGTGGGCTTATCGGGGTTGTCCGGAGTGGGCTTGTCGGGGTTGTCCGGAGTGGGCTTATCGGGAGACTGGACTGCGCCGCAGTTTGCGCACACGCCGTTTACATAGTCATGACCCTTTGCGGGGATGACCTGCGTCTCACTGTAGCCGCAATCACAGCTGCGGGTCTGCTCGCCGGGCTCGGTGCAGGTGGCTTCCTTCGTCACGGTCCATTCGCCGAATGAGTGGGTGTGCTCAGAAACCTTGTCGCCGCACACTACATCGGCACGGTCACGGATACGGATGCGAGGTGCGACCGCAGTGCCGTCGGACAGGGTGAAGGTGTTGTCGTAGGAGGCAAGGCCGGTGACGGTTATCTCACGGCCGACCTCGGCGTTCACGACATCCTTTGCGGTGGTGATGTAGCCGTCGATGAACACACGGCTCTCGTCGCCGTTTGCGTCCTTGACCATGATGGTCTGAACAAGGCCGTTAGCCATTTCAACACGGGTGATAACGCCCTTGACGGTCACGAGCGAGCCGAGCACGCTGCCGTCGTTTATCTGCTTGGAGGTCACAACGGTGGGAGCTACGGGAGTTTCCTCGCCGATCTTCTCGATGCTGCTGACCGCCAGCTGGCGCTCGCCCTGGTAGGAGCTCGTCGTGCCGCTGATGCGAACCTTGTCGCCAATCTTGAAGTTGCCGGCAACGGGGAAGCAGTTGATGCCTGCGGTGTCATCCTGGACATAGATGCAGTCGAAGAATGCGGTGTCCTTATCGTAGCCGGAGGCGTTGGAGGTCACGATGCCCTCGATGGTGTACTTGACATTCTCGTCCTTTTCGGCCTGAACATCGGCGATGGGCGTGACGGTCACGGGGTTTATCATGCTCAGCAGATTCTCGCAGATACGGTAGTTGGAGTAGTTCTTCTCTGCGCCGTTGTCGACCTGAGCCTGGACCTCAAAGTTAGACATGAACGCTGCGCCGGAGACGATGATGAGACCCTTGCCGTCAAGCTGCTCGGTCGCCATTACCATCAGGCGGCTGTCGTTATCCTTGAAGGCGTACTTGGGAGTGCCGGCGCCGCCGAGACCGTCGCCATCGGCATCGACGGAATAGGTCGTTGCGTGACCGTAAACAACGGGGGAGACGGTGGAGGGAAGTGTGCTCGCTGCGTTGCCGTTTGCGTCCACTGCGTAGACGGATGCGCCGCCGTAGTGGCTGAAGCGTTCGGTGTAGAGCTTGTCGTACGGGTGGTCGGCATCGTAGATGATACCGTCGGTCAGCGGATTATCGTAATTATAATCGCTGAAATACAGTCTCCACTTATCGACGCCGTCGGCTGCGCTGCGAACATCGTCGTAGGTCGCATCGTCGCTTATGCGCAGGCTCGAGCCGAGCGCCTTGAGCACATCGTTCTGCGTTTCCGCCATGTGCTTTATCGAGGGATTGTTCAGGATAACATCGAAGTTTTCGTAGTTATCCGACCAGCCTGCAAGTATCACCGTGCCGCCGTTTGCGTTAAATGCTGCGATCGCCGCAAGCTCGGCGTCAGAGTACACTCTCGGGTCGGACTGCGCCGCTTCGAGACGGCGGGAGGGAGCGGTGAGGATGATTGCCTTGTATTTGCTGTTTCCGCAGGCAGCGATGAGGTCAGCGGAGGTGTTGAGAGCAACTGTGCGTACGCTGTACTCGGCTGCGAGGTTTCCAAAGTTGCCCATGGAGTCCTTGTAGTTGCCTGCGACATACTCGTTGTAGTGGGAGGCGTCGATGCCGATGTACACGAGCTTGTCTGCGTCCTGAACATCGAGCTCAAGCGTTTTTGTGAAGGTGTACTCGTTGCCGCCCTGCTCGACGACTGCGGTCACGGTCACGGTGGTGACACGGGCCTTGTCGGGAGTCCACTTGAACGGGATCTCGAGGGTGCTGCCGGCTGCCACGGTGTAGCCGGTCTGGTCAACGCCGATGCTCACGCCGCCGATGGTGTAGGACAGTGCCTTAACGGTAGCATCGGTCTTTTCGCTGTTGAACATGGTGGTCGTCAGGGTGAGCTCCTCGCCCGTTACGGGGGTGGAGGTGCCGCACACGAAGCTGGACACGCCGAGCTTGAGCATTTCGCCGACCCAAACGGGAGCGGTGACTGCAAGGTCGCCGTCAGCCTCGGTTACACGGACGAAGTAGTAGCTGTAGCTGGGTGCAAGCTTCGTAGTCAGAAGACCTGCTGCGAGCTCGGTGGGATCGTCCCAAGTGTAAACGACCTTGCCGGAGTTTGCAACGATCTCGACCTTGCTGATGGAATCGGTCTTGTCGGGATCAGCCACGGAGACCTCAATATCTAGAGCCTCGGGAACGGTGGAGAGGGTAGAGCCCATCATGTTGTCGTTGACGGTGTAGCCAAGCTCAAGGTTTTTGTCCTCGGTCGAGTACATGCGTCTTTCACGGATGGCTTCGTAGATGCCCTCCTCGCTGAAGTTATCGGTAATGATAACATCACGGGCGTCGTTTGCGTTGCCCCACTTGCCCTTGTGGTTATCCTGGTTGTTGGTCGGAGCGACATGCCAGCCCTTGTCAAGAGCCATGATGTAGTACTCATAGCTGGGATAGTAGCCGCCTGCGCCTATCTGGCCTTCGCCGTTGCCGACCTCGACCATGTAGATGCGGGAGTCGATAACGCCGTCCCAGTAGGCAAAGTCCGAGAATGTGCCGAAGGTCGTGCCGGGATGGTTGAACTGGCTTATCGAATCGATACCTTCGGACTGGCTGAGCAGTGCATAGTATGCCTTCATGCCAGCGTCGGAGGTCTTGTTGTTGAGCGTCTTGTTGTTGCGGGATACGATGCCTTCGGTGTTGAAGGTGTTGATATGACCCGGGCCGCCGGACCAAGTCATCTCAAAGCCGCCGATGGCGATAACGCCGGTGTTTGCGCTGTTGAAGTCAGCGATCTTGTCCTTGTATTCCTTCCAGCGCTGCTGGCTGTAGGCGGTCGCAAGATCCATGTTGTACAGTGCGCCCTCGGGGTTGGCGGCGCTGGTGGTATCAAAATAGTTCGAGTGGTCGGTGAATGCGACAAACTGGATGTTTGCGCTCTCGGGCAGACTCTTCACATAGTCAAGAGCCGTGTCCAGAGTACCCGAGCCGTCGGAATACTGGGTGTGGCTGTGCAGCTGACCGAAGTAGCGCTGATACTGTGCCTTGCCGACGATGAAGTACCAGTTGAGCGTTGCGGTCTTGCCGTCGGTGCGGGTAACGGTGACCTGCACATCGACTCTGCCGTCTGCCATGTCCTTATCGGGAGTGTAGCTTATCTTGCCGTCTGCGACGGTCGCCTTGACGACTGCGCCGTTCACGGTCATCTCGATCGTGGGATCAGTGCCTGCGTTTACGACGGTCGCACCGATGGTCGGGCGCTTCTCGCTGCCGGTCTCGGAGCGGGAGGCGGGCATCGGGTCGATGACGGACGGGTCGTCCTTGACCTCGATCTCGACTGTGCCGTTGATGGGGATGTACTTGTTGTCCACGCCTTTGACGGAGACGGTGAGCTTATCGCCCTGAACGAGAGCGTCGGGGATGTTGATGGTGTAGCTGCCGTCTTCGTTCTTGACGACGCTAAGTGAGGTGCCGTCACTCAGCCATGCTTTTATATTGCCATTGACACCGAAGGGGGCGTCTACGGTGAAGGTCAGCGCGTAGTCCTGACCGACATATGCAGGAAGCACAGTGCCGAAGTCGAAGCCGGGCTTATTCACGATGCCGTCCACGATAGTGGTACCCGTAACGGGGTAGAAGTTAAACGAGTAGATGGTGTAGTCGGTGACATTGTACATGGAGTAGACCTTGAAGCTGTCGTTATAGTACTCCAGCCACTGGCTGTACTTGTCGTTGTACTTTGCAGTGCGGCTTTCCATCTCAAAACCGCCGACGCCGCCGGAGCAGGTGCGCACCAGCCAATCGGCATCGTCGCTTGCGGTCTGGGTATAGAAGGCGTTGTTGCCCGTGCCGTTTGCGCACAGGTAGCCGTAGGTCTTGTTGTAGAAGCGGTAGTAGTCGCCGTTTTTCTCAACGGTGAACACTACTGCGCCGTTAGCACATGTGGCCTTGCCGTCCTCGATGGTAGCAGCGGCCTTGAGTATCGACGGGCTGTCGGTGTTATTATCCTGAGCGGCGAGAACTGCTCCGGCGTTGGCGTTATAGATAACGACTTCGCTGCCTGCCTCGGGTAGACCGCCTGCGGGCGTATCCGAGCCGCCGTCAACGGGGATGAATTGCAGAGCATAGAGGTTCTCGCTTGAAGCTTTGTAGGTGTATGTCGTGAACTCCTCAAAGCCCTTGCTGGAGTTTACAAACCACTCAACATAGTAGGTGGGACGGTTTGCATTTATGAGGTAGAAGCAGCCGTCGGTAGTAGCCTCTTTGACCGTCCAAGTGTCGTTGACCTCGTCAAGAGGCAGGCTGTTGCGGTCTGCGTTCATGGAAAGCTTTTTGCCGTCGGAGGTGGTAATGGTGTACACACCGTCGCTGGAGCTGACATTCCAGACCAGATCGGAGGCGGGATTGCTCACCTTGCCGTTAGTCACGGTGACATCCTTGCCTGCACGGTAGTAGGTACCGGTTGCATCGGCGGACATTGCCTTGCCGCTGTCGGGATTATAAATGACATACTTGCCGTCGGGAACCAAGGGTTGCTCGACGGGGATGAACTGCAGAGCATAAAGACTCTCGCTTGAGGCCTTGTAGGTGTAGGTCGTGTACTCCTCAAAGCCCTTGCTGGAATTTACGAACCACTCAACATAGTAGGTGGGACGGTTTGCATTTATGAGGTAGAAGCAGCCATCGGTGGTCGCCTCTTTGACCGTCCAAGTGTCGTTGACTTCGTCGAGAGGCAGACTGTTGCGGTCTGCGTTCATGGAAAGCTTCTTGCCGTCTGCGGTCGTGATGGTGTACACGCCGTTTTCGGAGGTGACCGTCCAAATGAGATCCTCGGCGGGCTCTGCCACCTTGCCGTTAGTCACGGTGACATCCTTGCCAGCACGGTAGTAGGTTCCGGTCGCATCGGCGGACATTGCCTTGCCGCTGCCCGGGTTATAGATGACATACTTGCCGTCTGCAAGCGCAGGTGTGGGTTCGGGCGTGGGATCGGGAGTTTCGTCCCTGATAACGAGATACAGCTGCAGAGCATAGAGATTTTCACTCGAAGCATTGTAGGTGTAGGTCGTGAACTCCTCAAAGCCCTTGCTGGAGTTTACAAACCACTCAACATAGTAGGTGGGACGGTTTGCATTTATGAGATAGAAGCAATCTGCGGTAGCTGCCGTCTTGATATTCCAAGTGTCATTGACCTCGTCAAGAGGCAGACTGTTGCGGTCTGCGTTCATGGAAAGCTTCTTGCCGTCAGCCGTTGAGAAAGTGTAGGTGCCGTCGGCATTGATGTTAACGGTCCACAGCTCGGTATCACCGTAGCCGGTAACGGTATTGCCGTCGATCTTAATATCCTTGCCTGCACGGTAATATGTACCCGTTGCATCGGCGGACATTGCTTTCTTAGCATTGGGGTTAAACACCACAACGGTGTCGCCGTCCTTGAGGGTGCTCAGATCGGTGACTATGCCGCTTTCACGGGCGGCAGCGGTGTTGAGCTTCCAGAAGTTCAGCGTCTGGCTTGCAATGTTGGCGTGAAGGGAAGTGTAGCTGCGCCAATCCTGAGCGTTGTAAACGCCGACATAGCGACCAAGTCCAACATTGTAAAGATAGCCGGAATCTGCATCCACTTTCCAGTCACGGTTGTCGCCGGTGCCTTGGCGAATACCGTTGTTGGAGGATATGGAGTACAGATACTTTCCACTGTCGGCAGCGGAAATGAGCTGGAATGTGTCGGTCGACTTAACGACCTTCCAACCGTAGTTGTTTGGTGCTGCGGTCGTCAGCGTGTCTTTGTCGACCGTGCCGGTTATCGCAGCCGCCGCTTTCTTTGCATCACCGGTATTCGGCAGCACCCAAGTGGTGTCGCCCTTAGTCATGGTGATGGCAACGGTGTCGTCAGCCGTGATGTCGGCAAAAGCGACCTTTTCCCATGTCGCAGGCTCAGCTGTGGTGTCATCCGCCAGTACCGAGATCGGCAGCAGCGAGACCAGCATGAGCAGCGACAGCAGAGCGCTTAAAATTCGTCTGCCTTTTGTTGCTTTCATCAAAGGACCTCCTTTTTGATTCAACCTCTCCGTTTTTGGCCCGTTCCGGAAAATTGAAAAAAATCGCCCTCGCCTGCAAAAACAGACGAATGACGATCTGCAAATTAGGGGGTGTTGCCGAAGCTAAGGCAAAACTTGTCCTAAAACGCAGATTGAGCCATAAACCGGAGCAAACCATACTAGTTGATACTACCATTTTAACATACCGTTTCCGTAAAAGCTACATAATTTTTGCCCCTTTACGCACTTTTTACGAGCTTGACAGGGACAGACAAAATTGCTATGCTGAATGTAAAATGAAATGGGGGGTCTTTTTGGATGAAAAAGCTCGCTCCTCGGCGAAATTTTAAACAGTGGCTCAAGGATAACCGCATGAGCATCATCGTGCTTGCGGCGGCACTCGTGATATTTGTCGTGCTGCGTGTCATCGCTGCGCCCGGGGACGCAACAAAGGTCACGGAGGGCGACTATGCCGAGTATGAAAACGGCGTGGTGACCACCGTCCTGTCGGATACCACCTTTACAGACCCCACGGCGGACAATGCTCTGCGTGGCGAGCAGCTTCTGCTTGCCGAGGTGAAAACCGGCCAGTACAAGGGCGAGACTTTGCAGGTCAGCAACTATGTAGGCCCACTCTACGGCGGCAGGGTCGAGGCCGGCGACGGCGTGACGCTTCTTATCTCCACCTACTCCGACGGAAGCCACACGGCAACGGTGTATGAGTATAACCGCACGACCGTACTTATCATAATAGCTTTGGCGTTCGTGCTTGTCACGGTGCTTGTCGGCGGCAAGGTCGGCGCAAAATCGCTTGTCGCTCTCGCCATTACGCTTGCCTGCCTGTTCTGGCTCGTCATTCCGCTGCTCATTAAGGGTGCACCCACGCTGCTGACGGTGTTCCTCGTGTGCGCATACATAACCGTGGTCACGATGGTGATACTCAGCGGCACGGGACGCAAGAGCGTCTGCGCCATGCTCGGCACTATCGCCGGCACGGCAATTGCACTGCTGTTCGGCCTGCTTGCGCAAAAGCTTGCACGCATAAGCGGTCTGCGCCTTGCCGATGTTGAGCCGCTTTTGCAGCTTAGGCAGACCGGCACGCCAATCGGACTTCAGGGGCTTCTGGTCGGCGGCATTGTCATAAGTGCACTGGGCGCTGTGATGGATGTTGCCATGAGCATTGCCTCGGCGCTCACCGAGGTGCACACGGTCGCCCCGCAGATGAACGCAAAGGAGCTTTTCCGCTCGGGCATGAACATCGGCCGTGACATGGTCGGTACGATGACCAATACGCTGATACTTGCGTTTTTGGGCAGCGGCTTTGCGCTGGTCATTTACCTGTACTCGCTGAGCCTCAGCCCGCATCAGCTCATAAGCTCGTCGTACCTTGCGATCGAGGTCGTGAGCGGCATTTCAAGCAGCATAGGCGTTATACTCTCCGTCCCGCTGACGGCGCTCATAAGCTCCGTACTGCTGACAAAGGAAAAGAAACACGGTTAAATATTGCAAAAATCCCGCTCACATGAGCGGGATTTTTTACGCCTTGAGTTTAAAATGCATACACTCTTATAATGGCAAACTAAGAAAAGCGATGTATCCGGTATAGTTGGTGTAGTTAATGTGGTAGCAATTTGCTCAATTTAGTGATATTATAATGACATTATCTTCTTGAGGTGACGGTGACAGACGCTTATGAAATTTTTGAATTTTCTAAAATTGAAACAAAAGGAAAATGAAGTTACAGAACTCACGCCCGACAAATACAGTGATTTGCGAAAAAATGAAAATACAAAACTTGAGAAACAGTACAATTTAAAGACAATCAAAGGGATTAACTCTATACCATCAAATGCAAGCGTTCATAAAGGTGGTGGGGTGCCTAGCTATACCGGCGATATCGACTACTACTTGCAGCAAAAAAGCGGGGAATACGAAAAGCTTGGTAAAATTGAATTAGCAATCGCTTGCTTAAAGAAATCTAATGAAATACGCTTTTATTGCCGAAATGGCTATAGGCGTGATGACTACTATTCGCTTGTACGCCTTTTGGTGCGAGTAGGTCGAGTTGACGAGGCAAGAAAGGAAAAGGCGAAGATTGACTCATTTTTTGATGTTCGTGATTGGGACAGTGATAGCCTTTACTGCGAAAGAGATACGATGATAAAGACTGTTTTGGATTCAGCAAAGTCATCCCAGACAGATCTCGTTATATTAGATGTCCATGGTATGTCTTGCTCAGAATGCGCAAAATATCAAGGTCGTGTGTTTTCGCTGACTGGCAAATCTAGAATTTTCCCTCGAATACCGGATGCGTTTTGGAAATATGGTGCGATACACCCTCGCTGTGGTCATAATTTTTATCCATACATACACGGAGTTACAAATCCAGATCTTGAAAGCACATTAAGCGTCCAAAAAATTGCAAACGAAAGATACACACATGACATTATTGCATACAGCAATCGACCATTTGTGGATGACAGACCGCCTGAGGATATACACGCTGCATTTGAGCACCAAAAGAAAGTCAAGTCAGAGCGTGAGCGACAGCGACTGCTGTGGGAGCAAGCAATTGAAATTGAAATACAGCGTGGAATAGATGAACGCAACTATGTATGGCTTCAAAATAATTTACCGGAGATTTGCCCCAAATCACTATCAGGCTACAGGCGCATGAGAAATCAAAACACAAAAAACTTCATTAAACTTAAAGCCGCCGCTAAGGAAAAAGGAATCGAATTGTAGCGATTTGAAACTGATAGTGCTTTTTTGTTGACGAGCAGAAGAATAAAAAACTAAGGAAATCCACACTTGCTATTAGAAAGTGTGGATTTCCCTAATAATATTAGCTTATTTGCCTTGTATATCGACGATGACATATTCCGAGCGGCAGCCGGTTTTGAACTGTATCGCCCAGTCGGAGATGCCGGAGGTGACGATGAAATCGGTGCGGTCGTGGTTTTCAAAGCCGTAGACATTGTCGTCTCCCAAATGCGAGGACTCAAGACCGTAAACATTGTCGTCGCCGATGTGAAACCAGCGCATGAAAAGCATGAGCGGGAACATTTGCCCGCCGTGGGTGTGACCGGACAGCACGAGGTCAACGCCCGCTGCGGCTTCGGCATCGTAGTCTCTCGGCTGGTGGTCGAGAACGATGGAATACTTCGACCTGTCGAGCGCACCTGCAAGCTCGGCGATGCTTGCACGGCTGCCGCCGAAGTCACGCTCCTCCGAGGCGTCCTGCCTGCCGACGAGATAAAATCTTCCGTCGATGAGCACGGTCTCGTCCTGCAAAACGGTGACGCCGTTTTTCTCAAGCTCGGCAACAAGATCGTCGCCCGTGTAGCCACGCTCGCCGTTTGAGTACAGGCCCTTGTCGTGGTTGCCGAACACGAAATATGTACCGAACTTCGGCGTTGCTTTGCCGAGCGAACGGCAGGCGGCGACCATATCGTCCCGGCTCGTGTCCTCGTCGACAAAGTCGCCGGTCACGACGACGATGTCGGGATTTTGCTTGTTTATCTCCTCAATGTGCGGCGCTAAGCCCTCACCGTCAAAGGTCGTGCCGACATGGGAGTCGGCGATGAGGGCGACACGCAGCGGGCCGACTGCCTTATCGGTCGTCACGGTGTAGTCTTTCTGCCATACATTGTTTACCTGCACATAGCCGACGGTGAGGTACACGACCGCCAGCACGAGGGCGACAGTCCCGGCAAACCTGAACTTTTTGAAGATGAGCTTTGCAAGCAAAACGAACAGCGCAATGTGCAGCAGCACGATGAGCGCATTAATATAACCCCACGCAAGCCAAATGACCGCCGTCGGGAGCGCAACTGTTGCAGCGCCCACTGCCCAGGCGGCGGCTTTGCTGCCGTGCGTGAGCTTTGTAACAAAGCCCAGCCTGCGCACGCAGAAGATGAGATACACCATACCGGCAAGACACAGCAGGATAAGCCCGCCGAACATGATAAACCAAAGCACGAAAATTACCCCCTTTTACTCGGCGGCGCTCGGCGCACGCCACATGTCTCTATATTTAATAAAGTAGAAGACGGCCATAACAAGGCTCAAAAGCTCGCCGACCATGAGTGATAGCCACACACCGTCGATGCCCAGAAGCCCCGGCAGGATGAGCACCGGCACGACCATGAACAGCATCGTGCGGCAGAACGAGAGTATCGCCGAGGTCTTGCCGTCGTTCAGGGCGGTAAACCAGCCCGAGGCAAAGACATTGAACGCCATCATCGCAAAGCTCACGGCGACGATATTAAAGCCATGCAGTGCGACCTCGGCAACATGCGCATTGCCCTTTGCAAAGAAGTCGACGACCACACCGCCGAAGATGTAGCTGATTGCGGTGACGACGACGGAGGTGCCCAAAAGCGTCCAAACGCTGATGCGGAAGGCCTTCGACAGACGAAGCTTATCCCCACGGCCGAGGTTGTAGCTCACGACGGAGGAGATGCCGTTTATATAGCCCCTGAACAGGCCGCCGAACAGACCCTGAGCGTACCAGATGATAGTCAGCGAGGCAACGCCGTCCGAGCCGCCGATGTCCATGAGGATGCGGTTAAACAGTATCGTGATGACCGAGAACGCAAGGACGCTTACCATCTCCGACGAGCCGTTCACGCAACTGTCGATGATGGTTTTCGAGCGCCATTTCGGCTTAACGATGTACAGCACCTGCTTGCGGTTGACGCAAAACCACACAGCGCCTACGAGCGACTGCACGGCGTAGCCGATGCTCGTTGCGATAGCTGCACCCGCAAGTCCCCAGTGAAACACGGCGATGAACAGCCAGTCGAGCACGATGTTCAGCACGCCGCCGAGCACGGCGAGAAATGCGCCCAAGCCCGCCTTGCCGACGGTTATGAAGCTTAAGTGGAACATCATGCCGAACACCGCAAACGGCAGCATCAGCAGTACCGGCACCATGTACTCACGGCAGTAGCCCAGCAGCGCCTCATCCGAGCCGAGGAAGCGGCACAGCGGGTCGAGGAAGACAAAGCATAGCGCCGCCAGCACGATGCAAAAGCCGAACGCCACGGCAATGAGCAGCGAAAAGTCCTCACGGGCCTCCTCTAGCTTGCCCATGCCTATCTTTTTGGCAACGAGCGCATTGCCGCCCGTGCCGAACATCATGCCCAGCGCCAGCGACAGACCGATCATCGGCATGACGATGTTTATCGCCGAAAGTGCATCCGTGTCGACGAAGCGGGCGATAAAGATGCCGTCAACGGCGGAATATATGTTTTCAAAAATGCTTGAGAATATAGTCGGCAGAGCAAAAAGTATCAGCCAGCGGAAGCTTACCTCATGCTCAAGCTTCATTTCCGGATTCATGTGTTTACCTCTAAGTGTGTCAAAGCTTTTTCATTGCGCTAATGCACGCCGACATGTATCGGCGGGTGAGCGAGAGGAGCTGCTCCTGCTCGTCCTCGGTCAACGAGCTTATCGCAATGCGGTCGCATTCCTGCAAATTTTGCAGAATGCGTGCGGTCTCGCTTCTGCCGAGCTCGGTCAGATGCAGCGTTTTGTTGCGCCTGTCCTCGGGAAGCTCCTGCATCCGCAGCCAGCCCTTGTTAGAAAACCCCGTGACGGCGGCATTGACCGTCTGCTTCGGCAAAAAGCACAGCGAGCAAAGCTGCTTTTGCGTGCAGCCGTCCGACCTGTAAATTTCGCTTAGGATGCAAAGACTTGTGTAGCTCAGCCCTACGGACTTGGCGTAGTCCTCGTAGGCTGCGTCCCATTCGTGCAGGCACGAGCAGTATTCCTGAATGTACTCGGCGGTGTTATCCATAGCGCTCTCCTTAGTACGAAAACATTTTAGTCCAAATACCGTACTATTCTACTTCGCAATTTCACCAAAGTCAAGGGTAAGTTTTTTAACAATTTGACAACTTTGAATTTAGAGAATATATTTAAAAATGGGGTGAAGTTAATGGATAAGAAGGACATTTTAAGAATCGTCGGCTGGATAGCCGGTACGGTCGTGTGGGCTATAGCAGCCTGCTACTATTTCGCTCAGGGCGACGCCAACATGGGAGCGATGGTGGCGCTGATAAGTGTTATTTCCGTCGTAAAGGTCGTTGAGAGCTATATAAGAGCCAAGAAATAATGATCGGAGGCGTGGTAAATGGATAAAAAGGGCATTATGAATGTTGTGGCATGGGTAGTCGGCGCTGTCATATGGGCGGCTATCGCCTGCGATAATTTCTCCCGGGGACACACCGCTTGGGCTGTGACACAGGCGGTGCTCAGCGTCTGCTTTATAATAAACGCCGTCCGATGTTACAT
>CAKTQR010000010.1 GCA_934597175.1 uncultured Oscillospiraceae bacterium | reverse complement strand
CTTCTAACCAAGGGGCATAATCTTTGCTGCTGTAGCTCAGTCGGTAGAGCGCATCCTTGGTAAGGATGAGGTCACCAGTTCGAATCTGGTCAGCAGCTCCAAAAAAGCCTGTGATTCTAGTAATCACAGGCTTTTTTGTTTTGCATGGAAAAACACAGCGGAAAATTTTCCGCTGTGTTTTTGTTATTTTAGTGCATCCTCAAGTCTTGTGAGCATGGTGGCGGCTTCGGCACGGGTGATGGGGTACTTCGGACCGATCGTGCCGTCCTCGTAGCCTTTTAAGATGCCGAGGGCGCACATGTCGTTCACGCTGCCTATAATATTCGGCTCTACGGTGGATCTGTCTGCAAATGCGTCTATCGCCGTTTTGTCAAGCCCGCTCAGGTCCTTGCCGCAGTGCTCGGCGTACCGTGCCAGAAATGCGCAGGTCTGCTCACGGGTAACAAGTGCGGCAGGCACGAACTTGTCGTAGCCGCAGCCGAGCGCTATGCCGTTTTTATACGCCCACATGACGGCGTCATAACACGCAGCGCCCTCCGGCACATCGTCAAAGGGCATGTCGCCATCGACGGCGGGGCTTCCCGCCATGCGGTAGAGCATCGTGACGAGCTGCGCTCTTGTCACGGCGGCATGCGGCAAAAGCCTCGTGCCGTTAAGCTCAAGTATCCCCTCGCCGACTGCTCGGTCGGCGGCGGCGTAGTACCAGATGCCGGGCTTTACATCGGTGTAGAGCTTGCCGGATGCGCCGTAGGTCGCCCAGACCGAGGCGCTGGAGTAGTAGCCTCCGCCCATGCCCTTGACGGTGTAGACGGTGTCGGGCATGGCAGTGAAGCTGCCGGTGTACTTAGCTGCCGAGCTTGTGGGCACAGTGTCGTTTTCGGTGTAGTAATAGCTTGCGCCGTCCGTCATGCCGCTGAGCGTTATCTTGCCGTCGGCGGCGGAGATCTTCGGTGTCGCAAGCGTTGTGTAGCTTATCTTTTTCGACACGATGCCGGACTTAAAGCCGTTCCAGTACACGACGCTTATCGCCTTGATGGTGGTCTTGTCGCTTACCGAGAACGCACCCTTGTAGCGATAGCCGTTCTCGGGCGTGGGGTCAGTGCCGTCGGTGGTGTAGATTATCCTTGCCCGGCTGTCGCCCGTGATGACGACCTTTTTGCCGCCGTCTGTCTGCTGATAGCTGATAACGGGCGCCGACAGCGCCTTATCCGTGCCGTGGGAGGTCGGGTAGACATCAAAATATATCTTGCCTGCCGTGGGCGTGATGCCCCGGCGCACCTGAAGCTCATTGAGCGTGACGAACTCATAGCCCTGCTTTTGCAGCGTGTCGATGGCGTTGAGCGCCGCCGTGACGGTCGTGCCGTAAAGGTCGTGCATAAGAACTATCGAGCCGTCTCTTGCATACTTTAAAAACATATTGTACGCCGAGTTTGCGTTGCGGCTTTCCCAGTCACGGGTGTCGACCGACCAATAGTAGCACGGCGTGTTTGCGGCGGCGAGCACCCTGTCGCTGTAGCCGCCGTAGGGCGGGCGCAGGGAGTAGGAAAGGTCGTAGCCTATAGCATCGTCGAGAATTTTATTCGTCCTGTCAAGCTGCGACTTTATCTCGGCGTTCGACAGATTCGTCAGCAGCGCATGATTATATGTATGGCTGCATATCTGATGCCCCTCCTCGTAGGCTCTTTTAACGAGCGAGGGGTTGCGCTTTGCGTTCTCACCGGTCATAAAAAAGCTGACATGCGCACCACGGGCCTTGAGCCCGTCGAGCAGCTTGCCGGTCTGAGCCGAGCTCGGTCCGTCGTCAAATGTAAGTGCAATGAGCTTTTTGCCCCCGGCAGCCTGCGCCTTGGGCGGCATTAAGCCGACAAGCAGCAATACGGTCAGCAGCACTGCGGTCATCTTCGTAAATTTTCTCATATCCCGTTCCCCGAAAAATTTTTATATGCAAATATTGTACAGCCCGGGCAATATTATGTCAACAAGGTACTTGCCTGTTTTTGAAAAATATTTTATAATCGTCACAAGCAATAAATTTAATGTAAGGAGAATACTAAAATGATGCCTTTGAAACATTATTTTGACGGAACTAGCGGCGTTTCCATCGAGGGCGATGTGCCGGTGAGCATGCTCGTGTCCTCCGACAAGCGCCCCGACGCCGTTGAGACCATGTATTTCAGATATTCCGACCGCTTTTTTGATAAATCCGCCTGCTCATATGACCATGAGCTTGCGATGATGTCGCTGGGTATGAGCATGTCGGCGTTCACCTACAAGGTGTCGGGCGACAAGTATATCCGCAGTTTACTTAACACCATCGGCTGCGACGACCGCAGCATCAAAACGCACAAGTACGAGGTCACCAAGGCCTCCGACGACAGCTGCGCATACGCCTTTGCGGCAAAGATGCTGGGAAACGGCTATCACCTCATCCCCGTCGTCATCCGCAGCCACCACTACGGCGGCGAGTGGGTCAGCAATGCCCATGTCGTCGACGAGACCTGTCCGGACTACGCCATGGGCTTCAAGACGGCGGCCGACAGCGTTTACGAGGCGCTGAACAAATACATAGACAATCACGGCCTTGACCGCCAGAAGATAAAGATCTGGATAACGGGCTTCAGCCGTGGTGCGGCGGTGTCGAATCTTTTGGGCGCTAAGCTCACCTTTGAAAGCGGCATATCCAAGGACAACATTTTTGTCTACACCTTTGCCGCTCCTCTCACGGTATTTGACCGTGCGGCGGCGTACACGGATAATATCTTCAACATCGTTTCCGAGATCGACGCCGTGCCCCGTGTTCCCCTCGCCTACTGGGGCTTTACCCGCTTCGGCACGACGCTTTACCTGCCGTGCAAGGCAAGGCGAGGCGCTGAGGAATACGAAAAGCTCAAGGAGAAGATGATTGTCGAGTTTAACGACATCATGGCGCAGATAGACCTGCCGGATGCCAAGTATGAGCCCATTGAGGATCAGGAGATAGCGCTCGACCTGCTGTTTGAGTACCTTGACGACCTGCTCGACACGCCGGAAAAGTACGCCGAGGGCGGCTATCAGGGCATTTTGATGGACTACATGAACAGCAAGTTCGGCGGAAGCGAGTTTGAGCCGAGGATGTTCCTAAAATTTCTGCTTGACGGCAACGAGGAGCTTGCAGACGATGTTTGCTCGCTCATCGAGGACTGGAACGACATCGGTGCGCTGGAAAAGGTGCAGCGGATAACGAGGCTTCCGTCAAAGCGCAAGCAGGGCGACGGCGACAGGACTCCGGCATCGGATCTGCTTTCGATGGGACTCAGCATTTTCGTGCGCTACGCAACGAAGCTCACGGCGACGAAGGTCACAAGGGGCGATCAGGACTATTACTACGAGCAGCTGGTGAACATGCTCGTCGACGCATACCATAACGGCTGCGACTCGGCGATACTCATGCAGCACTGGCCGGAGGTGTACCTGTCCTGGCTGCGCTCGAGCGACGAGAAAGCTCTGTTCCGTACAACGAGCTACACAAAGATAAGCGTAAAATAACAGATCGGAGATATGGAGATATATTTATGGACAAAACTTTAGTCGTGATGGCAGCAGGACTCGGCTCACGCTACGGCGGCGTTAAGCAGATAGAGCGTCTCGGCCCGGACGGCGAGATACTCATGGAGTACGCCATATATGACGCACTGGCGGCGGGCTTTAATAAGCTCGTTTTGATAGTAAAGCCCGAGATACTGGGCGATGTCAAGGCGCTTTTCGGCGACCGCATCGAGCGCAGCTCCGGCATAAAGATCGACTACGCCCTCCAGACCCCCGACCGCTTCACCGAGGCAAGGCCGGAGTTTTCGCATCGAGCCAAGCCCTTCGGCACGGTGCACGCCGTTTTGTGCGCAAAGGATCTCATCAAAACGCCGTTTGCGGTCATAAATGCCGACGACTACTACGGTGCGGAGGCGTTCAAGACTATCTCCGCCGAGCTTGAAAAGCTGCACGGCGCAGACGAGGCCACGATGGTCGCATATCGCCTTGAAAACACCGTGAGCAAGTTCGGCACGGTCACCCGTGGCGTGTGCATCGCCGAAAACGGTCTGCTCAAAAAGGTCAAGGAGACCTATAAGATAAGGCTCATGCCCGACAGCACGATACGGGACACCTCCGAATCTGAGGACGGCCCTGTGCTTGCGCCGGATACGCTCGTTTCCATGAATCTGTGGGGCTATCATCAGGATATTCTCCCCGTGATGGAAAAGTATTTTGCTGACTTCCTCGCCGCTCTGCCGGAGGATAATTTAAAGGCCGAGTGCCTGCTGCCGGTCATGATGGATGAGCTCACGGCGAAGAGCGAGATAAGCATTTCCGTCCTCAGCACCCGTGACCGCTGGTTTGGTCTTACTTACCACGAGGATAAGCCCGGTGCGGTCGAGGCGCTGACCCGGCTGCACGAAAACGGCACATATCCCCCCACTCTGTGGAACAACTAAGATACAAAAAACACCCGCTGTGTGAAACACACAGCGGGTGTTTTGCCTGTTAATCATTCCTTGTTGTCAAGCCAATCGGCGACCTTTGCTTCGTCGATGTCAAGACCGCCGGAGATGAATGCAACGGCCTCGTTAAAATTCATGGCTCTCAGGCGAGCATAGTTGCTTGCGCCTGTGCCGGGGCCTTCTTCCAGTCTGCCTTCGATGTAGCCGCACTCGTAGCACATGTTGAGCGCATACTTGCGGTGGGTATCGAGGGTCATTTCATGTCCGCAGCGGGGGCATTTCATAACAAGATCCTCCTCTTTCCTCTATTTTGTTCACCTTGCGGTAGTGCATTTAATTATATGCCAAGTTTGGCGTTTAAGCAATAGCTACACTCACTTTTGTGTACAAAAAACGGACGATTTTGTCAAGCGAGGTCTCTTTTTATGCCCTTTGCTATCCTGTGAAGCTCCTCAAGCGTTTCGACCCGCACGAGCTGCTGCTTATAATATCCGGCGTTGGCAACGCCCTTGAGATACCACGGTATCTGATGGCGTGCCTCAAGACAGGCAAGCCGCTCGCCGTTTTGCTCGGCGTACATTTCCGTCTGGCGCACGGCAAGGTCGATGCGATCCCTCAGCGGCGGCAGCGGGGGTATGGGCTCGCCGGAAAGCAGCGCATTGGTCTGCGGGAATATCCATGGGTTGCCGAAGCTGCCCCTGCCGACCATGGCAAGGTCGCAGCCGGTGTAGCGCAGGATGTGCTCTGCGTCCTCGGCGGAGAAAATGTCGCCGTTTGCGGTGACGGGGATGGAAACCGCACGCTTCACATCACGGATTATATCCCAATCGGCACGGCCTGCGTACATCTGCGCCCGTGTCCTGCCGTGCACGGCAATGGCCGCTGCGCCCGCCTGCTCGGCGATCTTAGCAAACTCAACGGCGTTTACGCTACCGCCGTCAAAGCCCTTGCGGAACTTGACCGTCACGGGAACGGACACGGCTTTTACGACGCTTTCGATTATCTCCCCGGCAAGCTCGGGCGTTCGCATGAGCGCAGAGCCGTCGCCGCTTTTGACTATCTTGCCGACGGGGCAGCCCATGTTGATATCAAGTATCTCCGCGCCGGAGTATTCGATCGCCAGTTCCGCCGCCTCCGCCATGACCTCCGGCTCGTGGCCGAATATCTGCGCAGCAAAGGGGTGGCAGACCTCGGGGTTATACAAAAGCGACTTCGTCTTTGCGTCGCCGTACACGAGCGCCTTTGCGCTGACCATCTCGGTCGTGGTGAGCGCAGCGCCCATCTCGGCGCATATGGCTCTGAACGCAAAATCGCTCACGCCCGCCATCGGGGCGAGGGTCAGGCGGCCGTTTATCTCGACATTACCTATCCTCACCATAGCATATCCAGCCCCACCGGACAGTGATCTGAGCCCATGACCTCGGGCAGAATGTATGCGTCCTTGATGTTACTTCGCAGGCGCTCGGACACGACGAAATAGTCGATGCGCCAGCCGACATTCCGCTGCCTTGCGGCGGCACGGTAGCTCCACCACGAGTATGCGTCGGCACGGTCGGGGTACAGGCTGCGGAAGGTGTCGATAAATCCGGCATCTAAAAGCTCGGTGAACTTCCCCCTCTCCTCATCGGAGAATCCGGGATTCATATGGTTCGTCGCCGGATTTTTAAGGTCAATTTCCTCATGGGCGACATTCATGTCCCCACAAATTATGACGGGCTTTGCCTTGTCGAGCTCGCACAGGTAGTCACGGAAGTCATCCTCCCAGCTCATGCGGTAGTCAAGGCGGCGCAGGCCGTCCTGCGAGTTGGGGGTGTAGACGCAGACGAGGTAAAAGTCCTCGTACTCAAGCGTTATCACTCTGCCCTCGCTGTCGTGCTCGGGGATGCCGAGATTGTAGCTCACGGACAGGGGCGTATGGCGGGTGAATATCGCCGTGCCGGAGTACCCCTTTTTCTCGGCATAGCACCAGTAGCTCTCGTACCCGGGCAGGTCAAGGCTTATCTGCCCCTCCTGAAGCTTCGTCTCCTGAAGGCAGACGAAGTCGGCATCCAGCGACCAAAATATATCCTCAAAGCCCTTTTTCACAACGGCTCGCAGGCCGTTTACATTCCAGCTTATAAATCTCATTTATCCTCCGCCTTTCCCCTTGCGTCGCTGAGCGCTGCGTCACGCAGTCTCGGAACTGCGCCCGAGGCCGTTGTCTTGGTGCTCTCGGTCTTTACGGCGACGAGCCTGTTTATGCACACGCCCTGCGCATGGAACTTCGCCTCGTAATCGGTCATAACGCCCGAAACGCCGTTTGCGTGCAGGTCGTTTGTGACATCGTGAAGCTCCCAGCCCTCGGCGGTAAGCTGCTCAACAGACCAATCGAACAGCGGGCGGTTGTCGGTCTTAAAATGTATCTGACCGCCCATGGGCAGAAGGTCTGCATAGCTTCTCAAAAATCCGGGAGCGGTGAGCCTGTGCTTTGCGTCACGGCTTTTCGGCCACGGGTCGCAGAAGTTTATAAAAATGCGCTCAACCTCGGCGCTGTCGAAAACCTCGCCGAGCTCCAGTGCGTCCATATCGATAAAGCGGATATTTTCTATCCCGGCGTCACATACTCTTTCCATGGCGGTGACCATCGCATCGGGGACTTTTTCCACGGCGATGAGCATCATATCGGGGTCACCCTGCGCCGTACCGGCGGTGAAGCGCCCCTTACCGCAGCCGAGCTCCAGCCACAGCTTATCAAAGCCGGGGAAAGTCTCTCGCCATGCGCCCTTGAGCGCCTTGGGGTCTTTGATCTGCACACCTGCGCACCTTTCCATGCGTGGTATCAGATTCGGTTTTTTTCTCATTCTCATAGATCCGTTCTCCTTTAAAAAGAAAATACCACAAACGGCAAAAAACATCAATGTTTTATTCTTTTTAATACAAACAGCAAATATTGACGCAGTTTGACGCACTTTTTTCGGTAATTACCCCCTTGAAATGACAAAATACATATGCTATAATTACATAATCAAAAGATTAACCATTTATACTAATCACCGCATTTTATATAAGGAGAGATACAACCCGTGAAACGAATCAAAGTCTCTAACAATGTTATCCGCCGTATGCCCCGTTATCTGAGAAAGCTCGACGAGCTGACTGAAGCCGGCGTTAGCCGTATCTCCTCCGGTGAGCTCGGCCGCCAGCTCGGTTTAACGCCATCGCAGATCAGGCAGGACTTCAGCTGCTTCGGCGAGTTTGGTCAACAGGGCTACGGTTATAAGGTCACCGCACTGCGTGCGGAGATCGCCTCCATACTTGGTATGGACAGAGGCTTCACCGCCATTCTTATCGGCGTCGGTAATATAGGCCAGGCACTTATGTGCAACTTCTCGTTCAAGACCTGGGGCTTCGACCTCAAGGCCGCCTTCGATATCAAGCCCGAGCTTATCGGTACTGAGGTCGAGGGTATTCCCGTCCTGGATATGGCGGTCCTGCCCGAGTACCTGGACGAAAATCATGTCGATGTCGTTGTCCTGTGTATCCCGAAGGAGCATGCTGTTAAGACGACCGAAATGCTCACCAAGCACGGCATCAACGCCATCTGGAACTTCACCAATGTTGAGCTTACCGCTCCCGAGAGCCGCACGATTGTTGAGAACATCCACTTCTCGGACAGCCTGCTTTCGCTGAGCTACTACATCGCCGATGATATCGACGAGAAGGCCGCCCGTGCAGCAAGACTGAATAAGTAAAAATTTTAACAAAGGTGGGCTTTTTATGCCCACCTTTCTTTTTATTGTATAGGTATATTAAGGAGTAATCATGTCAGATACGATCGCTGCCGTTTCGACGGGTATGCAGGTAAGTGCGATAGGCATACTGCGCCTTAGCGGCGATGACGCTATAAATATTGTAGATAAGCTGTTCATCCCCCACTCGGGCAGGAAAATGAGCGAGAGCGAGGACAGAAAGCTCGTGTTCGGCTCACTTTGTGACCTTGACGGTCAAACGCTTGATATCTGCCTGTGCACCATAAGCCGTGCCCCGCACAGCTACACCGGCGAGAACACCGCCGAGCTTCAGTGCCACGGCTCGCCCGCCGTTTTGCGGGCGGCGCTCGACGCAATTTTTGCACTGGGCGCACGGCAGGCGCTCCCCGGCGAGTTTACAAAGCGGGCGTTTTTAAACGGGCGCATGGATCTCACGAGCGCCGAAGCGGTGGCGGATATCATCGACGCCGAGACTGCCGAGGCCGCCAAAAACGCCGCAGGTCAGCTCGGCGGGGCTATATCACGCAGGATAGATAAAATTTACGATTTTCTCACCGATCTGAGCTCGCACTACCACGCCGTTCTGGATTATCCGGACGAGGATATTGAGGATTTTATGCTTGAAAGCTACAAGGCTGAGCTTCACGCCGCCATAGCGGAGCTCAAGCGCCTTGCCGACAGCTACTCGGGCGGCAAGCTCTTGCAGGGCGGCATTCCCGCCGCCATAATCGGCAGACCCAACGCCGGAAAAAGCTCGCTTCTAAACGCCGTTCTGGGCTACGACCGTGCCATCGTCACGAACATCCCGGGCACGACACGGGACACCATCGAGGAAAAGCTGCGGCTCGGCGGCGTGCTCCTGCGCCTTACGGACACCGCCGGTCTGCGTGAAACGGACGACGAGATAGAGCGCTTGGGTGTCATGCGCTCGCACGAGGCGATGAAAAATGCCGAGCTCGTCATCGCCGTAATCGACGGCAGCGGTGAACTCAGCGCCGAGGACGAGGAGATAATCCGCTGCGCCGAAAAAGCACCGCACGCCGTGGTCGCCGTGTCGAAATCAGACCTCGGTAAAAAGGCCGTGCTTCCCGAAACCACGCTTCCCGTCGTGGAGCTCAGCTCCGTGACCGGCGAGGGATTAAGCGAGCTTGCGGAGGTTATAAAAACCATATTCCCGATACCCTCCGCCCCCGCAGGCGAGATACTGACAAACGCAAGGCAGGCCGAAGCCGTCGACCGTGCGCTGGCGGCGCTTACCGCCGCATACGATGCGCTGCTAACAGGCTGCACGCCGGATATCGTGCTCACCGAAGCCGAGGACGCAATGGCGGCGCTGGGCGAGCTTTCGGGCAAAACCGTGCGTGAGGATGTGACAAATCGCATTTTCGAGAGATTTTGCGTTGGAAAATAATTTTTAACGGAGGTAGAGCAAATGAACGAAGTGAAGAAATGCACATGCGGAGCGGAGATGAAAAGCCGTGGTGTAAAGTATCTGTGTCTTGCCACCACCAGATTTATGGTAAGCGCATCAGCAATGCCCGAACAGGTCGAGATGTTCGTCTGTCCCGAGTGCCGCAGGATGGAGTTCTATTGGATGGAGGATGACCTGCTCGACGAGGAGGTCGATGAGAAGCAGAGACTTTACGACATGTACAAAAATGAGCCCGCCGACAAGCTGCGCAAAATTCTCGACAACGGCAGCTACACCGACGAGTGCAAGTCCGTCATAAGGAAGATACTTTCCGAAAGATAACGAAAAACTGCCGACCGCTTCGGTCGGCAGTTTTTTCACTTTTCAACGCCCCAGCCGGGGAGCGGCAGGCGCTGCATTGCACCGAAGACCTTGCTTTTCATGTCGGGGTAATCGGCCGACAGGGTCTTTATAAGCTGCTTTATCTCGTAGCGCTTGCTGGCCTTGTCCTGCGGGCAGGGATTCTCGACGATGGGAAGCTCCAGAGCCGCAGCCAGATTCGTTATCTTGCCCTCACCGGCGTAGACCATGGGGCGTATCTGCGTAACGCCGCTGCGGTCCATGAATGTCACGGGCCTGAAGCAGCTCAGCCTGCCCTCAAACAGCAGGCTCATGAGGAATGTCTCGATGGCATCGTCAAAGTGATGGCCCAGTGCAAGCTTCTTTATTTCCCTCTCACGGATGGCGTCGTTGAGCGCACCACGGCGCATTTTGGCGCACAGCGAACAGGGGTTATCCTCTTTGCGGACATCGAAAACTATCTCTTTAATATCGGTCTTAAGGCAGGTATAGGGAATGTCAAGCTCGGCGCACATTTTGCGCACGGGCTCAAAATCCATGCCCTCAAAGCCGAGCTCGATGGTTATCGCCTCAAGCTCAAAATGCTTGGGATAGTAGCTTTGCAGGTGCTTTAAAGCGAGCAAAAGCAGCAGGCTGTCCTTGCCGCCGGACACGCCAACGGCGACCTTGTCGTTTTCGTCGATCATGTGGTAATCATCGACGGCCTTGCGGATGATGCCGGTAAATTCGTTGAGCGCTTTATTATCCATGGCTTTTTCCCCAATAAAAATGTAAAAATGAAATTCAGGTTTGGCGAGCTTTCAGGAGCATTTGCGAGCATTTCGGAGTTTTCAAAACGAGAATTAAAATAAGTGTTGACACTCCGAGCCCTCTGTGGTATAAAAGTAAAGCACGCTATTAGAGTATTTTAATAGCGCCCCGTTAATTTGTCAAAGATATTATTTATTTTTTGGAGGCACAAATATGTCCACGACCATGCTTACCAAGGAGACCGTTGAACGCAAATGGTACATCCTTGACGCAGCAGGCAAGCCCCTCGGCAAGACCGCTGCCGCTGCCGCTGATCTTCTTCGCGGCAAGCTCAAGACCGATTATACTCCCCATGTTGACTGCGGTGACTATGTCATCATCATCAACGCAAAGGATGCCGTCCTCACCGGCAAGAAGCTCGAGCAGAAGTACTACCGCACCCACTCCGGTTGGGTCGGCGGTCTCAAGGAGACCCAGTACAAGCACCTGATGGAAAAGCGCCCCGAGCTGGCTATGCGCATCGCAGTCCGCGGCATGCTCCAGAAGAACACCATTGCACAGTGGCAGCTCAAGCGCCTGAGAGTTTTCGCAGGCTCGGAGCATGACCATGCAGCCCAGAAGCCCGAAGTTTGGGATCGTTGATAGGAGGTAAACAGTAATGGCAACTTATAAGTGCAAAAGGCCCTATATGTACGGTACCGGACGCAGAAAGCATTCTGTCGCTCGTGTTCACCTGATCCCCAACGGCACCGGTGCTATCACCATCAACGGCCGTGATATCGACGACTACTTCGGTCTCGAAACTCTTAAGCTCATCGTTCGCCAGCCCCTAGTCACCACCGGCACCGTCGGCAAGGTCGACATCGAGGCTACCGTTCACGGCGGCGGCGTTTCCGGTCAGGCCGGCGCAATCCGCCACGGCATCTCCAGAGCACTGCTTCTCGTTGACGAGAACTACCGTGCATCTCTCAAGGCCGCAGGCTTCCTGACCCGTGACCCGAGAATGAAAGAGCGTAAAAAGTACGGTCTCAAAGCAGCACGCCGTGCTCCTCAGTTCAGCAAGAGATAATCTGCTTATTACAAACTGCCATTCTTTACGAGTGGCAGTTTTTTATTTCTCGGCGGGCTGCTTTTGTCATCCCCGAGCGGTTGCCTGTGCCTGCGCAGGCGAGCGAGTGGGGACATTCTGCGCCACGAGGTGCCGTCAGGCGCTTCGCCCGCCGTGCTCCTCAGTTCAGCAAGAGATAATCTGCTTATTCAAACTGCCATTCTTTACGAGTGGCAGTTTTTTGTTATCCGGCGGGCTGCTTTTGTCATCCCCGAGCGGTTGCCTGTGCCTGCGCAGGCGAGCGAGTGGGGACATTCTGCGCCACGAAGTGCCGTCAGGCGCTTCGCTCGTCGCGCACCTCAGTTCAGCAAGAGATAATCTGCTATTTCAACTGCCATTCTTCAAGAGTGGCAGTTTTTTTATTATGCATTTTGTTAACTTGGTAACGCAAGTGTTGCATTTACTACATTTTTCGCCCACTGTTTCATGTTACCATATGACCAGATCAAAAAGTTTGGATCACAAAAAGGGAGGATATTTAACATGTACTGCACTCGCAAGGTCACCGACGACCTGACCTGGGTCGGCGCTGACGACCGCCGCCTTGCCTGCTTTGAGGGCGTTTACGGCGTACCCGACGGCGTTTCGTATAACTCGTACCTGCTCATTGACGACAAGACCGTGCTTTTCGACACCGTCGACAAGGCCGTCAGCCGCACATTCTTTGAAAATGTCGCCCACGCTCTGGGCGGCAGGAAGCTTGACTACCTAGTAATTTCCCACATGGAGCCGGATCACGCCGCAACCATCGACGAGCTTATCCTGCGTCACCCCGATGTCACCGTCGTGTGCAACGACAAGATAAAGACCATGCTCGGTCAGTTTTTCAGCCTGTCGGACACCCTCAAGTACCACATCGTAAAAGAGGGGGATACGCTTTCTACCGGCAAGCATAACTTCACCTTCGTCATGGCACCCATGGTGCACTGGCCGGAGGTCATGATGACCTACGACCTGACCGACAAGATGCTGTTTTCCGCCGACGCCTTCGGCACATTCGGTGCGCTCAACGGTCACCTGTTTAACGACGAGGTCGACTTCTTTACCGACTACCTCGACGAGGCTCGCCGCTATTACACCAACATCGTCGGCAAATACGGCGCTCAGGTGCAGGCGGTGCTCAAAAAGGCGGCAGGGCTTGAGCTTAACTATGTCTGCCCGCTGCACGGCTTCGTCTGGCGCAGCCACTTCGGCGATTTTTTGGACAAATACCTCAAGTGGAGCTCCTACACCCCCGAGGAAAACGGCGTCATGATTGCCTACGCCTCGGTTTACGGTCACACCGAGAACACCGTGAACATCCTCGCCTGCAAGCTTAGTGAGCGTGGGGTCAAGACCAAGGTGTTCGACACCTCCGTCACTCCGGCATCGTACATTCTCTCCAACGCATTTAAGTACAGCCACATGGTGCTCGCCTCCACGACCTATAACGCCGGCATTTTTGTCACGATGGAAAACCTCGTGCACGATATCGCAAACCACAATCTGCGCAACCGCAAGGTCGCAATTCTGGAAAACGGCTCGTGGGCTCCCACCTCGGGCGGCCTTATCAAAAAGGCGCTGTCCGGCCTCAAGGGTACGGAGTTTATAGGCGAGACGCTCTCGCTCAAGTCCGATATCACGGACGCCCAGCTTAGTGATCTCGACGCACTCGCCGACGCCATTGCCGCCGATGTTAACCCCGTCATCCCCGCATTTGAGCCTGTTGAGACTCCCGACGCCCTGCCCGTTGACAACGGCGTATTTTCTAAGTTCAACTACGGCGTTGAGGTGCTCACCACCCGTGTCGACGGCGTTGACTACGGCTGCATCATAAACACCGCAGGCCAGGTCGCCTCCTGCGATCCGAAGAAGATAACCATCTCCGTCATCAAGAAGAACAACACCTGCGACATGGTCATGAAGGCAGGCAAGTTCAACATCTCCATCCTCACCGAGGAAGCGCCCTACAGCCTGTTCCGGCACTTCGGCTTCCAGTCCGGGCGTGATGTCGACAAGTTTGCAGGCTGCGAGCACGACGAGCGCACCGCAAACGGCATCCGCTACATCCCGCAGTATACCAATGCAGTCCTGTCCTGCGAGGTGATCGATGTCAAGGATGTCGAGACGCAGATGCTGTATATCGCAAATGTCGTCGAGGCAAAGGTGCTGTCGGAGGATAAGTCCTGCACCTACGCATACTACCACGCTCACATCAAGCCCAAGAAAAATCCCGCTCCCGAGCAGAAGGCAGGCTATGTCTGCAAGGTCTGCGGCTACTTCCACGAGGGTGAGCTGCCCGAGGACTTTACCTGCCCGCTGTGCCACCACGGTCCGGAGGACTTTGAGAAGATCGTGCCCGCCGTCGTCAACAAGCAAAAGGGCTATATCTGCACCGTCTGCGGACACTTCGAGCCCTGCGAGGGCGAGCTGCCGAAGGACTACACCTGCCCGCTGTGTCACCACGGCCCGGAGGATTTCGAGCCCGCCGAGCAGTAAAAAGCTGAACATCAGATCCGCCGCAGAAAATGCGGCGGATTTTTTTGCTTCAAAAGTTTGCAGGAATATGCTATAATTTGCAATAAGTCAACTTAACAACTGTTTTTGGAGCGTTTTATGAAAGAATTTGCACAGAGCATTATCGCCACGCCCTTTGATTTTATTTTCAACACCGTTTTGATCTTGCAATGGGCGCTTTTCATGCGGCAGACCCTGACTCCGAAGTTTTCAAAAGGAACGACGATCCTCCTTTCGCTTTTGATCAGCATTATCTGCCCCGTCGTGGCTCTGCAAATACCCGACCACTCGCTGCCGAGGCTGCTGTTTACCCCGACGCTGATGGTCGTTTTCGGCTTCGTGTGCTACAAAAGCAGACCTCTGCGCACGGTGTTCTGCTCGTTTTTCCCGACCCTCGCCATGCTGCTTGCGGAAATGCTGAACATGCTGGTGTATCCCGAGGTCTTTCGGCATCTTGATGAGCAGTCGGGCTATTGGCTCAACGCCAGGTACTTTTTGCTGCTGTTTTACTATATCCCCGTTTACGGGCTGGTTTTGTGGGCGGCTGCGTCACGCATAAGCCGCACCCGCTACAATCTGACGGCAAAGCAGTGGGCGACATTTCTGTTTTTCCCGCTCTCGCAGGCGATAACCGTGTATTTCGTCTTCAACTCGTTCTTCGGAACGGACACAACGACAAGGCAGTTCGTGATGCTCGGCATCTTCCTTACGCTGTGCATTGCGGCGGACATTGCGCTGGTGCGAACTATTGCCGACGCAGGACGCAAGGCGGAGCTTGAGGCGACGAACAGGATGCTCGAAAAGCAGCTTAACATGCAGATAAGCCATTACGAGGCGCTGACCTCGCAGTATGAGGCTAACCGCAGGATTCGCCATGATATCATGCATCATGTGAACACGATACAGTACCTCCTCGCCGACGGCAAGCAACAGGAGGCGGCGGAGTATGCAGGGCAGTTTCTTAAGGAAAACCGCCGCAGCTCTATGCTCGGCAGCTGCGAAAACCCGGTCGTGGATGCGTTCTTATTTGGGCGTGTTGAGGAAGCAAAAAAGCAGGGCATATCCGTCAAAACGGACATCGTTTTGCCTGCCGAGCTGCCGGTATCGAACACCGAGCTTGTCATCGTGTTCGGCAACATCATGGATAACGCCGTCGAAGCGTGCGGCAAAATCGAAAATCCGAGTATTGAGCTCGATGCCCGCATCAAAGGCAGCTATCTGATCATCAGCGAGACTAATCCCGCTCTGCCGGAAGCGGAGGATACCAAAAAGCGCCGCATACCCGAGCTTGAGCGTGGCGTCGGAACGCAAATTCTCGAATCGGTCGCCAAAAAGCACGACGGCAGCAGCGTCATTGAAACCAAGGACGGCAAGTTTACCGTGTCCGTCATTCTGCGGCTGTACGAATCTTAATTTTGGAGCATCAAATGAAAGAATATATACAAAGCATATATGTTTCGCCGCTTGAATTTCTGTTTAACGCCGCATTGATAATGCTGTGGGCTGCGTTCATGTGGCGAACGCTCACGCCTCGGCTTTCAAAGCGGCTGACGACCGTCATTTTCGTCGTCATAGCATTTTTCGTGCTCCCGATAGCGAAGGCGCTTCCCAGCCGAAGCCTCGTCCGCATGTTCTCCATGCCCGCCGTCATGCTCATCGCCGCACTTGCGTGCTTTAAGAGCAAGCCCCTGCGCACGATATTCTGCGCATTTTTCCCGGCGCTCGTCATTATGCTGCTCGAAGCGGTCGTGCTGTTCGTCTACCCCGAGATCTACCTCAACTACTACGACGCCACGGAATTTTGGCTCAACTCCAGAACATTTCTGCTGTGGTTTACCTATATGCCGTTTTATGTGATCATTCTCTGGTTTACGGCGTCACGCATAAGCAAGACCCGGTACAGTCTCACGGTCGGGCAGTGGGTGATTTTTCTGTTCTTCCCGCTGTCGCAGGCGGCAACGGTCTACTTTGTATACAACTCCATGTTCGGCTCGAATCCGAGCCCCAAGCAGCTTGTCATTTTCGGCGGATTTCTCTTGCTGTGCGTTGCGGCGGACATTGCACTGGTGCGCACCATTGCCGATGCCGGGCGCAAGGCCGAGCTTGAGGCGACGAACAGGATGCTCGAAAAGCAGCTAAACATGCAGATCAGCCATTACGAGGCGCTGACCTCGCAGTATGAGGCTAACCGACGCATACGGCACGATATCATGCATCATGTGAACACGATACAGTATCTCCTCGCCGACGGTAAGCAGCAGGAAGCGGCGGAATATGCAGGGCAGTTTCTTAAGGAAAACCGCCGCAGCTCCATGCTCGGCAGCTGCGAAAATCCCGTTGTGGATGCGTTCCTGTTCGGGCGTGTTGAGGAAGCAAAAAAGCAGGGCATATCCGTCAAAACGGACATCGTTTTGCCCGCCGAGCTGCCGATTTCGAACACGGATCTCGTCATTGTTTTCGGCAATATCATGGATAACGCCGTCGAAGCGTGCGGCAAAATTGAGAGCCCTAGCATTGAGCTTGATGCCCGCATCAAAGGCAGTTATCTCATCATCAGCGAGACTAATCCCGCTCTGCCGGAAGCGGAGGATACCAAAAAGCGGCGCATACCGGAGCTTGAGCGTGGCGTCGGAACGCAAATTCTCGAATCGGTCGCCAAAAAGTACGACGGCAGCAGCGTCATCGAGACCAAGGGCGGCAAGTTTACCGTGTCCGTTATACTCAGACTGTATAAATAAAAAAAGCACCCGATCGGGTGCTTTTTTTAGACTAATGCGCCGTAGACCAAGATGCCGAGGTTGTCGGCGTATATCTTGTCAAACTGCGAGAGCGGCAGCGGGTTTGTGCCCTTTCCGACTTCGATGGTGTAGCCCGGGCGGTTAAAGTCCCGGATAAACCAGTCCTTGTACCCGGCAAAGCCCGAGGCGTAGGGCGTATCCTCGACCGAGTAACCCGAGACGGCGGCAAAGGTGTCGGCGATGGCACGGGAATTTGCCGGCTCGTAATCGAGAAACTTCCAATAGATGACCTCGCCCTGCGTGTGGTAGGCCAAAATGAGCTCCGGCGAGAGCGAGAGCGTGAAGTCGTACATCGCCCTTGCCTCGGGCGCAACCAGCGGCGCTGAGCCGACATAGTCCGACGGTGCGGGGCTCACGAAGCCCTGCGAGAATTTATTCTCCCTCGCCTGCTCCCAGCCCGCCGGATATTGCAGATTGAGGTCAACGCCCCGGATGTTTGCTTTCCAGCCGGAGGGAAACGGAATGGACGGATAGTTTGCGGCAATGCGCCTTGCGTTTTCAAAATATTCGCCGGAGCTTAATTCCCCGGTCACGAGGTCGACCCCGTCCGGGTCGACGCAGGGCGCTATGTAGATATTCGTGCGGTCAAAGATCTCCGATGCCGCAAAGCCGAAAATTTTCTCCCCGTAGGCGTAGGCTCTTGCGTACTGCTCGCAAAATTTTAAAAGCACCGGCACGGTTATCCACTCGTTTGCGTGGTGCGCTGCGTTATAGAAAACCCGCCTGTCGCCGCGGCCTGCCGACAGATACCAAAGCGTCCTGCCCATGACGCTTTTGCCGACCTCGCCGATCTTCACAAACGGATAGCGTGCGGCGATGCCCCGGACGCAATAAGCCGTCAGGGCAGAAGTAAAGCTTATATTTGTGGGCACAATATCAAAGGGAAGCGGCACGGTGACGACGCTGCCGACCTGCAAATTTTCGGCGATGAGCCCGGGATTTGCGATGCTTATCGCACGAAGCGTCGAGCCGTAAAGCTCGGCTATCGACCACAGGGTGTCGTTTCGGTGCACCCGGTGCGTTGCAAAGCCCGTGTACCACGGTATAAGCGCACGGTGGGTCGCAGGGCCGACGATGCCGTCGGCGACAAGACCGTTTAACGACTGGAACCTGAGCACCGCATTTTTTGTTTTTGTGCCGAAAACGCCGTCGATGGCAAGCTCGCCGAAGCCCGCTCGGTCAAGCGCAAGCTGCAAAAGCTCAACTGCCGGTCCGGTGCTGCCGTATTTTAAAATTCTCATTTTCCGCTCCTTTATTCTGCACAAAAATTGTCTGCCGCATTTTCGCCTTGAAAAAAGCACGGCAGGTAATTGAGAAAAAATCAGCCTGCTTTATTCTACGCCCCGACACGCATACTTATAACAGGCTCTGCTCAGTCGGGCGTGAGCCAAGGGGGTGAGAATGTTTGGCGATAAAAAAATTTACAGGTGTAGTTCTCGCCGTGGTGTTCATATTAACCATGAGCACCGTGGCAATGGCGCAGGAGCTTATCCCGGGCGGCAGGGCGCTGGGCATTAAAATGCTCACGGACGGCGTGATGGTCGCAGGGGTGCAGAGCGTTGAAACGAAAAGCGGCAAGGTCTCCCCTGCCGAGGAAGCCGGCATCAAAAAGGGCGATCTGATCACCCGGATAGGTGCAAAGGATGTCTCCTCGGCAGAGGATTTTACCGAGGCGGTGCAAGGGCTTGACGGCGGCAAGGTCTCCGTGACGGTCGACCGTGCGGGCAAGCCCCGCCAGTTCAATGTAGCTCCGGCGCAGGCAACAGACGGTGCTTGGAAGCTCGGTCTTATGCTGCGTGACGGCATAAGCGGCGTAGGTACTCTTACCTTCTATGACCCGGCAACGGGCATCTACGGCGCACTCGGTCACAGCATAAGCGACTCCGAGACCGGCATGACGCTGCCCTTGGGCGACGGCAGCATTTATGACGCTCAGGTCGTTGGCATAGCAAAGGGCGAGGTCGGCTCACCCGGTGCTCTTAACGGGAGCACCGACGAGGCTGCGTTTTTGGGCGATATTCAGATTAACTGCGGCTGCGGCATCTACGGTGCGGCGCAGTTTGACGGCAAGGCCGTCGAGACCGGCGATATAAAGGTCGGCAAGGCGAGCATTTACTGCACGCTCTCGGGCGACACGGTCAATGAGTATCAGATCGAGGTAAAGCGCATTTATGAAAACGACGGGCTCAAAACGGTGCTCATCACCGTGACTGACCCTGCCCTCATTGCCCAGACCGGCGGCATAGTTCAGGGGATGTCCGGCAGCCCCATTATCCAGGAGGGCAAGCTCGTGGGCGCTGTTACCCATGTCTTTGTAAACGACCCTACCTCGGGCTACGGCATCAGCATACAGGATATGCTCGAGCAGGTGCCGCTTTGCGACAAGGCAGCGTGAGCAAAAAGAAAGACGGGAGTTTTCCCGTCTTTCTTACTTGTTATCTTGATAAAAAGTCCGTAACGCACCTGTTCGCCTGCTTTATGTGCTTCGGCTTGAGGAAAATATGTCCTGCGCCCTGTATGACCGCAAATTGTGCCTGCGCACCGTCTTGGCAGTAGCGCTCAAAAGCCGTCTCGGAGTATTTTATATCAACGAGCGTATCGCTATCGCCGTGCAGGATGAGCACCCGACCGGTATAGCCGGCTATCTCTTGCGAAACATCCATATCCATCACATCGGCTGCGTAACGCCTGCCGAGCTTCATCGGTCCGCAATGCAACAGCTCCGGAACGGAGTTCGGGTCAAATTCGGCCTTTATCATCTTCCCTTTTCTCGCATCATCGGGGATAGACAGCGCAGGATACTGCAAAATCAGCGCATTGACCTTATCCGGCATGCGTGCTGCGGTAAGTGCGCACACCAGTCCGCCCTGACTGCACCCGTATAAGACAACGCCGCTGCCATCGGTGTATGGCTGCCGTCCGACGAAATCCATGACCGCAAGGAGATCGTCCATCTCGGTGAGAACGGACATATTGCGGCTGATTCCCTCGCTTTGGCTGACGATGCCTCCGCCATTAAAGTCAAAGCAGAACGCAGCATAGCCGTTTCTTGCCAAATTATACGCATAAGGAAACGAAAACAGCCGATTTGCCATAAATTCATGGCAAACAATTACGGTCGGCAACCGCACTCCGGCCGGTACTTTGGGGCGAAACACCGTACCGTGTATCTTCAGTCCGTCTCTGCGGCAGACGAAGCCTTGAATTTTTATGCCCTTGTTCAAAAAATCGCCCCTACTTATTATAATCGCTTAATCGCCTTATACTTCCGCTTTGCGGAACATAGGAATTTATATAGTCGAGCGCTTGCTGCGGCGTGTCGACGAGCTTGTATAGCTCAAGGCAATTCGCCGACATGAAGTGCGTCTGCGCCGTGTGCTCCAAGAGCTTGTGCATGGGCTCATAGTAGCCGTTCGTGTTCACGATGACGATGGCACGGTCAGTGCGGCCGAGCTGCTTTAGCGTGAGCATCTCGAAAAATTCCTCATATGTGCCGATGCCGCCCGGGAGAACGACAGTTGCCTGCGAGCGCTCCTCCATGAGCTGCTTGCGCTCACGCATGGTGTCGGTGTAGATCATTTCGGTGCAGTGCTCGTAAAGGATGCCGGGCTCGTCGAAAAATCGGGGTGCGATACCGATGATATCGCCGCCGAAGCGGTGCACGCCCCGTGCGGCTGCGCCCATGAGCCCTTCCCTGCCGCCGCCGAATACAAGTGTGTGACCGGCGCTCGCAAGTAGCTCGCCTAATTTCTCCGCCTCGGCGTAGTACACCGGCTCAAGCGCAGAGCTCGATGCACCGTAGATGCAGATATTCATCAGTCGTCCATGTCCTCGAAGGCATCCAGACCCTTCTTGGCCTCGGGCTTATTGTCGCCGTGCTTGACAAACAGCATGGTGACAAAGCTCATTGCGACGAACACGGCAGCGTACGGGAACAGCACCGTGTAGCTGACATTGCGCATGAGGTAGCCTGCGACGATGGGGGTGATGACCTGCGCCGCCATAGAGAAGGTGTAGTAATAACCGGTGAACTTGCCGATGTCCGAGCCCTTGCACATCTCAACGACCATGGGCAGGGAGTTGACATTGATAGCCGCCCATGCAAGACCGACGAGTGCAAAGACGACGAACATGATGGCATTGATGCTGCTGTATGCTGTGGTGAGGAAGTAGCCGAGGCCGAAGCAGGTAGCCAGCAGGATGATGCCTGCCATGATGGTGCGCTTTCTGCCGAACTTGGACGCCAGAACGCCGATGGGGATATAGCTCACGACAGCGCCGCCGGTGGCGATGAGAAGGCAGGTGGACGCTCCGCCCAGTGCCTGACCCATGACCTGCGATACATAGGTGGTAAACCAGGTCTCGACAGCGTTGTAGCCTATAAACCACAGTGCAATGGAGGTCAGCAGGAAGCCGAGGCTCTTTTTAACATTCTTGGGCAGAGACTCGTGACCGCTGCCGTCGTCCTCTGCGAGATTCCACTCGGGGTGCTCGGCTTCGAGCTTGCGCTGCTCCTCGAGAAGCTTGGGCTCTTTTATCGTGAGGAAAAGTATCGCAACGGCGACGAACATGATAGACGCAACGACGATAAACAGCGGCTGGTAGTTGACATGTGCAAGACCTGCGACCTTGCTGTTGGGGTACATGACCGCCGCAACGCCCAGGTAGATAACTCCGCCGAGAGCGCCCATGAGGTTTATTATCGCATTGCCCTTGCTGCGCAGGGGCTTGGGGGTGATATCCGGCATGAGTGCGACCGCCGGGGAGCGGTAAGTGCCCATGGCGACGAGCAGCAGACCGAGGACGACGACGAAGGATATCGTCTTAAAAGTGCTGGGAGCTGCGGCATAGCTGTTATCGATTATGGGCAGAATGTTCATAAGGATGATGGCAAGTCCCGTGCCGAACAGGATAAAGGGCATGCGCTTGCCTATCTTGGTGTTCGTGCGGTCGGAGATCGAGCCGAACAGCGGGAGCAGGAACAGTGCAAGGATATTATCCGCCGCCATGATAGCGCCGGAGTAGGTCTCGTTCAGGTGGAAGGTGTTCGTGAGAATGAGGGGAACGATGCTGTTGTACATCTGCCAGAATGCGCATATCGACAGGAAGGCAAAGCCTGTCAGTATCGTGCGCTTGTTGTCAAGTTTCATATCAAACCTCCGATATATTGTACTGAGCATTTTATAACAAAATTGACATTTCCACAACAATTATTTTTCCATAAATGTTTGACCTTAACCGCCATATTGGTGTAGAATAGGGTAAACGATCAAAAATTACGGAGGTGCGCACAATGAAAACCCACGAAAAGCTTCTTCTGGAAGCCTCGTTAGCCGGTCTGGCAGCGCTCGGAGGACTTGTGTTCCTCGTTGCTCCCGGCAGAGCCCACAAGAAGGATAAGCAGCCGTTTATGTACAAAAACTTTGCCCACCGAGGTCTGCACAAAAAGGATAAGACCATCCCCGAAAATTCGCTCGCCGCTTTTGAAAGAGCTTCCGCCTACGGCTACGGCATGGAGCTGGATGTTCAGCTTTCAAAGGACGGCCAGGTCGTCGTGTTCCATGACGATACGCTGGACCGTGTTTGCGGCGTCGATTCGAGGGTCGACGAAAAGACATATGATGAGCTCAGCCAGCTGAGCCTTTGCGGAACGACGCAGACTATCCCCCTGTTTTCGGAGGTTTTGAAAACCGTCAGAGGCAGAGGCCCGCTCATTGTTGAGCTCAAAAACGGCAAGCGCAACAAGGAGCTTTGCGAAAAGACCTATGCTCTGCTGAGCAAATACTCGGGCGAATACTGCATTGAGAGCTTCAACCCCTTCATCGTCCGCTGGTTCAAGAAAAATGCCCCCGAGGTCATCAGAGGCCAGCTCGCAAACCCGCCGAAGGATTATAACGGCGAGGTCGGCCCGATAACGGCGGTCATTCTCGGCAACTGCCTTTTGAACTTCCTTGCCCGCCCGCAGTTTATCGCATATAAAATTACGCCGAAGCCCTTCACGGTGAAGCTGTGCGAGGCGCTGGGCGCAATGAAGGTCGCCTGGACATCGCACGACTGGGTGAACGAGAAGTTCTACGACGCCGTCATATTCGAGTTTTACAAGCCCAAGCTCAAATACAAAAAATATCGCAGGATATAAAAAAGATCCCCGAAGCAGCGCTTCGGGGATTTCTTAAACGCTATTTAATTAGAGGTTGCCAAAGAACTTGTCGAGCCAGAAGAACTCGTCGTCTGCGTTGGGCTCGTTGTCCATGATGATCTTCTTGATTAATTTATAAATCTCACCCATTGTGTAATTCTCCTTTCTATTAATGTGTTACCGATGCGCTTTTTGCGCCTTCACACATAAAGACGGCGAATTTGGGCGGATATTACACTTTTTTTAGTTTTTCTAAAATGGACTTGTGATAGACTATACTGCATAATACATAAATTTAAACAGCGTCAATTATTGAATTTAAACAAAATTTAAAATGTGACAAGATATACCGGGAGTTAAGTAACAAAAGGTGCAGAAATGTTTTAAAAATTTGATAATCTTTAGACAAGCAAAAAAGCTTTCCGCACAAATGTTTTTGAGCCGCTTAAAATCGGCTCGTGGGAGAAAAAATTTGGTGGAGTGATAATATGAGGCACACTATTGCCGAGTGCATTTCGTTCTGGGACGATCTGAGCGAAAAGCACCGAAAACAGCTTGAGGATAACACCATCTTCCGCAGCTATCGGCGTAGGGAAAATGTCATCTTCAAAACAGTCAAAAAGGACGGGATAATTTTTGTCCTCGGCGGTGAGCTGAGGGTGTATCTTGCCTCCGACGGCGGCCGTGAGGCAACGCTGTTTCACCTGAATGAGGGCGATGCGTTCAGTATCATGACGGTCGACAGCGCCCGAGACACGGATGTTGTCCCCTCGCTTCAGGCGCTCGAGAGCACGCAGCTTGCCTACCTGCAGCGGTCGGATATGGCGCCGGTTGCGTATGACGAGCCGCTGTTTGCAAAGTTCGTCTACGAGACCTGCGCAAAGACCGCTCAGGCCATCCTAAACAACATCTACTACTGCATCTTCAACAGCGTGCGCAGCTGCATCTGCCGTGAGCTCGCCATACAGGATGCGCTGGGCGGCTACAGCGGAACGGTGCTCGTGACGCATGAGCAGATAGCGAACAATCTCGGTACGACAAGGGTCGTCGTGAGCCGTGAGCTTGACCACCTGCGTGACATGGGGCTTATACGCACCGGCCGGGGCAAAATATACATTCTTGACAGGAACGGACTTGAGAGCATCGCAAGCTGCCGAGAAAAATAGAAAAATATTAAACAGAGATCATCGATCCCCCCAATCCACTGCGGCGGCTGTGGGAGCTGCCGCCGCAGCGGATACGATACCGGAAGGACAACACTGTGGAAACCTACTTTATAAGCCAAAGATGTGTCGGCTGCGGAGGATGTCACTCCAGATGCCCCGCAGACTGCATCGACGCTGAGAAAAAGCCGTTGGTGATCGACCAGAATAAATGCATCCGCTGCGGCGTATGCTATCTTGCCTGCCCGATCAGAGCCATCGATAAGCGTGTGACTTACTGCACCTAAGTGCAGACAAAAATAAAATTTTAGGAGGAATCACAATGTATTACAGCAGCGGCAACTATGAAGCTTTTGCTACCCCGAAAAAGCCCGAAGGTATCGACGAGAAATCGGCATACATAGTAGGCACGGGTCTTGCAGGTCTTGCGGCGGCCTGCTTCCTCATCCGTGACGCACAGATGCCCGGCGAGCACATCACTCTGTTTGAGCATCTTCCCCTTGCAGGCGGCTCATGCGACGGCATTTATGATGCGACCAAGGGCTTCATAATGCGAGGCGGTCGTGAGATGGATAACCACTTCGAGTGTATGTGGGATCTTTTCAAGTCCATCCCCTCCATCGTAAATCCCGGCGAGACCGTGTTCTCGGAATACTACCACCTGAACAAGGAAGACCCGAACTTCTCTCTGTGCCGTGTTACCGAAAAGCAGGGCCAGGATGCGCACACCGACAGAAAGTACGGTCTTACCCCCGGCGCTGCCACCCAGCTGCTGAAGCTGTTCATGGCGACAAACAAGTCCCTTGAGGATAAGAAGATCGACGATGTGTTCGACGACGAGTTCTATGCAACGAACTTCTGGACATATTGGCAGACGATGTTCGCCTTTGAAAAATGGCACTCGGCTCTCGAGATGAAGCTGTACCTGCAGCGCTACATCCACCACATCGACGGTCTGCCCGACCTGAGCGCACTGCGCTTCACCCGCTACAACCAGTATGAATCCATGATCCTGCCCATGTGCAAGTACATCACCGATCACGGCGGCAAGATCCTTTACGATACCACCGTTACCAACATCGTCTGCGACTGCACCCCCGAGAAGAAGGTCGCAAAGAAGATAGAGTACACGCAGGGCGGCGTTGAGAAGGTCATCGACCTCACCGAAAACGACCTCGTCATCTGCACAAACGGCTGCCAGGGCGACGCCTCGGCATACGGCGACAACACCCACGCCCCCGTCGTCACCATCAAAAACGGCGAAGGCCCGTCCATCGAGATGTGGAAGAAGATCGCCGCTCAGGACCCGGCATTTGGCCGTCCCGAGAAATTCTTCGCAGGCATCAAGGAGACCTCCTGGGAGTCCTGGACGGTCGACACCGCAAACAAGCAGATCCTCGACGCTATCCAGAAGATCTGCAAGCGTGATCCCCTGTCCGGCAAGGTCGTCACCGGCGGTATCGTTACCTGCCGTGACTCGAGCTGGCTCGTCAGCTGGACGATCAACCGTCAGGGTCAGTTCCAGGAGCAGCCCGATGATCATTGCCTCATCTGGGTCTACGGCCTCAACTGCTGGGAGGACGAAGGCGACTTCATCAAAAAGCCCATGTACCAGTGCACCGGCATCGAGCTTGCAGCCGAGTGGCTGTACCACATCGGCATCCCCGAGGATCAGATCATGGATCTTGCGACCAACGAGTGCAACACCACTCCGTGCATGATGCCGTATGTCACCACCTTCTTCATGCCCAGAGCAGAGGGCGACCGTCCCAAGGTAGTTCCCGACGGCTCTGTCAACCTCGCATTCGTCGGCCAGTTCGCCGATACGCCTCGTGACACCGTGTTCACCACCGAATACTCCATCCGCACCGGCATGGAAGCGGTCTACACGCTGTGCAATGTCGACCGCGGCGTTCCCGAGGTCTGGGGCTCTGTGTACGATGTGCGTGACCTGCTGTACGCAACGAGCAAGCTGCTCGACGGCAAGAAGCCTGCCGAGTTCCTGCTGCCCAGCATCATGCCGCTGCTCGGCCTGCTGAAAGAGCCTCTGACGAACAATGTCGTCGTCGACCTCCTCAAAAAATACGGCATAGTATAAAAGAAGCACCCCTAAGCTGGCGGGAGCTGAACACCTGTCGTCTGTCAGTGTGTCCGAACAGCGCTTTTGCCAGCTTACCATAAAGACCATAAAAGTGGCTGATACTCTGCCGAACAGCTCACTGACAGATGCCTAGCAGTTTTGACGGAGCAGATTTTCGTTCAGGCAAAGATAAAGCCCGACGGCCATAATGGACATATATGGGCTAGGGATTTAGCGAAGCATGGGCGGAAAGCTGCCCGTCAAAACCGACTTGTGTTCGGCTACCGCCAGCTAAAAAATCAGTGTTGCCCCCGGTTTTTGTATAAAAAGCGGAGGTTTAGGAAGCGGCTCTCCCACGCCGCTTCCTTTTTACATTTATAGAAAATCGGAGTCTTGCGACTCCGATTTTTCTTATGATAGCTTATGACAGCTGGAATTTGAGTTTATTTGCGACTGCGTACTTGTGCGCTGCGCTGTCTTTCTTGCAGTAAACAACGACATTGGGGCTTTCGATGAACACATCATCCTCGATGGTCTCCACCGATGCGGGGATGACTATATTCGCAAGCTTCTTGCAGTTTCTGAATGCCATGGTGCATATCTTCTTCGTGCCCTCGGGAAGCTTAATGCTTGTCAGCTCACCGCAGCCGTTAAAGCACGAGCGGCCGAACACCTCAACACCGCCCTTGAATGTGACCTGCGAAAGAGCTCTGCTCCTATAAAATGCGCAGTATGCGATCTCCTTAAGGTCGGCCTCAACGGTGAGCGTTTTAAGGCGCTGATTTGCGTTAAAGGCATTGCGGTCGATGACCGTGACCCTCTTGCCCTCGATCTCGGCGGGGATGGTAAGCTCTCTCATGCCGCTGCCGCCCTTTGTGATGCGCACGCCGTCACGCTTGATGGCGTAGTTGTAATCGAGCGTGCCTCTGCGCACGGAGTAGTTCTTGAACACCTCACTGATGACCTTCTCACGGTACTGACCGTAGAGCGGACCGTTATTGTACTGGTGAATGTCGATGCCTGCGCCGCCGACATTGTACTCAATGAGCGTGGGCTCGCCGTCCTCGTCGATGGCGATGTCCCACGAGGCAACGCCGAACATCGGAACTCTGTAATGGCAGCGCTTGACCGCTTCGAGCGCCTTGTCGAAGTTGGGGACCTTGCCCTCCTTGAACACAAAGCCGTTGGTGTGGACGCTGCTCTTTACGCCGACCTGGGTGTAGCCGTATTCGTTCAGGCTGCCGTCGGGCTGAACGCCGCAGCCGACGCCGCCGCTGGAGAAGTTATCGACTCTGCTGCCGCTGTTGCCGATGCGGACGCAGGCAGAAAGCGGAACGGACTCGCCGTCTATCATCATGCAGATGATCCTGACGGTGTTAACAGACGATGCGTTCATCTTCGCCATCTCCGGGTGCTGCTTCATGACCCGCTGCACCGCCATGTCACGGTCGGTCTCCAGCGCCTTCTTCATGTCCTCACGGGTGGAGTTTACGCCTATAAACTGCACGCCCGCACCGCCGCAGCTCATGCGGCTGATCTTGACGACTGCGCCGGGGTCTTTGTTCTCTTCGAGAATGTTTATGGCATCCTCAAGCGTGATCTTATTGAAATCCGCATCCATATAAAGTCCGTGGACCTTGCGGATCAGGGTCACGGGGTGCTTGATGCAGGGCAGGACGATGTCCATGTAGTTTTTATCAAGAAACGCTCTGAGGTAGTCAAAGTCTATCTTGTTCCACTCGGTATAGTAATAGTGGAGGTCGCTTCCGACATATGTAGGGTCAAACTCGCCGGTCTTGTTGGTGTATATCTGCACCCACTCGGGCTTGACGACGCCGGTGTCCCAGATGTCCTTCCAGGTCTCCTTGACTGCGGCAAGCTGCTCATCGGTCAGCGGCTGCATCTCGCCCGCCTTTTCCAAGTACCACTTGAGCAGCTCCTTTGAACGCTTCTCCCTTTTCTCCGCCGTCGCACCGGCGTTTATTGCACGGACGACATCCTCCTTGCGGTTTTTCATGAGAAGCTCGAACATCTTGTTATAAATGGCATCTTTTATAGTGTCTTTCACGGACATGGCCTCCATTAAGAGTTAGTAGTTGTACTTTTGCTTATCCTACTCAGTTTACCACATTTTTTCGTACAAATCAATAAACTGGATTTAAAAAAAAGGAGTGCGATGCACTCCTTTTTTAAAGTATTCTTTTAAAGTATTCTGCCGTCATTTGAAAAGGTCACGACCTTGAACGGGATGCGCTTTCCGCAAGCGGCGAGCGCACGCTTAAGCGCCATTTCAAGGCCGCCGCAGCAGGGCACCTGCATGCGGGTGAGCGTGACGGACTTTACATCGTTTGCCGCCAGAATCTCGCCGAGCTTTTCGGCGTAATCGACTGGGTCGAGCTTCGGGCAGCCGACGAGTACGACCTTGCCGCTTATAAAGTCACGGTGGAAATTGCCGTAGGCATATGCCGAGCAGTCGGCGGCAACCAAAAGGTCTGCGCCGCTGAAATACTCCGCCATTATCGGCGCAAGGCGGATCTGCACCGGCCAGTTTGCCAGCTGTGAGGGGCAGTAGCCGGTGTCCGGCCTTTTGACCTGTATGCGGGTGGGCATCGAGCCCGGGCAGCCGGCGGTCTTCTTCGCCGCCATGTTTGCCTTCACCGCTGCCTCGTCGTATGCCGCCGCCTCACGCTCGACAAAGCTTATCGCCCCCGTCGGGCAGTTGGGCAGGCAGTCGCCGAAGCCGTCGCAATAGTCGTCACGCATGAGCCTTGCCTTGCCGTCGACGAGCGCTATCGCACCCTCGTGGCAGGCGTGGACGCATGCGCCGCAGCCGTTGCATTTGCCCTCGTCTATCTCGATAATTCTTCTTACCATGCCAAAACCTCCGCAAAATTGCTTGCAACAATAATATAATACAAGTTATAGCCCTTTGCTGTTGAATTTGCAACAGTCTGACCGCTTGACATTTTTGCATTTACTGAGTATTATTGTGCTGGATCAAAAATTGAGAGATTGAGTGTATGAAGAAAAACACGAAAAAGCATATTATTATAGGTATACTGGCGGTGCTCGTCATTGCGGTCGCCGCAGTGCTTATACTCAGGCACACCGGCGTTACGGAGCTTACGCAGTTTAACTCCGAGTCGATGATGGACTGGTCGCTCGGCAGCAAGATAGACGGCATCACGGCTATCCGGGACGCACGCAGCTACGACCCCGAGCACTTTGAGTATTTCACCGACGATAACGGCAGCGGTATAAAGAGCCTCAGCTCCAACACCCGCTATTATCTCGGCTATTACCCCAGCGGCAACATCGACGATTGCCGTGTCGTGGGCTTTGCCACGACAGAAAAGATTTATTCAGTTATGGGTGTCCGCACAGGCGACGATGAGCTGGCGGCTAAGACCGCCCTGCTCGACTCCGGGTACAGCATTGACGGCGGCGGTATGAATCGCTGCCACGCCTCAAACGGCAGGATAAGCGTGTACCTTTCGTTCGAGCACGGCGTCGTCACCGGTGTTGCGGCATATTTGAATTGACCACAGGAGGAAAAACCATGAACAAGTATCTTGACATTTCACCCGAAGTTGCAAAAGCTCTGGCAAACGGCAAGCCCGTCGTTGCTCTTGAGAGCACCATCATTTCTCACGGCATGCCATACCCCCGCAATGTAGAGACCGCCCTGCTCGTCGAGCAGACCATCCGTGAAAACGGCGCAGTCCCCGCAACCATCGCCATCATCGGCGGCAGACTCAAGGCAGGTCTATCCAAGGACGAGATAGAGTATCTCGGCAAGGCAGGCACAAAGGTCGCCAAGGCAAGCCGCCGTGACATTGCAGCCCTCGTCGCCCGCAAGGCAGACGGCGCTACCACCGTCACCACCACCATGATGATCGCCCATATGGCGGGCATCAGCATTTTCGCAACCGGCGGCATCGGCGGCGTGCACCGTGGCGCAGAGGTCACCATGGACATCTCCGCTGACCTCGAAGAGCTGGGCAACACACCCGTCATGGTCGTTTGCGCCGGCGCAAAGAGCATCCTCGACCTCGGCCTTACGCTTGAGTATCTCGAGACCAAGGGCGTTCCCGTCATCGGCTACGGCACGGACGAGCTGCCTGCGTTCTACACCCGCCATAGTGGCTTCGGCGTTGACTACCGTGCAGACTCCCCCGAGGAGCTGGCAGCCATGTTCAAGGCTCAGAGAGGGCTCGGCTTAAAGGGCGGCATGCTCGTCACCAATCCCATCCCCGAGGAGTTTTCCATGGACAAGGCCGTCATCGACGCAGCTATCGATCAGGCGATCAAGGAGGCTGCCGAGAACGGCATCAAGGGTAAGCAGACCACCCCGTTCCTGCTTGCAAAGGTCGTTGAGCTCACCGGCGGTGACAGTCTCGACAGCAACATCGCTCTCGTTCTTAACAACGCCCGCCTCGCAGCCAAGACCGCTGTCGAGTTCGTAAAGTAAAATTAAGCGCAAAAAATCCCGCTCACATGAGCGGGATTTTTTAATGCTTAAGCTGACGGAAGCCGAACTCTATCGTCTGTCGGTGTGACTGTTCGACTTTTTTGATTTTTTAAGGAACGCCAAATGTTTCTTGAAGCCTCACCGACAGATGTCTTGCAGTTTTGACGGAGCAGATTTTCGTTCAGGCAAAGATAAAGCCCGACGGGCATAATGGATATATATGGACTAGGGGTTTAGCGAAGCATGGGCGGAAAGCTGCCCGTCAAAACCGATAGCGGTTTGGCTTTCGTTAGCTTACCGGTTGCGCATCACGGTCTTCATGCGCAGGCCGTGGTCGAGGATGCTCTTGCGCAGGCGCAGATTCTTGGGCGTGACCTCGAGAAGCTCGTCGTCGGCAAGAAACTCCAGGCACTGCTCAAGGCTCATCTGTCTGGGCGGGATAAGGCGCAGCGCCTCGTCAGAGCCGGAGGCTCGGGTGTTCGTCAGATGCTTCGTGCGGCAGACATTGACCGCCACATCGTCGCTCTTCGGGCACACGCCGACTATCATGCCGGCATATACCTTCGTGCCGGGGCTAATGAACATTGCACCACGCTCCTGAGCGTTCCAGATGCCGTAGGCAACGGCCTCGCCGGTCTCGAATGCGATGAGAGAGCCGGTGTTGCGGCGGGCGATATCGCCCTTGTACGGCTCGTACTTTTCAAAGACGGACGCCATGATGCCCTCGCCCTTGGTGTCGGTCAGAAACTCGTTGCGGTAGCCGAAAAGTCCTCTGGACGGGACAAGATAGGTGAGCTTCACACGGTTGCCCACGGGCAGCATCTCGATAAACTCGCCCTTGCGAGCGCCGAGCTTTTCCATGACAGAGCCCATGTTGTCCGACGGGACATCGACGACGACACGCTCGATAGGCTCGCAGGTAACGCCGTCTATCTCACGGTAGAGCACACGGGGAGGCGAGACCTGGAACTCGTAGCCCTCACGGCGCATGGTCTCGATAAGTATCGACAGGCTCATTTCGCCACGGCCGGCGACATTGAAGCTGTCGGTCGCACCCTCCATCTCGCTGACACGCAGGGAGACATCCTTGAGCGTCTCACGCATGAGGCGGTCACGGATCTGGCGGGAGGTGACGAACTTGCCCTCACGGCCGGCAAAGGGGCTGTCGTTAACGGAGAAGGTCATCTCCAGCGTGGGGGCGGAAATTTTGACAAACGGCAGGGGCTCGGCTGCGCCCTTGGCGCAGACAGTGTCGCCGATGGTGATATCGCCGATGCCGCTCATGGCGATTATATTGCCCGCAGTCGATTCGGTCACGGGGACTTTGTTAAGCCCGTCAAACTCGTAAAGCGAGACGGCCTTTGCCTTCATGGTCGGTGCGTCGGGATTATGATAGTTGCAGACCTCGATCTCCTGATTCTGACGGATAACGCCACGCTCGATGCGGCCTATTGCGATGCGACCGACATACTCGTTATAGTCAACGCTGGAAACGAGCATCTGGAACGGGCTGTCGGTGTCCTGCTCGGGCTCGGGTATGTACTCGAGGATGGTCTCGAACAGGGGCTTTAGGTCCGTGCCCGGGACATCGGGGGAATAGCTTGCCGTGCCCTGACGGCCGGAGCAGAACAGCATCGGGGAATCGAGCTGCTCGTCGGTCGCATCAAGGTCCATGAGAAGCTCAAGCACCTCGTCGATGACCTCGTGGATGCGCTGGTCGGGGCGGTCTATTTTGTTGACAACGACGATGACCCTGTGACCGAGCTCAAGTGCTCTCGACAGGACGAAGCGGGTCTGCGGCATCGGGCCCTCGGCGGCATCGACAAGCAGGATAACGCCGTTGACCATCTTGAGGATACGCTCGACCTCGCCGCCGAAGTCTGCGTGTCCCGGGGTGTCAACGATATTGATCTTCGTATCGCCGTACTGCACGGCGGTATTTTTCGCCATGATGGTGATGCCACGCTCACGCTCAAGGTCGTTGGAGTCCATTACACGCTCAACGATCTCCTGATTTTCACGGTAGACGCCGCTCTGCTTGAGCATCTCGTCAACGAGGGTGGTCTTGCCGTGGTCGACATGGGCGATTATCGCCACATTTCTGAGTTTATTCATAAAACTCCAACTCCTAATTAAAATTCAACACAAAAATGTATTTTAGCACTCAAAGCATTGAATTACAATACTTTTCTGCGCTTTTCTGACAAAAATACGCCCCCGAGCTGTAAATTTTGCTCGGGGGCGGTTTTTTTGCATCAAACTACATCTTTTCGGGTGCGGAAACGCCGATTATAGACAGCGAGACCGCAATGACCTTGCGCACGGTGTCGGCAAGGCAGAGCCTTGCTTCGAGCACATTCGGCTCTGCGCCCTTTATGCGGCAGGAATTATAGAAGCGGTGGAAGCGGGCGGCAAGCTCGGTGACATACTTGTTGATGCGGCTCGGGTCATAGTCACGGGCTGCAAGGCGGATCTCCTCCGGCAGGGCGGCAAGCTGCTTTATGAGCTCTCGCTCGGCATCGGTCGAAAGCAGCGTAAAGTCCACCGTATCGGCACCCGGCACGGCGTGACCCTCGGCGGCAAGGGCTGCAACGAGGGTGCAAATTCTCGCATGGGCGTACTGGACATAGTACACGGGGTTTTCGCTGTCCTGACGCAGGGCAAGCTCGAGGTCGAACTCCACGGGCGACTCGGGACGGGAGTTGAAGAAATAACGGGCGGCATCGACGGGTATCTCGTCGAGAAGATCCGACAGTGATATCGCCTTACCGGTACGCTTTGACATGCGCACGACCTCGCCGCCACGGGTGAGCTTGACAAGCTGCATGAGCACGATATCGAGCCTGTGCTCGCCGTCGAGCCCCAGTGCGTCCATTGCGCCCTTGAGCCTTGCGACATGGCCGTGATGGTCTGCGCCCCAGACATTGATGACCTTGTCAAAGCCACGTTTTTCAAACTTGTTGCGGTGGTAGGCGATGTCGGCGGCAAAATAGGTGTAGAAACCGTTTGCACGGCGCAGGACATCGTCCTTGAGGTCGAGCTTGTCTATATCCTCGGGCTTTTTGCCCGCCTTGAGCAGGTTTTCACGCAGTATCTCGGAGGTCTTGAGCCACAGTGCGCCGTCCTTTTCATAGGTGTAGCCACGCTCGGCAAGCTTGGCAACGCTGTCGGCGACATAGCCCGACTCATGCAGGCTCGATTCAAAAAACCACTCGTCATACTTGATGCCGTAGCGCTCGAGGTCGGACCTCATCTTGGGCAGGTTGTGCTCAAGGCCGAACTTCGCCATCAGCTCGTGGCGCTCTTCACGGGTCTTATCCAGCCAGCTCTCGCCGTACCTTTCGCAGAACAGGCGTGCAAGCTCTTTGATATCGTCTCCGTGGTAGCCGTCCTCGGGGAACTCGACGGCGTCCTCGCCCTTTACAAGCTGGAGGCAGCGAGCCTCGATGGAGCTTGCAAATTTCTCTATCTGATTGCCGGCATCGTTTACATAGAACTCACGCCAGACATCGTAGCCCGCTCTTTGCAGAACAGAAGCCAGTGCGTCACCCAGCACGCCGCCGCGGGCATTGCCCATGTGCATGGGGCCTGTGGGGTTTGCGGAAACGAACTCGACCATGAGCTTCTGACCCTTGCCGATATCGCAGCTGCCGTAGCTGTCGCCCTCCGAGTTTACAAGGCGCACGACATCGCCGTACCACTTGTCGCCCATGCGGAAGTTCATAAAGCCCGGGCCTGCGACCTCGCAGGATGCAAACCAGCTGCCGTCAAGCTGCATATTAGCAATAAGCGTCTCGGCGACCTTTCTCGGCGGCATGCGCATGAGCTTTGCGCTTGCCATCGCAAAGTTTGCGGCGTAATCGCCGTTTGCGGTGTCCTTGGGTATCTCGACGCTGCCGTTGAGCTTCACGCCTTCGGGAAGCTCGCCCTTTGCGGCGGCGGCAAGGTATGCGCCGTTTACAAGCTCGGTTATCTGCTCCTTGGCCATCTGAATCATGTTTGCCATTTTATCTCTGTTCCTTTACACTGATTTTGAGTTGATTTTTGCTGGACACGGCGTGCTCCATGTTGACCGTGTAGTCGATGCACAGCTCGCCGCCAAAGTCGTCCAGCCGTGCATTTATCTTCTTGGTCTCGACCTCGAGTGTAGCCGAGCCAAACTGGGTATCATATAAAAAGCTGCTTTTTTGCCCGGGTATGAACACCATGCGGGCGTTGAGCGTTCCGCTGCGCTCGACGGTGACCCGGTCGGGCTCGACCTCGACCCTTGTCGCCGTTCCGGCAAGTCCGGTGAGCTCGCTTTCAAGATAGTACATCTCAAAGCCGTTTTCCGAGCGTGTGTAATAGCCCTCGGTCACAAGCTCGATGGTGTCCGTGTCGTTTCCGGCGATGCCCTGCACGCCCGAGACGGTTATGAGCGCTCTCATGGCGTTTCCTCCAAGGGCGCAGGCTCGACAAAGCCGACCTCGCCACGCAATTCGCCCAAAAGCACCGGCGCAAGATTGACAAAGTCCTCGGTGCTGCCGGAGGTGAAGTACCGCTCCGAGCCCTGACCGTCCGAAAGCGCATCGTGCTCTTTAAGATACGCATGCAGCGCCCTTGCCGAAGCGTCGGAGGCGGCAACGAGCACCGTATCCGGCAGGTATCGGCTTATCGCATCGGCAATGATACCGTAGTGCGTGCAGCCCAATAACAGCGCCTCGACGCCTGCGTTTTTCACGGGCTCAAGCGTCCTGCGCACCACATCGGCAACAAGCGCATCGTCGGCATCGATGTGCCCGCCCTCTATCATCGGGACAAACTCGGGGCACGGCACGGCGATCACCTCGGCATCGGGGCGAAGCCTTTTAAGCTCCGCCTGAAACGCACCGCTTTCGATGCTCGTTTTCGTTGCAATAACACCGAGGCGCTTTTTGCCGGTCTCGGCAAGCTCCTTTGCGCCCGGGGTCAGAACGCCGACGGTGTAGGTCGCATTGTCTGCAAGGATATCCGGTGCATTGCTCGATATCGTGCCGCAGGCGGCGAGTATCGCCTTGACGCCGAAGCTCTCGGCAAAGGCGAGGTTTTGCCTTGCGATGGTGCGGATCTGCTGTTTCGGTCTGCCGCCGTAGGGCATGCGGCCGGTGTCGCCGAAGTATATTATGTTTTCGTTTGGCATTATCCGGCGCAGCTCACGCACGGCGGTAAGGCCGCCCAAGCCGGAGTCGAACACGCCTATAGGCTTATTATTCATAGCGATAATACTCCAAATTACTCTAACTGTAATATAATATGCTAAATCGCCGTAAATTACAAGGCTTTTTTAGTGTGGAATTGGGACAGAGAATCTGATATAATGAACTGACGATATCTTTTGACAGGAGGCTTGACTTTGAATATAGATCTGACAGGCAAGGAATTTCGCAGACTGCTCGACATGGTGTACATCGGAAACTGGATACTTAACTCTACCCGCACCACCGACCGCTTCGAGGATTACGACCTTGTGCAGGAAAAGCTTTTTTCCCTTTGCGCCAAAAACGGCATGCCCTCGCTCGTGCAGAGCTGGCACGGCCATGTGTTCCCGTCCCGAGCCTATGAGGACGGCGGTATCCACGAGGCGATCGCCGACTATGAGGACGCCGTGTTTTTCGACATTCTCGCCGAGGAGCTTGCCCGCCGTGACATGATAAGCGACGGCCTTAACGACAACGACCCCGAGGCGCTGGCGCTTCGGATGGACGAATACATGACGGAGTTTGAGAAAAACGGCATCGCAAATCTCAAGCTGGACACATAAAATCAAATTTTCCGCAAAAGCTAACTGCGTCGGGCGACCGGCGCAGTTTTTATTTTCGGAGACAGACGCATGAACATGACAAACGACGAATACAAACGCTATTCAGACACGCACCAGCCCCGCTCACGGGTGCTCGGCAACATGTGCAAAGCCTTTTGGGTCGGCGGGCTCATCTGCTGCGTCGGGCAGTTTATAAGCTCGCTTTACATGCAGCATGGGCTTAGCAGACTCGATGCCGGCTCTGCGACCTCGGTGACGCTCGTGTTTATCGGCGCACTGCTCACGGGCTTCGGCATCTACGACAGGCTTGCAAAATACGCAGGCGGCGGCACGCTCGTCCCGATAACGGGCTTTGCAAACTCGGTCGTAGCGCCTGCCTTGGAGTTTAAGGCCGAGGGCTTCGTGACCGGCACGGCTGCCAAAATGTTCGTCATCGCAGGCCCGGTCATCGTCTACGGCATAGCCGCCAGCGTCGTGTACGGGCTGATATTATGTTTGATAGGGTGAATAAAATGAAACACAACAAGAAGAAAAACACCGGGTCGCTGCCGGAGCATCAGAATGTGCCCTACCGGGATTACCGGGGCAGAGACAATTCCGTCAACAAGACCCACGAGCCGAAAGCTCCCGACGGGGTCGCCGGGGACTGGAGATAAAAAAGTCGCTAAAAAGCGACTTTTTTTCTTGCTTTATTTGCGGAGACAGGCTATAATGAGTTTATGGTACATGTACCAGTATATTAATGGAAGTGATAAGATGACCTTGAGAGCCGCAGGCTTGGAGACGAAAAAGCGAATACTGTCCGTGTGCGTGCGCCTGTTCCTCGAACAGGGGTATAAAAACACCGCCGTGCGGCAGATAGTCACGGAGGCGGACACCTCGATAAGCGCATTTCAGAACATTTTTCACTCGAAGGACGGAGTCTTATTAGACCTCGTCGGCTCGATGTTCGGCGGTCAGTTCGGCACTGCCCGCAACATCACTGGGCAGCAGCTGCCGCCGGTGTACACCTACGCCGTTGAGACTGCGATCCAGCTCACGCTCACGGAGCTTAACGAGAATTTGCGTGAAATTTACATTGAGGCCTACTCCCTGCCGAACATCGCAGAGTACATATACCTGAACACGACTGCCGAGCTCAAGGCCATTTTCGGCGCAAACTTCCCCGACTGCTCCGCTGCGGATTTTTACGAGATGGACATCGGAAGCTCCGGCATCATGCGAAACTACATGGCGAAAAAGTGCGACATCCACTTCCCCCTAGAGCGCAAGCTCGAGCGGTTTTTGACTGCGGCGCTGCGGGTGTACAAAGTGCCCGAGGACGAGGTGCAGGCGGTGCTTGACTTCGTCGACGGGCTGGATATCGTGGATATCGCAAACACGGTCATGCAGAAGCTTTTTTATATGTTGGAAATGAAATATGAATTCAAGCTGTCAAACGACGGCGAGACCAAGGAGGAAGAAATATGAGAAAGAAAGTGCTGAGCATCATACTTGCGCTGTGCCTCGTGCTGTGCCTTATCCCGCTGATGGGCGCTGCGTCGGGCGATGTGACCTGTCCGATGTGCGGGCATTCGGAGTATCTGACGAAGCTCGACGGCCAGTATGGCTACAAGACCGCCCAAGTCGGCGATGCGGCCAAGGGTCACTACGCAGTGTACCGCTGCACAAGCCCGGTATGCAGCCAGTCCAGCCGTGGCTATTGGGACAGCATCGCAGGCGATGTCATCCCCCACGACTTCAATAAATGGGGCGAGTGCACGACCTGCTGGTACGAGTGCACGCACAACAGCATTGATCGTATCTGGCACAGCGAAAACAGCCAGTACTGGAAAGAATGCGGCTCCTGCGGCCGTGAGTTTGCAAAAAAGGACATTCCCGTTATCACGCTCAATGCTCCCGACGAGGTCTGCCGCACGCAGGACTGCGCCTTTACATTTAATCTCCCCGCCGGCTGCGTGAATCCCGAGTACGGCTATGAGTTTGTTAGTGTCGGCAGCGGCGACAGCGCCGTCATAAATAACGGCGTGTGCTCCGGCACGGTCGAGGCCGAGTGGTACGCTCCCGACGAGGGAAGCTTCACGCTCACCGCATATGTCACCACCGAGGACGGCTTTACCGTGACTGCCTCCAAGGTCATCACCGTCGTCGACGGTCACCGTGGCGGCACGGCGGATTGCCGCACCAAGGCGGTCTGCGAGATATGCGGCGAGCCCTACGGCGATTTTGACAAGGCAAATCATACCGGCGGCACGGAGCTCAAGGGTGACAAGCCCGCCACCTGCGTGGACGCCGGTTACACCGGCGACACCTGCTGCAAAGGCTGCGGCGAGGTGCTCGTGACCGGCAAGGCACTGCCTGCCGAGGGACATATCGGCGGCGTTGCCGACTGCCACAGCAAGGCCGTGTGCGAAATTTGCGATCAGCCCTACGGCGACCTTGACAAGTCTAACCACACCGGCGGCACGGAGCTCAAAAATGACAAGCCCGCCACCTGCACCGAAGTCGGCTACACCGGCGACACCTGCTGCAAAGGCTGCGGCGAGGTTCTCGCTCTCGGCGACGCCATCCCCGCCGGGGGTCACAAGGGCGGCACGGCGACCACGACCGAGAAAGCGGTCTGCGAGGTATGCGGCGAGCCCTACGGCGAGCTTCTGCCCGCTCCCGAGCCCACGCCGACTCCCGCACCCACTCCCGCTCCGAGCGACAAGCCCGCAGACGATGCGCCCAAGACCGGCGACGACAGCAGCATCACGCTGTGGCTCGCCCTCCTGCTCATCTCCGGCAGCGCAATGACCGTGACCGTGAGGTCTGCCAAAAAATCTAAATAAGTATGAAAAATCTCGGCTCGAGTGAGCCGAGATTTTTGCGTCCAATTTATTTGTCGTTTGCTGCAACGGCGTATTCGATAGCGGTCAAAGTGCCGTCATCGCCGACGGCAAGCTTGAGTACCGTCGAGCCTACGGTGTACTTGTACACATCGCCGACCTGCTTATATTCGCCGGTGAGCAGCGCCTGAGCATCGGCAAGCTTCATGCCGATCTTGAGGCCCTGCGGGGTCTGGACGGTGTCGTCGGCGACGGTGATGCCGGTGATGCGCTTAACGCCGTCAACATCGTTTACCATGACCTCAAAGCCGTCGTAGTAATAGAAATAATCCTTTCCCTGATAGGCGCAGCTGTCGGACTCAAATGTGCCGTTGACGGGCTCGCCGAGGGCATTTAGCACGGTCTCGGCAGGGTCCATGATGCCGAACTTCGTGTCGCCCGAGGCGTAGTACAGCTCGCCGTAGTCGGGCGTGTAGTCGTCGGTCTTGGTCTCGTCACGGGGCTCGACCTTAGTGCAGGCGCACATAGTGAGCAGCGTCAGAACGGAAAGCATAATCGCAATTATTTTTTTCATAGCTCATTCTCCCAATGTCCAGCTTTTAAGATAGCCGTATTTTTCAAGCTCCGCCTTTTGAGCGGCAAGCAGTGCGTAGTAGTCCTCGCACTTTTGTGCCCAGCACTCGGCGATATCTGTATTGTCCCTGCGGTCGGGAACATCGTACTTGTCAGCCAAAATCTTGCCGAAGTACCTTGACAGCTTTTCCGCACCGTAGACATTCAGGTGCAGGCCGCCGTCATAGGTATCCGTCTGCATGTCAAGGCCGATATCGTCAGCATACGGCAAGAGATTTATATAGTCAAGCCCGTATTTCTCGGCGTAGGCGGAAATTTGCTCGTCCCACTCGTCGTACCAATGCGGCCACAGGCTCGGCGACTTTATAAGCACGAGCTCGGCACCGTGAGCCGTACACAGCTCACGCATTTTGTCAAGATAGTACCAGCAGCTATCGCCGATGGTGTAGTCCTCCAGCACCGGCACATTCGGAAGCTTCGTCATGGGCTTTGTGTCGGCACGCATGAGGTAGCCCGAGATGGTCACCGGATCTTTTTTGAACATGTACTCAAAGTCCTCGGCGCTGAGCTCGCTCCAGCGGGAGTGATAGCGCAGCAGCGGGATAAGGTAGCTTATCATGTCCTCGTCCTCGCACATGGAGGCGTTTATCGCATCTATCTTGTGCTGCGACAGGGGCATTCCGTCAAGCGCCATGCGGTTGTATGCCTCGCTCTGCGGCTCGGAGTACTTCATAGCCTGCACATTGTACACCACGACTGCCGGACTTTCCTTCTCCAGCGCCTCCTCCAGCAGATAGTACGACTGCCAGATTAGCTGCTGAGCAGAGCCACGAATATAGCTCGTGATGCCGTAATCCTCCCAAAGCGTGACCGGCGAAAAGTTTTCGTACACCTCGCAGTCTCCGATGAAAATGACATCGTGGGGCTGCGTTTCTTTATAATACTCCGCCGTCATTGCGCCCTCGAGAACGCCCGACATGTACTTCGGCTGCGTAAGCTTTCCCAGAAGCCACACGGCGGCGACGACGAACACGAGGCACAGTACAAGGCAGATGATATGAACTTTTTTATTTTTCTTTGCCATGGCCGACCTCAGAACTGATTATAGATAAACTGGCTTGAATCGTAGCCCACGCCGTAAGCGCCGAACACTAAAATACACAGCGCCAGCAGCGCAAACACGACATACGGTACGGCGGTCTTTTTCCACATGAGCTCCCGCACCGAGCCGCACCTTTCCTGCACGCAGGAGACGGCAAACATCAGCGCAACGCCGATGCCGGCAACGAGATAATCTGCGCCGGTGAGCCCGAGCTTAAGCAGTTCGCCCGAGAAGGCTTCGCCCCAATTATTCGTCGTGAATATCGAGGCGAAGGCTTTGAACGACACCGCCACATCACGGTAGCAGTCGAGAATTCTGAGCGAGCACATGAGGAAGAATGTGCGCAGAGTTTCAAACACACGGTAGCCGAAGCCGGAAACGAGCCCTGCATGCTTCTCACGGAATTTCACCGACAGGGGCTTAAACTCCTCGGCAAGCAGGATGAAAAATGCGTTTAAGAGACCCCACACGACGAAGTTCCACGCAGCGCCGTGCCACAGGCCGGTGAGAAACCATGTGACGATGGTCGACACATACACCGACAGCTTCCTGCCGAAACCGTCTGAAATGCTTTTGCGGGCTTTTTTGGACAGCTTCAAAAGCCACGGGGCAACCGACAGCGGATAGAAGATATAGTCCTTGAACCATGTGCCCATCGAGATGTGCCAGCGCCGCCAATACTCGGCGATGTTGCGTGAAAAGTACGGGCGGATGAAGTTTTCCTTTACCGAAACGCCGAGCACCTGCGCAATGCCGATGGTGATATCGATGCCGCCGGTGAAGTCGGCGTAAAGCTCGGCGGCATAGAACACCGCACCGAGAAACACATACGCACCCGAATACGCGGTCGGGTCGCCGCAAAGTGCGGTGACGGCGACTAAAAGTCTGTCGGCAATGACGAGCTTTTTAAAATAGCCCCACAAAATGCGCTGCAAGCCGAAGCTTATCTGCTTAAAATCGGCTTTATGCTCGGCAAAAAGCGTGTCCTTTAAGTCGCCGAAGCGGGATATCGGGCCCTGGATGAGCAGCGGGAAAAACGAGGTGAAGAGCGCAACCTTTAGTATATTGCGCTCGGGCTCGACCTTCTCCCAATACACATCGATGACATAACTCACCGTCTGGAAGGTGTAGAACGATATGCCCAGCGGCAGTACCCAGTCCACGGCGGCGAGCTGCGCCGAAAACAGCGAGTTAAAGTTAAAGATAACAAAGTTTGTGTACTTAAGTGCCGCAAGGATGCCGAGGTCAATTAAAAGTGCAAGCACGAAAACACGCTTGCGCTTTTTCTCCTCAAGCTTTTTATACTCCTTGCGCTCGGGGCGTGCAAGCGCTTTCCCCTCGTCGGAGGCGAGGAACGCTTTCTGACGGCGCAGCGAGCGTCCCATGAGGTTCGTCGCCGCCCACGACACCGTGACCGTTGCCGCCATGAAAGCGAGCCCCTGCCAGCCTGCGCAGGCGTAGAACACGATATCGGCGACTAAAAGCAGCAGCCACTGCCATTTGCGGGGTATGAGGTAATACAGCGCAAACAGGACGACCAAAAAGGCTATGAAGCCATACGATGTAAACAGCACGGCTTACTCGTCCTGAAGTCTCTCGACCATGTCGTACATGGCCTCGGCGGAATTGAAGTTCTCCGGGGTTATCTCCCTTGCGGGGATGGTGATGTCAAAGGCATCCGACAGCTCGGAGATGAGCGTCACGATATCGAGGCTTTCAAGATAAGCGTCGTCAACGAGGGTGGTGCAGGTCCTGTAGTCGACGGTCAGACCGAGGTCATCGAGGATTTCATAAATTTCGTCCATTGTAGTTCTCCATTAGTAAGTTTCTGTCTATCTTCCCGTTCGGGAGCATGGGCAGCGTGTCCATGCGGTACAGCTTTGAGGGTATCATGTAGCGTTCAAGCTCTTTTATGAGATACGCTCTAACCGACTTTTCGTCGGCAGTGCCCATGTAATACAGATACAGCTTCTTTTTTGCCTTGTCGAACAGGCAGCAGGCGTTTTCAACGCCCTCGGCCATGCAGGCGCAGGCTTCTATCTCGCCGAGCTCTACACGGTGACCCATACTTTTTATCTGATTATCCTTGCGGGACACGAACACCAGCTCGCCCCGCTCATTGAGCCTGCCGAGATCGCCCGTGCGGTAGATAAGCTCGGGATAATGCGGGTTCAAGGGGTTTTGCACAAACGCCGCTGCCGTGCGCTCGGGGTCGTCAAAGTACCCCAATGTCACCGCCGTGCCTCTGATGCAAATTTCGCCGAGCTCGCCGTCGGGCGCTTCGGTGTTGTCGTCTCGCAGGAGGAAAAAGCCCGTGTTGTCAAAGGGTCTGCCGACGGGGATGGGCTCGTTGTCTGCAAACTCACGGTCGACCTCGCAGTAAAACGACATGCCGGTCGCCTCGGTCGGACCGTAGAGGTTTATAAACCTCGCCCCGGGCGCTGCCTGCTGCCAGAGCTTGAGCTGCTTTACGGGGAACACCTCGCTGCCGAAGCACACTGTGCGAAGATGCTCGGGCCTACCCTCGGCGAATGCGCCGAGACCCGACACCATCGTGAGCGCCGATGCGACCCAGCACACGGTGTTTATCTCATGGCGGTTTAGAAAGTCGAGTACCTTTAGCGGCGACATGAACAGGCTCTGCTGCATGAGAAACGCCGTCGAGCCGCATTTTATGACCGAGAGTATCTCCTTCATGCAGGCATCGACATACAAGGGCACCTGCATCGCAAAAACGCTGTCGGGTGCTGCCCCGATGACGGGACACAGGGCGTTTGCGTAGTCTATGAGCGAACGGTGGCAGGCGGTAACGCCCTTGGGCGTGCCGGTGCTGCCGGAGGTAAAGACGATGTAAATAGGATCGGTGTCTATCTGCCGTGCCCTGACGGCGGCAAGTGCGGCGTCATCGGGCTTCGCCGAGAAAAGCTCCGTGCAGTCGATTATCTTATCGCCGTAACCGAGCTCCTCGGCGGTCGCCTTTGAGCTTTCGTCGCAAATTATTGCATTGGGCGAGAGCTTTTTTAATATCATGCGCACACGGTGCAGCGGCATGCCGATGTCCATCGGCACATACATGCACCCGGCGTAAATGACCGAGAAAAACGCCGCTACCGTCTGCGGGGCTTTTTTCATGAACACGACGACCGGCTCATTTTTGAGCCCACGGCGGATAAGCTCGCTGCCGCCGGAGCGAGCCATAGCCTGCACCTGTGCAAAGCTTAGGGCACTCTCCTCGTCGGCAAAGGCGGTCTTGTCGGCGTAGACTGCCGAAGTGCGCTCCAAAAATTCAAGAATGTTTTTCATCTCAGTTTTCCATCACATAGGGTCTGGTCTCGACCTGCGGGTACAGGCTCGTGTCAAAGCGCCAGTACTGCACGCTGTATTTTACAAGCTCCTCGCTTGTCTTCATGAAGCATCGCAGGTGCTCAGGCCCGACATTGCAGGCATCAAAGTGATACCAGCCCGTGCCGAGGTTTACAAGGCACCAGAAATGCTGCGTTCTGCCGTTGAGGCGCTCGACGCTGAGCACCTGGCAATCTATTTTCTGAAGCAGCGCATAGGTCGTTGCGTAGAAGGTGAAGCAGTCGCCCGCTCCCTTGGTGAGACCACGGTAGGCCTCGGCCTTCCAGTCGGTCTTATCCGAGTCGCCGGTATAGATAACATTGGAGTAGACATAGTCAAAAATGGCGTATGCCTGCTGCTCAAGGCTCATGTCATCGGTGAGGATGCGGCCGAGCACCTTGTCGATCTCGGCGTTGAGCTTTTCGTCGGTAATTTTATTCTCTATAAACTTAAACTTCACGGTCACGGAGCTGGAGTTGCCCTCGTGATCCTTGGCGGTGTATGTAACATCGTACTCGCCGACCTTTTTGGCATTCACCTTGGACTTGTCGACCGTAAGCTCGGGCTCGGGGTCGGCGTTGTCGACGGCGAAGACCTCCTTGAAGTACGCCACAGCCTCGCCGACATAGCAGTAGCGGTCACGGGCAGCGTAGATGGTAGGTGCGGTCTTATCCGGCGATATGACCGCCGTCGCCTTTATCGTGGTCGAGTTGCCCGCCCTGTCGGTGAGGATTATCTCGACCTCCTGCTCGCCCTCGGTGTCCCAATCGGGCTCGGTGACGAAGCTTGCCTTGACAGTGCTGACATCGTTTATATTTTCAAGGAACTTTATCGGCTCGCAGTAGTAGCCGGTGCTGCACGGGCACTTGATGCCGTCGGCAGTCGGTGCGGTGGTGTCCTTTACCGTCACGCCGACGGTCTTTGTGACCTCGCCCTTTACGAGCTTGACCTCATGTGCGCCGAGGCTGTTGAGCATAAAGGGCTCGGTCTCCATTTTAAAGCCTGCGTAGTCGCTGCCGAGCTTATTCAGCAGCGCACTTTCGGAGAGTGTATCTGTCGATGCTTCAAATTCGCAGACATCGTCACAGACGATGAGCTTGCCCTTGACCTCGGCATTGTTGCCCGCAGCGTCGGTGGCATTGATATCGACCTCGAAGCTTCCCTTCTTGCCCGTGTCGGGCTTCGAGACGAGCTCATATTTAACCTCGGTGGCGTCGTCGCAGCCGACGGCAAAGCTGTCTGCCGTGACCTCTCCGCCGACCTTGACGGCGACGGGTGCAAGATCCGGCACGGGTGCGGTGGTGTCGACGATGCGCAGGGTCGAGGTGTAGGTCGTGCCGTCAAACTTTATCTCAACGGGTGTGTCGCCGAGCTTTGTCCAGTCAATGGAGTTAAGGTCTGTTACAAGCTCTGCGTTTTCACGCTCGACTACCATGAAGTCCTTGAGCGTGGGACGGGGCGTGCCCGCCTCATGGGTCAGAACATCCACAGCGCCCAGCACCTTGACGGTGGTCTTTATCGTCTGCTCGTTGCCGTGGGCGTCCTTGAGCACGACGGCGCAGTCGTAGCTGCCGGCCTTGCCGTAAATGGGCTCGGTCTGCCAGGCGACGGTGTACTCGGAGGCCTCCTTTATCTCGGTGAGGGCATCCTCGGGCTTCAGAGTTTTATCATCGATGGTGATGCTCGGATTTTTAGCCTCGGCCTGCGGGGCTTTGGTATCACGCACGATGAGCACGACCTTGCGGGTAGCATCCTCGGACTTGACCGTCAAAAGGTATGTACCCTCCTCGGTGAGGCTCACATCCGAATCGCCCACATAGCTTGCCTTGCTGCCGTTTTTCATGAACTTGCTTGCGTCCGGAGCTCCGTCGCCAAGCTCGGCTTTGAGATAAATGTGCATCCCCCGATACACGCCGAACACGACAACAGCGGCGATGACGGCGATAGCGAACAATATCGAGAATGCGATAATGAGTCCCTTCTTCGTCTTTCTTTTTTGCTTGACTGCGGTTCGAGCCATTTTAATACCCCCGTATTACGCATAATTTGACAAATACACATTTTATCACACATGTTCCGTCATAACAACGGTTTTTTGTTAACAAAAGTGTTGTTGAAATAAGTTTCTCGGCATGGTATACTCTTTCAAGCTGACGGAGGAAGAAATTATGAAAAGATTTGTCTCTTTCTTTCTTGCATTTATTATGATATTCACCCTGTGCGCCTGCAATAATGCGCCGCAGGAAACGCCCGTGCCCACGCCCGTGAGCACCGAGCCAAGTTACCTGCCGACGAGCTTTCGCAATAACGGCAAGCGCACGGTCGTGCACTCCATGCCGCAGAAGATAGTCACGGCAGGCCCTAACTGCACCGAGGTGATGTGCGCTCTCGGCCTTGAGGACAAGGTCATCGGCAAGTGTATGACCAATCACTCCAAGGGTGCGCTTGACGAGTACAAGGATGCATACGCCTCTATCCCCACCCTGTGCGAGGGCTACCCCACGCTCGACGAGATCGTCGACAGCGGCTGCGATTTTCTCTACGCCAGCAGCTGGATATTCAACGACACGCTCACCGTGAAGGCGCTTGAGGATAAGGGCATCATCGTGTATGTAAACGAGGCCACGACCTATGATGAGCTGTGGATGGAGATAAACGACCTTAACCGTGTGTTCTGCCTTGAAACCACCGGCGACACAGTCGTCAAGGCGCAGACCGACAGGATAAGCGCCGTTAGCGAGGTCGTCAAGGACGCTGAGCCTATGAAGGTCCTCGTGCTCGACAGCTTCATCGGCGAAAAGGTGTTCACCGCAGGCAAGGCGAACATCGAAACGGCGTATATCGCCTCGGCGGGAGGCGAGAATGTCTTCGGCAAGCTCGAAAAATCATGGGACGCCGTCACGGTCGACGATGTCGTTGCGGCAAACCCCGACTACATAATCATCCATGACTACAAGGGCTCAAGCTTTGACGACAAGGTCGCGGCGCTCAAGGAAAACTCGGAGCTTAAGTACCTCGACTGTGTGCGAAACGAGCGGTTTATTAAGCTTTCGCTCGAAAACGCCATGCCCGGCATGCGAAGCGCCGTCACGGTCGAGACCATTGCGCAGACGATGTTTGCCGACCTGTTTGCCGAGCCCGAGCCGACGGTCACACCGGAGAGCTAAGCATGTTCAAAAAGGCATATGTTGAAATTACGAATATCTGCAATCTAAGCTGCGACTTCTGTCACGGCACAAAAAGAACTCCGCACCGGCTTTCGGCAGCGGAGTTTAATTGCATTATGCAAAGGCTCATGGGTCACACGGAGTATGTGTATCTGCACATCCTCGGTGAGCCGCTCACGCACCCGGAGCTGGGCGAGATAATGGCGGCAGTGAATGCTCACGGCATGAAGTGCTGCATCACGACAAACGGCACGCTGCTTAAGGAAAACGAGCAGGTGCTTTTGAGTACCCCTCTGCACAAGCTGAGCGTTTCTCTGCACAGCTTTGAGGTAAACGGCGGGGACTTGCAGGGTTATCTGCAAAGCGTGTGCGAGGTGTGCAAACATCTTGCCGAAAACGGTACTATCTGCGCACTCAGGCTCTGGAACAGCGGCGGTGCGGAGGCGTTAAACGGTGAGATTCTGGACTTTTTGCGCCGGTTTTTCGGCAGTCAGTGGCAGAAAAATCGTGACGGGTTTAAGCTCGGCAAGAACTTGTATCTTGAAAACGCCGCAAAATTCGATTGGCCGGATATTGACGGCGGCGAGCGCAATGTGCAGTTTTGCCAGGGGCTGCGTGATCAGATAGGCATCCTGTGCGACGGGACAGTCGTCCCCTGCTGCCTCGACGCCGACGGCAGTGTACCGCTTGGCAGCATTTTTGAGCAAACGCTTGACGAGATACTCTCCGGCGAGCGTGCAAAAGCCATCTATGACGGCTTTTCAAACCGTGAACCGAGCGAAGCGCTGTGCCGCCGCTGCGGCTTTGCCGAGAGGTTCAGCCTATGAAGCTTAATTCGTTTGCGCTGCACCTGACGGCGATGCTCCTCATGCTGTGCGACCACCTGTGTCTCACACTGCTGCCCGGACTGCCGATTTTACGGTGCGTCGGCAGGCTTGCGTTTCCGATGTTCGCGTTCATGGCGGTCGAGGGGTATCTCCACACCCGCAGCCTGAAAAAATACCTCGTGCGGCTTTTGATACTGGCGGTCATTTCGGAAGTGCCGTTTAATCTGCTCGTAAGCGGCAGCGTATTTGACCCCGTGCATCAGAATGTCATTTGGACGATAATTCTCGGCCTTGTGTGCATATGGGCGTTTGAGAACATCGCCGCCGACCGGCAAAAGCTTCTGAGCGGCGTCGTAATTATTGCATCGCTCTGCGCTGCGATACTCGCCGGTGTCGACTACTCCTCGGCGGGCGTTTTGACGCTGCTTGCGTTTTATGCATTCCGGGGAAGCACCGCTCGGTGCATGCTCTTGCAGCTTGCCTCGCTCGGGTTTATAAACCTCGTGCTCCTCGGCGGCATCGCTTTTGCCTACCCCTATCAAGCGCTTGCCGTCCTGTCGCTGCCGATAATTTGGCTCTACGACGGCAGCCAAGGTCCGCACGGCGGCGTGATCAAAACGGCAAACTACCTGTTCTACCCTGCGCACATGCTGATACTTTCTCTTTTAACGATATAAAAAGCACCCTCACGGGTGCTTTTTTCAGTATTGGAGTATCGGTGCTGAGCCGTCGTCCTCGCTTTTGGTGATGGAGCGGATGACTGCGTCGTAGCTGTAGTTGTCGTTTACGAAAACGGTGAAGCTGTCGCCGACCTTTTTGCCGAGCACAGCCTTGCCGAACGGCGATTCACGGCTGATGAGCCCCTTTAAGGGGTCTGTGCGGATGGTCGTCACGACCTGAATGACCTGCGTTTCGTCGTCCTCGGGGATGTATATCTCGACCTTGTCGTACAGGCCGACCTCGTCGGCGGCGGAGGCGGAATCGATAATGTGCGCCGACTTTATCATGTTCTCAAGATAGCGGATGCGGCTGCCGTTGCGGTTTTTGGCACGCTTGGCCTCCTTATACTCAAAGTTCTCGCTCAGGTCGCCGAACGCACGGGTGCGCTTGACCTCCTCGATAAGCTCCGGCATCAAGCGGTTGCGCTCGTCAAGCTCGGCCTGCATCTTGGCGATGTCCTGCTTTGTCAAATCGTCATGCATGGTATTACCTCTTTTCCATGTCGCATTATACGCCCCGAGCAAACCAAAATCAAGCTCAGCGAAAGCTGTTTTCGTAAATGTCAATAAACTGTGAAAGCTGTGCGCCCTGATTTCGGAGCATCTCATCATCGGTCACGATCTGCCAGCCGAACACTCCGTATGCATTATAATAATACCTTGACAGCGGCAGCAAATGGTGCTCTGATCTGGCCACACTTATTGCGTCGCTGTAATCAACCTTTGCCTGCGCAAGCGCCTTGGCGGGATCGGCGAAAACCGGCTTATTCTCGTCGTTTAGCGCCAAAAGATATGCCGAGTGCGCCGGAAACAGTCCCTGCCACTGCGACACATTCCCGGGATGCGAAGCACACGGCGTAAAATACACCGCCTCAAACAGCACAAGCAAGCCGACAAGTGCAACGGCAAACGCCGTTATCACCGCAACGAGCCTTTTATTTAGGCGCTTCACGGTTTTTTCGGCGTAATCCACTGTCGCCGCCATGCTCTCCTCGGCCTTTGCGACGATCTGCGTCTGCTCAATTTTTTCTCCGCAGAAAAGCTCGGTCAGCGTTATGTTCAGCAGCTCGCAGATAGGCTCAAATAATGATGCGTCCGGCAGATTTCGGCCGTTTTCCCATCTTGACACCGTCTTACCGCTTACGCCGAGCCGCTCGGCCATTTCCTCTTGCGTCATTCCCTTGCTTTTTCTCAGTTCGGCAATAAATCTGCCGATTTTAACTTGCTCCATGCCCTCGCCCCTTTCAATCAAATAATACACTATTTCAAGTTAAGAATACAGGACATCATGCGAGAATTATGCGTAAAACAGGCATTTATCTGGACGCTATGCGCTCAACTTCACTTTTTGCCGCAGAAAAAAACTTAACTGCGTCAGCATATACCTCGTCGCATAAGGAAAGCACCTCTTTCGAGGTGCTTTTGGTGCGATATTAGACCAACTCTATAACGGCCATCTCGGCTGCGTCGCCGCGACGAGGCTTTTCGCAAAGCTCCGCTTTGAAAAAGCCTTTTTTGATTTAAATTTTTTGGCAGGCGACGGCAAACCGTCGTCTGCTTGTCCATCGGCTCGCCGACCGGTCGGCAACCGCCGATGATGACATCGGACCTCGTCGCATAAAAAAGCACCTCTTTCGAGGTGCTTTTAGTGCGATATTAGACCAGCTCAATAACGGCCATCTCGGCTGCGTCGCCGCGACGAGGTCCGATACGAGTGATGCGGGTGTAGCCGCCGTTGCGGTCGGCATACTTGACAGACAGCTCGTGGAATGTCTTGATTGCGACATCTCTGCGAGTGATGAAGGACAGTGCCTGACGATAGGCTGCCAGGTCCTTCTTCTTGCCAAGGCTTATCATTTTCTCGGCGAGGGGTGCGATCTCCTTTGCACGGGTGACGGTGGTCTCCATGCGGCCCTTATCGAGCAGATCGGTGACCTGCTGACGGAGCATGGCCATGCGCTGATCGGTCGACTTGCCGAGCTTTCTTGTTCCGGGCATTTTCGGTTTTCCTCCTTGTTAGAGTAGGTGAATTACTGGTTGTCCTCGTCCGCAAGAGACAGTCCCATCTGTGCGAGCTTGTGCTCGACCTCTTCGAGGGACTTGCGGCCAAGGTTGCGGACCTTTATCATCTCGTCCTGAGTCTTGGAGATGAGGTCCTCAACAGTATTGATGTTTGCACGCTTGAGGCAGTTGAAGCTTCTAACGGACAGATCAAGCTCTTCGATGGTCATCTCAAGGACCTTGTCACGCTGCTGCTCGGTCTTCTCGACCACGGTCGGGTGGTTGCCGACGGTGTCAGAAAGATCGGTGAACAGGGTGAAGTGGTCGCAAAGGATCTTTGCGCCGAGAGAGACGGCATCACGAGCGGTGATGGTCTTGTCCGTCCAGACCTCGATGGTCAGCTTATCAAAGTCCGTCTGGTTGCCGACACGGGTATTTTCAACGGAGTAGTTGACCTTGAGGACGGGGGTGTAGATAGAATCAACAGGGATGGTCCCGATTGCGGTCTGAGGATTCTTGTTCTTGTCGGCAGAGACATAGCCACGGCCGTGGTCGAAGGTTAGCTCCATGGAGAGCGCACCGTCGGGCTCAAGGGTAGCTATGGGCTGCTCGGGATTAAGAATCTCGACCTCTGCGTCCGTCTTGATGTCGCCGGCGGTGACAACGCCCTCGCCTACGGCCTCAATATAGACGGTTTTTGCTCCCTCACTGTGAAGACGGGCGATGATGCTCTTGACATTAAGAACGATCTCGGTCACATCTTCCTTGACACCGGGAATGGTGGAGAACTCATGCTGAACACCGTTGATCCTGATGCTGGTGACAGCAGTGCCGGGAAGGGAGGACAGCAAAACCCTGCGCAGAGAGTTACCAAGTGTCGTACCGTAGCCGCGCTCCAGAGGCTCGATTATATACTTACCGTAGGAGCTGTCGGTCGGAGTTTCAATACACTCTATACGCGGCTTTTCTATTTCGATCATATTTTAATATAACCCTCCTTATTAAGTTCGACGCTTTATGCGCCTGCAATTGTTCAGCTTACCAATTTGAGGGTGTCTGTATTACTTAGAGTACAACTCGACGATGAGGTGCTCCTCGATGGGGAGGTCGATGTCATCACGAGCAGGAACACCGACGACCTTTGCGATCTGGTTGTTTGCATCGTACTCAAGCCACTTGGGTGCGGGACGAGAGCTGTTTGCCTCAACATTTGCCTTGATCTTTTCAAGACCACGGCTGCTCTCTTTAAGGGTAATAACCATGCCGGGCTTTACCTGGTAGCTGGGGATGTTGACCTTGCGGCCGTTAACGGTAAAATGACCGTGGCTGACCATCTGGCGAGCCTCCGCACGGCTCATTGCGAAGCCGAGACGGTAAACGACATTGTCCAGGCGGCACTCGAGAATGCTCAGCAGGTTCTCGCCGGTCTTGCCCTGGCGGCGCTCTGCCATCTCGTAGTAGCTGCGGAACTGGCTCTCGAGAACACCGTAGTATCTCTTTGCCTTCTGCTTCTCACGAAGCTGCTGGCCGTACTCGGAGCTCTTGCTGCGTCCCTGACCATGCTGTCCGGGAGGATAAGATCTGTTCTCAAGTGCGCATTTGGTGTAGCAGCGATCGCCCTTCAGAAAGAGCTTCTGACCCTCTCTGCGGCACATGCGGCATACTGCTTCAGTATATCTTGCCATTTGTGTTTCCCTCCTTCAATTAGACACGACGACGCTTCGGAGGACGGCAGCCATTGTGAGGAATGGGGGTGACATCCTTGATCATCGTTACTTCCAGACCTGCGGTCTGAAGTGCACGGATGGCTGCTTCACGACCTGAACCGGGTCCCTTGACGAATACTTCGACGGTCTTCAGACCATGCTCCATTGCTGCCTTTGCGGCGGTCTCGGCTGCGGTCTGTGCTGCGAAGGGAGTGGACTTTCTGCTGCCACGGAAACCCATGCCGCCGGCAGATGCCCAAGACAGTGCGTTGCCCTGGGTGTCGGTGATGGTGACCATGGTGTTATTGAAGGAAGAGCTGATATGAACCTGGCCCTTTTCAATGTTCTTACGCTCTCTGCGGCGTGTTCTGACTTTTTTCTTTGCGTTTGCTGCCATAATTCATATCCCTCCTTACTTCTTCTTATTTGCGATGGTGCGTTTCGGACCCTTGCGGGTACGAGCGTTGGTCTTGCTGCGCTGTCCGCGGACAGGCAGGCCACGGCGATGACGCAGACCACGGTAGCAGCCGATCTCGGTCAGGCGCTTGATGTCAAGTGCTATCGAGCGGCGCAGGTCGCCTTCAACGATGAAGTGGTGGTCAATGCATTCACGCAGCTTGCTTTCTTCCTCTTCGGTGAGGTCCTTAACACGGGTGTCGGGGTTTATACCGGTCATTTCCAGTATTTTGTTTGCGCTGGTTCTGCCGATACCATAGACATAGGTCAGGCCTATCTCTATTCTCTTGTCCTTGGGCAGGTCAACGCCGGCTATACGTGCCATATTGATCGATCATTCCTTTCGATTTTTATTCCGCATTTTTGCGGGTCTTAGGGCTTATTCCCGCCGGAGGGAGCCTTAGGGCCCATGCGGGATTTTGTTTTATAAGGACAGGCGATTAGCCCTGTCTCTGCTTGTGCTTGGGGTTTTCGCAAATTACCATGACTTTGCCCTTGCGCTTAATGATCTTGCATTTCTCGCACATAGGCTTCACGGAAGGTCTTACTTTCATTTGTTTTACCTCCTACTTGCTTCTCCAGGTGATGCGTCCGCGGGTCAGGTCATAGGGTGACATCTGAACCGTGACCTTATCTCCGGGGAGGATCCTGATGAAGTTCATTCTGAGCTTTCCCGAGATATGAGCCAGTATCGTGTGACCCTGACCGATATCAACGAGAAACATCGTGTTGGGCAGGGACTCGACTACCGTGCCCTCGAGTTCGATTACATCGTCTTTTGCCAAAGTAAATTTCCTCCTGGTCGGTTTTGACGGAAGTCGCCGTCAGTCAATATTCTCTGCCATTGTTAAGATCTCGGGCTCACCGTCGGTGATACATATTGTATTTTCGTAGTGAGCGGCGAGACTGCCGTCTACAGTCACGACCGTCCAGTCGTTTCCGAGCACCTTCACATGGAAGTCGCCGACTGTCACCATCGGCTCGATGGCTATCGTCATTCCGGGAACGAGTCTGGGGTTGGGACGCAGACCTCTTATATCGTAGTTCGGAACTTCGGGAGCTTCGTGCATCTCGTGTCCGACACCGTGACCGACATAGTCACGGACTATCGAATAGCCGTGGCCCTCGACATACTCTTGTATTGCAGCGCCAATATCGCTGATGCGGTATCCACTTTTTGCAAACTTGATGCCCCGGAAAAAGCTCTCTCTCGTTACCTCGATGAGCCTTTTGGCCTCGTCGGAGATCTCGCCGCAGGGGTAAGTTCCTGCGCAGTCGCCGACATAGCCGCCGAAGGTCGCTCCGACATCAACGGAGACTATATCGCCGTTGCGGATGACCCTTCTGCCGGGGATGCCGTGGATCACTTCTTCGTTAATCGAAATGCAGGTGCTCGCCGGAAAACCGCCGTAGCCCTTAAAGGTCGGGATAGCACGGGATTTCACGATAAATTCGTTAACGGCCTTGTCGATCTGCTTAGTTGTCAGGCCGTCGGCAATCGCAGCTCGGGCAACGGACCGTGCGCCGGCGGTTATTTTGCCCGCCTTGCGCATGATCTCTATTTCCCTCGGCGATTTGATGATGATGGGATCTCTGGACATATATCAGATACCCAGCGCCGACTTGATGACTTCGGTCGTTGCCTCGATGGTAGGCTGATTGTCAACGCTCTTCAGCTTGCCACGGCTCTCATAGAAAGCCTTGAGAGGCTCGGTCTCCTTGTGATAAGTCTCCAAACGAGCCTTGACGGTCTCGGGGGCGTCGTCCTTGCGGATGGTGAGCTCACCGCCGCAGAAGTCGCACTTGCCCTCGACTTTGGGGGGATTGGAAACGATGTGGAAGGTCTGGCTGCAATCCTTGCAGGTCCTGCGGCCGGACATGCGCTCGACGATGACCTCGTCGGCTATCTCAATGGACAGGGCGCAGTCAATGTCGATGCCCGATTTCTCCAGAGCCTCGGCCTGGGGAATGGTGCGGGGCATACCGTCGAGAATGTAACCGTTTGCACAGTCGGGCTCGGCCAGGCGCTCGTTTACGATGCCGATGATGACATCATCGGGGACGAGCTTGCCGCTCTCGACATACTCCTTTGCACGCAGGCCGACGGGAGTACCGTTTTTCATGGCTGCACGAAGGATGTTGCCGGTCGAAATGGTGGGGATATTCAGCAGCTTGCTGAGTATCTCTGCCTGAGTGCCTTTACCGGCGCCGGGAGCGCCTAAAAGTATAAGCTTCATATTATCCACCTCTTGTTATCAGCTAAGGAAGCCCTTGTAATTGCGCATCAGCATCTGTGCCTCAAGAGCTCTTACGGTCTCAAGTGCAACACCGACGACGATTATGATCGAGGTGCCGCCCAGAGACACGCCGCTCAGTGCGGCCTCCTTGCTGAAGTGTGCAATAAGAATGGGGACAACAGCGATGATACTCAGATAGATAGCACCGAACAGGGTTATCTTGTTGAGCACTCGTTTGATAAAGTCGCTGGTCGGCTTGCCGGGACGGAAGCCCGGGATGTAGCCGCCGTTCTTCTTCAGGTTGTTGGCTACCTCTATGGGGTCGAACTGAATGGTCGAGTAGAAGTATGCGAAGAAGATTATCAGCAGGAAGTATGCGATGGCATAGGGGACCGAGGTCGTGCTTGCCCATGCGCTGTCGCTGTGTCCGGTGAAGCCTGCGATGGTCGCAGGGATGGTTGCGATGGTCTGGGCGAAGATGATGGGGAGAACACCGCTCATGTTGACCTTCATGGGAAGGTGGGTGCTCTGGCCGCCGTACATCTTACGGCCGACTACACGCTTTGCGTACTGGACCGGGATTCGGCGCTCGGAGTCGTTTATGAGAACGATGAGCACGATCATGGCCAGTGCGCCGAGGAGCATCAGGAGCGTTACCCACACGGGAGTCGTGCCCTGTGCTGCGCTGCGTATCATATTGTAAACATCGGTCGGGAATCTGGAAACGATGCTTGCGAACAGAATGATCGAAATACCGTTGCCGATGCCGAACTCGGTGATCTGCTCACCCAGCCACATTATAAGTGCAGAGCCGGAGGTGAAGGTCAGAATGATAACTATTGCAGCCCAGATGGACTGGCCGTCGGTGGTCAGGAAGCCGTAGCCCTTGATCATCATGTAGTAAGCAAAGCCCTGAAGCAGGCCGATGCCTACGGTGGTGTAACGGGTGATGGCTGCGATCTTCTTCTTGCCTTCCTCGCCGCCTTCCTTGCTCAGGTTGCCGAGCTTCGGGAATGCGATGCCCAGCAGCTGAATGATAATGGAAGCGTTGATGTACGGCTGGATGGAAAGAGCAAAGATCGTTGCGCTGGCGAATGCGCCGCCGCTCATGACATTCAACATACCGAAAATGGTGTTCTGCATCTGGTTGAAGTAGTTGCCCAGAGACTCGATGTTGACATAGGGAACGGGGACTGCATTACCGAGGCGGTAGATCAGGATGACGAAGAGCGTAAAGAGAATTTTCTTCTTTAATTCTTCGGTCTTCCATGCGTTGCGCAGAGTTTGCAGCACTTAGATCACCTCGGCCTTTCCGCCTGCCGCCTCAATTTTTTCTTTTGCGGTTTCAGAGAAAGCGGAAGCCTTTACAGTAAGCTTTTTGGTTATCTCGCCGTTGCCGAGGATCTTAACGCCGTAACGGCACTTGGAGAGAACGCCTGCGTCCAGAAGAGCCTGTGCGTCGACGACTGCACCGTCTTCAAACTTGTCAAGTGCGCTGACATTGACCGACTCCAGAGGCTTAGCAAAAATGTTGTTGAAGCCTCTCTTGGGGATACGGCGTGCAAGAGGCATCTGGCCGCCTTCGAAGCCGATGCGGACACCGCCGCCGGAGCGTGCCTTCTGGCCCTTGTGACCACGACCTGCGGTCTTGCCGTTGCCGGTTGCGTGGCCTCTGCCCTTGCGCTTATTAACATGGGTCGAGCCTGCTACGGGAGAAAGTTCATTGATATACATTGCTTTTCCTCCTTATTCTTCTGTTACCTGGAGGAGATAGCCGATCTTGGCGATCTTGCCCCTGGTCTGGGGGTTGTCGGGCTGAACGGTCTCGTTGCCGATCTTGTGCAGTCCGAGGGAGTTTGCGGTCGCAATGTGCTTGTCATGACGACCGTTGAGGCTCTTTACGAGCTTGATTCTAAGATTTGCCATGTTGCGCCCTCCTTAACCCTGGATCTCTTCAGGAGTCTTGCCTCTGACCGCTGCAACCTGAGCTGCGTCACGGAGAGACATAAGGCCCTGCATGGTTGCCGCAACGACATTTGCCGGGTTGTTGGTGCGCAGGCACTTGGTACGGATGTCCTTGATGCCGGCAGCCTCAACAACTGCACGAACTGCGCCGCCGGCGATAACGCCGGTACCGGGTGCAGCGGGCTTGAGCAGAACACGACCTGCACCGAACTCACCGATGATCTCGTGAGGAATGGTGGTGCCCTGCAGGGTAACGGTCACGATGTTCTTCTTTGCATCCTCGAGACCCTTGCGGATCGCTTCGGAAACTTCGTTTGCCTTGCCCAGGCCATAGCCTACACGGCCCTTGCCGTCGCCGACAACGCAAAGTGCGGAGAACTTCATAACACGGCCGCCCTTGACGGTCTTGGATACACGGTTGAGGGAAACTACCTTCTCGACGAATTCGGAAGCTTCCTCGTCTCTGCGACGATCTCTTCTGTCGTTATTATAAGCCATTATAGTTTCCTCCTCCCTTAGAACTTCAGGCCGCTCTCACGAGCGCCCTCGGCGAGTGCCGCAACACGGCCGTGGAAGATGTAGCCGCCACGGTCAAAGACGACATTCTCGATGCCCTTTGCCAGTGCACGCTCGGCGATGGTGCTGCCGATCTTCTTGGCTGCTTCAATGTTGCTGCCGTTGCCTTCAAATGCCTTCTCAACGGTGGATGCGGAGACAAGAGTGTTGCCTGCGACATCGTCGATGATCTGTGCATAGATGTGGTTTTCGCTGCGGAATACGCTCAGACGGGGTCTCTCGGGAGTGCCGGAGATCTTGCCGCGTACTCTTGCATGGCGCTTGATGCGCTGTGCTCTTGTATCAGGTCTTTTAATCATTCAGGCACACCTCCCTTTACTTAGCACCGGTCTTGCCTTCTTTGCGGCGGACAACTTCGTAATCGTACTTGATGCCCTTGCCCTTGTAAGGCTCGGGAGGACGCTTGCCACGAACTTCTGCTGCAAACTGGCCGACCTTCTGCTTGTCAATACCCTTAATGATGATCTGGTTGGGGTTGGGAACTTCGATCTGGATATCCTCGGTCTCGGGTACGATGACCTGATGCGAGTAGCCGATGTTCAGAACGAGGTTCTTGCCTTCCTTAGCTGCACGGTAACCAACGCCGTTGACCTCGAGGGTCTTGGAAAAGCCTTCGGACACGCCGACGACCATGTTGTGTACGAGCGAGCGGGTAAGGCCGTGAAGGGAACGGTTGACCTTCTCATCATTGGGACGGGAGACATGAATAACGCCTGCGTCGAGTTCAACCTTCATGTTGGGTGCCACGGTCATCTCAAGTGCGCCCTTGGGGCCCTTGACTGCGACATGGCTGCCGTCGATCTTAACTTCTACGCCTGCGGGGACGGTAATGGGAGCTCTACCAATTCTAGACATGATCAGTTCCTCCTTACCATACGAACGCAAGGACTTCGCCGCCGACATGTGCCGCACGAGCAGCCTTATCGGTCATGACGCCCTTAGAAGTGGATACGATAGCGATACCGAGGCCCTTGAGGACCTTGGGAAGCTCGTCTGCTCCGGCGTAAACACGGAGGCCGGGCTTCGAGACACGGCGAAGACCCTGGATGGCCTTCTCCTTGCCGGGGAGATACTTGAGGGTGATGCGGATGATGCCCTGAGTGCCGTCATCGATGAGCTGGAAGCTCTTGATGTAGCCTTCGTCGAAGAGGATCTGAGCGATAGCCTTCTTCATCTTGGAAGCGGGGACATCGACGGTTTCATGCTTTGCGCTGCCGGCGTTGCGGATGCGTGTCAGCATATCTGCAATGGGGTCTGTGATCTGCATGTGTTGTTTCCTCCTATTTTAGAGTTACCTTTCGGTTTAGGCGGCGAGGTTCCACACTAATACATGATTAGCCGTGGCCTTTCGCCATCCTTTTGGCCGTTTCCGGTTATGCAGCCGCCGAAAACGAGCCTTATTCAAAAACCGCCGAAGAGATACGCCCAAAATGAGCGTATCTCATAGCGTGGTCTTTGTAAAAATCGCAGCATTTCATTATACACCGAAAACCCTTGGTAAATCAAGCATTTTCTGCTGAAATGATGCACATTTTCGCAAATAGTCGCCGATTACCAGGATGCCTTGCGGACACCGGGGATCTGGCCCTTGTATGCCAGCTCACGGAAGCAGATACGGCAGATGCCGTAGTCACGCAGGTAAGCATGGGGGCGGCCGCAGATCTTGCAGCGATTGTACTTGCGGGTAGAGAACTTAGCAGGAGCCTGCTGCTTGAGGATCATAGATTTCTTAGCCATTTTTCAGTTCCTCCTTAGTTCATGAAGGGAGCACCCATGAGCCTGAGCAGCTCGCGTGCTTCCTCGTCGGTCTGAGCGGTGGTGGTGATTGCAATGTTCATACCACGCAGCTTCTCGATCTTATCGTAATCGATCTCAGGGAAGATGATCTGTTCCTTAAGACCCATGGAGTAGTTGCCTCTGCCGTCGAATGCATCTGCGGAAATACCGCGGAAGTCACGGACACGGGGAAGAGCAACATTGAACAGACGGTCGAGGAACTCCCACATACGGTCCTGACGCAGGGTGACCTTAACGCCGACATGCATGCCCTCACGGAGCTTGAAGTTAGCGACGGACTTTCTTGCGACGGTTGCAACGGCGTGCTGACCGGTGATAGCGGAGATCTCCTTGATGACATTGTCAAGGGCCTTTGCATTGTCCTTGCAGTCGCCGCAGCCGACGGATACAACGATCTTGTCGATCTTGGGGATCTGCATGGTGGACTTGTACTGGAACTTCTCCATCAGAGCAGGAGCAACTTCCTCAACATACTTTTTCTTCATTCTTGTCATAGTCAGTTTCTCCTTTCTCAGAATTCTGCACCGCAGTTATCCTGCTTGCAGTAGCGGACTTTCTTGCCGTCCACGAACTTGTAGCCAACACGGGTCGGCTTGCCGCACTTGGGGCAAACGAGCATGACCTTGTTTGCATAGATGGGGGTCTCGACCTTGATGATGCCGCCTTCCTGACCCTGCTTCTGTGCCTTCTGGTGCTTGGTTGCAACATTGACGCCCTCAACGATGAGCTTGTTGTTCTTGGGGTCTGCAACGAGTACCTTATGGGTAATGAGCTGGCGCTTCTCGATCCAAGCCTTCTCTTTTCTGAAGTTATTCTTACCGGAGATGACTGCTACGGTATCGCCTGATTTAATCTTCATTCTCTTGACCTCCTTAAATCACTTCGGGAGCGAGGGACAGGATCTTCATGTAGTCCTTATCACGCAGCTCACGAGCAACGGGTCCAAAGATACGAGTGCCACGGGGATTCTTATCAGTACCGTTGATAAGAACTGCAGCGTTCTCGTCGAAACGAACATAGGTGCCGTCTGCACGACGGACGGGCTTTGCGGTACGAACGATGACTGCCTTGACGACATCACCCTTCTTGACAGAGCCGCCGGGAGCTGCCTTACGGACAGATGCGACGATGACATCACCGATGCTTGCGTATCTGCGCTTGGAGCCGCCGAGAACTCTGATGCACTTGATTTCCTTGGCGCCGGTATTGTCGGCAACCTTCAGATAAGTCTCTTGCTGTATCATTTATGCTGCCTCCTTACTTAGCCTTCTCAACGATTTCGACCACACGCCATCTCTTGTCCTTGGACAGGGGGCGGGTCTCCATCACACGAACGATATCGCCGATGCCGCATTCGTTGTTCTCGTCATGCGCCTTCAGACGGTAGGTTCTTCCGATGATCTTCTTATAAGTCTTGTGTGCGACACGATCCTCGACGATGACGACGACGGTCTTGTCCATCTTGTCGGACACTACCTTGCCGACACGGGTCTTACGGGAAGTTGTTCTTTCATTCATTCTGACTTACCTCCTCACTGCTCGAGCTGTTTCTCGCGGATAACGGTCTTGACTCGGGCAATGTCACGACGCACAGCGGAAATCTTTACGGGGTTATCGAGATGATTGGTGGCATGCTGCATACGGAGCATGAACAGATCCTTCTTGAGCTCTACGAGCTTTGCCTCGAGGTCTGCAACGGACATAGATCTAATTTCACTTGCCTTCATCTTATTCACCACCGTTCTCAGACTCAGTGCCCTTTGCGATTATCTTGGTCTTGCAGGGCAGCTTGTGGCTTGCAAGGCGCAGTGCCTCACGAGCGGTTTCTTCGGGTACGCCGGCGATCTCAAACAGAACTCTGCCGGGCTTGACGACTGCGACCCAGTACTCGGGCGAGCCTTTACCGGAGCCCATACGGGTCTCGGCGGGCTTTGCGGTCACGGGCTTGTCGGGGAAGATCTTGATCCAGACCTGGCCGCCACGCTTGGTGTAACGGGTCATTGCGATACGGGCTGCCTCGATCTGATTGCTGGTGATCCAGCACGGCTCGGTGGCCTGGAGGCCGAACTCGCCGTATGCTACGAAGTTACCACGAGTAGCCTTGCCCTTCATGCGGCCACGGTGTACTCTGCGGTACTTAACTCTCTTAGGCATTAACATTAGTTGTTGCCTCCTTCCTTGGGAGCTGCGTTAGCTGCGGGGCGGGGTCCGCGGTTGTAGCCGCCCTGGCCTGCGGGACGCTGGCCATAGCCGCCCTGACGGCGCTCACCCTGCTGGCCACGGTTGTAGCCACCCTGGCGGCGGTCACCGCCCTGACGGCGGTCACCACGGCGGTCGTCACGACGACGGCGCTCGCCCTGGGGCTTGTTCATGTCCATCACACGGGGAGTGGTACGCAGGGTCTGGGAAAGGACTTCGCCCTTGTAGATCCAGACCTTGACGCCGATGCGGCCGTAGGTGGTGGCTGCTTCGGCAAAGCCGTACTCGATGTCTGCACGGATGGTCTGAAGAGGAATAGTGCCGTCGTGGTACTGCTCAACGCCTGCGATCTCACGGCCGCCGAGACGACCGGAGCACATGACCTTGATGCCTCTTGCGCCCATGCGCATTGCACGGCCCATTGCGTTCTTCATTGCACGGCGGTGAGAAATACGCTTCTCGATCTGCTGTGCGATATTCTCTGCTACGAGCTGAGCATTGGTGTCGGGGGTGCGTACCTCAACGATGGAGATAGCGACATCCTTGCCGATCATCTTTGCGACTTCCTGACGGATGCGCTCGATCTCCTGGCCGCCCTTGCCGATGACAACACCGGGTCTGGAGCAGTGGATGAAAATGCGGACCTTGTTGGAATCACGCTCGATCTCGATGGTAGGAACACCGGCCGAATAGAGGGTCTTCTTCAGGTATTTGCGAATGTTGTAGTCTTCTACGATAAGATCGCCGACCTTATCTGCACGGGCGTACCAGCGGGAATCCCAGTCCTTTATAACGCCGACACGCATGCCATGAGGATTAACTTTCTGTCCCATTTATTCTGCCTCCTTCCTTAGTCTCTCTCAGCCACGCAGATGGTG
>CAKTQR010000009.1 GCA_934597175.1 uncultured Oscillospiraceae bacterium | reverse complement strand
GAAGACCGACCCCCAGCTTATGGGCGCACTCGGCGCAGCAGAGTATGCACGCCAGAAGGGTCTTGCAAAGAAGTAATTCGCTAATACATAGCTGAATTCCGATTTTTCGAAAGGAGCATATGTTATATGTGCAAAATTTGCAACATTTGCAAAAAGACCGTTAAGCTGTCCGCGGCTGCAGTTAGCATCCTTTTCGTAGTTTACTTCTGGAATCTCGATCAGAAGCTGCTCGGCTGGGCGTATCAGCAGGTCAATAAAATGTTCGACAGAAAGCCTGCCAACATTAATTTCTAAGTTTAGGCGTTACACCGGTATTTGCAGAGCAAATACCGGTGTATTTTTTATGCAAAAAAGTCCGGTCTATTCAGACCGGACTTTTGCTTAATTAATCAAATTCTCTTCCACTTTGCGCCGTTGGGGATATCGGTGACTTCGATACCGGCGGCCTTGAGCTCGTCACGGATGCGGTCGGCCTCGGCAAAGTTCTTTGCCTTCTTGGCTGCTGCACGGGCCTTGAGCTTTTCTTCGATCTCGGCGTCAGCCTCGCCGGACTCGGAGATGACCGTGAACTCGGCGCTGCCGGAAACAGCCTGCTTTTTAAGCTCCTCACGCTTTGCATCGGCCTTTTTAATGAGGTCAAGACCCAGCACACGGTCAAAGTCTGCAATAACGGCAAGCTTTGTGTCGTCATTGGTCTTGTACTTGAGCACATCATAAAGTGCCGTGACTGCAAGGGAAGTGTTAAGGTCGTTATCAAGTGCAGCGGAGAACTTATCCTTAAGCGCTTTTACAGCGTCCTCGTCGACTGCTTCGCCTGCGGGCTTGAGACCTGCAATACGGGTTATGAGCTTGTTGTAGGTCACCTGCGCATTATCGAGGTTTTCCCAAGAGAACACGAGCGACTTGCGGTAGTGGCTCTGCAGGCAGAACAGGCGATAGGCGAGGGGGTCGTAGCCCTTTTCTTCGAGCAGGCTCACGGTGAGGAATTCGCCCTTGGACTTGGACATCTTGCCGCTACCCGTGTTAAGGTGCATTACATGCATCCAGTAATTGCACCATTTGTGACCGAGGTACGACTCGGACTGAGCTATCTCATTGGTGTGGTGGGGGAATGCGTTGTCGATGCCACCGCAGTGAATGTCAAGGTCTTCGCCGAGGTGCTTCATCGAAATGCCGGAACACTCAATGTGCCAGCCGGGGTAGCCGACGCCCCAAGGGGAATCCCACTTGAGCGCCTGATCCTCGAACTTGGACTTGGTAAACCAAAGCACGAAGTCGTTCTTGTTGCGCTTGTTGGTGTCCTCCTCAACGCCTTCACGCACGCCGACGGCGAGGTCGTCCTCGTTAAAGTCATTGAAAATGTAGTATCTGTCGAGCTTTGAGGTGTCAAAATACACATTGCCGCCCGCAAAATAAGCATAGCCCGTGTCCATAAGCTTGGTGATTATCTTGATATACTCGTCGATGCAATTTGTTGCAGGCTCGACAACATCGGGGGTCTTGATGTTGAGCTTTGCGCAGTCGGAGAAGAATGCGTCCGTGTAGAATTTAGCGATCTCCATGACGGTCTTGTGCTCACGCTTTGCACCCTTGAGCATCTTGTCCTCGCCCTCGTCGGCATCGCTCGTGAGGTGGCCGACATCGGTAATATTCATGACACGCTTGACATTGTATCCGGCATAGCGCAGGTACTTTTCGAGAATGTCCTCCATGATATACGAGCGCAGGTTGCCTATATGTGCAAAGTGGTATACCGTAGGCCCGCAGGTGTACATCTTAACGATATCGGGGTGGTTGGGTATAAAATCTTCCTTTTTGCGGGTAGCGGAGTTATACAGCTTCATATTCAAGTCTCCTTAAAAACTATCTCAGTCGCAGCGCTTGAAAACATTGATGTTTTTTGCAAAGTATTCAGCGCCGGAGTACAAAGTCGAAATTACGATAAGTGCCGAGCAGACAGGGGGGATGACCTCCTTAAAGGGAACCCAAGGCTCAGCAACAACAATGAGAAGGCCGAGCGTGACCATGGTGATAAAGGTCTTTATCTTACCAGACCATGCTGCGGCGATGACCGTACCCTGCTCAACGGCGAGCAGACGCAGACCCGAGACACCGAACTCACGCAGTAGTACGAGAGCTACCACCCAGCCGGGCATCGTGTTGTTATCGACAAAGTAACACATTGCGGTAAGTACGAGCATTTTATCCGCCAAGGGATCCATAAACTTGCCGAAATTCGTCACCTGATTGTACTTTCTGGCAATCCTGCCGTCGATAAAATCGCTCAGACAGGCGATGATATACACGGCCAGCGCCCAGTAGGTGTAGCCCATATACAGCAGCACCATGAAAACAGGCACAAGAATGATTCTCATAATGGTGATTTTGTTTGCAGTCGTATTCATACACAGACCTCCTCGCCAATAAGATTTCCGTCGTCCGATACGGCGGTAATATTAACATACACGATATTGCCCTCGCCGCCGTCGCCGTCAAAGAACACGAGCCCGTCTATATCCGGCGAATCGTAGCAGCTCCTGCCGACCCACATTCGGGCTTCCTCGTCGTAGTCAAGACACAGCACCTCAAGGGTCTTGCCGATGAGCGATGCGTTAAACTCGTCCATGACACTGGCCTGTATCTCCATTATGAGATCGGCTCTGCGCTGCGCCTCCTCGGCATCGACATGCGGCATCTTTGCTGCCGGCGTGCCCTCCTCGGGGGAGAAGGGGAATACGCCCGCACGCTCGATCTTAGCCTCTCTTAAGAAGCTGCACAGCTCCTCAAACTCGGCCTCGCCCTCGCCGGGCAAGCCGGAGATAAGGCTCGTGCGGAGCACAACGCCGGGGATACGCTCACGAAGCTCCTTGAAGAGCTTGCGTATATCGTCGCCCGTGCCACGGCGATTCATAGATTTAAGTATATCGTTATTTATATGCTGAATGGGGATATCTAAGTATTTGACGACCTTTTCATTGCTCGCTATCTCGTCGATAAGCTCATCGTCAAACTGGTCGGGGTACAGGTAGTGAAGCCTTATCCACTCCACACCGTCAATTTCCGCAAGCCGCCTGCACAGCTCGGCAAGGCAGCGCTTGCCGTAAAGATCCGTGCCGTAGCGGGTGATATCCTGCGCAATGACGATAAGCTCCTTAACGCCGTGCTCGGCAAGCTCACGAGCCTCGTCGACGACATTATCAATCTCTCTCGAACGGTATCTGCCTCTTATGTAAGGAATTGCACAGAAAGCGCAGAAGTTGTTGCAGCCCTCGGCAATGCGCAGATATGCCCAGCTCGGCCCGGTGCTCACGACCCTCGGTGTCTCCTCAACAGGGGCGTTTTTGTCACCGAAATTGGAAACGCTCTCGTCGTTGAGCGCTTTTGTGACCGCCTCGACTATATCGCCGAAGCTGCCGACACCCAAAACTGCGTCAATTTCGGGAAGCTCCTGCATGACGGTGTCCTGATAGCGCTCGGTAAGGCAGCCCGTGACGATTATCTTTCCGAGCTTGCCTGCCTTTTTGAGCTCCGCCATCTCCAAAACGGTGTCTATCGCTTCGCTTTTTGCAGCGTCGATAAAGCCGCAGGTGTTTATGATGACGGCATCTGCGCCGTCCGGCTCGGGAACGAGGGTGTAGCCCGCTTCGCTCAGGAGATATAGCATTTGCTCGCTGTTTACGAGGTTTTTCGCACAGCCGAGTGAGATAAGAGAAATTGTCCTGTCCATTAGTTTTCCTCTTGCAGAGTGTAGTTATTTAGTGCGTGTTTTATCTGATCCCAAGTGTAGCCACGCCGAAACAGTGCGTCCGTGACCTTTTTGACCTGCGCACGGTCGTTAGGATCGGTAAGTCTCGAGCGGAGAAAACGCTCAAGCTTGTCGTCCTGCTCGGGCATCTGCTCCAAAGCAGCGTCCCAAAGCTCACGGTCAATGCCGTGGCGGTTAAGCTCCTGCCGTATGCGGGTTATGCCGTAGCCCTTTGCCGCATAGTGGCGCACGACCGAGCCTGCGTAGCTTTCATCGTTTATAAGACCCATCTCGCACAGCCAACCGGCGCAGTATTCTGCGTTTTCGGGTGTTTCGCCCTTCTCGACAAGCCGCTTATACATCTCCTTGCGGGACATGGGGCGAGTATTAATTATACGCAGCGCCCGTGATTTTGCAAGCGAAAGACAGGAGGCGGAAAGAAAAGCGTGAAACTCATCATCGTCCAGCTCGAGCCCTGCGTGCAAAAACTTGTCCGTCACAACGCCTAATGATGTTTTGACCTGTGTGCCGTCGTCAAAAATGACGGTGAAGCGCTCGGGCGAGGTCTGCTTCAGTTCAAGAATTTTCACAAGGCTCAGCCTTCAAAATCGTCGGCTGAAATGTCGACCGCTCTGCCCGCTGCCTGAGCAGCCTTGCGAGCCTGCGGAGACATGAGCTTAAATGCATTGTCCCTTATCTGCTGCTCAATCTTGTCACTGACCTCGGGATTATTAAGCAGATAGGTCTTGACGGCATCACGGCCCTGGATACGCTGATCGCCGACCGTGTACCAAGCACCGGCCTTGTCGATAAGCTCAAGCTTTACGCCGAGGTCAACGATCTCGCCGACCTTGGAAATGCCCTCGCCGTAGATGATGTCAAACTCAGCCTCTTTGAACGGGGGAGCGCACTTGTTCTTGATGACCTTTGCACGGGTGCGGTTACCGATCATCTCGTTGCCGGACTTAAGAGTCTCAATCCTTCTGACATCGATACGCACGGAGGCGTAGTATTTAAGCGCAAGACCGCCCGGGGTTGTCTCGGGATTGCCGTACATTACGCCGATCTTCTGACGCAGTTGGTTTATGAAGATAACGGTGCAGCCGTTTTTGGAGATAGCACCGGCAAGACGGCGCATAGCCTGCGACATGAGCCTCGCAAGCGCACCGACAACGGAGTCGCCCATCTCGCCCTCAAGCTCAATACGGGGGATAAGAGCGGCGACGGAGTCGACGACAACGACATCAACGGCACTTGAGCGCACGAGGCTTTCTGCGATATCGAGCGCCTGCTCGCCGGTATCCGGCTGGGAAATGAGCAGACTGTCAATGTCAACGCCTAGAGCTCTTGCGTAGGCAGGCTCGAGAGCGTGCTCAACATCGATGTAGGCAGCCTCGCCGCCTGCTTTCTGAGCGGCAGCAACAACATGCAGAGCGAGGGTGGTTTTACCCGAAGCCTCAGGTCCGTATATCTCTACGATCCTGCCCTTGGGAACGCCGCCGATGCCCAGTGCGAGGTCAAGCGAGAGCGAGCCCGTGGAAAGAGCCTCAACATTGACGGGAATATCGTCGCCAAGACGCATAATTGCGCCCTTGCCGTAGTTTTTCTCTATCTGAGCAATGCAGGTCTCTAGCGCCTTTTTCTTGTCGCTGGCCTGACCCGGGGTGGATATGGGAGTCTTTTTCTTTTCAGCCATTGTAGTTCACCTCATGTATGATCAAAATTCGTTTTTCCATTTTCCTATGACGACCCGCTCAACGCCGAGCGTGTCCTTGACCGTCTGCACCGCAACATATTCTGCGTCAAGCAGCATTTTCTTGACTGCGTCTGCCTGCCCCTCGCCGACCTCGAACATCATCATGCCGTTCGGACGCAGGGTGATGGTCCAGTATTTTATGATGGCACGGTAAAAATCCAGCCCGTCCTCGCCGCCGTCGAGCGCACCGAGCGGCTCGTGGTCTCTGACCGAGCAGTCAAGCGTCAAAATTTCCTCGCTTTTGATGTACGGGGGATTGGAGGCGATGACATCGAATGTACCGATACTCATCGGCGGCCAGGTCTTTGCATCGGCGTGGATTGTGATTATCCTCGATGCCAGGTTGTTGTCTCTTATGTTTTGACGGGCAATATCGAGTGCGGGGAGGCTGATATCCGCAGCCACCACCCGTGATGCCGGAAGCTCCGATGCCACCGCACAGGCGATGCAGCCGCTGCCGCAGCACAGATCGAGCACTCTGCCTTTCATGCCGAAGGCTTTTATCGCCTTGACCACGCACGCTACCAAGACCTCGGTGTCCATCCTCGGTATCAGAACATCGGGGGTCACGGTGAAGGGAAGTCCGTAAAACTCCCACGAGCCGGCGATATACGCAAGCGGCTCGCCCTTGAGCCTGCGCTCGAGCATTTGTTCGACCTTGTCCTCGATCTCCTTGGAGGTGTACAGATACAGATCCCGCAGAAGCGCCTCGGTCGTTTTGTCGGCAGCGGCGGCGATCAGCGCACGAGCCTCCAGTCCGTACGCCTCAACGCCGCTTTCACGCAGCTTTGTCCGCACGGCCATATATATTTCGTTATATGTCTTTGGCATTTTGCATTATCCTTACCATTTGTCGCTTCCGGCTTCCTCGGGGATGACCAGCTCAAGCGCACGGATGGCGCACTCGATCATAGAGTCGTCCGGCTCATTGGTCGTGATGCGCTGAAGCTGTTTGCCCGGCCACGAAAGGATGGAGGACAGGACATTGTCGTGCCTGCCGACCCAGCGATTTATCTCATAGCTCACGCCGACGACGATGGGCAGGACGAGAAGCTTAACGCCCATTCTCGCCCAAGTGCCGCTGATCCTTATAAACGAGCCCACGATGATGCTTATGATGATGACCACAAACAGGAAGCTCGTGCCGCACCTAGGGTGAAGTCGGCCCTGCGGACGCACATTCTCGACCGTGAGCGGCAGACCCTTTTCGTAGCAGAAAATGGTCTTGTGCTCAGCGCCGTGGTAGGCAAACAGGCGCTTCATATCCTTCATCTTGGAGCACAAAATGAGGTAAGCGAAGAAGATTATAAGCTTTAGTATACCCTCAAACAGCGTTCTCAAGTAGAAATCAGCCTTGACAGCGGGGAAGAGCCCTACGATAAATGTCGGCAGAAACAGGAACAGCAGCAGGGAAAGTCCGATGCCCAAAATGACTGCGATGCCGATAATGAGCTTTTGCGCCGTCTCGTCGGAAAAATGCTTTTCTATCCAAAGATCTATCTTGTCCGGCTCTTCCTGCATGTCCTCGGGAAGCTGCTCTGCCGAGAACGACAGCGCCTTGATGCCGTTTATCATCGAGGAGATGAATCCCACAACGCCTCGTATGAGCGGCCATGCCAGAATGGGGGAGATGTCCTTAAACGGTCTTACATCCTCGACCTTTTCAACGAAGCCGTTTTCGTTTCTGCAAACGATCGCACGCTTTTTCGGACCGAGCATCATAATGCCCTCAATGAGAGCCTGACCGCCGATGGAGGTTTTGAATTGTACGGAGTTGTTATCGTTTTGATTTGCCATATTTGCCTCAGTTCTCTGATAGCGGCAGCTTTATCTGAGCAAGGCAGCCGCCGCCCTGTGCGTTGGAAATTGTGAAGATACCGCCGTGGCGGGTGATTATCTCATTGCAGACGGCAAGCCCGATGCCGCTGCCGCGGTTTTTGGAGCTGCCCTTATAGAACTTGTTCATGACATACGGAAGTTCGTTTTCGGGGATGCCGTGGCCGTAATCACGGATGCCGATGACAACATAGTCGTCCTCAAGGCTGAGCGATGCGTCGACCACCTTTCCGTCGCCGCCGTGCTTTGCGGCGTTGTCGAGCAGATTTAAAAACACCTGCTTCAAGCGCTCGGGGTCGCCGGAGATAAGCGGAATATCGTACTCGGGTGCGTTGTAATTGACCTCGATGCCCGCCTCCCGCATGAGATTGCCGTATGTAAACAGGGAATCCTCGAGCTCGGCTGCAATGTCCACGAGCTCGATGCGCAGGTTAAACCTGCCGTCCTGTATCCTTGTAAATTCAAGCAGGTCTGCGACCATGCCGGTGAGCCTTTCCGACTCTTTTTGGATTATCTTAACGCCGCGCAGCGAATCGCCCTCGATCTTCGGGTCGTATTGCAGCGTCTCGCTCCAGCCCATGATGGCGGTCAGCGGCGTTCTCAGCTCGTGCGATATCTGCGAAATAAACTCGGTCGTGGCCTTGTCCGACAGGGCAATTTTCGACGACATGCTGTTGATCTCATCGGTGAGCTGGCCTATCTCATTGTCGGCCTGCTTTGCGACCTGCGTGCCGTAGCTTCCGGAGGCAATGTTCTTGGCAGACTCGGTGAGCGACTGGATGGGCTTGCTCACATAGTGGTCAAACCAGATGTTCACGGCGATGATATATGCGCCGATAAGGCAGGCCAATATGACCGATGCAACTATAAAGCCGTTTGCGGCTAGCGCTATGAAGCAGGCCGTCAGTATTACCGCAGCTATGCTCGACACAAGCAGCTGCAGCTTTAGATCTTTAAAAAACATTTAGCACTTCCAAGGATAAATTAGTAGCCCCATTTGTAGCCGAAGCCCCAAACGGTGGTCAGGTACTCGGGCTCGGTGGGGTCAGCCTCGATCTTGATGCGCAGACGGCGGATGTTGACATCGACCGTTTTAAGCTCACCCGAGAAATTTTCGCCCCAAACGGCCTTGAGAATATCATCTCTGGACATGGCCTTGCCCGGGTTTTCCATAAACAGCTTCATAAGCTGATATTCTATCTGCGTAAGCTTAAGACGCTTGCAATCCTTTTCGAGAGTGCGATTTCTTGTGTTGAGGATAAACGGACCGCTTGTTATCTCAAAGCTGGGCTTGTCGTTTGAATCGTCGCCGATGCGGCGCACCAGAGCATCGACTCGGGCGGTGAGCTCGGCGGGGGAGAAGGGCTTTGTGACATAGTCGTCGGCGCCGGTCATCAGACCTGTGACCTTGTCTATCTCCTGACTTTTTGCAGTCAGCATAATAATGCCTATCTTAGAGCCGGAAGCACGGATGCGGCGGCAGACCTCAAAGCCGTCGATATCGGGCAGCATGACATCCAAAAGCGCAAGGCAGGTGTCGGGATTTTCCTCGAGCTTGCTCAGCGCCTGCATACCGTTTTCCGCTTCGATAGGCTGATAACCGTTGCGTCGGAGGTTAATGACCACAAAACTGCGGATATTCGGTTCATCTTCAAGGACGAGTATCTTTTTCATGGTTATGCCTCTTTCTATATAGTATTACGATTTAATATTGTAACATATATTCATCAAATTTGGTAGTATAAATCTGAAATTTTCTATATTTCAGCAACAAATTGTTACACAAAACTAATGCTTGAAATATGCGCAAAAATAGGTTATACTGTACAAGCACGCCGGTGTGTTGGAATTGGCAGACGAGGCGGACTCAAAATCCGTTGGGCTTAAAACCCGTGCGGGTTCGACCCCCGCCACCGGCACCAAAAATCCCGTACGATAGTGCGGGATTTTTACTTTTTCACTATTCACTTTTCACTCTTCTCTGATTTGCGGGATTTTTGGTGAAGTAATATGTAATAGTTAATAGTGAAAAGGTGATTTGTCACAAAAAAACGACAGCCTGAAAGCTGTCGTTTTTCGTATGTAGAATGATTTAATGATGCTCGTTTGTGCCCTTGTCGCCGACACCGAAGTGCAGCTCCTTCATGCCTTCGACCTCGTCGCAGATGTCCTTGAGCTGGCAGACGGTGCAGTCGGTGGGCAGACCCTCCATGATGTGGGTGAGGGTATTGGTGATGGCGTCGACCTTCTTGGAGTTTTCAAGCATTGCCTTAAAGTCCATGGTCGGGTCGGTCACGAAAATGACGGTGACATTCAGGACATTGACATCCTTCTTGTACGCCTCAATGTAGCGATTGCCGACGGCCTCAAAGCTGATGCCCTTCTTTATCGCCTTCTTGCTGACACGCACCTGCTCACGGTGGCTCTCGGGGGACATTCTGACCATGTAGCCCTCGGGGTAGACATGGTACTTACAGAACTCAATGTCCTTGAGCGCACGGTAAACTTCCTCGTCCTCGCCCTCGAGTGCGCCGATGCGCAGCAGCACGATCCTGGCAAACGGGGTGTCCTTCTTGATGCTCTTGAGATCCGGACCGTAGAGAAGCACCTGATCTCTGTTCACGAGCTCCGAGCTTGTGGTGGTGCAGATGTAGTTTGCCGAGCCCAAACCGAGAGCGCCCAGCTCATAAGCAGACTCCTTCTGCAGTACGAGCTCCGCCGCACCGAGGTCGTTCCACGCCTTGCGGGGATTGTAGTCCCATACGGTGGGCTTGCCTTTTGACAGAATCTCCTTCGTTGAATTAATAAGAGGATTATACAGTTCCATAATTAATCTCCTTTGCCCCTTTTTTTCTTTGATTTAATTATAGCCGATAACAAGCAATAAACCTGTAGAATATGCTACACAATCGAAAACTTGTTAATTATTTTGCATTATTTATATTAAAGCAGAAAATGACTGAAAATAAAAGCCCATTTTTGCTTGATTGCGACACATTACAGATATTGTATAACAAAAACAGGCCGGTTTCGACCGGCCTGTCGGTTTTATGCTTCCTGAAGCTTGATATCCTTATTGATTATCGCCATTTCCCGGAAAATAAGTATCGCAACGGTTATTGCCGCCAAGACCTCGCTGACGGGCTCGGCGTAGAGCAGACCGTCAACGCCCATGAATTTGGCGAGGATAAACGATGCGGGGAGGAAGTAGATAAGCTGTCTTGTCATCGTCGAGATCATTGCCTTGACGGGCTTGCCGATGGACTGGAAGAAGATGCCCGAGGGGATAAGGAAGCCGACGATGAATATGAGGCTCAGGAAAATGTGGAAGCACTTGCGTGCAAACTCGTTGTAAAGCTCGCTTTCCTGACCGAAAATATCGATGATCTGCTGCGTGAACAGCTGGAAGCAGGCCCATCCGATAACGCCGACTATAAGCCCGACGGTTATCGTACGGATATATGTCGCCTTGACACGCCTGTAGTTTTTAGCACCGTAGTTGTACCCGACGATGGGCTGGCTGCCGATGCCGAGTCCGACCATGACGCTTATGACGATGGAGTTGACCTTCATAACGATGCCGAGCGCCGCAAGCGGGATATCCGCACCGTAAACGCTCTGCGTTCCGTAGGTGACGAGCAGATTGTTCATGCAGATGATAACAATGGTCGACGCAAACTGCGTAAAGAAGCTTGAAATGCCGAGCGGCAGGAAGGCAAATGCGGTCTTTTTGCTGGGAACGGCACACTCAAGCGTGAACTTGACGCCCTTAAGACGGGGAATATATGCAAGTGCGAGCACGAGGTTGAGCGCCTGACCGATGATGGTTGCGAGCGCCGCACCGCCGACACCCATGTCAAGGCCGAGAACAAACCATGCGTCGAGGATGATATTCAAAAAACAGCCAGCAAGGTTTGAAAACATTGCGTACTTCGGATTGCCCTGCGCTCGGATAATACTGTTCACCGTCATGCTTATGCACACAAACGGGATGCCGATAAGCGTTATGCGGGCGTACTGCTTTGCGTATTCGTAGGTCTGCGGGTCGACGGTAGTGCCGCCGCAGAGAACGAGTATTGCATCGATAAACAGCTCCATCAGCAGTGTCATAAAGATGCCGGCTGCAAGCGAGATGGAGATACCGTTGCCCATGGCACGCTCGGCCTCGTGATAATCCTTTTGACCGAGCTTGAGGCTGAAGTACGCAACGCAGCCGTCGGCGATCATCGTGCCGATCGCCATTGAGAAGGTCACGAACGGGAAGGTAAGGTTTGTTGCGGCGTTGCCGAGCATGCCGACGCCCTGACCGATAAAGACCTGGTCGACGATATTATAAATCGAGTTTACCACCATTGAAGCTATCGCAGGCAGCGCAAATTTTGTCATAAGCTTGCCGATGGGCTCGGTCTCGAACATCGCAAGCGAGTGCTCCTGACTCATTTCATTTCACCATACTATCTAAAAATTTCAACCAGAGAATGATAACACAATTAAAAATTTATGTCAACATGCATAAAATCAAAGTTCAAAAATTGTTAATAATGACTTAATTGAGCTGAAAAAATCATGCAGCATTTTTGCTGCATGATTTTTCGTTATTTGCTGTTTTCCCGGATGAAATCAGGGAACTTTGATGCTGACGGGGCTGCTGAGGGCGGAATCGCCGTAAGAGCTCGTCGCACAGACGGCCTTGACCTGATAGTAGTAAGTCGTGCCGGAGGTGGTGCTGGTGTTAGTGTATGCGGTCTTTGTGATCGTATCGTACTGCTTGAAGGTCTTGCCGTCGGTGCTGCGGTATATCACATACTTCGATGCACCGTCAACAGCTTCCCACGAGATCATGGGCTTGTTGTAGGTCTCGTTGATCGAGATCTCAACAACGGGAGCTGCGCAGTCGCAGGTTATCGAGCGTGCGTCCGACAGGGCGGAATCGCCGTACTTGGTGACTGCACAAAGAGCCTTGACCTTGTAGTAGTTGGTCACGCCGGGCTTTACGGTGCTGTCGGAGTAGGTGAGCTCGTCGGTAGTATCGAGAAGCTTGAAGTCCTTGTTGTTGGAGGAGACATAGATCTCGTACTTATCTGCGCCGGTGACTGCTGCCCAGCTGAGGGTGGGCTTGCCGGAAACGGGATCAACGGCGATCTTTGCAGCGGGCTTTGCGCAGTCGCAGGTGATGTAGCGAACGGCGCTGACAGCCGAGTCTGCATAGATCGTTCTGCCGCTTATTGCCTTGATCTTGTAGTAGTAGGTCGTGCCGGGGGTAGTGCTGATATTCGTGTAGGTCGTGCTTGCGGTGAAGTCATAGTGGGTAAAGTTCTTGCCGTCGGTGGAGCGGAAGATCTCATACCTCGAAGCGCCCTTAACGCTGTTCCAGCTGAGTGCGGGTCTGCCGGAGTTTGCGTTGGTGGTCAGCTTCACGACGGGCTGAGCACAGTCGCAGGTGCGGGACACGGTCTTGCTGTAGTCGGAGGTGGCGTAATTGCCCTTGCTGTCAACTGCAACGACCTTGTAATAGTAGGTGTAGCCCGCAGCGGCGGAGGTGTTCGTGTAGCTCGTGCCGGTGGTGGTGAACATGAGCGAGTATGTACCGCCCGATGTGCCTGCACGGTAGACCTTGTACTGCGTTGCGTTGGGAACTTTATCCCAGGTCAGGCGGATGTAGCCGGTGCTTGCGGTGTTGCCTGCGGTGACAACGGGAGCCTGAAGCTTCTGAGCGAAGTTGCTGGGAACATTGACCTTTGCGCTGTTGCCGTAGCCGACGACCTTGCCGCCGTCAACATCGTTGTATGCGCAGACCTTGACCCAGCAGGTAGTGCCGGCCTTGACGCCGTAAACCGTGGTGGAGGTCGTATTTGCGCCGATCACGCTCTTGTTGAGGACATAATCCTGCTTTGCACGATCCCAGACATAGATGTTGTAGCCGTCGGCCTCGGCGACCTTATCCCAAGTCACATTGACGCCGTCGACAGCCATCTTGGCCTTGACATTCTTGACGGTTGCTGCGTGGATGACGAAGTTTATCTTGATAGCAGCGCCGTCGTCACGCAAAGTACCGCGCTTCTGGTTGAGGTTGACCCAGTAGTCTGCGTTCTGCGGCAGAACGGTAACGGTGCCGTAGCCACATTCGGTGTTCTCGCCGTAAACCTCGGTGAAGTCGTAGTAGTCAAGCAGCTTCGTGCCGTCGGGAGCGGTGACATAGATGTAGGGCTTGATCTGCTTGCCGGTGTAGGAGTAGCTCATGTAGGAAAGCTCGACCTTGCAGTCGTTGAGGCTGATCTCATGCCAGCCGCAAACGGTGCAGACACGGTTGGGAGCGGTCGGGTCTTCGCTGTCGTACTCGTGGCCCGGGGCGATATCGTCACGGACGGTGTACTCGGAGCTGTCGCCGGACTCAACGGTCTTGCAACTGTAAACGGACTTACCTCTGTGGGTGCACTGAGTCTTGGTCTCGCTTACGAGCTCTACCTTCTGGAGGACGCCCTTGCTGTTTGCGTAGCAGACATCGTTGCCGTGCATAAACCAGCCGGTAGCGGCCTTGCCTGCGAGGATGTAGTAGTTGTTGCCGTCCTTGTCGGTGGCGTTGCCGGTGTAGTTTTCCATAGCCTCGCCGCAGACGGAGCAGGAAACGGTCTTATCTGCCGGATCGTAGCAGGCGGAGTGACCGTGTCTCTTGCAGGGGGACTCAATGGTGACGGAGTCTATCAGACCCTTGTCGATATCGTAGTACTCGATGGTCATCTCGTCCTTGTCGGCGGAGACGGACAGGTAGGTTGCGGTGAAGTCGGTGGTTGCAAACTTGAAGATCTTTTCGTAATCGAACTTATCCTGCGAGGTGATGGAGTAGGACTTCTCGCCGGACGAGCCGCAGATGTAGTAGTAGATACCGTTTTCGTCGTCGACCTCGCCCTTAAGCAGCGGATTGGTCCTTGCAGCGGAGTGGTCGTGGCCGGAGAAGACGACATCAATGCCGGCTGCCTCGCAGACTGCGGGAACGGCGTTGAAAATTTCAGCGTTGCCGCCGTAGCTGTTGGTGTAGTACGCCGGCTGGTGCATGAGGAGGACCTTCCAGGTGGCGTTGCTCTGGGCAGCGTCCTTGCTCAGCCAATCCATGGCTTCCTTAAGATCGGAAGAAGTGCCGGTGTAGTTGACGACTGCAAGGTAAACATTGCCGTAGGTCAGCGAATAGTAGCTGCCGGGCTTTGCCTTGGTCGGGAGATTGAAGTAATTGGTCGCTGCGTCGGCGTTTGCGTCGCCTGCATACTCGTGGTTGCCGAGAACATGGATCATGTCGGTGCTGCCGAAGCGATCGACACCGAACAGATTTGCAATGTCGTTCCAGTGGCTGTAGGAGGTCGCATCGTCGACTGCGTCGCCGGTCTGGATGCCGAAGTCATAGTTGCCCTCGCCGAGCTTGCTGACGACTCTCTCGATGTTGGTCAGATCGTCCGCCTGAATGTCGCCGAGTGCGAAGAAGCGGGTCTTGTCGCTTGCGGAGTTTACGGTCTTGAAGGTGGCGACCTCGCTCCATGCCTCGCCGCCGCCTATCTGGTATTCATAGGTCGTGCCGGGGTTGAGTCCCTCAAGTGTCACGCTGTTTACATAGACGGCGCTGTTGCCGCCCTTGGTAAAGGTGCGCAGCGTTGCGTCTGCAGCGATGGTCGTCCAGTCCTCAGTACCGCTTACACGATAGCGGATGGACTGCTTTTCGGCCTTGGCTGCGTTGGACATCCAGGTCATGCTCTTGCCGTGAGCCGCATCGTTCAGAGCGTTGAACATAAGACCGTAAGGCATGGCGGAGTCCTCACCGGCTGCGTCGTAGGACTTGACGGTCAGCTGGAAGGAGAGGAGACCTGCCGCATCCTTGGCGTAGATGGTGGTGTTGCCGGCTGCGTTGCTGAAGTAATCGGTGGTCAGCAGACCCTTTTCGTCGGTCGTGCCGATCTTTTCGTTGTTTGCCGCATTGTAAACATCAACATTTGCGGCGGGCTCGTTCTTGTCGTTCGTGACCGTGAGGGTCGTGGGAGCGCCGACAAGGACTACCTCTGCGGAGATGTTGTAAGCTGCGGTAACGGGCAGGGCTGCCTCATGTGCGGAATAGGTCGCATAGTAATTGTCCGCCGTGGTGTAGCTGCCGCCCTTGACGGTGTAGGTGAACTTATCGCTTGCAGAGAGGGAGGACGGGATATCTACCGTGACGGTCGCAATGACATTGCTGTCAGCCGAGGCATCTGCCTTGCGCTCTGCGTTTACGGTAAGAGTCTTGGAAAGCTTGCTGTAAGAGTAAGTGCCGTCGTAGTTATCCGAGAAAGTGACAGTGTAGCTCCTGAACTTATTGTTGAGGCTCAGAATGGTGGTAGCCGACTGAATGTCGCTGTCGGTAGCCGTAATATTAAGGCTTACGGTCTTACCGATAACGGCGGCGTTCTCGGCTGCTGCGACGAACACGCTTGAATGCTTGACCTCATTATCGGCCTTAACGGTGAACGAGCGGGTCTCGGTGGTCTCGTTGCCGAATTCGTCACGGACGGAGACTGCGATGGTGTGGTCGCCGTCGGGCAGCTTGAGGTCGTAAAGGTGTGCGATAGAGCCGTCCGGCTCAACGACGAACTGGTACTTGTCGTTGTTGGAGACATTGATACCGTCGACATACATGCGGATGGTGTCGGCGTCAATGCCGCTGGTGTACTTATTCTGAATGTCGTGCATGTAAGCGTCAACACGCAGAGTGTCGGTGGTCAGAACAGTACCGTTCTTGATATCGGAGTCGTTTACACGGACAGAGTCAACAACGGGAGCGTCGACATCGTCGATGTTAGTGCCGTAAACGAACTGGAAGTTGTCGAAGTAAAGCTCGCCTGCACGCTGGGTACCGGTCATCTTGGTGCCGGCAACGAACATGAGACGAAATGCCTTCTTGGACATGAGGGACAACGGAGCTTGCCACTTGGACAGGTCAGCCTCGAGATACTGCCAGCCCTCCCAGTAGATACCGGGCTGGACTTCCCATTCACCGGTCTCGGGATTGTAGCCGTCCTGAACTCTCTGATCCTTGGGCTCAAGGGTGAAGTCGACCTGACTGAGCTTGCCCTGAGCGTCGGTGCAGTAGCAGCGCAGCCAAAGGCCGGAAATAAGCTTGCCGTCTGTATCTGTGACGCTGCCGTAGTTAACGCCGACACCCTCGGGTGCGTAGACCCAAACGCCAAGACCGGTCGGAGTTCCGGGAATACTCATTCCTTCGGCGGGACCGACCTCTGCGCCCTCGGTAACTGCTCCGCAGTTTGTAAAGTCAAAGTTGAGCTTCAGAGAGTGCGCACCGAAGCGAACGGGATCATCATCCTTAATGGATACGATCTCAACGGATTCTTTACCGCCTCTGCCGTAGTTCGAGGTCCTGAGTATGCCGTTTGTTCCGCAATAATAATCCTGAGCGGAAGTGACCTCGCCGGTCTCGGGATTGACATGATCCTCAAAGTCCCAAACGATGGTCGGGAGCATGCCGACGATAACATGGATGGAGGCGGAAAGCTTCTCATCATATTTCGAGGTTGCGGTGATATCGCCGTTAAGGCTGTTTTCGCTGTTTGCAACGAAGGTGTTGCCCTTGAAAGTGCCGAGCCCCTCGGTGCTCATCGTCCATACAATGTCGCCGTCCTTGATGTTAAGGTCACGGTCCTTGTTGCGGACAACGAGGGAAAGGTTGCTCTCGTCCTCAAAGCCAAGGCTGAGCTCTTCGGAGTTGAAGTAGATGTGGTCGGGCACTGCGATCTCTATCGCAGTAGTGCCGATGACCTTGCCGTCCTTAAGCAGCTCGACATTGACCGTGCCGGTCTTGTCGCCGGCTTTGAACAGACCCGTGTTTGCATCGATCGTGCCCATGTCCTTGCTGTCGTCGGCAAGAGCCCAGGTCACGCCTGCGGGCATCTCAACGGGGAAGCCTGCGGTGTCGATGCCGCTGGCGGTGAACTGCACCTCGTAGCCGGGGGTGTACAGCTCGTTGTTGGGGGCAAGTGCAGCGTGGTCGAACACGCCGGTCTTAGTTGCGGTGGAAACGATGAGCAGGGACGAGCAGACCTCACGCTCAGCGCCGTCCGAGGGGGAGTTGCGAACTTCAAGCTTATCGCTGCCCTCAACACGGGCTGCGAAGGTAGCCGAGCCGCCGCCGTCGAGCACGAGGACATCCTTTGCGCCCTCACGCTGATACATCTCGGCGATCTCCTTGTATGTACGGCCGCAGGAAACGGGGGTCAGCATGCCGTGCGTGACGGAGGTGACGATGCTGCCGTCCTCCATGATGCCGATGGTGCAGCGACCGTAGTCGTTAGTGCCGCCTGCAAAGTTGTCGGTGCACAGCTGACCGTCCTTGACAAGAGGCAGCCAACCGCCGACAGCGCTCTGGCAGTCGCTCAGGTCGGGCGTATCTCTGATGACAGCCGTGCCGTCCTTCAGAATGGCGAAGTACCAACGGCCGTTAGCGTCGTGGTATTTTACGCCGTCCATGACCAGTGCGCCGATAGGCTCGCCGGTCGCCATGTTGAAGAAGTCGGCGTTTATGGCTGCAACAACAGTTTCGCCGGGGTGCTTCTTCTCATAAGCGGCAGCCTGCTTGGTGGTGGGGACCATGCGCCAGCTTGATGCGTCATCCTCACCGTAGCAAGCTACGATCTTTATTGTGTCGCTGAGATTGACACGACACAAATAGTCAATCTTCTGGTCATCGCCTGCGGGGGTATTTGCGATGATCTCATGCTCGACAACGCCGTTGGTGATCTTGGTTATCGTATCTTTTACCAAGATATCGCCGTCGGCGACGCCCTTCCAGGGCTTTTCTGTGGTACTCGTGTTATCCGCCATCGCCGTGACGGGGATAAGCGACACAAGCATCATCACTGCAAGCACGGTAGCTAAAATGCGCTTGCCTGTCTGTACTTTCTTCATTTATCCATCCCTTTCATAAATAGATTTATAATGAACAAGATAAAAAAAGCAAGGCCGATGCATTGATAAAACAGTCACAATATCTTGTTTCAACGCACAGGCATTGCCCATACATATATGTTATTGTATCATACTAGCACAATTTGTCAACTAAAGAATGATAGAAGCTTTTTATGCAATATGACGAAATTTTTTAAACACTGCGTTTAGTCGTCGCCGTGCCGCTTGTGGTATATATACATATTAATATACGCACCCAGCAGGATGATGTACATGCACCAGTACATCCACAGCAGCGTGATAATAATTGCGGCAAGACTGCCGTAGGTCGTGTAGCCTCCGCCGTAGACGATGTAAAGCGAGAAAAGCCATGTAAACAGAAGCCATGCGCCCGATGCGGCAAGTGCCCCGGGCAGCAGCTGGCGGAGCTTAAGGCGCATGCCGGGCACCCAGTGGTAGATGGCGATGAAGACGCAGGTCAGCAAAATGACCACGACAATTATCCTGAGCTTTATGACTATGCGCACAAACGGTGACAAAAGCGGCAGCTCACTTAGCCTGTCGCCGAAAACGAGCAGCAGCAAAAGCAGCACCATGATAAAAATCAGACCGATGGTGTAAATGCAGGCACGCAGGCTGCGCTTCAGATACGAGCTGTACCTCGGGCAGTCGGCAACATCCTCAACGCCCCGTATGAGCGAGGAAAACGCCCTGCTTGAAAGCCATATCGTGATGATTATCGATATCGGCAGTATGGCGTTCGAGGCAGAGTAGATATCCGTGACGGCGGAGTTTATAATACCCTGCATTGCATCGGGGATATAGTGGCTGACTATCTCAAACAATCTGTCCTCCTCAAGTCCCGTGAGCGGCAGAATGGTACTGACCAGCGCAACGAACGGCACAAGCGACAGAAACATGTAAAACGCACTTGCGGCTGCGTGTGCGCTTACGTTATCGTCGCTTATCCCGTCTGTGAAATCTCTGATTTTTCGATAAACATTCTTCATACTCTAATCAAAAAAGTACCGCCTTCGATAGGAAAGCGGTAGTATAGCCTTTAGCTTATAAGGGTAATGCGCTTCGGCAAAATCTCAAAATCTATCGAGCTCTTGCCGTGACCACGCTCGCCGTCGAGCGACCAGTCAAGATGAGCGGGCGCTTCGATGCGCAGCGTCTCGGTCTGGAACAGGTCAAGGAAAGGCGAGGAGTAGTCCTGCGTGAAAACGCCGGTAAGTATGCTCTGCCAATCGATGAGCGACTGCGGCTTGTGGACCAGCAGCACCTCAAACTTGCCGTCTGCGGTGTCGACGAGATCTGTCGGCAGCGTGAAAGTTCCGGCGACGGAGGTCGAGTTGCATACAGCACCGAAAATGTAGTCACCCTCGTAGTTAAACTCACCGTCGGTGAACTTAAGGTGGTAAGACTTGAGCTTCGGCAGGTCCTTCACCGCATCAAGAATATATGCCGAGTGGCCGAGAACATTCTTTAAATTCTGCGAGGTCGTGTACGAAAGCCACGAGAAAGCGCCGAAGGCCGAGACATAAGCAAAGTAGTTGTCGCCGAATTTGCCTATATCGATCTGCCGGGGGCTGCCGTTTGCAATGTGCATCGCCGCCGTCAGCATATCCGAGGAAATGCCCTGGCAGGAGGCAAAGTCATTCGTGCTGCCGGAGGGGATGTAGCCGAGCGGGGTGTGGCTTCCGCCGAGAATCAGGCCGGTTATCGTCTCGTTGAGCGTGCCGTCGCCGCCGATGGTGACGACGATGTCAAACTCAGCCGAGTACAGCCGGGCAAACTCCGTTGCGTCGCCGCGCTTGCCGGTCGGAAAAACGCTCACGACATAGTCGTTTTCGGTGAAAATTCTGATAATATCGGGCAGAAAACGCAGAGAAATGCGCCTGCCGGAAACGGGGTTTATAATGAGCATCATGCGCTTTAGCTGCGCAAGGGGCTTAAAGGTATTTGCGTCCATGAAATGTTACTCCAGTGAAAATTTAAAAAATGCCGTTTGTAAGACAGAAAAATGCAGCGGGGATCGAGAAAAGCAGACTGTCTATCCTGTCCATAACTCCGCCGTGACCGGGGATGAGATTGCTGTAATCCTTGAGACCTGCCATGCGCTTTATGAGCGAAGCGGCAAGGTCGCCGACCTGACCGAAGCTGGAGCAGATAAGGCCGGTCAGAACGCAGGTAACGAGCGAAATGTTGTAGTTCGTGCCCTTGAAGACAAAGTACAGGATAACACCTGCGACCATCGACGATACAGCGCCGGTGATGCTGCCTTCAATGGTCTTGTTGGGGCTGACCTTCGGTGCAAGCTTGTGCTTGCCGAACCATTTGCCGCCGAACAGTGCAAACGAGTCGCACACCCAGGTGGAAATGCAGGCGATCGCAAAAACGGGTATCCAGTCCTGACGCAGCGAAAGATCCATTATCATGAGCAGGGGAACGGTCGGGTAGACTAAGATCCCGAGGCTTGCCAAAGTACCCGGGCCGCTGATATCATCCTTGACTATACCCATCGTGAACACGGCGAACACCGCAAGGAAAAACAGCATGACGGAGCGGGAGTTGCCCTCCATAAAAAATATTCCCGCCGTGGCAAGCACTGCGTATATATACAATACCCAGTCCGTGCATTTTATATCCTTAAGGCTGACGGCGTGGCACATTTCCCAGATGCCCATAATGAGCGCCGCAAGCAGGAACAGGATACGGGTTACGGGGGAAATGGCGAAGCATGCAACGACCAAAATTATCAGCACGCAGGCCGAGATCACTCTTGTTTTCATAAAGCGCCTCTTTCCTCGGCAAAGCCGAAAAATACAAACAATACCGCCCATAAATATAGCATAAAGCGCTGTTTATCACAACAACAAAAATTGAATTTTGTTAAAAGAAACGGCAACAATTTGAAGTTTGAAAAATATTACTTGAAATTTGTCCGAAAAAATGTGATACTTAAATACAAATTCCGTCTTAATTGGTAGGGGCGGAGCAGATAGGAGAAAAGCGTGGACGACCGCAGCATAGTCGAGCTTTTTCTGAACAGGTCGGAGGAAGCTCTGGAACTGACAAATAGTAAATATGGTCGATACTGCCACCGCATAGCATATAATATCCTCGGCAACGACGAGGACAGTGAAGAATGTGTAAACGATGCGCTCATGCGAGTTTGGGGTAGCATCCCGCCGAATGAGCCGAATTCGCTGTCGTCGTTTATAGGCAAGATAACCCGCAACCTTGCGCTTGATAAGCTGCGTTCGAAAAACAGCGACAAGCGAGGCGGCGGGGAAACGCCCGTTGTTCTCGATGAGCTTGCCGAGTGTATATCAGGCTATGACGAGCTTGAACGCAGGGCAGATTCGCAAGAGATAGTAGCGGCACTGAACAAATTCCTTGAGGAGCTCAACAGAGTTGAGCGGGGAGTGTTCATGCGTCGCTATTGGATGCTTGACCCCATTTCCGATATAGCGGAACGCTATGACATATCCGTTTCAAAAACAACAACAATGCTTTTCAGGCTCAGAGCAAAGCTTAAAAAGCACTTAATGAAAGAAGGAATTCCTCTTTGAGAAAAGAAGACTTGCTTAAATACATCGGGTCGGTGAACGACCGCTATATTGACGAACTGTTCGACGAGGAAGCTCAGTCCATGCCGAAAGCTGCCGGTCATAAGAGCTGGCGGGCGATGGCTGCGTCGCTTGCTGTTATCGTCGTCGGCTCTGCCGCCATGTTCTTCGGACTCGGCAAGGCTGATATCGGCTCAACGGACATCGGCGGCAATACCATCGAGCTTCCGATGGCGGCAAACACCGTCGTAATGCTCGATGTTAACCCGAGCATAAGACTTGAGGTGAATGACCGCAATATCGTCGTTGAAGCCGATGCCGTAAACAGCGATGCCGAAAAGATAACGACGGATATAAGCATCGTCGGTAAGAAGTATGACGAGGCCGTCAAGGTGACCGTGAACGCCCTGCGGAATAAGGGCTATATAACAGAGCTTAAAAACTCGGTGCTCGTTACGGTCGTCGACGGCGACGAGGAGCGGGCAAACGCCGTGCGCAAAACGGTCGTTGACACCATCGTCAAGATAGATAAGAGCGCCGGATATGACATTTCGATACTCAGCCAGACGATGACGAGTGATGCAGACCTGCGTGAGCTTGCCGAGGCAAACCATGTCACGACCGGCAGGATAATGCTTATTGAGAAGATTTGTACGCTCAACTCCGAGTTCAGTGTCGATAAGCTTGTGAAGAACAATATCCAGACGATAAATCAGCTATTGGTCTACACCGGCGTGCCCGAGACCGTCGAGCGCATCGGCGAGGCGGCAGGCGTCGTACCCGCAAAGATACGCAGCAATCTTAAATTTGACGAGATGAGCGGCGACGAGCTTATTAACTTCACCTGCGCACTGTCCGATTTCTACACACGACTGACGGAGTATTACAGCGAAAAGGATGTCGTTAAGCAGATAGGCTTCGTCCTCAACATCACGCAGGGCAAGGACGCCGACGGAAATTCTCTTTGGGGCATCATTGCCGAGAGCAGAAACCACGATATCGGCACTCAGGGTGCGGTCTTCGGCTCGGGCGACACCAAGGTCAAAGACTGGTATGACCAGCAGGATATTTATAAGGTATCAAAATTCGTAAAAGGTCTGCTGAGTAAGGCAGCGTAACTTAACAGAAAAAAGTAACCCGCCGTGGCTCTCGCCACGGCGGGTTTGTTTGTATATCAGGTTTTGAATACCGGAACGGTATCCATGAAGTTTGTACAGAAGCGCTGGAACACGGCTGCGACCTGCGCACGGGTCGCCGTGCCTCTCGGCTCGAGCGTCGTACGGGAAGTGCCGTAAATTATCTTTGCGCCAACCGCCCACTGGAACGGCTGCGACATGCCCTGCGATATCTGCAAAACATCGGTGTAGCCGAGAATGTTCGTCGAGTCTGTCAGCGATACATCAACGCCGACATAGTTTCTTGCAAAGCGGAACAGAATGGTCACGAGCTGCTCACGCAGTATCGGGTCGCCGTAACCGAATGTGCCGTCGCCGTAGCCCTCGACGATGTTGAACATCGTCGCCCAGCGGATAGCCTCGTAGGCGTAGCTGTCGCTGCTGACATCACGATAGCTTATCGTATTTTCAGCCGGAACGACGGGGCAGCCTGCCAAGCGCCAGAGCACGGTAACGATCATCTCACGGGTCATTGCGTCGTCGGGGGAGAATACCGTGGTGTCCGTGCCGATAAACAGCTGCGCCGAGGCGGTGTATCTCACGCTTTCGTAGAACCAGTCGTTCACCGAAATGTCAGTAAAGGAGTTTGTCCAGCTGTAATACGCCTCATTCGTGGTCTTTGCGAACAGCACAATGATATTGTGCGCACGGCTGATGCTGATAAAGTGGTAGCAGTTGTTCTCGTCGATCTCCACCGGCTGACCGTCAACGAGCACGGTCTTGATCTGATATCCGGTGTCTGCGCTTATCTGATACGACAGGTTTTCGCCCTTGGCTGCCATCATGCTGCCCGGTGAGATAGTGCCGCCGTTAGACTGGATAACGGTGATGGGAATGTTGTACAAGGGCTTGTCGTCCGTGAACGCATCGTCGCCGGGGTAGGGGTCGGTGGTCGACTCGCCCAAGCTCCATTCGGCCTTGAAGGTGCTGTTCGGCTGGACATCCTTGACTCTCGAGCCTGCGGCGTGTATCGAGCCGTTTGCGTCAGACCAGCCACGCAGAGTGTAGCCCTCTTTATAAATGTAGGGGAGTGTGACCGTGCCGCCGTCATCCTCAAAAACGCCCTTCATCTTCGTGCCGCCGTTGCGGTCGAGCGTTGCGTTGCCGATCTTGACCGTGCCATTGTTCATAACGACTGCGCCGCCGGTCGTGCGAATTCTTGCATTTGCGCCGACATTCAGCGTTGCATGCGTCTGAATGGAGAGGGTGCTGCCGCCGGGGATGGTGTGCGGATTGCCGCTTTCAAGCGTGGAGTTAATTATAAACTCGCCGTCCTCAAGACTGAGGTTATACGCCGCGGGATTATCGCCCACCACAGGCGACGAGCGGAAGTTAAGGCTCGCAGTACCGTATATCTTGCTGTTGCAGCTGGGGTCTGCTTTCTTCTGCGAATACATGAACAGAGCATAGTCGTTCTTTGCGTTGTCCCAAAGATATATCTTGCCGCCGTCTTTTACGGTGAAGTAGCCGTCAAACTGCTGCATACTCTGAAGCTTAAGATTGGACTTTATGACCGCCGAGTATTTGTCGGTGACAAGCCGCACATCGCTGTCAAGAGTTGCGTCGTTGTTGACATAGAACACAACATTCGTTGCGAGAATGACATCGCCGCCGCCCTCGGCATCGTTTGCTGCGTTTATCGCCTTGATGACCGAGTAATACTCAGTGCCCTTGAAGTAAGCCTGGACTTCCTTAAAGTCCTTGTCGCCCATCGTTCCCGATGCGGAGATGAGAACGGGGAAGAAGGCAACGCCCATTTTGAGGTACTCCTCTGTGTTGCCGATGACCCAGTAGCAGTAGTTTGTCTCGGGGTGAGCGTCGACATAGAGCTTAAGAGCGCTCAAAGCGTTCTGAGTAGTTGTGCCCTCAACATCGACCTTTTCGTGCAGTACGCAGGCAGAGCTCGTGCCGTTAAAATACTGTACGCCCTTGGAGTCTATCCCGAGTATGGTCGCCTCGCCGTAGCCCTTCTGGCAGCCGCCGTACAGGTAGTAGCAGTACCTGAGCGAGGTGTTCCAGCCGTAGCCGATTATGCCGCCGAACTGACCCGTGCCGGTTATCACACCGTAGCTGGTGCAGTTTATGATAGAGCCCTTGTTTGCGCCGCCGGCAATGCCGCCTGCGTTATTCGTAAGTCCGACGACCTCGCAGGACGACCAGCAGTTTGCAATAGTACCGAAATTGAAGTCGCCGACGATACCGCCTGCGTTCGTGCCTGCTCTAACATAGCCGCAGATACCGAGGTTTTTGATGACCATGCTCGTGCCGGTGGCGTGACCGAACAGACCCTGGTCATCGGCGCTTGTGTCGATAAACAGATACTTTACCGTGTAGCCCTGACCGTCGTATATGCCTTGGAACGCATTGTCGGCATCACCGATGGGCTTCCACGAGTTGCCGTCGACATGATATTTGTAGCTCATGTCAACATCACGGGTCATGAAGAAGATGATGCCCTTGGTCTTGCGGCCTGCGGCAACATACTTTTGCAGTGCCTCAAGGTCGTCAAGTCCGTTTATGCTGTAAGCGCAGCCCTCGATACCGTCAGAGCCCGTGGAATACAGCTGGCTCACGGTCGCCGTTGCGGTATAGTCGCCGTCATATTCCTCGTTCGGGTCGCTGTCCTGAAACTCGCCCGGTGCCATGAGCCTCGGGTAGTGGCCGGAGTGATCGCCCTCACCGATAAGGGTGACGGAGTTGCGCCAGCCGCTGTACTGACCGTTGTTTTGCAGGAACACCCAGGCATTGAGTGCATCGAGCAGACTCGTGGTCGTGATGTCGTCTATCTGCGTAGCTCTCTCAAGCGTGCAGTAATAATCGTCCTGCTCAAAGCCGTATGTAAAGGTGAGAATATCTATCTCCGCACTTGACGGGGCACTGTTATATCCGCCCTGAGCGGTATCCTTGAGGTAGTAGCAGTTTTTGATGGCAGATTTGCCGAGAACATCGCCTGCGATACCGCCGGAAATGCAGGTCTCGCCGCCGGCGCAGAGTGTCGCACCGTACGATACGCAGTTTTCAACGGTCGTGTCGTCCATCCTGCCGACGATGCCGCCGGTCTCTGATTCGGCTTCGATGCTGACATTTGCCCAACAGTTCGTGATGGTGCTGCTGTCTGACTTACCGGCAATGCCGCCGCAGTTGAATTCGCCGACGATGCCGCCGATAACACCGAGGTTTTTGATAACAGCGTTTCTTATTCTGCCGAACAGACCGACATTGTCGCCCCTTTCATCGTAAATATACAGTCCATATACCGTATAACCGCATCCGTCAAATGTGCCGTTAAAGACATAGGTCAGCGAGCCGCTTTCGGTAACGCTGTAGTCGCAGCCTATCGGCAGCCAGCCATCGGAATCATTGCCGAGCGCTTTGACGGAAATGTCGACATCCTTGGTGAGGTAGAAGGTGACATCCTTTGTGGCACGGTTTTCCTTGACATACAGCGCAAGCTTTTTAAGCTCGGCGCCGCTGTTTATGCTGTAGTGACCGCCTGCAACGGCGTCAATGCCGCTGTCGTAAAGCTCGGTCATCGTGGCGGTCTCGATGTATTTTACATTGTAGGGGTTAGTCTCGTCGTCAACATCAAAGTGCGGCTCGTCCACACGCTTAACGCCCGAGCCGTCGCCCGGATAAAGATGCGTCGGATGGTCGCCCTGAATCCTTGCAACGCCCGTCACGGAGCTGTCTATCTTCCAGTAGCGGTAGGTAGAGTCCATCGCAAGGTAGGTGACCCAGTGGTTGAGAACATTCAGAAGCTTAATGCCCGAGGCGCTGCCGACAACGACGGATCTTTCGAGCGTGAAGTCCGAGCCGTCCTTGCTGAAGGGGATAAGGGCGGTCTGGCTGCCGCTGGACTGACCGCAGCCTGCGGCGAGATCCTGCGGGTAGTAGCAATATTTAATGGTAGTGGAGCTTGAGCAAGCGCCGACTATGCCGCCGGTGCTCGTGTCACCGACGACGGGAGCAAAGTCAACGCAGTTGAGTATCTGCGCCTGATCTGCCTTGCCGACGATACCGCCGACACGGTCCTTTGCGTTCAGTTCGCCGTCAAACCAGCAGTTTGACACCGTGCCCATCATCAGTTCGCCGACGATAGCGCCGCAGTTGTCGCCGCCGACGATAACGCCGAACATGCCGACATTTTTAATGAGTGCGTTTGCATTGTTTACATAGCCGAACAGGCCGAGACCGTTCGTGCGGCCGTTTATCGCCATGCCGGTGAGCACATAGCCCTGACCGTCGAATGTGCCTTGGAAAGCAACCTTTTCGTCGTTGCCTATAGGCTCCCAACTGTCGGCGGTGTTGGTCATGAGAATGTCTGCGTTCTGGAAGAAGGTGACGCCGTCGGTCTTGAAGCCTTGGTTTACATAATCTCTGAAATACTTGAGCTCGTCCGTGCTTGAAATGCTGTAGAAGCCGCCCTCAACGCCGTTCTGTTTTGCCTCGTACAGAGCGGTCATGGTTGCGGTGGCGGTGTAGGTGCTCTCGGTGGGGGCGATGTAGTCGGGGTACTCAAGGCTCGGGTAGTTGCCGTCGACACGCTGCTTTGTGTTGGTGGAGGTGTCGAACACCCAGTTGCGGTAGTTGTGACCCTTTTCCTGCATGTCGAGCCATTCGTTTAGGAGGGTGAGCATGTTATCGCTCGTCTTGCCGCCGACGGTCAGCTCCTTTTCGGCGAGCACCTCGGTGCTGCTGGTGGAGAAGCGGTAGACCGACTGCGTGCTCGATCCGCTCTGGCTGCCGACACCCTTGTCGGCGGAGTAGTAAACATAGTAGGAATATTCAACGGTGCTTTTGCCGCTCAAGCTGCCCGCAATTGCGCCGACGCTTGCCGTACCGGAGATGTAAGCATAGTTTGTGCAGTTTGTGATAGTGCCGCCGTTTACATTTGCGGCGATACCGCCGACATTATAGCTACCCGTGACATCAACGGCGTTCCATGAGTTTGCAATCTTTGCGCCGTCAAGGTTTGCAACGATACCGGCGGCATTGGTCTGACCGTTCAGTGTGCCCTCAACGCCGAGATTCTTTATCTCGGCAGCAGAGCCGCTCACATAGCCGAACAGCGCCTGGTCGTTTTCCTGCGAGTCGACTGTGAGCTTCAAAACGGCGTAGCCGCAGCCGTCGAACACGCCCTTGAACGCCGTGGCTGCCTTGCTGCCGATAGGTGTCCAGGTTACATTGGTAAGCTTTATATCGGAGGTCAGGTAGAAGGTGACGCCCTCGGTCAGCTTGCCGGAGTTTACATACTTTGCAAAGCTGCTGAGTTCATCGGCAGTAGAGATGCTGTAGCTGCTGCCGGCCTGCGCTTCTTCACCCGTGAGATCGAGATCGGACATAGTCTTTGCCGGATCGTAGCCGCAGGCATCCGCCGCATATGCGGGGAAAACGGCAGTGTTGCAGACCAGACCGAAAAGCATAACGACCGTAAGAACGGAGCTTATTATCCTCTTTAATTTGTTACTCATGCTAACGCCTCCGAAAGGGTACAAATATACAAAGTTATGTTATCACAAAATTATCAATTTTTCAATTAAAATATAATCGACACAATATTATTGAAAACGACAGCCCGATGTGGTATAAATATTAATGAATAATAATACTTTTCTGAGGAAATTTGAACGGAAATGTCAAAGATAAAATACACTCTCGGAATATTTTTGGCGGTCGTTTTACTTATCGCAGGTGCGGTGTATATCTACTTTGCCCATTACGCACCGCTCAGACCCGATGCGGACACCGAGGTGACCGTGTGGTATGTCAATAACGACAGAATGTGGCAGGGCTTTGCCGGCCTTGCCGATAAATACACCAAGGGCGAGGGCGCAAAGTACGGCATCACCGTCAAGACGAAAGCCTTTGACAGCCAAGCGGAGCTGTATAAGCAGCTTGATAAGGCGATAGACGAGGGCGGCAGTCTGCCGGATATGCTCGTGTGCGATACCGATTATGCCGCTTATATGGCCGAAAAAGGCGTTTTGGCTGACCTGACGACCTATTTCGGCAATTGGGAAGCATCGAACTTCAATAAGGACATGACGGAGGCAGCCTCCGTTGACGGAAGCCTCGTCGCCGTGCCTGTCGCTGCACAGACCGATGTCTTCATGATAAACACCAAGCTTTTCTCCGACTTTTCGGCGATATCCAATTTTGAAAGGCTGTGCTCGGTCGCCGATGAGTATTATTCGAGAAACGGCGGAAGCTTCTTTACGATAACCGACTATTCGCTGTTTTTCAGAACTGCGGCGGCGCAGCTCAAGGACGATTTTGACGCCGTAAGCCCCTATGAAACGAGCAACAAAAACTGCAAGTACATATACAATCTCCTGGCGGAGACCGCTTACAGCCGAGGCTTCGGCGCAGGCGGTGCGGATGCGGCAAAGCAGGTAGGCGAGGGGAAGCTTCCGTGCGCCATCGTTTCGTCTGCCGATGTCATGCGCTATGCCTATGCCATCGACGCCGATGAGGTCGACTTTATGACCTACCCCTGCATGAAGGACGGCGAGCCTGCCTACGCCGAAAAGGTCACCGGCATTACCATGACGGCGTCAAGCACCAACTCCGAGCGGGCGTCGGCGCTGTTTATCCGCTGGTTTTCATCGACTGAGAATAACTCCGCCTTCGTCGGCGACAGCGGCTATATCCCCGCCGCCGGTGCGGCAGTGAGCGTTTCCGACTACGGTATATACACCGAGCTTCAGACTGCGATAGCCGAGCGCCGCAATAAGTCCGAGCGCTATACCTTTGAGGCAAGCGCCGAGTATTCCGTCAACAGCCGTAATTTTGACGATATACTAAGCACGATAATGGATTCATTAAACTAACAGATATATGAGGTGAAACAATGGATAAGTTCAGAGTTTTGGAGATCAAAAAGAGCGTATTTGAGAATAACGACCGTGAGGCCGACGAGCTGAGAAAGGAGCTCAAGCAGGAAAAGACCTTCCTGCTGAACCTCATGTCGTCCCCCGGCTCGGGCAAGACCACGACCCTTAAGGCGACCATTGCCGCACTCAAGGACGAGATGCGCATAGGCGTCATGGAAGCGGACATTGACTCCGATGTCGACGCTCACACCATCGCCGAGACCGGTGCAAAGGTCATCCAGCTGCACACCGGCGGCATGTGCCATCTTGATGCGGGCATGACCAAGCAGGGACTTGAGGGCCTCGGCACGGAGAATATCGATTTTGCCATTCTCGAAAATGTCGGCAATCTCGTGTGTCCTGCCGAGTTTGACACGGGCGCCGTGAAAAACGCAATGATACTTTCCGTCCCCGAGGGTGACGATAAGCCCCTCAAGTACCCGCTGATGTTCTCCATCTGCGATGTGCTTCTCGTTAACAAGATCGATGTCATGCCGTACTTTGACTTTGACCTTGAAGCCTGCAAGCGCTATGTAACGAAGCTTAACCCCAACATCAAGATAATCCCCATCTCCGCAAGGACCGGTGAGGGCATTGACGAATGGGCAAACTGGCTGCGTGAACAGGTCAGGCGGTGGAATAGCTGAAAAAACACGAAACCCGATGATAAATTCATCGGGTCTCGTTTCGTATATGATTGTCAGGCGGGGTCGTAGGACTTGCTGACCTCGTTGCCGTCTGCGTCGTAATCGATGCACTCCATGAGCTTCGGGTCAACACGGCTCTGCTTTTTTATCGTCATGCCGACGCCCTGGTTGTTGAACACCCAAATGTAGTTGTTCCACACACCGGGGTCTTTTTTCCTGAAAACGGTGGTCTCATTGAGCCTGCAAAACTTTGCACGGCCCTCGGCGGTGTCCAAAAGATCACCCTCGCCGGTGTAAAACAGCTCGTCGTGGTAGTGGTAATTGTCTTCCTCTTCAATTTGCTTTTTGACTTCTTCTCTTGACATTGCAGTACCTCCGCAAGTTTTTTAAGATTGTAACACGATATTATTATTCTTTCAAGTGCGAGAAATATAAAAACGGGCTTGTTCGACTGATTTGGGTTGCCCGAACGGATATAATTATATATGTAGTGTGCGGCTGAAGTCATTTGATATTGAAAAAATACCCGAAATGGTGTATCCTATATACAGTGTTCAGAACTCGGCTGAGAGCGCAGGTCCTGCGGTGAGCCGATAAAGATAATTATTAAAGTTGAGGAAAACGATTTGAATTTGCGTGATTTTTTTGAAAACGGTCAGTATATTGCTTTAAAAGCATGGAACAGCAAGGGCTTTTGCCCGGCCCAGTTTATAGTGTCACTGTTTGCACTCGTGACGGGGACGCAGCTTCCGGTCATGTACCTGCTCGTTGCGGTTGTAGTGCTGCTGCTCGTTTTCTGCGACGATCTTCTGTCGATAGTTTGCCCTATACTATGTATTTTTCTCCTTTCAACAAAGTATTACACGGACTACACCCAGCTCATCCCGTATGTGCCGTATGCTGCCGTACCCGTTGCGCTTGCGATAGCTTTTAACCTCGTACATTATCGCAGACCGTTTGTAAACGGCAGATTCACCCCACCCCTGTGCGCCGTGTCCGTAGCGCTTCTCATAGGCGGCATCGGAACTATCTCGTCAAAGGATTATTTCAGACCGACGAGCCTTTATTATATGCTCGGTCTAGGCATCGTTATGCTCCTGCTTTATTTTCTTGCCAACTCCAGACTTGAAAACGAGCGTGACTATGACCGTGTCGAGCGCATGGCGGACATTTTGTTTACTGCTGGACTTGTCGCCTCGGCGGTCGTGCTGCTTTTCTATGCCTTCAATTTGGAGCGTTTTATCCAAAAGGGAAGCGTTCTGTTTTTTAAACCGAGAAACTATGTTGCAAGCGTTCTTCTGATGACGCTCCCTTCGTCATGCCTTCTGATAGAGCGCCGGAGGATCCATCTTATCGGTTATGCCGTTATGTGTCTTGCGCTTGTCATGAGCGGATCGAGAAGCGGCCTGCTTTTCGGTGCAATGATCGGCTTTGTCAGCGGCGTTTATATTTGCCACCTCAGACGGGAAAGCATCGCCGAGCACAGGTGGTATAACTGGGCGTTTCTTGTGCTGGTTGCCGTGCTCTGCTATGTCGGCGTCAAGTACATCCCCGCCTTGTATTCAAGCAGACTTGTCGAGGGCAGCTTTATATCGTCCAGCGAGACAAGAGTAAGCTTTATCGAACTTGGGATCAAAGATTTCCTTGACCACCCCATAAACGGCGTCGGTCTCGGAAATACGAAAAATATCGGAATATTCAAAGCTATCATACCCGGCAGCCTTGTGTATTATCATAATGCCATCATTCAGGTAATGGGCTCCATGGGAGTCATAGGTGTAATGGCATATTGCTGGCTGTTCGGAGAGAGGATGCGCCTTATAGTCACAAATCTGCACAGCAAGCAGATAATCTTCGGCTTTTCCTACGCCGGAATACTTGCTATGTCGATGACTAACCCGGGCATATTCTGCCCGTTCCCGGAGGCCGCACTTCTCATCATTATGTTCTCGATAGCTGAAAAAGAGGCGAAAAGGCAAAATCAAATAAATTTGGTGGAGGATAGTGTATGAAAAAAGCCATAAGCATTGTGCTGGTGCTCGTGCTGCTCGTTTCCGTGATGCCGTTGTCGGTGTTTGCGGTGGCTGACGAGTATGAAACTATCACCGGCACGGTCATGTTCAATGCCGGACATGACGACTCGGAAAGGGACCATCCATGCCCGTTTACCTATAGCGATGAGTATTTCACTCAGTCAGGCTATAACTACAGGCAGGATCTTGCGACCGTGACCATGGCAATGTGCTTTGCGGCGGGTAATGTTGCCGACCCCGCAAGGTACAGGGAAGGCCCTGCAAACCTTATCGATTTCTTTGATCAGATAGGCTTCAAGGATTTCGAGGCGAACAGGGACTTTACCGAGAGACCCGGCAGAAACACCTTCGGCGTAGGAATCGCAAACAAGGTCATCAATGTCGACGGCGAGAAGTACACCGTCATCGGCATCGGTCTGCGCGGCTGCGGCTACTATGCCGAGTGGGCGGGCGACCTGAATGTCGGCCTTGAGGGCGAGCACACGGGCTTTGCCATCTGCCGTGACACGGCGCTGGCGTTTTTGAAGGAGTATCTTGCAAAGCACACGGAGATAACCGGAAATATAAAGCTCTGGTGCACCGGCTACAGCCGTGGTGCAGCGGGCACGAACATGCTCGGCGGTGCGATAGATGATATCATCGCCTCCGGCGGCAGCATCGGCAAGAATGTTAAGCTCACGGCGGACGATGTTTATTTCTACTGCTACGAGCCGCCTATGGGCGCAGATGCAAGCAAGATAGGCAGCAGCATCTACAATAACATTCACAATATCGTCAACTACAACGACCTCGTCGTCAAGGTAGCGCCCGAGTGCATGGGCTTCGGCAGATACGGCGTTGACCATGTCCTGCCAAGCGCAAAGCTCGACGATAACTATGACGAGCTCAAGGCCGACATGCTCGAGGTGTTCTCGACCTTTGAGAATGCAGGTACATACCGCATCGATAACTTCAAGTATGTGACCGTTACCCCCAAAGCGACCATATCTAAGATAATCAATCTTAAAAACGGCATCACCATGACCCAGGGCGAGTTCCTCGATCGCTTTGTTCAGAAGCTGTTCACCGAGGTGTTCACCACGAGAGCCGAGATCTATGCCGCTCAGGACGACATTTCGGAGATCGTTCTCCCGCTCATCGGTACATATCCCGACCAGTGGGACACTTTTGTTGAGATACTCAGCAAGAACGCAGCAAAGAATGTCGGTGAGCTTATCTATGTGATAAAGAACAAGTCCACAGAGGAAGTCGTGAACTTTGTCGCAAACCTGTTCCTCGACGCCATGCGTGAAGCGGGCATAACCGAGTATAATTTCGATCAGGTCAAGAAGATGGTAAGACCCCTTACGCTTACCGTCATAAAGATAGTCACAAAGTGCCCGGACGAGTTTGCAACGCTCATTTTCAACATCGTCGGCATCATGTCCGCCCATTACGGTGAGCTCGGCATGTCTTGGATGATGTCCATCCCCGATGACTACATGAATTCAAAGCCGGATGCCGTCGTCAACAACCTGCCCTTTACCGATGTCGGCATGGGCTCGTGGTTTTATGACAATGTCAAGTATTGCTACGATAACGGCCTCATGATAGGCGCTGACGCAAGAAGCTTTGCTCCCGAGGGTGCAGTGTCCAGAGGTCAGGTCGTCACCGTGCTGTACCGCCTTGCCGGAAGCCCGTCCGTTGCCGGTCAGACCTGCCCGTTCACGGATGCCGACTCCAGCTGGTGCAGAGACGCCATCGTCTGGGGCTACAACACGGGCGTTGTTATGGGCTATGACGACAATACCTTCCGTCCCGACGAGTGCGTGACCCGTGAGCAGCTTGCCGCATTTGTGTACAGATATGCAAATGACGGAACTGCCGCTTCGGGCAAGACCTCGGCATTTACCGACGCCGAGCTCATCTCCGATTACGCCGTGCCGGCAATGAACTGGTGCGTTAACAAGGGCGTGATCATCGGCATGGGCGACGGCACGCTCTACCCGCAGGGCGGCTCGACAAGGGCGCAGTTTGCAGCCATGATATCGAGACTTGCTCTGGCAGGTTAAATAGAATAAAAAGCTTAAAATCAGCCGTTTTATAACGGCTGATTTTCTTGTGATTTGGCAATAAACATGATATAATACTATGATAAAAATCAGCGGAGGCTCTCAATGGATAAATTCAAGCTTGTTTCACCGTATGCACCCATGGGCGACCAGCCCGAGGCAATAGATACGCTGGTGAGCGGCATCGAAAACGGCATAGATGAGCAGGTGCTTCTAGGCGTCACCGGCTCGGGCAAGACCTTTACAATGGCAAGCGTCATTGCAAAGCTCAACCGACCTACGCTCGTTCTTGCGCATAACAAGACCCTTGCGGCACAGCTTTGCGCCGAATTCAGAGAGTTCTTCCCCGAAAACGCAGTGGAATACTTTGTTTCCTACTACGACTACTACCAGCCCGAGGCATACATCCCGCATACCGATACATTTATCGAGAAAGACAGCTCGATAAATGACGAGATAGAGCGACTAAGACACAGCGCAACATCAAGCCTTTTTGAGCGGCGGGACACCATCGTTGTTGCCTCCGTCTCCTGCATCTACGGTCTCGGCGACCCTATCGACTATAAAAACATGGTCATCTCGCTTAGGCAGGGGCAGACCAGAAATTTTGACGAGCTACTAAAAAAGCTCATTGAGATACGCTACGAGCGAAACGACATTGCCTTTGAGCGCAATATGTTCAGGGTGCGTGGCGATACTATCGAAATTTTCCCTGCGTATTCAAGCGATAAGGCGATAAGGGTCGAGTTTTTCGGCGATGAGATCGACCGCATAAGCGAGGTCAATGTCGTGACCGGCACGGTGCTAAGATACCTAAACCACGCCGCCATTTACCCGGCGAGCCACTATGTCGTCAGCAAGGAGAAAATGGCACGAGCGATAGACGATATACGCAAAGAGTGCGAGGAGCGGGTGAAATTTTTCGAGGAAAACGGCAAGCTTCTTGAGGCGCAGCGCATATCGCAGCGTACAAATTATGATATCGAGATGATGCAGGAACTCGGCTACTGCACGGGCATAGAAAACTATTCGAGGATAATCTCCGGCCGCCCCGTCGGAAGCGCACCGATGACGCTGCTTGACTATTTCCCGGATGATTTCCTGCTGTTTGTCGACGAAAGCCATGTGACGCTCCCGCAGGTGCGGGCAATGTACCGTGGCGACAGGGCGAGAAAGGAAGCGCTTGTCGACTACGGCTTCCGCCTGCCCTCGGCATTTGATAACAGACCGCTCAAGTTTGAGGAGTTTCAGGAGCGCATACACCAGGCTGTGTATGTCTCCGCAACTCCCGGCGATTACGAGCGTGAAAGGGCGGGGCAGGTCGCAGAGCAGATAATAAGACCCACGGGACTATTAGACCCCGAGATATCGGTGCGACCCATCGAAGGTCAGATAGATGACCTCATCGGCGAGATAAACCGGCGAATCGAAAAGCAGCAGCGAGTTCTCGTAACGACGCTTACAAAGAAAATGGCTGAGGACTTGACCGAGTACCTTGGCAATGTCGGTATAAAGTGCCGGTACATGCACCACGATATCGACGCTATCGAGCGAATGGAGATTATCCGCAGCCTGCGTCTCGGCGAATTTGATGTTCTCATCGGCATTAACCTTCTGAGAGAAGGTCTCGACCTTCCCGAGGTGAGCCTTGTTGCCATCCTCGATGCCGATAAGGAGGGCTTCCTGCGCAGCGAAACGAGCCTTATCCAGACCATCGGCAGAGCGGCAAGAAATGCCGACGGCATGGTCATCATGTACGCCGACACGGTCACCCGCTCCATGCGTCTTGCAATCGATGAGACCGAGCGCCGCCGTGCAAAGCAGGCAAAGTATAACGCAGAGCACGGCATAGTCCCCAAAACCATAATCAAGAGCGTGCGTGATATGATAGAGATATCGTCCGACGCATCGAGCGGCGCACACAGAAAAGACGGCGTGAAGATGACGAGGGGCGAGCGCAAGGCACTCATAGCCGAGCTTGAAAAGCAGATGAAGGCCGCCGCAAAGATGCTCGAATTTGAGCTTGCGGCAGAGCTTAGAGACAGAATAATCAGACTTCGCGGCGAGGAATGATAATGAAACTACTGATATTAGACGGAAACAGCATAGTAAACAGAGCTTTTTACGGCATACGCCAGCTCAATGCGCCCGACGGCACGCCCACTAACGGTATCTACGGCTTTTTGGCGATCTTGCAAAAGCTGCTTGACAGTGAAAAGCCGGAGTCTGTCTGCGTGACCTTTGACCTCAAGGCTCCGACCTTCCGCCATCTGCGTTATGACGCTTATAAGGCGCAGCGCAAGGGCATGCCGGAGGAGCTCGCCGTGCAGATGCCTGTTTTAAAGCAGGTACTTGACGATATGGGCATCCTGCGCCTTGAGCTTGAGGGCTATGAGGCGGACGACCTTCTCGGCACTGTGGGCAAAATTTGCGAAAAAACCGGTTGGGACTGCCGTATAGTCACCGGCGATAAGGACAGCTTCCAGCTCATAAGCGAGACAACGCATGTCTGCCATGTGAAAAGCCGCATGGGTCAGACAGAGACAAAGGAGTACACGCCCGAGCTTTTCAGGGAAGAGTACGGCTTTGACCCCATACACATTGTTGACCTCAAAGCCCTGATGGGCGACTCGTCTGACAACATCCCGGGTGTTGCCGGTGTCGGTGAGAAAACCGCAATGGATCTAATTCAGCACTACACGAGTGTCGATTATATCTATTCGCACCTCGACGAGCTTGAGATAAAAGAGGGCGTGCGCAAAAAGCTCAGAGACGGCAGGGAAAGTGCCGAGCTGTCATACGAGCTTGCGACCATTTGCACGGAAGCTCCCATAATATTCAAGCCGGAGGATGCGCTTTGGAACAAAAACTATAAGCCGGAGCTATACGGCATGTTTAAAAAGCTCGGATTTAATAAATTCATTGAAAAATGGGGCATTGCCGAGGCGGAAGCGGAAGCCGAAAGCGCCGCTATCGAGCACTTTCCCGTAATCGACGATGCCGATTATGAAACGATATCGGCTGCCGTAAAAGCTGCGGAGCTTATTGCAGTTCAGATGAGCGACGATTTTGACTCCATCGAGCTTTGCGACGGCAAAAGCGTTTACACGGCTCATTGGGGCAGTTTGGGCGACGATTATAATTGCCTGTTAAAGCTAGTCTTTTCCGACGAGGCCAAAAAAGCGTCACACAATGTTAAAGACCTCATGTCAAAGCTCATTGCCGAGGACTTGCCCTTGGACGGCTTCGTGTACGACACTGCTCTTGCGGCGTATCTTCTTGAAGCCACCGAGAGCGACTACCCCTTGGAGCGGGTCAGCATGCGTTATCTCGGCACAGAGCTTCACGGCACCGAGGCGATATACAGGCTAAAGCCCGTGACGGAGGAAAAGCTTAAGCAGCTTGACATGGAGAAGCTCTATTACGATATCGAGCTTCCGCTGTGCCGGGTGCTCGCCGACATGCAGTCGGTCGGTTTTATGGTCGACAGAGCGGCACTCAGTGAGTTCGGCGCAAGCCTCAATGACGGCATAGAGCAGCTTCGAGATGAGATTTGGCAGCTTGCCGGCGGCGAGTTCAATATCAATTCGCCCAAGCAGCTCGGTGAGGTGCTGTTTGACCGTCTGATGCTGCCCTCGGGCAAGAAAACCAAGACCGGCTGGAGCACAAACGCCGATGTATTGGAAAAGCTCAGGGGCAAGCACCCGATAATCGAGCGCATTTTGGACTACCGGATGCTCACAAAGCTCAAATCCACCTACGCCGACGGTTTATTAAAGCTCATTGAGCCCGACGGCAGGATAAGAACGAACTTCCAGATGACCGTTACGGCAACCGGCAGACTGTCAAGCACAGAGCCGAATTTGCAGAATATCCCCATACGCAAAGAGCTCGGCGGTCAGATAAGAAAAATGTTTATCGCATCAAAGGGCAAGGTACTCGTCGATGCCGACTACAGTCAGATCGAGCTGCGCCTGCTTGCGCATATCTCAAACGACAAGCACATGCAGGAGGCGTTTGCCAGTGGTGAGGATATCCACGCAGTTACGGCGTCACAGGTTTTCGACACCCCGCTTTCGGAGGTCACGAGCCTACAGCGCAGCAGGGCAAAGGCCGTTAACTTCGGCATTGTCTACGGTATCTCCGCATGGTCGCTTGCGCAGGATATCGGCGTTTTTCCGAACGAAGCAAAGGCGTATATGGACGCATACCTCGATAAGTATAGCGGCGTGCACGATTATATGAAGCACATTGTCGAGCAGGCTAAGACCGACGGCTATGTAAAGACCCTGTATAATCGCCGCAGAGCACTGCCGGAACTTAGATCGTCCAATTTCAACATGCGCTCGTTCGGCGAAAGGGTGGCACTCAATATGCCCATTCAGGGCACGGCGGCGGATATCATCAAGCTTGCGATGGTAAATGTGTATAAGCGGCTCAAGGCCGAGGGGCTAAAGTCAAAGCTTATTCTCCAGGTGCACGACGAGCTTATATGCGAGTGTCCCGAGGATGAGGCAGACACGGTAGTCAAAATTCTTTCCGAGGAAATGAGCGGAGTTGCAAAGCTATCCGTTCCGCTCATAGTTGACGCAAAAACAGGACATAGTTGGGCGGAGGCGCACTGATGTTAAGCTATGAAGAAGCAGGGCTCGTGCTTGACGAGCTGGCAGATGAATTGCCCGAGGGCATTTTTGAAAACTTAAACGGCGGGGTAAACTTCGTCGAGGAGGCCGTCACCGCCGAGGACGGCAGATACATGCTCGGCACTTACTTTCGCAACGGCATGGGCAGATACATCGAGCTGTACTACGGCTCGTTTGTCGAGCTCTACGGCGATATGGACGACGAGCTATTCCGCCGCAGACTCAAAAGCACGCTGCACCATGAGCTGACGCACCATATCGAGAGCATGGCGGGCGACAGAAGCCTTGAGCACTGGGACGACAGACAATCGGAGCTGTGCGGCTTTAACGGTATCGATGTCGGCAGCATGCTGTTTGTATGCGATGACAATGCACTGTCTATGGCTGCCGAAGCGGTGTTTAATGCAAATAAGCAGGGACACAGCACCACTGTGACGGCGTATTCGGCAGGTCTGACCGCACCTGATGCACTTGCACCCAAGTTCGTCAAAGCCTGCGAGAATTTGGATATCCGTCTCCCTCAGCGCAAACCTGTTGAGATAACAAGGGAGCTTCTCTCGTCATACGATATAGCCCTTTGCATGACGCTTGCGCAGGTCGATGAACTCTCGAGGCGATATCAAGACCTTGACGAGCGGGTCATGTGCCTTGCCGATGACGACATTAAGCCGCCCACGCTGGCGCTGGGCTGGAAAAAGACGCTTGAGCGCCTTTCGGACGAGGTGCTGGCGGTCATTGACGAGCTCGAGCAGGAGGCACCCGATGCATTTTGAAATTGCCGATGTCCGACTTGAGCACATAGATGAGATAGAAGCGCTTGAAAAGCTTTGTTTTTCGCTGCCGTGGTCAAGGCAAGCACTCATTTCGCAGATGCCCGACGACATGCATATCTTCATCGCCGCCGTAGACGATGATGGGCGTGTGCTCGGTTATGTCGGCATGATGTATGTCCTCGACGAGGGATATATATCCAATGTCGCCGTCTCGCCCGAGCATAGACGACTCGGCATTGCGGACAGTCTCATAAACTCCCTCGTTGATAGAGCAAACGAAAAAGACCTCAGCTTTGTGACACTTGAGGTCAGAAAGAGCAACGCTCCGGCAATTGAACTATACAGAAAAAACGGCTTTTCCGAGGTCGGACTGAGAAAAAACTACTATACCAAGCCGACCGAGGATGCCATACTGATGACAAGATTTCTGAAGTGAGGATAAGACAGTGAAGATATTAGCTTTTGAATCATCGTGCGACGAAACGGCCGTTGCGGTAGTCGAGGACGGCAGAAAGGTCTTGACCGACCAGATATTCTCTCAGGCGGATCTGCACGCCGTTTACGGCGGCGTTGTGCCCGAGATAGCATCAAGAAGCCATGTCGAGGTCATTTCGATGCTCTCGGAAAGGGCAATTCAGGCGGCAGGCATCGAAAAAAGCGATATAGATGCCGTTGCGGTGACCTATGCGCCCGGCCTTATCGGCACGGTGCTCGTGGGGCTTAACTTTGCCAAGGCCGTTGCGCTCAGCCTAAATGTTCCGCTTATCCCCGTGCACCACATAAAAGGTCATGTGGCGGCAAACTACATAGCCTATCCTGAGCTAGAGCCGCCGTTTCTCTGCCTTGCGATATCCGGCGGCAACACGCTTATAATAGATGTGCGCAGCTACACGGACCTGAAGGTCATCGGTGCTACCCGTGACGATGCGGCAGGGGAGTGCTTTGACAAGACTGCACGAGTGCTCGGACTGCCTTACCCGGGCGGCAAGCCCATCGATCTTTTGTCGCAGGGCGGTGACGATAAGAAATACCATCTGCCCAGAACGCATATCGAGGGAAGCCCCTACGACATGAGCTTTTCGGGGCTCAAGACCGCTGTCATAAACATTGTCCACAACGCGGAGCAAAAGGGTGAGGCGATCGACAGACCCTCGCTTGCGGCGTCGTTCACCGCTGCCGTCAGCGACAGCTTAGTTCCCCGCACGATGATGGCGGCAAAGGAGCTTGGTTATAAGAAGATAGCCGTTGCGGGCGGCGTTGCGGCAAATTCGAGGATAAGGGCGGATTTCAAGGCCGCTGCCGAAAAGGCCGGCTGCGAGCTGTTCGTACCGCCGCTTAAGCTCTGCGGTGATAATGCTGCCATGATAGGCTGCCAGGGGTACTACGAGTTCCTTGCCGGAAACACGGCGGGAAGCGACCTGAATGCATACGCCAATATGGAGCTTTGAGGGGTACGGTAATGGGTGTTCATGACGGTCACCGCCAGAGAATGAAAAGCCGCTTTTTAGAGGTAGGCTTGGATGGCTTTAATGATCATAATGTTTTGGAAATGCTTCTGTTTTACGCCCTGCCCCGTAAGGACACAAACGAGCTTGCACACAGGCTGTTAAACCACTTCGGCTCTGTTGCCGCCGTGCTCGAGGCCGATTACAAGGCACTCAGCGAGATAGACGGAATAGGGGAGAACGCAGCTGTTTTGCTTAAGCTCATACCCGAGATAAGCCGCAGGTACATGGAGCAGATCAGTGCACCGAGAAAAAGCGTCGAGTCGGCAGAGCAGCTCGGAAGATACTTTCTGGCCAAGTTTATGTATTTGCAGGACGAGGTCAGCTATGCGTTGCTGCTTGATAACACAAACAGGGTCATAACCTGCAAGCCGATTAGCAAGGGCGTCGTAAATGCGACCGAGGTCGGTGTGAGGATGCTCATTGAGCTTGCGATGAAGTTCAAGGCCACGGGCATCATAATAGCGCACAATCACCCGGGCGGCATGCCCGAGCCGTCCCGTGAGGATGAAGAATGTACGGAAACGGTCAAAAATATGCTCGATGTCGTAGGCGTCAAATTGCTTGACCATATAATAGTCGGAAACGGTGTATACTACTCGATGAAGCAAAACGGAGTTATGTAAACAATATTTTGTTTCTATTTTGTTATTTATCTTCGTTTCGAGATTTACAAATAAATCGAAATTTCGAAATATTCGTTGATTTTTCAGGCAATAATGTGTGTTGAAAAACCTGTTGAAAATGTTGATAACTATATGAATAATAATTTTCACAATTTATTATGGTAACCAAATTGCAACTATTTACTATCAAAAAAGTCTTGAAAATCAATGCTTCTATTTTTAAAACTGTTTACAGTTTGCAATTAAGTTACAGCAAATAATACATATTGTAATTATAATTTCAATTGACTTTGCCCGAACAATATGCTAAAATACTAAGGCTATGGTTTGCTGGTGTAGCTCAGTCGGTAGAGCAGCTGATTCGTAATCAGCAGGTCAGGTGTTCGAGTCACCCCACCAGCTCCATAATAAAAACCTGTTGGCAACTGCCAACAGGTTTTTGCTATATTTACTTCTTTCTCAATACTATCGAGATAAAATTAAGGTATTTACCGCCGCCGGCTTCCATGGATTTGCGGTCGCCGATCGCATACTCGTTATCCTGCTTGAGCCAGTCTGCCCAGACCTCGTCGTTGCTCTCCATTTCCTTGATGCTCACAACTTCTGCGCCGCTGCACTTTGATACCATGTCGGTCCAGTACTTGACATCGTGCATGTATTCAAGCTGTTCCGGTGTCCAAGAAAGCAAAAGCTCGGGCGGCAGATTATCGTGGCAGTCTTCTTTCATACCGGGGATGGCAATGTAGATATAACCGCCGGACCTTACGAAGGGGAGAAGCTTTTCGTCGAGGAAACTTTCGTCTCTGCCGAAGTAGTTGTATGAGTCGGTGCTTACGATCGCATCAAAAAACTCCTTTTCAAACGGCAGGGCAGTAGCGTCTGCTTTGACCGGTATGAGCTTATCCTGCGCAACGCCCATGCTGTCAAAGAACTTTCTGTTCTCGGCAGGGTCGCTCCACAGGTCGGCGGCATACACGGTGAAGCCGTATTCCTTTGCGAGAAATACGCTTGTCAGTCCCTGACCGCTGCCGAGGTCGCAAACAACGGCGTTTTCGGGTATCTTATGCCCCAGCAAAAGCTCCTCCTCGAGCTTTATCGGGTTTGGACCCATAATCATTTTCATTATTTCGGGGGTATTGTACTTTTCACTTTTGATGTATTTCATTTTCTTGTCCTTTCAGGTAGATTCTTCAATAAATCGATCAATGTGGTTTTCGAGCAGTTCTAGACTTTGCTCCTTGTCTAAATGCTCCGAGCTGCTTATGAGCAGGAACATCGGTGCATAGTACTCGAGGGCGAGAAGCTTAGGGTCGGCTTTTTTCATCATTCCGTCGGACATCATCTGCGCAAAAATGCTTTCCATATAATCCACAGGGCCGTACCCGACACAGCCATGGTACAGCTGCGCCATTTCCTCACTGCGGTACTGCTCCAACGAGAGCATTTTGCGGAAGCTGCGGGCGAAATCATCCTGCGTCCAGAAAACATACTGCGCCAAGGTAAATTGCCTGACACTGTCCCACGAAACGGACTGCGTACACTCCTGCTCCTCGGGCACTTGATATTGCTTCGAGCGCTCGGCGTCGATCTCATACATTCTATCGACGATGCTGTCGAAAATGTCCCTTTTGTTCTTGTAATGTTTATAAAGCGCACCTTTCGTCATGCCCAGCTCACTGGAGATGGTGCTGACCGAGACAGCCTCATAGCCGTCTCTGGCGAACAGATGCAGCGCAGTCATCAAGATTTTTTCCTTTGTATCAGTCATCAATACACCTCCAATGGTAAACGACCGTTTACTACTATAGTAAACGGTCGTTTTCTTGTCAAGTATTATTTAATATTAAACTCAATTTTGATATCGTTTATCCGCAGTTCGGCGTGACCGGCAGCACCTGTGGTTTTGACATATGTGCCGCCGCAGCCGCCCTTGAGAGATATGACATGCGGTCCGATGATCTCAAGACCGTCGGCGCAGCTTAAAATGACGGGCTCCTGATAATAGTTGGCGACATTTCCGAACTCGTCTTTTGCGTATATCCTTACGGCGGCAACATCGTAGGTGTCGCCCTCGGTAAGCTCGGTGCTGCTGACCTCGACTTCAAGGTGTGCTTTCTGGCCGGGCTTTTTGATAACGGATTTTACGACTTTGCCGTTTTTGATGGCGTCAAAGCGCCATTCGGTCGCTTCACCGCCCCAGTTGCTCACATATTTGCCGTAGAGGTCAACGCCGTCGGAAAACTTAAGTCCCTTGAGCAGCATAAGGCTGCCGAACTTCAAAAGATATTTCGGCGGAAGCGCACTTGTGCCGTACTTTGCCACTGCACCGAGACAATCCTTAAGATTTTCTGCGGTTTTGGCGTCGAAGTTTTCCTGCGTTTCGAGCAGGTCGCCGATAAAATCGTTGATAACGACAGGGGGGTGGGGCAGCGCGGGGTAGGTCTCGCTGTCGGGGTAAAACTCCTTTACAAGCATGCCGTTTTTGTAAAGCCTTACGCTGTCTGCGTTGGTGAACACATAGACGCTTCCGATATCACCGGCGGGGTGCTCGCCGATATCCATGGACGAGGACACGACGCAGCAGGGTGTTTCCTCCGACTGGCTTGCATATACTGCGGCTGCGAGCTTCGGATTTCTGAACATATCCATAACGCCGTGATAGCAGATGCCGTCGCCGCTGCCGAAATCCTTGTGCGTGTTGTAGTCGAACATGCACCACGGGAAAATGCCGCAGATATCGTCGGCAGCGTACATTGCGTCAAGCACCTTTGTGTGGCGCAGAGCGTGGCTCAAGCGGTGGCGCTCGTCGTCAAAAGCTTTCGTGGGGAACATGTGCCCGTTGCACTCGGAGACAAGATACGGGCGGCGCTTGTTGGATGTGACGCTCTTTTTCGCTTTTAGCCCGGCGTTATCGCCGCTGTGTGAAAAGTCGTTAAATGCGTAAACATCCTCGAGCAGGCTGCTCTTTTCGATGAATCTAACACCGCTCGTCTGGCGGGAGCGGTCAAGCTTGTGAGCGGCTGCGTTTGTCCTTTTGTACAGCTCATCGTCGTCCTGCGACTCGTTTATCCTGACGCCCCAAAGGATTATCGACGGGTGGTGCATGTACTGCGTGACCATCTCACTGGTGTTCTCCACCGCTTGATCTTTCCAAGCGTCGTCGCCGATATGCTGCCAGCCGGGTATCTCGGTGAACACAAGCAGACCGAGCTCATCGCACCTGTCTATAAAATGCTGCGACTGCGGATAGTGCGAGGTGCGAACGGCGTTGACCCCAAGCTCGTGCTTGAGTATCTCCGCATCAAGCCTTTGCATCGACTTCGGCATCGCATAGCCTGTGTAGGCAAAGCTTTGATGCCTGTTGAGTCCGCGAAGCTTCATTTTTTCGCCGTTTAAATAAAATCCGTCGTTTTCAAACTTTGCAGTTCTCAGTCCGAAACGATAAGTCTTTTCGTCAAGAATGGCATCGCCGTCGACTAGTCTTGATCTCAAAGTATAAAGATACGGTGACTCCGGAGACCAGAGCTTGCCGTCGGCTACGGTGAGTTTAAATTTAGCGCCCTTTGCCGAAGCGGCGACATTTCCGTCGGCATCGAGAATATCAGTTACTAGCTTGCCGCTTTTTAGAGCGCCCGAGGTATCGATATTGACCGAAATATCACGCAGACCGGTGTTCTCAATACGCACATTTTTTATATATGTGCTGTTTCTGACCTCAAGCTCGACCTCACGATACAGGCCGCCGTAGCAGAGATAGTCGATGACAAAGCCGAAGGGCGGAATGTTGAGGCCTTCTCTTGTGTCGAGCCTGACGGTTACGGTATTGTCCTGCCCGAGCTTTATAAACTCCGTAAGGTCGGCGGTAAATGCCGTATAGCCGCAGAAATGGTGTGCTGCTTCATTGCCGTTGCAGTAGACCGTGGCATCATGTGCAGCGCCGTCAAAGCGCAGCAGTATGCGCTTGCCCTGCCACTCGTCGGGAGCAAAAAAGCTCTTTTTATAGCCGCAGAGCATCTGATAGTCCTTGCAGTCGATGTAATTGTACGGTATCTCACGCACGGTGTGCGGAAGTCTGACAGCCTCGGCATCGTCAAAGCCGGCGTTAAAGTCACTCGTGAACAGCCAATCGTTGTTAAACGCAATAGTCATAGTCGTTCTCCATAATAATTGATAGATAGATAATATCATACATCTTTGCTCTTGCATAGATATCTGTTGATTTTCGGAAAAAAAGGCTATATAATAGCCACATTCGGAATATAGGAGATCTGCAATGGATAAGCTTTTAAAAACCAAACTGTTCTTGCTTGACATGGATGGCACGCTCTACCTCGGCGACGAGGTTTTTGACGGCGCTATCGATTATATAAACACCATCAAGGCAAGCGGCAGGCAGTACATTTACCTTACGAACAACTCGTCGAGAGCCGGTATTGACTATGTCACGAGACTTCGCAAGCTCGGCTTCCCCTGTGAGATGGAGAATGTTTTCACCTCCGGCATGGCAACTGCCATGTATCTCAACGCAAAGTTCCCGGGCTGCACCGTTTACCCCGTCGGAACGAAGGCGTTCATGGGCGAGCTTGAAAGCTACGGCGTGAAGCTCGGTGAGGACGATGTAAAAGTCGTCTGCGTCGGCTTTGACACCGAGCTTACCTACGAAAAGCTCGACAAAGCGGTGCATCACCTGCGCCACGGTGCGGCGTTCGTCGCTGCAAACCCCGATTGGGTCTGTCCGATGCCCGCAAACGAGGTACTGCCTGACTGCGGCAGCATATGCGCCCTGCTCACGGCGGCGAGCGGCGTAAAGCCCGAGTATATCGGCAAACCAAACCGCAATATGGTTGACATAATATCTGCAAAGACCGGTGTGCCCAATGAGCAGATATGCTGCGTGGGCGATAGACTCTATACCGACATTGCCGTTGCGCAAAATGCGGGCGCTGTGTCCGTCTGCGTCCTGTCCGGCGAGAGCACGCTTGAGGATATTGAAAACGCAGAGCGCAAGCCCGATTATGTCCTGAACAGTGTGGTCGACATTGCTGATATCTTAAAAGCCAATATGTAAATTTATAAAAATGAAGCCTGCATTGCAGGCTTCATTTTATTATTATATCGTTTTTCGGAACATTAGACCAATCAAAGCTGCTTATAAGCTTCCGTGCACTGACGGGTGTCCCGTCGCCTAAACCTAATTGAGCGGCAAGATATCCGAGTATATCCTCCGCTGTGTGGCTCTGTCTTAAATTGAGCATATTCAAGTCGCCGTCACGCTTTGAAAGCTTCCTGCCGTCCTCGGCAAGCAGCAGGGGAGCGTGGCAGTATTCCGGCGGCATGCCGCCAAGCTCGCTTATGAGCCATATCTGCTTTGCTGTCGAACTCAAAAGATCACGCCCACGGACAACACGACTGACGCCCATGTCCATATCGTCAAACGAGACCGCCAGCTGATAGGCAAAAACGCCGTCCGAGCGCCTTATTATAAAGTCCCCGTCGTCGGCAAGGTTTTGCTTTATTACGCCGTAGTGCCCGTCGGTAAAGACTATCTCCTTGTCTGGCACATGAATTTTCCACGCAGGTCTTTTGCCGAGCCTTTCAAGCTCCAGCCGCTCCGCTTGGCTCAAGTGCCTGCACCTGCAGCCTGTATCGTGTGCAGCTTCGCCCGGGTGCGGTGCGGAAGCGGCAAGTCGCTGGCTGCGGCTGCAATAGCAGGGGTAAAGCATGTCTCGTTTTAAAAGCCGCTCGAATATATCTTCATACAAAGCCGTGCGGCTGCTTTGGTAGTAATCTGGGGTAAGCTCATTGTCCCAGTCAAGACCGAGAAAACGCAGGTCGTCGGCAAGCTGCAACGCAAATTTCTTTGAGCACCTGTCCGGGTCAAGATCCTCTATCCGCAATATGATTTTCCCGTCCTTTGAGCGAGCATCCAGCCACGCAAGAAGGTATGACGAAAGGTTTCCCAAATGCATAACGCCGCTCGGACTTGGTGCAAAACGCCCGGTCACAGTAGATTTTTTGTACATAATTAGCCCTTTGTTTAGAAATATTGAATATATTTTATCATATTTACGGGAAAAATTAAATAAACAACTATCATTTTTCATAAACATGTGGTATAAAGAGATTATAAAAACTGTGTTGGGAGGGCAATTATGGCTACTTCGACGAAAGAATCCCTTGGTAATGCACTCAAAAAGATGCTTACCATCAAACCTATCGATAAGATAACCGTAAAAGACCTTGTTGAGGAGTGCGGCGTTAACCGCCAGACCTTCTATTATCATTTTGATGATGTTTATGACCTGCTCGAGTGGGTGTTTGAGGAGGACGCAAACAGAACTTTGCCGCAGGAGATACTGTATGAAAACTGGCGTGAGAATGTGCTCACTTTCTTCCATTATCTCTACGACAATAAGCTCTTTGTCCTTAACATCTATAACTCCAACAACCGCTCGTACTTCCTGCGCTACTTTAAGCGCAGACTGCACTACTGCATCCACAGCTTTGCTGTCATCGTTGCAGAGGGCAAGAACATCGAGTGGTCCGACCTTGAGTTTGTCTGCGAGTTCTACGCAAACGGCGTTGTCGGTCTTATCTCACAGTGGCTCGACAGAAACATGGAGCTGCCTCCCGAGATAACAGAGGAGAAGTTCATCAAGGTGCTTGACGGCAGTATCGAGAGCATGCTGTCGAGGTTTCAGAAAAACTGAACAGTGATAATCCACGGGTCTTCGCATAGGGCGAAGACCCGCATTTTTTTGTGTTGAAAGAAAAGAGAAAAAAGGATATAATAGATTAGTTTGAAAGAGGTGACAAGATGAAAGAGCAAAAGACAAATGTCATGCGCCTTTTAGAGCAGAAAAAGATAAGCTACACGCCGCATGAGTACCCGCACGGTGACGAGGCTGTCGACGGGCAGACCGTTGCAAGGATATGCGGGCAAGACCCCGAGCAGGTGTTCAAGACGCTTGTTGCAAGGGGCGCAAGCAAGACAATATATGTGTTCGTCATTCCCGTCACGGGCGAGCTCGACCTTAAGAAGGCGGCAAAGGCAAGCGGCGAAAAGTCCGTTGCGATGATCCATGTCAGCGAGATAAATGCGCTGACGGGCTATGTCAGGGGCGGCTGCTCGCCGGTCGGGATGAAAAAGCAGTACAAAACATTTTATAATATTAGCGCAGCAGATAAGCCGACCATTATGGTCAGCGCAGGCAAGATAGGCTATCAGGTCGAGCTTGCGCCGGATGAGCTTGTAAAGCTCACACGAGGAAGCTACGCACAATTGGTGTAACTTAAATGGAAAACAGCATTGTAATCAAAGGCGCAAGAGCCAACAACCTTAAAAACATTGATATCGAGATACCCAGAGACAAGCTCATCGTCATGACCGGCGTGTCCGGCAGCGGCAAATCCAGCCTTGCCTTTGACACCATCTATGCCGAGGGTCAAAGGCGGTATGTCGAAAGCCTTTCGTCATATGCAAGGCAGTTTCTCGGCCAGATGGATAAGCCCGACCTTGACAACATTCAAGGGCTTTCTCCGGCGATATCCATAGACCAAAAGACCAGCTCGAGAAATCCCCGCTCCACCGTCGGCACGGTGACGGAGATATACGACTACATGCGCCTTTTGTGGGCACGCATCGGTGTGCTGCACTGCCCGAAGTGCGGCAAGGAGATAAAGCAGCAGACGATAGATCAGATAATCGATCAGCTCATGCTCCTGCCCGAGGGCACTAAGCTTCAGATACTCGCCCCTGTCGTAAGAGCGAGAAAGGGCGAGTATGTAAAGGTTTTCGAGGATGCAAGAAAGTCCGGCTATGTCAGAGCGAGAGTCGACGGCAGCATTTATGACCTGTCCGAGACCATTAAGCTGGAGAAAAACAAAAAGCACAACATTGAAATCATTGTCGACAGAATCGTGATCAAGCCCGATATCACCCGCAGACTCACCGACTCTGTCGAGACGGCGGCATCGCTTGCAAACGGCCTTGTCATCGCCGATGTGATAAGCGAAAACCGCGAGATACTCTTTTCGCAGAACTATGCCTGCGAGGACTGCGGCATATCCATTGAGGAGCTCACGCCGAGAATGTTCTCGTTCAACACGCCCTACGGCGCATGCCCGACCTGCGACGGCCTCGGTATGCAGCTTCTTGTCGACCCGGAGCTTATCGTGCCGGATGAAAGTCTGAGCCTTGCGAGCGGCGCTATCCAGGCAAGCGGCTGGGCATCGGGCGCAAACGACTCGATAGCCAAGATGTACTATAATGCACTTGCAAAAAAGTACGGCTTTACGCTCGATACCCCTTTTAAAAAGCTTCCCAAGGAGGCAAAGGACGCACTGTTTTACGGCACTAAGGGTGAGCCGCTCGACCTTTTGTATGAAAGAGAGAACAAGAACGGCTCGTTCTCTGGCAAGTATTCAAAGCCCTTTGAGGGCATCTGCAACAACCTCGAGCGCCGCTATCACGAGACGCAGAGCCCCGCAATGCGTGCGGATATCGAGGAGGTCATGTCCGAGATAACCTGCCCGACCTGCGGCGGACTGAGACTGCGCAAGGAGGCGCTGGCGGTCACCGTCGGCGGCAAGAATATTGCGCAGATGAGCGACATGTCCATCACCGAGGCGATAGACTTTGTCGACAGCTTGATTCTGACCGAAAAGCAGCGGATAATTGCGGCTCAGATACTCAAGGAGATCAAGGTCAGGCTCGGCTTTCTTAAAAATGTCGGTTTGCAGTATCTCACGCTGTCAAGAGGTGCGGTGACGCTCTCCGGCGGCGAGAGTCAGAGGATAAGGCTTGCAACGCAGATAGGTTCGTCGCTCATGGGCGTCCTGTATATCCTCGATGAGCCGAGTATTGGCCTGCACCAGCGTGATAACGAAAAGCTGCTGAAAACGCTCAAGGATCTGCGTGACCTCGGCAATACGCTCATTGTTGTTGAGCATGACGAGGACACCATCCGTGCGGCGGACTTTGTCGTTGATATTGGCCCTGCTGCGGGCGTTCACGGCGGCGAGGTCGTCTGCGCCGGAACGGTCGACGAGATATGCGCCTGCGAGCGCTCGGTGACGGGTCAGTACCTCAGCGGCAGGAAGGTCATACCCGTACCCGCTGAGCGCAGACGCACTGACAAGGGCTTTATCACCGTCCATGACGCAAGGGAAAATAACCTGCGTGGCATCGATGTTGCGTTCCCCAAGGGCATCGTCACCTGTGTGACCGGCGTGTCCGGCAGCGGCAAGTCCTCACTTGTAAATGAGATACTGTACAAGACCGTGGCACTTGAGAAAAACAGAGCCAAAACAAAGCCCGGCAAATGCGGCGGCGTGACGGGGCTTGATGATATCGACAAGGTCATAAACATCGACCAAAGCCCCATCGGCAGAACGCCCCGTTCCAATCCTGCGACATACACGGGGCTGTTTAACGATATCCGTGAGCTGTTCGCCTCGACCGAGGACGCAAAGCTTCGTGGCTACCAGTCGAGCAGATTTTCCTTCAATGTCAAAGGCGGACGCTGCGAAGCCTGCAAGGGCGACGGCCTGCAGAAGATAGAAATGCACTTCCTGCCCGATGTATATGTCCCCTGCGATGTCTGCAAGGGCAAGCGCTATAACAGAGAAACGCTCGAGGTCAGATACAAGGGCAAGAACATCTATGAAGTCCTTGACATGACCGTTGAGGAAGCAAGAGATTTCTTTGCAAATCTCCCCAAGATACGAAGCAAGCTCGATACGCTTTATGATGTCGGCCTGGGCTACATTAAGCTCGGCCAGTCGAGCACGACCCTGTCCGGCGGCGAGGCGCAGCGAGTAAAGCTTGCGACTGAGCTTTCAAAGCGCAGCACCGGCTCGACTATATACATCCTCGACGAGCCCACGACGGGCCTGCACATGGCTGATGTGCACAAGCTCATATATATAATCAACCGCCTTGCCGATGCGGGCAATACAGTTGTTATTATCGAGCATAATCTTGATATCATAAAATCCTGCGACTATATCATCGACCTCGGCCCGGAGGGCGGCAGCGGCGGCGGAACGGTCGTATTCACCGGCACGCCCGAGCAGTGTGCCGACTGCAAGGACAGCTTTACCGGTCAGTTTCTTAAAAAGCTGCTTTGACCCGACCATGCTCAGTCTCATATAATGCACAAAGGAGGCTGGGTATGTTAGTCGATTTTATAGTAGGACTTGCGATAGCGACGATACTTCTTATCATGCTTTGGGCGCTTAAGGGTCTGCTGCTCACGCCCATAGCGAGCGGAAAGAACACCGATATAAGCATCGAGCTTCGTGTCGCAGACAGCGAGCCGAAGCTTGAACAGACGATAAAGGGCTTTGTTTGGCTGCGTGATAACGGAACGCTTAAGGCAAATTTGCGCATAGATACAAGCAACGCAGATGCCGCAGCAAAGCATATTGCGGAGGCTTATGCCGAAAAATACGGCTATATTACACTTTCGAATGATGGAGAGACCTATGGTAGAGCTAACTGAGATAAACGGAATAATAAGCTCAGTCATTTATCTTAACGACGAAAACGGCTATGCCGTCGTGCGTATGGAGACAGACAGCGGCGAGATGGTCACAGCCGTCGGCTGCCTGCCGTATATCGCACCGGGTGAGATGATCTCTGCCGAGGGCTCGTGGGTGACGCACACCCAGCACGGCAGGCAGTTTAAGATCGAGCAGTCAAACAGGCTGCTGCCGACGACTGCCGACGGCATTTATGAGTATCTTGCCGGAAGCACCGTCAAGGGTATCGGCCCAGCCACGGCGGCGCTGATAGTCGATAGATTTAAGGAAAAGTCACTTGATATTCTCGAAATGCACCCGGAAAAGCTTGCCGAGATAAAAGGCATAAGCCTAACAAAGGCAAAGGATCTGAGTGCAAGCTTCAAAAAGCAGGCGGGAGTGAGGCGACTCACGGAGTTTCTGTGCGCTTATGGCATCAAGCCGATCGTTGCGCTGAAGCTTTACAGAGCATACGGCTCGGCGGCGCTTGAAACGGTGCACGAAAACCCGTACATAATCTCCGCAAGCCACATCGGTGCAAGCTTTGCCGAGGCGGATAATCTCGCCCTTGAGCTCGGCATCGAGGGTAATAGCATAAACAGAATTTCAGCCGCCGTTTTGTTTGAGCTTCAGCACAACAGCGGCAACGGCCACTGTTTTATCCCGAGAGATAAGCTCATCGCTGCGACATCGCAGCTGATAAGCGTACCTGCCGACTTGGTGTCGGAAGCTATAGACAAATTGTCGGAGGTCGACGGCATCGTCTGCGACACGGTCGCAAACCTCAATGTCTGCTATCTCACCGAGCTTTATGAGGCCGAGACCTACACGGCAGAGCGTCTCAAAAGCATGACACGGCTCAAGACCAAGAGCAGCACCAATGTCGAGCGGCTGATAACAAAGCTTGAAAACATGTACGATATCAGCTATGCGCCGCTTCAAAAGCAGTCGATAGAGCTTGCGCTCAGCAATAGGGTACTTGTCATCACCGGCGGCCCGGGCACGGGCAAAACTACGATATTAAAGGGCATTTTGAGCCTTTATGACGAGCTTGAGCTTGAAACGCTGCTTGCTGCCCCGACCGGCAGAGCGGCAAAGCGCATGAGTGAGCTCACCGGCAGGGAAGCGTCCACGATACACAGGCTGCTGGGCGCAAAAATGGCCGAGGACGGCGAGACTGTTATCTTTTCAAAGAACGAGGGCGACCCGCTCAACTGTGATGCACTTGTTCTGGACGAGTGCTCGATGGTTGACATAACGCTTATGAGTTCGCTATTAAAGGCGCTGAAACCCGGGTGCAGACTTGTTCTTGTCGGCGATGCCGACCAGCTGCCGTCGGTTGGCCCGGGCAATGTGTTTTCGGATATCATACGAAGCCAAACCGTGCCCACCGTGCGTCTGACGGAGATATTCCGCCAAAAGGGCAACAGCCGCATCGTGCGCAACGCTCATATGATAAACAGGGGAGAGCACCCGGACTTTGAAGCCAACACCGGCGATTTCTTCCGCCTGCGCAGACTCAAGGGCGGCACTGCGGTTGAAACGATAGTCGAGCTGTGCGCCCGCAGACTTCCCGAGAACATGAAGATACCGTCTGCGAATATTCAGGTGCTTTCGCCCACAAGAAAGGGCGAGACCGGCACGGTAAATCTCAATAAACGCCTGCAGGCGGCGCTCAACCCGCCTAGCGAGAGCAAAAAGGAAAAGCTTTTCGGCGAAGCGGTGTTCCGTGTAGGCGACAGGGTCATTCAGACGAAAAATAATTACGACACCATATGGAAAACCAAAGGCGGCGTGAGCGGCGCAGGCGTTTATAACGGCGATATCGGGACGATAGCGCAGATAGACCCCATAACCGAGACACTGACCGTTGATTTTGAGGACAAGCTTGCGACCTACAGCTTTGAGATGCTCAACGAGCTTGAGCACGCCTGGGCGCTGACGGTGCACAAATCGCAGGGCAGCGAATACAGAGCCGTTGTGCTCGCCTTAAGCGGCGATGTTCAGATGCTCCTCACAAGGGGTGTGTTGTATACGGCGGTCACAAGAGCAAAGGAGCTGCTTATCATGGTCGGTGACGATAATATCGCCCACCGTATGATAGATAATAACAAGCAGTCAAGGCGCTACAGTGCGCTGCGTTTGAGGCTTATTGCGAATGATTAAGCTTTTTGATCACATACTTGACCTTATCTACCCGCCAAAATGCGTGTTCTGCGGCAAGGTCATCGACAAGTCGGATATATGCAATGACTGCGTGAAAACGCTGCCGTACACGAAGGGAGACAATATCTATCAGAAGTTTCCATTTGTCGATAAATGCATATCGCCGCTTTATTACAAGGACTATGTCCGGCGTGCCGTGTTGCGCTTCAAATTCTCCGGCTGCTCGTGCTACAGCCGCAGGCTGGGCGCAATAATGTCGGAATGTGCCGAAAATAATCTTGATTGCGGCAGCATTGATATGATATCATGTATACCGTTGAGTAAGAAACGGCTTCACGACAGAGGGTATAACCAAGCCGAGCTTCTGGCAAAGGAGATAGCCAAGTCTGTCGATGTGAGGTTTGTTCCGACGCTCAAGAAGATAAAGCACAACACGGCGCAGTCGACTATAAAGGACGCAAAGCAAAGAGCGGTAAATGTCGTCGGTGCATACACGGTCATTGACCCGGATGCGGTCAAGGATAAGTATATCCTGCTTGTTGACGATGTGGTCACGACGGGGGCAACCCTTTCCGAATGTGCAAGGATGCTCAAGAAAGCGGGCGCAAAGGCGGTCTACGGCATAACTCTTGCTCGCCGTGAAGATTGATATTCACACAATAGGGATAGAATTATAACAAAAGACGCCGATAAACGCTCGGCGGATTGGAGAAAACTATGGTTATATTTGAAAGAGATATCGCAATAGACATGGGAACCTCGTCAACGCAGGTTTTCGTCGCCGGAAGCGGCGTGGCGCTGCGTGAGCCTACGGTCGTTGCCGTTGATAAAAATAGCGGCAGGATGCTCAAAATAGGCGATGAGGCCAAGAAAACCCTCGGCCGCACTCCCGCAAATGTTGTTGCGATTCATCCCATAAGCAACGGCGTTATATCAGACTATGACATGTCGGCCATGATGCTTCGTGAGCTTGTCAGCCGTGTCACCTCGTTCAGCCTGTTTAAGCCCCGCCTTCTCATGTGTGTTCCGAGCAGCATCACCGGCGTTGAGGAGCGTGCCATAATCGATGCCGCCATCGAGGCAGGCGCAAGAAAGGTGTATCTCGTTGAGAACGCCGTTGCCACCGCAGTCGGCGCGGGCGTGGATATCAACAAAGCCGACGGTCACATGGTCATCGATATCGGCGGCGGCACGACGGATGTTGCCGTTGTCTCAATGGGCGGCGTTGTCGAGTGCGAGTCTATCAAGACCGCCGGCGACAGCTTTGATGAAGCCATTATCAGATACATCAAGAAAAAGCACAATCTTCTCATCGGCGAAAGAACTGCCGAGGAGCTTAAGATAAGCATCGGCGGCATTGAGCTTAAGGGCGGCGTCGACTCCGTTGAGGAGGTCAAGGGCAGAGATCTTATTACGGGCCTTCCCAAGTCCGTCGAGGTCACAGCCTCCGAGCTCGTCGATGTGCTCAGAGAGCCCGCAATGATCATTCTCGAAAGCGTCCACGCCGTTTTGGAGAGAACTCCGCCTGAGCTTACCGGTGACCTTCAAGGCAACGGCATAATCATGTCCGGCGGCGGAAGCATGATATTCGGCATGGATGCCCTCGTTGAAAAAAGCACCGAAATAAGCACCATGCTTGTTGATGACCCCATCGCCTGCACGGTCCACGGCGCAGGCAAGATGCTCAGCAAGCTGGACTACATGCAGGACGGCATGATGAACTTCCTGAGAAACAGAGAGATGAAAAATTAAATTTTGATGTCAAAAAATGCACTGCCGGCGGCAGTGCATTTTTGCGTTTAAGCTCCCACAGGGAGCGGCGGCTCTGTGTTGTCGGGCGTCTGACGCTTCATGCCGAGCTTAAGTAATAGCGGCGTTATAAGAGTCGTGACAATAACAACGAGGACGACGGCAGGGAACATCGTTCCGGCGATCAGTCCTGCCATGCTGCCCTTTTGCGCAACGATAAGTGCGACCTCACCACGGGACACCATGCCCAGACCTATCGATATCGAGTCGTAGGTTTTAAAGCCCGTGAGCCTTGCGCCGAGTCCGCAGCCGATTATCTTTGTGATTATCGCAATAACCGTCAGCGCCACGGCAAATAGTATCAGATTGCCGTTGAGCCCCGCCAGCTCCGTTTTAATGCCTATCGAGGCGAAAAAGATAGGGGAGAAGAACATGTAGCTCATCTTGTTCGTGCAGTCGAAGATATACTCCGTGGTCTTTCTCGTTCCACTGAGCATAACGCCGGCAAAGTATGCGCCGGTTATATCGGCAATGCCGAAAAACTCCTCGGACACATAGCTTACCGCAAGGCAGAATGACAGCGCAAATATGGCCGTGCGCTTTTTGCCGCCCCATTTTCTGCCGACGAAGAATTTGCGCACGATAAAGGCAATGACTGCAAGGAAGATAAAGTATACAATAATGCGAAGCAGAATGGTGATCGGTTTTACGCTGCTGTCGGTAAAGCCGGTCAAAACGGTAAGCACGACGATGCCGAGTATGTCATCGATGACGGCGGCAGCCATGATGGCCGTGCCGACACGGCTTTTGAGCTTGCCGATCTCACGCAGGGTCTCGACCGTTATCGAGACCGAGGTCGCCGTAAGCACCACGCCGATAAATGCGGCCTTGAGCATTTTGCTAGGGTCTGGCTCTGCGTTAAACAGCAGATAGCAGCCCGCACCGCCCAAAAACGGCACGATAACGCCGATCGATGCGATGACAAGTGCGGAAAGACCGGTGTTTTTAAGCTCCTTAACATCGGTCTCAAGTCCTGCGTTGAACATTAGGACGATAACGCCGATCTCTGCGGCTTTTATGAGAAAGTCCGTCTCACCTATAAGCCCGAAGCAGCTCGGCCCGAGCAGCAGACCGGCAATAAGAGCGCCGACGACCTGCGGCATGTTGACCTTTTCGCTCGCAACGCCCAAAACCTTTGTCGAAAGCAGGATTATCGCAATTGCAATAATGAAGCTGTAATCCATCTAGAATTCCCCCCAAAAATGATTTCTAAACGAATCATAGCCTGCAAAGTATCAAATGGCAAGTTAAGTTTACTCGCCTGAAATAAGCATCATTAACTCCCGTTATTTACCCGACAAAGGCATGAAAAAACCGGATCGGAAACACACCGAGCCGGTTTGAAATTTATCAGATTTTGCTGCTCAGCCATGCGAGAATGTCGCCGTAGACCTCGTCCTTGTTTATCTCGTTTAACATCTCATGTCTGCCGCCGGGATAGAGCTTGATGCTGACATCCTTCATGCCTGCTTCAAGGAAGTTGTTGTACGCTTTCTGAACTCCCTTGCCGCACTCACCGACGGGATCCATGTCGCCGGACATAAAGTAAACGGGCATATCCTTGTTCATGGCGGTAAGATTCTTCTTGTTCGTAATGAACTTGACGCCCGTCATCATGTCACGGAACAGGCTGCACGAGGGGATAAAGCCGCAGAGGGGGTCGTCAATGTACTTCTGAACATTTGCCTCATCTCTCGACAGCCAATCGTATTCGGTCTTGGGGTTTTCGTATATCTTATTATAGCTGCCGAATGCGAGATTGTTAAGGAACTTGCTGTAGTGGTGAGCACCCTTAAGACCGGTCACAAGGTTACCCATGAAAAGACCGCCGTTTACAAGTGCTGCACCCTGATTGCCCGTGCCGCTGATTATCGCTGCATTAAATGCATCGGGGTAGCGGATGAGCAGTGTGCGGGTCATGAAGCTTCCCATGCTGTGGCCGAAAACGATGATGGGCAGCTCGGGGTAATTTTCGTGCATCGCAAGTCTGAGCACTTCCTCGTCACGAACAACATAGTCCCAGCCGTTCTCGTAAGCGAAAAAGCCCGTCTGCTCCTCGTTTTCGATACTCTTGCCGTGACCGAGATGATCCGTGCCGACGGCAATGATGCCGTTTTCGGCAAGAAAGTTCATGAACTCGTCATAGCGGTCGATATACTCGGCGATACCGTGGATTATCTGCACGATGGCTCTCGGCTCGGCGTCGGGAACGCACATGCGGGCGTGGATCTTGTTTTTGCCTGTGCTCGAATTAAAATAGAAATCCTTAAAAGTAGGCATGGAAATAATCCTCTCTTTGTGTTATAGTGTCTTCTAGGAATGATTTTATATCGAGATAATACATTAGTCAATAAAAAACTGGAGGAATAGACATGAACGGTTATGTTATAGCTCTCGATCAGGGCACTACCAGCTCAAGAGCGATAATCTTTGACTCGAACGGAATACCCGTTTCCATAGGGCAGTATCCCTTCCCGCAGATATTCCCGAAGCCCGGCTGGGTCGAGCACGACCCCATGGTCATTCTTGACACACAGCTTCGTGCGATGGCGGAAGCCTTTGAGAAAAGCGAGCTTTCACCCACGGATATTGCGGGCATAGGCATTACAAACCAGCGTGAGACCACCATCGTGTGGGATAAAAACACCGGCAAGCCCGTGTACAACGCAATAGTCTGGCAGTGCAGAAGAACTGCATCCGTGTGCGAGGAACTCGTAAAGACCGGCATCGGCGACTATGTTCAGGAAAAGACGGGACTGCTCATCGACGCATATTTTTCCGGCACAAAGATCAAGTGGATACTCGACAATGTCCCCGGCGCAAGAGAAAGAGCCGAGAGGGGCGAACTGCTGTTCGGCAATGTCGACTCGTGGCTCATCTGGAATCTCACCGGCGGCAAAGCCCATGTTTCAGACTATTCGAATTGTTCGAGAACTATGATCTTCGATATAAACGAGCTCAAGTGGGACGAAAAGCTCTGCAAGGCGCTTGATATCCCCATGAGCATGCTGCCCACGCCCGTACCCTCGTCGATGATATACGGCAAGGTGGCGGCGGGAATAAGCGGCATCGAGATACTTGCCGGAACTCCCGTTTGCGGCAGCGCAGGCGACCAGGCGGCGGCACTGTTCGGTCAGGGCTGCATTGACCGTGGTCAGGCAAAGAACACCTACGGCACGGGCTGTTTTACCCTTATGAACACCGGCAGTCAGTCCGTAAGAAGCAAAAACGGTCTCGTAACGAGCGTTGCATGGTCAATAGGCGGAGAGACTACATATGCCCTTGAGGGCAGCGTATTTAACGCCGGCAGCACCATACAGTGGCTGCGTGACGAGATCGGCCTTCTCGGCACATCGTCCGAGTGCGAGGCACTTGCGACCTCCGTGCCGGATAACGGCGGCGTTTACCTCGTGTCCGCCTTTACGGGACTTGGTGCACCCAGGTGGGATATGTACGCAAGAGGTGCGATAGTCGGACTCACAAGGGGCAGCACAAAGGCGCATATCGCAAGAGCGGCGCTTGAGGGCATTGCGTATCAGGTCAAGGATCTTTTGGATGCCATGGAGTCCGATGCCGGTGAAAAGCTCTCCGTTTTGCGTGTTGACGGCGGAGCTTCGGTCAACAACTTCCTGCTGCAGTTCCAGTCGGACCTGCTCAGAAAGCCCATTGACCGCCCGCAGATGGTCGAGACCACGGCGTTCGGCGCTGCGTTCCTTGCAGGTCTTGCGACCGGCGTTTGGAGCAGCGTTGACGAGATTAAGAAGCTCAGAAAATCAGACAGGGTATTTGAGCCCGTTATGGACGAAAGTGATGCCGAGAAGCTGCACACAACATGGCTGCGTGCCGTCGCACGCTCGGCAAAGTGGGAAGAGTAATGGAACAGGTTTTAGTTGTAAAAAGAGAAAAGATAGAAAAGTTCATTGCAGGCAGAAACGGACTTATAACCGAAAATGTGCCGGAGTTGCTTGAGATCATCCGCACGGAGCATGAGTACATGCCCCGGCCCGAGGCCGAGGAAAGACCGAATTTTAAGCAGATAATCCCCTATGTCATTCTGCGCCGGGGCGACAAGGTGTTTGTCACCCGCAGACTCAACAAGGGCGGCGAGGCGAGACTTCACGGCAAGATATCCATCGGTGTCGGCGGACACATAAACCCTGTTGACGAACAGGGCGACATGCAGGGCGACATGCTCATGAAGGGACTCTGGCGTGAGATACACGAGGAGGTCGAGCTGCAAAACCACGGTGAGCTTTGCTCCTGCGGCTTTATAAACGACGACTCGAACAGCGTCGGAAGCGTCCACCTCGGCGCTTGCTTTACGCTTGAGACCGAGGGGGAGGTCTCCGTCAAGGAGACAGAAAAGCTCGAAGGACTGTGGATGACAGTGGCTGAACTCAAGGCAAACTACGATTCCATGGAAACATGGACGCAGATAGCGCTGGAGGTGCTCTGAGTGGACATTTTCAGACCCTCTGATATTCTCCTGCCGAATGTTGAGGACATGACCGCATGGAGCGTTGTCGCCTGCGACCAGTTCACCTCTGAGCCCGAGTATTGGCAGCAGGTGCGCAAGATAGCGGGGGACAAGCCCACGACACTCAACATGATTTTGCCCGAGGCGGAGCTCGGTATTAAAGATGCCGAGACCGAGAGTGGGAAAATTTACTCCGTCATGCGCAGCTATCTCGAAACCGGCGTGTTTACCGAGCTCAAGGACAGCTTTATCTATATCGAGCGAACGCTTTCTGACGGAACTGTCCGCCCGGGGCTTGTCGGCATGCTCGACCTAGAAGCCTACGACTGGACTGAGGGCTCAACCTCGCCTATACGGCCGACCGAGCATACGGTTGAGGACAGACTGCCGCCCCGCATAAGGGTGCGTGAAAAGGCACTTGTAGAGATGCCGCACATAATGGTGTTCATTGATGACCCCGAAGACTATGTGTTTTCCTCGGTCAAACAGGGAAAGCTCTTGTATGATTTTGAGCTCATGCAGCATGGCGGGCATATCAGGGGCTGGCAGGTCTCTGACAATGCCGCAGTAAAAGCTGCCGTAGATAAGCTCGGTGACGAGGATGAGCTTATAAATAAGTACGGCAGTGCAGAAGACCCGATAATTTTTGCTATCGGCGACGGAAACCACAGTGTTGCGGCCGCAAAGCAGTATTGGGAGGAGATAAAGCCCACGCTCAGCGAGGAGGAAAGGGCAACGCATCCGGCTCGCTTTGCGCTCTGCGAGATAAACAATATCCACTCTCCGGCGATAACCTTTGAGCCGATACATAAGGTGCTGTTTGACACCGAGCCCGAGCATTTTTTTCCCGAGGCAAAGAAATATTTTGCACAGCATTTAGGCAAGGGCAAGGCGATAACCCTCGTAACGCATGATGCGACCGAGACCATAGAGATAGCCGACATGACGCTCGGCGAGCTTATCGGCTCGTGTGAAAGCTTCTGCAAAGCGTACCTCGAACATTACGGCGGAAGGATAGACTACATCCACGGTGACGAGGAGTGTATCGGCATGGCGGGCAAGGAGCACGATGCCGGTATACTGATGCCGAGAATGGAGAAATCAGAGCTGTTTACATCGGTCTACAAGAGCGGTCCGTTCCCGAAAAAGAGCTTTTCCATTGGCCACGGACCTGATAAGCGCTATTATCTTGAGTGTCGGATAATTAATCCTTGTCATAAGGCATAGAATGTGATAAAATAACTGCCGTTAATTCGTAATTATACATTTAGAGGAGCTGATAAAAGATGTCAGGACATTCCAAATGGCACAATATACAGAAAACAAAGGGTGCAGCGGATGCCAAGCGTGCGCAGGCGTTTACCAAGATTGCAAGAGAAATGATCGTTGCGGTCAAGGAAGGCGGCAGCGGCGACCCGAATAACAATTCACGCCTTGCTGCGGTCATCACCAAGGCAAAGGCCGCAAACATGCCTAACGATAACATCAAGCGCACCATCGACAAGGCACTCGGTGCAGGCAATACCGATAACTACGAGAAGATCGTTTACGAAGGCTACGGTCCGAACGGCGTTGCTATCATCGTCGAGACCATGACCGATAACCGCAACCGCACCGCAGGTGAAATTCGCCATTACTTTGATAAGTACGGCGGAAACATGGGCGCAGCAAACTGCGTTTCCTGGTCGTTTGATAAAAAGGGCGTCATCGTCATCGATAACGAGGACGAGGAGCTTGACGAGGATACCGTCATGATGGAAGCTCTTGATGCAGGCGCTGACGATTTTGAGCCCGACGGCGAGACCTTTGTTGTCTACACCAAGCCCGACGATGTCACCACAGTCGCCGAGGCAATCATAGCAAAGGGCTATAAGCTTCTGTCCGCTCAGGTCGAGATGCTTCCCCAGAACGGCTATATCAAGCTCACCAACGAGGACGATATCAAGAATATCACCAAGATGCTCGACATGTTCGAGGACAACGACGATGTCCAGAATGTCTGGCACAACTGGGAAGAGTAATTAAATATGCAGTAAGC
>CAKTQR010000008.1 GCA_934597175.1 uncultured Oscillospiraceae bacterium | reverse complement strand
GTCGCTTACCATTGTAATGGATTTTCCCGTGGGCCGCTACCTTTTTTCTACCGTTGCACTTCATATGATAACGCAAGAAGACAAAGAAAAGTTGATAAATACTCTCGTTAGCTAAGGAGACCGAATGGACAAAAACACAAAGAAGATAGTTATAGTTGCGATGCTGGTGGCGTTCGATGTCATTTTTTCGAGGCTGCTGGCGTTTAATGTCCTCATCGCAAAGGTCGGGCTCGGCTTTGCCGCCACCACCGTGTGTGCCATGCTCTACGGCCCGGTGTGGGCGGGCGTGTGCGCTGCGCTTGCCGACCTCGTGGGCGCACTGCTGTTCCCCACGGGAGCGTATTTCCCCGGCTTCACCGCCACCGCCGCCTTGTCGGGCGTTATCTACGGCATGTTCCTTTATAAGTCCCGCCCGGATCTCAAGCGCTGCTTTCTCGCTTCGCTGACAAACAGCCTCGTCGTGACGCTCATTATAAACAGCCTCATGATCCACTTCGTGTTCGGCCCCGAGCTTGTGCCGCTCATTGCGACCCGCAGTGCCCAGACCCTCATCATGCTGGCTCTCCAGACCGCCGTCATGACCGCCATCGCCTCGTCCGACACGCTTTATAATAAAATTATCGCCTTCGGACGGTGAAAATTTGCAAAAAACCCTTGACAAACAAGGCAAAACTTGATATTCTGTTCGAGCGCTCCAAAGACAGCAGGTCGCTTTCAGTGTAATTCCTGCCGAGGATAGCATCAATATATTTGATTGCTTACTGCCTCTGCGTCTTCGGATGCAGAGGTTTTTCTTATGAGCGTGAACATTAGTGTGGAGGTGAAAAACACACATGCCGAACGCAAAAGTTCTCAGCGAAAAGCAGGCGATCGTAGAGGCTCTCGCCGAGCGTATCAGCAACGCAAGCGCAGGTGTCATCGTTGACTACCAGGGTATCACCGTGGCAGAGGATACCGCACTTCGTACCGAGATGCGCAAGGACGAGGTCGAATACACCGTCGTCAAGAACACCCTTACCAGACTTGCTCTCGATAAGCTCGGAATGAACGAGATGGACCATGTCCTCAACGGAAGCACTTCTCTGGCAACCAGCAGCAATGACCCCATTGCGCCCTTCCGCATCATCAGCGATTACTCCAAGAAGCTTGGTGAAAAGTTCAACATCAAGGCAGCCTTCATGGAGGGCAAGATCCTGAGCGAGCAGGAGATCGCAGAGCTTTCGACCCTCACCAGCAAGAACGACCTGTACTCCAAGCTGGCAGGCTCCCTGAATGCGATCATGGGCGGCCTTGCAGTAGCACTTGCAGAGGTCATCGAGAAAAACGGCGGCGCAGCCGCACCCGCAGAAGCAGCAGAATGATCGCTGCACACAATTGATTTTTATTGGAGGAAATTTAAAATGAGCGAAAAAATTACCGCTATGATCGAAGAGATCAAGGCTCTCTCCGTTCTCGAGCTTAAGGAGCTCGTCGACGGTATTTGCGAAACCTTCGGCGTTTCCGCAGTAGCAGCAGCAGCCGCCCCCGCAGCAGGCGCAGCAGAGGCAGCAGCAGAGAAGACCGAGTTTGATGTTGTCATGACCGAGTTCGGTGCAGAGAAGATCAAGGTCATCAAGGAAGTCCGCGGCATCACCGGCCTGGGCCTGGCAGAGGCAAAGGCAATGGTCGAGGCAGTTCCTGCAAAGATCAAGGAAGGCATCTCCAAGGAAGACGCAGAGGCTCTCAAGGCTCAGCTCGAGGCTGTCGGCGCAAAGGTCGAGATCAAGTAATTTTAATTACGCACATAAAGACTCCGTCCATTGGACGGAGTTTTTTTAATGTCGAAAAAACCACGGAAATGACTTCCGTGGTTTTTACTTTATTATAATGGTGTTCTCTTACCGGGCGAGGGTGCTGCCGAGCCGGGTGCAGGCGTCGAGGGCGTCGGCGTCGGGCTCTGCCATGCAGGTGACGCTGTCGCAGGCGAGAGCTGCGCCGCACTCTGTGCACTGCTCTGCCCACTTTCTCATCCACTCGCCGTCGCCCCAGCCAAATGAGCCGAACAGGGCGATCTTCTTGCCGCCGAGTGTGCCCTGAACGCCCTCGAACATGGGTGCAAAGACCTCCTCCTCAAGGGTCTCCTCGCCCATTGCCGGGCAGCCGAAGGCGATTGCGTCGTACTGCTCGACCTTGCCTGCGTCAAACTCTGCGGCAGTCAGCAGATCGACATCTGCGCCGGCGGCCTTTACGCCCTGTGCGACTGCGGAGGCCATAGCCTCGGTGCTGCCCGTGCCGCTCCAATATACAACTGCTATTTTACTCATAATTTTTTTCGTTGCCGTGAGCCAAACGCCTATCGGTTTTGATGGGCAGCTTTCCGCCCATGCTTCGCTAAATCCCTAGCCCATATATATCCATTATGGCCGTCGGGCTTTATCTTTGCCTGAACGAAAATCTGCTCCCTCAAAACTGCAAGGCATCTGTCGGTGAGGTTTCAAGAAATTTCGGCTTCCCTTGAAAAAGTCGAAAATTGCCGAACAGGCGCACCGACAGACGATAGTGTTCGTCTCCCGTCAACTTAACCTTTCTTTAGATTTTTAAATTTAAAATTTTTATATATATCAACCGGCTACAGCCAGCCGTTCGATACCCTTTCCTTTTGCGTGCTGCCGGCAGTAGCAGCGGGTGCAGCGCTCAAACTTGGCGAAGGTCTTCTTCGCCTTTTCCTCGTCGCCGTACACCTTCCAGTAGCCGACGCACTTGTAGCCGCAGGCCTTGTTTGCAATAAAGCCGCAGACATCCTCGGCCGGATAGCCGAGAAACAGCCCGATCTCGTGCGGAAACTCCTCGCTCTCGGCAAAGCGGCGCATGAGCTGCACGATGCAGCCCTCCGGCGTTTCCGACGCATAGCCGCACCTGCGCAGCAGCCTGCGTGCCGTCTCGTTTTCGAGGTCGGCAGAAAGCATGGCGGGGCGGTAGATATAAATAAGCGCCGTGCGCCCGTTGTACCGAAGCGGCAGCACACGCAGCCCCTTCGGCGAGAGCGTTTTGTTCCATGTCCGCACCGCTGAGCGCATCTCCCGGTCGGAGGGGTAGGCGCAGTTAAAAAGTGCGCCGGTCTTTATCCCCGCAAGCGTCGGCGAGCAGTGGGTTATTATCATTTCTTCGGACATTGCGGGTCTCCTTTTTTACGGTTAGCCATCGCTAACCGATGCGGTTTTAAATAGCCGCCCCTCGGCAGCTCATACGGCTCGATTCGGTTAGCCATCGCTAACCATTGTGAGATCATTCTAGCATATACCGAACGCTTTTTCAATAGCATACAAAAATTTTTTCGGCAAAAAGCTCCGCCGGGTCGGGCGGAGCTTTTAAACATCGTGCTTGCTTACGGTGTTGCGGACATGGGCGTTGGGGTCGGAGGCAAAGCGGGCGGTGTCGAGCCCGAGGGCGAGGGCATGGCGGGCTGCCATGGTGCGCAGCTTCGGGTTTGGCGAGGCTGCGAGCGTATCGATGACCGCCTCGGCTCTTTCGGGCAGGTAGTGCCCGAGCAGCACCTCGGCGATTATCTCCTGCGTCATGCTGCGCCCGGCTTTAACCAAAAGCTCGAGCAGAAATGCGTAATTTTCGTCGCTTGCCGACAGAACATCGAGTGCGGAGTCCTCGTCGTGCAGCTGCGCAAGATGCGACCGCACCGCCGACTTCACAAGCGCCTCGTCGCAGGCCGGGGCGTGCTCGGCGATGATGTGCAGCGCCGCACTGACGAACAAAAAGTCGTCCGAGTGCAGCTGCGCCTCCAAAAACTCACGGGGCGTGGCTGCGCCTATACATTTAAATGCATACAGCCTGCGATAGCGGTCGCCCGACTGCAAAAACGGGGTCAGGGCGGCAGTTTCGCCCCGAGCCGAAAGCGCCTCGCAGGCAAGGCAGAAGCTCTGCATATCCGCAGAGCGGAGCATCGAAAGAAGCTCGTCCGTGGGCTTGTCGTGCGGGACGGGCTGCCCGTTCAACTGCGTTTTCATCAAATTATCACGCCGTATTTGCTCACCAGCGGGGCGAGGGCGAAGTCGGGGAGCGAGCCCTCGTAGAGGGGGCGACCCTGGTAGGCACGCAGCGCCGCTTCGAGGATGTCGGCATCGTCGCACACGAGGCACAGGGGCTTGGATATCATGTACTGGCAGTCGGCGAAAAGCTCGACCTCCTCCCATGTGTCAAGGCGCACGGCGACCATGACATCGTCGGTGTCCAGTGCGTCGGAAAGCTCGTCCTCAAAATCGTCCGTGACGGCGAGGATCTTGCCGCAGCGGGCGTCGACCGGCAGATACGCCGCGAGCTTCTCGGTCGAGGCGGGAAGCAGGTCGGTGAACCTCGGTGCGGGGGGCACTATTTCGGCGCTTTGCAGCGCCTTTTTAAGTGCGGCGATGTGCTCGGCGGTCGTGCCGCAGCAGCCGCCGAATATGGCGACGCCGGTCTTTAAAAACTCGGGGATGAGCTCGACAAACTCCTCGGGCGGGCAGTTATACATGGTCTCGCCGTCAACGATCTCGGGCATGCCGGCGTTGGGCTTCACGATAAGCGGCACACGGGAAAATTCACGCAAGCGCTTTATCTGCGGCAGCATTTCGGCAGGGCCGGCAGAGCAATTTAAGCCGAATGCGTCGATGCCCATGCCCTGCAAAACGGTCAGGGCGGCGGTGATATCCGTGCCGGAGAGGCTGCGGCCGTTTTCGTCGCAGGTGAAGGTCACGAAGATGGGCTTGTCGCTGACGCTGCGCACAGCCAAAACGGCGGCTCGGGCATCCGAGAGCGTCATCATGGTCTCGATGACGAAAAGGTCAACGCCAGCCTGCTCAAGACCTGCGGCCTGCTCGGTGTAGATATCCACGAGCTCCTCGAACGACGCCTCGCCCAGGGGCGAGAGGAACATGCCGGTCGGGGAAATGTCGCCGGCGACGAACGCCTTGCCGTCGGCGGCCTTTTGTGAGAGCGCCGCCAAGCGGCGGTTGTAGTCGGCGGTCTTGTTGAAAATGCCGTGCTCTTCTAATTTGCGGCGGTTTGCGCCGAAGCTCGGCGAGTACAAGACATTGCTTCCGGCTTTGATGTAGCCTTTCTGGATGCCGACGATGCTGTCGGGGTTATCGAGCACCCACTGCTCGGCGCTGACATCGCCCTTGTAGCCGCATTTTTGAAGCTCCGTGCCGGTCGCACCGTCGAGAATGAGCGGAAAGCGGATCTGCATAATTAGTCCTCCGTTATATCAAAAGTCATGTTGTCCGTGAACGCTTCGGTAAATTCCCGCAGGCCGGACAGCTCAATGTATTCGCATTTTTCGGCGCATGAGCGAAGCTCACGGCGCTCCTCGGGGTCGACCGCCGCCATGGCCGCACCGGCAAGCGAGGTGTTGCCGAGGCAGCGCAGGCGCTCCGGCGCAATTTCGGGCAGCATGCCGAGCGCCGTGGCGCTTTTGGGGTCGATGTAATTGCCGAAGCCGCCGGCGAGGCAGACCCTTGTAAGGTCATTTGCCTTTATCCCGTGGCGGGCAAGCAGCACCTCGATGCCGCCGGCGACGGCTGCCTTTGCAAGCTGGAGACTGCGCACATCGGCGGCGGTGAGGTACACATTTTCGGTTAGATAAAACACGCCGTTTCCCTGCCCGTCCGGGCGGATATACCGCCGCATGCTCTCGGGCGCAAGCTCGGGCGGCAGAAGTCTTCCGCCATTATCAATGCAGCCGAGGCGCAGCAGCGTGGCGGCAAGATCAATTAGCCCCGAGCCGCACAGCCCCGTCGGCTCAACTGCGCCGATGACATCGCACAAAAACCCCCGGTCATAGCGCACATGGCTGACGGCGCCGGTGAGCGCCGGCATGCCGCAGCTTATGCCCGCACCCTCGAACGCAGGGCCGGAGGCGACGGCGCAGCAGGAGACCCTGCCCCCGCTCACAAGCGCCATTTCGCCGTTCGTGCCGATATCCAGAAACAGCGAGCTTCCCTCGGTGGAGCAGAGCCCGGATGCAAGCAGTCCCGCCGTGATATCGCCGCCGACATATCCGGCAACGCAGGGGGCGTAGCTCAGCTCCGCACCGAGAAGCGCATCGCCTGTCGGGGCTTCAAAAAGCGTCTCGGGCTTAAAGGGCGCAGTTGCGATAGAACGCACGGGCAAGCCCGCAAAAATGTGCTGCATGACGGTGTTTCCCGCAAGGAAAATGCGCCGGAGCTCGGCTTTGTCTCTGCCGCAGTCGGCAAGAGCGGTAAGTATCAGGTCCCCGGTCTGGCGGCGGATGATATCCGACAGCTCGCGCAGGCCGTCCGGCTCATCCATGGTGTAGCGGATGCGGCTTATCACATCGCCGCCGTAGGCGGCCTGTTTGTTCCATGCGCTGAGCGTTTTGAGCTCCGCTGCATTTTTGAGATCGTAAATGCGCACGGCGACGGTGGTCGTGCCGAGGTCAACGGCGGCGGCTATGCCGCTTTGCGCTGCCTTGGGTGCGGCGATATCGACCGTGTCGGTGAGTATCGCACCGCCGGCTGCTTCGGGAAGCTCGACAGCGTCGCCGTCTGCGGGATACACCTTGCACGAAAGGCGCTGCACTCCGTTTATCTTCACCCGGCACTTGCCGCATTTGCCCCTGCCGCCGCAGGCAGCGGGTATGGAGAAGCCCGCTTTGCGCAGCGCAGCCAGCAGCGTTTCACCGTCGTTTGCCGACACGGTATGCACTTTGCCGCCGCAGCTTACTTCGATGCTTGACACGGACACTCCCCCTTAATATAATGTCATTATATCTTTATTATATAAGCAGTCATCGACTGCTTTGTCAAGAGGTACGACGGATATGACACGGCTTATGACCCTTGCGGCGGAAAACGGCTTTTCGCATTACGCTGCGGCGAATATGGAGGCGTTTGTGCCGAGAGCCGACGTGCGGGATATGTGTAAGTCCAATCGCTGCGGCAGATACGGCGCAAGCTGGGCGTGTCCGCCGGGCTGCGGGACGCTCGAGCAGGCAATTTTGGACATCGAAGGCTGCACAAGCGGCATTCTCGTGCAGACGACCGGGGAGCTCGCCGACGAGTTTGATTACGACGGCATGCAGGAGGCCTCCCGCCGCCACAAGAAAAGCTTCGAGGGCTTCACCCGCCAGGCGAGGATACTCTACCCCGACTGCCTTGCGCTGACGGCGGGGACATGCACCGTGTGCGCAAAGTGCACATACCCCACGAAGCCCTGCCGCTTCCCGAAAAAGCGCCTGTCATCGATGGAGGCGTATGGCCTGTGGGTAAGCGACATTTGCCGCCGCTCGGGGCTGGAGTATAATTACGGCGAGCTCACTATGACATACACATCCTGCATCCTACTAAGGAGTGACTGATATGCAGACTGCAAAGGAAATTTTTCTTGAATTACTGAAGCCCGACGGCAAGCCCGAGCGGGTCTTAAAGCAGTACGAGGCGCTGCACATGTGCCTGTACGACCCGATAAACACCTACCTCAGGGGCAACCGCAAGCGTGGCACGGTGTCAAAAGACCGCTGGGGCACGACCATAAGCTTCCCCGAGGACGCACCGGGCGCAACGCCGCTGCACGGCGACGGGCTCACCGTCTGCCCGGATATCACCCGCTGGCGTGAGGTCGTCCACGCACCCGATATCGCCGCAAACTGCACCGAGGGCTGGGCGGAGTGCCGAGCAAAAGCCCGAGCCGCCGCCGGAGATAACCAGCTCGTTGCGGGCTTCATGGGCACGGGCATTTTCGAGCAGTGCCACTTCCTCATGGGCTTTGAAAACACGCTCACGGCGCTGTACGAGCAACCCGATGAAATGCACGAGCTTATAGAGTACATCACCGAGTACCGCCTTAAATATGTGCAGCTTCTTATCGATGATCTTCAGCCGGATGTCATCTTCTCGCACGACGACTGGGGCACGAAGACCGCTCTTTTCATGAAGCCGGACATGTGGCGTGAGTTTTTTAAAGAGCCCTACCGCCGCTTCTACGGCTACATTCGCTCCCGGGGCTGCATCGCCATCCACCACGGCGACGCATACCTTGCCGACATCGTCGACGACATGGCGGAGATAGGCATCCAGGTTTGGCAGGGCACGCTGCCGGAGAACAACATCCCCGCATTGCAGAAGCATTTAAAGGGCAAGCTCGTCCTCATGGGCGGCATGGGCGCTGCCATCGACAGAGCGGACGCCACACCCGAGGAGATCACCGCCTACGCCGAGAAAACGCTGCGTGACTGCTGCCCGGGCGGGTATTTCATTCCGTCGATAACCTACGGCGTGCCGGGTGCTGTGTACCCGCATATCGACCGGTACATCGACCGTGCGATAGACGACTACAACGCTAAGCTGCACATGCCGCATTTTGACCTGCCCGATATCCCACGCCGCAGGCTCGACACTGCGGTCAAGACCGCCGCAGTTGAAGCCAAGACCGAGGAGACCGAGGGCGATATCCTCAAGAAAATTGCCGCTGCGATAAAGCGCGGTCAGCAGAAAAAGCTGCTGACGCTCATAGACGAGGCGCTCGGTGAGGGCATCGACGCACAGGACATTCTCTCGGGCGGGCTCATCGTCGGTATGAACGAGCTGGGCGAGGATTTCTCGGCAAACCGGGCCTTTGTGCCCGAAATGCTCATCGCCGCACGCTGCATGTCGGCAGCCACCGCAGTTTTAAAGCCGCACATGGTCTCCGAGGACGGCAGCACCCGCTCGATAGGCTCTGCCTGCATCGGCACAGTCCTGGGCGACCTGCACGATATCGGCAAGAACCTCGTGAAGATAATGTTCGAGGGCAGCGGCATCGAGGTGTACGACCTCGGGGCTGATGTCCCGCCGGAGAGGTTTATTGAGACGGCAAAGGAGCACGACTGCGACATTATCGCATGCTCGTCGCTGCTGACGACAACGATGCAGGAGATGCGGCAGATAGTGGAGCTTGCAAAGCAGGCCGGCATCCGTGACACGACGACCATCATGGTCGGCGGAGCGCCGATAAGCCAGAGCTTCTGCGACGAGATAGGCGCAGATATCTACACGCCGGACGCAGCCTCGGCTGCCCGTGCCGCCGTGAAGGTACTGACCCGCTGAATATCCAACCCCGTGGTAAAATGCCACGGGGTTTCCCTTTTGCACCCCGAATACACAAAATTTGTTCAAAATGCAAATAAAAACCGCTGTCGAATCCTATTGTTTTTTGTCTGACGATGCGTTAGAATGAGGGAACATTACGATTATAGAAAGGTCTGCGTTATGAAAGGATATGTGACTAAGCTGTGCGACATTGACAGCGTCGAGATCCCCGCCGAAATGCTCACGGTGAGCATCGACGCCGAACGCATAGAAAAAGAGATCGCCGCCCTGTCGCTGCGCTATGCAGGTCAGATAAGCGCCATCATCTGCTCCGAGGGCGATATCGTCCGGTGCAAAGCAGACGAGGCAAGCTACCCCGATAAGCGTGCGATACTTATATTCACCGGCGCATCCCTCCCCGCCGCCGAGAAAGCCTCCAAGGCTGCCGTCGGCAAAAAGCTGGGCGAGAGCTTCGAAACCGAGCTTGCGGGAAAGCCCGTTACGCTCACGGTCGAGAAAATCACCCGCCGCACCCCTGCCGAGGTGAACGATGCGCTCATCGCATCGATCGGCATCGAGGGCGTAACCACCGTCGGCGACTACCGTACCATGCTCACAGAGAAGGCCGAGGACGACGCAAGGCTCGAAGCGAGCAAGGCCATAATGCGCTATCTCATGGACACGATGATAAGCAACAGCGATTTTTCCTACGACGAGGCGGAGATGACCGCCGCAATCGAAAGGGCAAAGGCAGATTACGCCGCCATGCCCGTCGAGGGCTACGCACCCACGGATGAGGATATAGCTCAGTCGGTCATCTACCAGAACAAGCAGGGATGGGTCGCCGAGGAATTTTGCCGTCAGTGCGGCTTTGTTCCCGATGACGAGACCGTTAAGCAGCAGGCCGAGCAGATAGGTCAGATGATGGAGCTCATGGGCGAAAATGTGCCCGAGGAAGCCGAGCTTCTCGACATGGCCCGTGCCGAGGTGTGCCTTACCCCGCTGTTTGAGCACATAAACGACATCATTATGCGCAGGATCGGAGGTTAAGGCTATGGTAAAGGAACTTAAAAACACCGAGTGGAAGAGTTTTTCCAAGGCCGAGTACGCCGTTATCGACTGCTACGGCGAAAACTGCTTTGCCTGCGTGCTGCTTGAGCCCGTGTTCGACGCTGCCGCCGACGAGCTTACGGGCATAAGCTTCGGCAGAGTGAACATTACCTTTGAGCCCGATATTGCCGACACCTTCGGCATCGACTCCATGCCCACGCTCCTGTTTTTCAGAAAAGGCGAGCTTGTTAACCGTGTGATAGGCAGCATGGAGAGCGAGGATCTTATCTCCGAGATATCCAAGCTTTTGTACGAATAAAAGGAGACCGAGATCATGGGAAAGATAAGGCTCAACGACGACCCCACCGTCGTTGCAAGGATAAAGGCCGGGCTCAAGCAGACCGGCGGCTACTGCCCCTGCCGCAGAGAGATAAAGCCCGAGTATAAGTGCATCTGCGAGGAGTTTAAAGCCCAGATACAGGACCCCGAGTTCGAGGGCTTCTGCTCATGCAGTTTTTCATGAATGTCGGCTCGGTGTCGGGCATCTTCGGCAGCATGCAGAAGATAAACAGCATCTCCGACGCCGCTCCCGAGCGGGAAAGCGGCGCACCCGTCCCCGAATTGTGCTCGGATATCACATTCGACAATGTGAGCTTTGCATACAATGAGGACAGGGAAGTCCTAAAGGACATATCGCTCAATATCCCTATGGGCAAGGTGACCGCCATCATAGGCGGCAACGGAGCGGGCAAGAGCACGGTGTTTAAGCTGCTCGTGCGCCTTTATGAGCCGGGCGAGGGCAGCATAAAATTCGGCGGCGAGGATATCTCGGGCTACGACCTCATCGCATAGCGTGACCGCTTTGCCTATGTGTTCCAGAAAGATCCCCTCATCGGCGGCACGGTGCGTGAGAACATGACCTACGGCCTTGACCGTGAGGTGTCGGAGGCCGAAGGCAGCCCTGCGGAGCTTGAGCACTCAAACGAATACTACAGGCTGTTTAAAAAGACCCTGTGAAAGGCGAGGAAATATGATTACCGAAAAAACCAGACTCAGCGAGCTGGAGCTCGGCGGCGTGACCGCCGGCTTCGAGCTTGAAAACAAGCAGTATGTCGAGGCGAAAAAGGCAACGCTCTACACCCTGCGGCACAAAAAGTGCGGCGCCCGGCTTTTGTATTTTGACAGAGCCGACCTCAACAAGACCTTTGCAGTCTCGTTCAAAACACTTCCCGAAAACGACACCGGCGTTTTCCACATCCTTGAGCACAGCGTGTTAAACGGCTCGGATAAATTCCCCGTAAAGGAGCCCTTTGTGTCGCTGCTGCAAAGCTCCATGCAGACATTTTTGAACGCCTACACCTTCGGCGACAAGACCATGTTCCCGGTCTCGAGCCGCAATGAGCAGGACCTGTTTAACCTCATGAGCGTGTACCTCGATGCGGTGTTCCGTCCGAGCATCTACAAAATGCCCGAGATCTTCATGCAGGAGGGCTGGCACTATGAGTTTGACAAAAATGGCAGCGTTAGCTACAACGGCGTCGTGTTCAGCGAGATGAAGGGCGCATACGCCGATGTCGAGCGCATCATGGGCGATGCCTGCGACAGGCTCATGTACCCGGACACCTGCTACGGCTTTTCCTCCGGCGGCAGGCCCGACAGCATAACCGACTTAAGCTATGAGCAGTTTATCGCAACGCACCGCCGCTTCTACCACCCGTCGAACGCCCGCTTCTTCCTCGACGGACACATGGATATCGACAGCGTTTTGGAGTACATAGATGCAGAGTACCTTTCCCGGTACGACTACCTTGAGCCGGACTTTGATTTTGCCGAGCAAAAGCCCGTCACCGGCACGGCGACCGTTACCTTTGAGCCCACCGAGGGCGAGGATGACCGTGCGCACATGGTGCTCGGCAAGCTTCTGTGCCGCTTTGATGAAATTGAAAAGCTCTATGCGGCGAAGATAATCGCAGACTACCTCACGGGCTCGAACGAAGCGCCGCTCAAGCGTGCGTTTTTGGAAAACGGCCTTGCGCAGGACGCAAATGTCGAGATAAACGACGGTATATATCAGCCGTCGCTCGACCTTGTGGTATTAAATACCACCGCCGATAAATTCGACAAAATTCGCTCCTTCGTGCCCGAGACCGTGCGCTCCGTTGCCGAAAACGGCCTTGACCGCAGCGCCCTGCACGCCTGCATAGAGCGCTTTGCCTTCAACTGCCGTGAGGTCACCGAGCCGTATGGCGTCGAGCTTGCGATAAAGTCGCTCGACGGCTGGCTTTACGGCGGCGACCCGCTGCTGCACATCGATAACGCCAAGGTGTTTGACGCATTGCGTGAAAAGCTCGACACCGGATATTTTGAGGCGCTCATGCTCGAAATGCTCGCAGATCCGGACGACAAGTGCTATGTCTATGCCCTGCCGTCGAAAACGAAGCTCGCTGACGACGCAGCCCGTGAAAAGGCAAAGTGCGAGGCCGAGGCCGCCGCATGGGATGACGAAAAGCGTCGGGAAATGATGAACGCCGTCGAGAAAATGCGGCAGTGGCAGCAGAGTCAGGACGACGAGGAGGTGCTCTCCACCCTGCCGGTTTTGGAGCTTGGCGATGTTCCCCGTGATGTCGAGCCGATAAAGACCGAGCCCTGCGAGATAGCCGGCCGCCCGGCGCTCAGCGTCAGCGCAAACACCGACGGCATCGTGTATCTTAACCTCTATTTTGATGTGTCCGACTTCACGACCGAGGAGCTTAGGCTTCTAAACCTGCTGAGCACCTGTCTCGGCGACCTGCGCACGGAAAATCTTACGGCGCTGGAGCTTCAGAATAAGATAAAAGCCACCCTCGGCGGCTTCGGGACGAAGATCGAGCTCATCTCCCGTGACGGTCAGCTTAACACCTGCAAGTCGTATCTGCTCGTTTCGGCAAGCACCCTGCGTGAGAACGCTCAGGCGGCAGCCGAGCTTCTCTCCGAGCTTCTGCTGCACACCCGCTGGGACGAGACGGATAAGATAGGCCAGATCGTCATGCAGAACGATTATTTCATCAAGCAGTCGCTCATCGGAAACGGCCACAGCTTTGCGATGACAAAGGCGCTGTCCGGCTTCTCGGCCGAGGCTGCGCTTCGTGAAGCGATCGAGGGCGAGAGCTTCGCCCGCTGGTTTGCAGACCTTGCCGACGGCTTTGACGCCGACGCCGAGGCGCTCGGCGAAAAGCTTGCGGCGCTCGCCGGGCGTGCATTTGCCGCAAACAGGCTGTTTGTCGGCTTCGGCGGCGAGCCCGAGACTGCGGCGATCGAGAGCTTTGTAAAGGCTCTGCCGCAAAGCGAGATAGGCGAAGCCGCCGCCATGCCCGAGGGCGCAAAGGGCGACTGCGCCGTCGAGATACCCGCCGATGTCGGCTTCAGCGCACTCGGCTGCAATCTCAACGCACTCGGCGGAAAGTTCAGTGGCGCATGGCCCGTTTTGTCGTCCCTCATGACCTACGGCTACCTGTGGGGCGCCGTGCGTGTGCAGGGCGGCGCTTACGGAACGGGCATGAGCGTCCGCTCGGGCGGCGACATGTTCTGCTACTCGTACCGTGACCCGAATCTCATGAGCTCCGCCGACGCATTTGCGGCGCTGCCCGATGTGCTCGAGCAGATGCTCAGTGAGGACATGCCGCTTGACGATATCATCATCGGCACGGTCAACACGACAGACCCCCTGCTCGACCCTGCCGGTCAGTGCGAATTGAGCTGCCGCCGCTATCTCAAGGGCACGAGCGCCGAGGATATCGCCAAGCTGCGCCACGAGATACTCGACACCACCGCCGCAGACCTCCGCTCGCTCATCCCCACCCTGCGAGCGTTCATCGAGAACTCGATCTTCTGCGCCGTCGGCAGTCACGACGCCGTCTCGTTTGTAAATAACTAAACCAAAAAGGACAGCCTCTCGGCTGTCCTTTTGTCATATGCTTTACTTCGTTTTCACATAGGTGTTCATCGGGTGGACCATGTACTCGTTGTACGGGAACTGGTCGGTCGTGACATAGCCCGCGGGAGCGTCAATGAGCTGCGGGATGCGGTTTACGAGCGTTGCGCAGGTGAGCTCCACCGTCGCAGGCTCGTTTACGATGCAGGTCGTGTTCGGCTCGCCGTGCAGCGTCCACACATTCTTGTCCGTCTCCTCGGGATTGTATATCTTGCCCACGCACTCGGTCACAAGGGTGATGCCCTCCTTTGTCTCGGTCGTGACGATTGCACGCATGCCGGTGGCATCGCCGGCCTTGACGACCATGCCCAGCGTCTCGGACTTGAGATCCTCCTTGTCGACGCAGGGGATGCATTTTTGCGTCTGCGAGGTGACATGCAGACCCATCTTGCTGCAAAGCCAGCCGTTCTGATTCCACATGTATGACGGGACATATCTGCCCGACTCGACGAGCTCCTTCATCTCCTCCGACGGGGTATCGTTGTAGCAGCCGATGGTCTTGTTGAACTCGTCGATGCTAAGCCCTGCGCCGTGACCCTCGGCAAGCGCCACGCCGTAGTCCTCGACATTGTACCAGCTGCTGCCCTCGATCTTGGTTATCTTGTGCGACGAGCCCGCCAGATTCGTGACCATCGTGCCCCAGTAAAGGTCGCAGTAGCCCACGCCCGTGAGAGTGCAGCCGCCCTCCTTTGCAAGCCTGTCGAGCTTTTTCGTGAGTGCCGGCGAGGAGTTCCACGGATACAGCGCCTCCTCGCAGGTGGTGATGGCGTTCACGCCGTGTTTTGCGCAGATGGTGAAGATGTCCTCAAGCTCGGCGACGGTGCTGCGTGTTGCGATGATGCACACATCGGGCTTGAGCTGAGCTATGCGTCTGTCGGCATCGGCGGAATTTTCGACCACGACGCCGACATGGGGGAAGCCGTCGCCGATTATCTCCGCCACATCCTTGCCGATGTGGCTTTTGTTGCGGCAGAATGCGCCGACCAGCTCGCCGTCATGCTCGATAACATAGCGCATGAGATAGCGGCTCATTTTGCCTGCACCGTACTGAACAACTCTGATTTTGCGATCCATAATGTAGCCTCCTTGAAGTCGATCATTAGATAGTTATTTTTTTAACGACCTTACAAATGTCATTATAGATTATTCCCGCAAAAAGTCAAGATATAAATAATTAAACCGTTGCTTTGTCAGCAACGGCTTATTTTTTTATAAGCTTCAAAAGATACTCGTGCTTGTCCTCGCTGCTTGCGGTGCAGTCGCCCGTGAGCTCCGAGACAAGCTCCGGCAGCATGCACGAATACTTGCCCCGTGCAAACTCGTCAACAAATGCGGCGAATTTTTCAAGCGAGTGCTCTTTCCCGGTGTAATACTGTATCGCCAGCTCGAAAAAGCGCTCAAACGCCGCCTGCTCATCGCACAAAATGCGCAGCTGCGCCTCTGTGAGCCGCTTGTGCGACAGGCTTATAATGAGCTGCTGCCGTGTGTCCTCGTCCGGGTGGTGCAGCATTGCATCAAACACCGCATCGCTTATCGCCGCCGCCCCGACTGCGTCCGTGAGCTCCGGAAGCACCGGGCAGAGTCTGCGGTTTTCATAGCTTGCCCCCACGAGCTCCGTCAGCGTCTCGGCGGAGATGGGGCTGCCCGAATTTTTCTCCGTCCAGCACGGGTCGCTTTCGATACTGCGCTCAAGCGCCTCGGGCGCAAGAGTGCCGTCCAAAAGGCTGCGTGCGGTGCGCTCCAAGTCATTATTCACGGCGTTCCCTCGCTTTCGGTGTGGAAATGTTCACATTTGCGTAGTAAAATTGATCCGCCAGTCCACCATCGCCGAGGACGGCACGGTCTGCCACGACACGATAGCAAAGGTGAAGTAGAGGGCTTTATTTGCTCTAAGGTCAGTACATAAAATCAACAAATCTTGTTTCCCGGGTGTTGGGGTTGTAAAACAGGAGCATTACTGCATTAAAAACCGTTAATCCAAGAATGTTAACACCCTGAATCATTGCGGAATAAGGGATTTCTACAGAATTCAGAGCCACAGTAAACGGCCCTCCGAGGATTATCCATATATCAAACACAGCCTTGAATACCATGTACATCTTATACGGCTTGCGCAGGCGTTTACTGACATAGTCGCCGATGTAGGTCATGGTGATGCGCCGCCAAAGGGGCTGCTCCTTTGTTGCGGCTTTTGCTCGTCTACGACATGTTGCGCCCCGTATGTTGCCGATAGAAAAGCTACCGACAAGTATGCCCCACAAATGAGTGCGTATTTGGTAAACCAACGACGCCGCAAAGAAGAGCCATATTAAAAAATTGGTCTGGCTGCCAATTGTAAAGACAATTTCCATTATCGACATCGCAGGTTCGCCCCCTTTATTTAAATTTACCATCATCTCCTAAGTGCGTCAATAAAAAAGAGCTGATGAGCAAGCGCTCATCAGCTCTTTTTATCATTTTTTGAACGCAATTTTCACTATCTGCATATTCATCGTGTTATCGCCGACTCTCGACAGGAAGCGGAAAAAGCCGCTGACCGAGGGGCCTTTGAGGTCGTTGTAACCGAGCATGTAGCCCCGGCTCGTGACCGAAAGGCGCTCATCCCACGGGCTGAGCTCGGCCTTTGCGTCGGCAACGGCAAAGTATGCGCCGACATCCTTTATCTGCGCATCCTTTATCCATGTTTTCAGCATGAGCTTGACCGCCTTTTTGTTGGCGGCGTCGAACACCAAGACCCCGCCCGGGAAGGCGTCCGCCATCCTGCAGACAAGCGAGCGCACCTGCTCGGTGAGAAAGTAGTAGAACACGCCCGCTGCGAAGAACACAGCGCCGCCCGAGGCGTCGATGCGCTCAAACCACGCCGTGTCGTTTAGGTCGCAGGGGATATTCTCCTCCCGCTCGCCGGCGGGCAGCAGCTCGTTGCGCACCTTGATGACCTCGGGAAAGTCGAGATTATAAATTTTGCAGCTGCCGTTATCGCAGCTTCTGCCCGTTGTGTCGAGCCCGCAGCCGAGATTCACGACGGCGGCATCGGGGTGGGCGCTCAGGTACTCCCGCACCCCGATGGCAAGGTCTGTCTGCCGCATTGCGCACTCTAGGAATCCAAAGCGCTGCATGAGGCTGCCGGACTTGCGCTCAAGCGCCGAGAAGTCGTAATCGACCTTGTCTAAAAGCTCCGCCGCCGTGTCGTCACGGAACAGATCCGGGTACAGCTCCGAGCACTTTTTGCGGGCGTACATCGGGATGACGAGCGTCTCCTGCACGCTGTTTTTTTCAATCTTAAGCTTCATATCGTCCTCTTGTTTTATCGAAAATTCGCCGGTCTCGATGATGCGCCGCAGCATTTCGGCAAAGCCCTTAGGGTCTAATATCTGAAACTGCATGTGGTCGTGACCACGCAGCACGGGAAAGTGCGCCTCGGGGTACGAGCGCATGACGGCGTCCCGGTATTTGCAGTGCTCCTCAGCGCTGCCGAAGGCGAAAAATGCGTTTCTTTGAAGCTCCCCGGAAAGCGGCGGGAACGGCTCGTTTACCAAGCTGTCGCCCATCTGCCGACGCAGGTCGCCGTAGGAAAGCGCTCTGCCGGCCTCGACGAAATACGGCTTTATCGCATCGTCGTCGCACCACATGATCTTCTTGAGCGTTGCGCCGTTTGACCAATACAAACTCTTGATGGCAAGGTACAGAAACGGGGTCATGATGCGGCGGGCGGCCTTGCCTATCTGCGCAAACTGGCCGCCGTCAAAATACGCATGCTCGACCGGCAGCTCGGTCTGCGACAAAAACGCCGCCGCAAGGTCAGCGCCGATAGACGATGCAACGACCATCGCCAGACGCTCCACACCCTGACGGCGCAGGAAATCCTCTATCTGCCGCAGCTCATCGGCCTTACTGACATAGCGCTGATCTGCGCAGTAGACGGATGATGTCGGCATGATGCAGTAGTAATCATCCTGCAAATGCCGGGCTACGGGCGACGAGCTCTCGCCGGTGACGCCCATGGCGTGGAAGAACAGAACGGCGGGCTTTTTGCTGTCGCCAAATGTAACAAATCTCATGGCGCACCTCAGATAAACAGCGCCATCAGCCCTGCGAGTATCGCCGCAATGACCGCCATGCCGACCGTTCCGAACAGCCACTTTTTGCGCTTGGCGGCGGCGTTAATGTACGGGCGCAGATCCTCCGTGCCCGGGATTATCCACGCCTTGGTGTGGCCGACCCAGTAGCCGTCGACGAGGAAGCGGTCGATGAGATTCATGACCGAGAGAATCACAAAAAGCTGCCAAAAGCCGCTCAAAAAGCCCCGTGCGCCGTTCACGGCGTACACGCACACGAGCACATACGCAATGTACCCGGGCAGGCACACAGCCTTAAAAACGATGCTGTTGTGCTTAATTTTTTCAAATGTCGTGAGCCCGAGCTCAACGCAGCGTGCCTGCACCTCGGGCTCGTACAGGTGCACCATGCCGACTGCGCCCTTGCGGATGCCGACTGCGCATATAAGCACCAGAAGCACGCCGAGAACAAGTCCTTCTATTAAAACCTGCCAGATCATTTCCTGAGCACCTCCGTTATCTTCGCAAAATCCTCCTTTGCCTCCTTGAAATACGGCAGCATCGGGTAGCAATGCACCATTTTCGGGCGTGCAAACGCCGTGCAGGGGACGCTTGCCCGCTTGCAGGCATTTTCAAAGTCCGGCAGCGCACCGTAGAGCACCTCGTCGGATGAGTAGACAAAGAAAATGTCGCCCACGCCGGAAAAATCGCCCCGTGAGCCGGAGATCATGTAGTCTGGGACATTATCCTGCCCGTGGCGCATGAATTTTTCGACAAGCACCATGAATGCATAGTCGATGGCAACATCGGTCTCGTTGAGCGTCTGCATGCGCTCATTTTCGGCGTCGTTCCACGGCACCTCGCCCGGGGACACGGCAACGATGTGTCTCGGCTGCGGCAGCGGCTGCCCCAAGGCGTTGTTGTGCGCTGCGATGCCGAGCGCAAGTGCGCCGCCGGAGGAAAAGCCGCAGGTGCTGACATTGCCGCCGCCGTAGATATCCGTCATGCGGCGATAGCACTCAAACGCCATGTCGTAGGTCTCGGTGATGCAGTGCCCGATGCACAGGGGGTAGAACGGAAACCACACATCGCAGCCCGTGTCACGCCCCAATTTTCGCATGACCGGCAGGTCGCCCTTGTCAGGACCGATGACCATGCCGCCGCCGAAAAAGTACAGTATCGCCCGCTCGGCGGGCTTTTCGCTCTGCCGCACGATGAGGCAGGGAAAGCCGTTTACATCGATAGTTTCGTAATGCGCCTTATTATCCGTCGGCGTGAACACGCCCCTGTTGCGGTTTTGCTTTTCGATGACCTTCAATATCTCGTCCTCCGGCAGCCTGAAGGCTTTTTTTGCGCCGGAGAGCTTATACGCGCTGCGCAGCAGCGATGCAAAAATGCTCATATCTCACCTCACCACTCGGAGACGAACTCTAAGGTTTTTTCGAGCGAATCCATGCGGTCGGCATAGCTTGCGGCTTTATTTGCGCCCCTGTCGCCTCTAAAGAACTTGTCCTCCCCGGGGACGAAAAGCTCGCCGAAAAATCCGTCGGTGTCAACTCTGAATTTTTGATTGTCCATTTTCGCTTTTCCCTCATTTCCGAGCCGTGGCACACAGCCAGCCCTTGTCGTTTTTGTGCATGACGATATCGGCAAAGCCCGCCTGCGTCAGAAGCTCCTTAAGCTCGTCGGCGGTGTAGATGACCATGCCGCTTACGATATCCGTCCACTTGCTGTCCTCGCAGCACTCGTTGCAGATGAAAAATGTGCCGCCCGGCCTGAGCACACGCCCGACCTCTCGGAAGCTGGCGGGCAGCTCCGGCCAGAAGTACACGGTCTCGAACGCCGTCACGAGGTCAAAAGAATCGTCCTCAAACGGAAGCTCCGCAACATTCGCCTGCATGACCTCGCAGCGCCCGGCGCTTATCGCCGAGGCGTTGAGGCTGCGGGATTTCTCCACGCTCACCTCGGAGTAGTCGATGCCCTTGACGCTGCCATGGGCGGCTTTGCCCAGCAGCTTTTTAATGTTCGCTCCGCCGCCGCAGCCGCAGTCCAAAACGGCGGCGCTCTCCGATACATTGAGGTACTGCATGCCCCATTCGGCGAGCGCACCGTGGCCGAGATTCATCATGTTCACCATGAGCTTGCCGCCCAAGCCGGACGGCTTGCGTGTGTTTTCAAAAAAAGACATTGCACTCACCTTTCCAAAACGATTATTTTATTCGAAATGCTGCGCACCGTGGGCAGCTTGTCGAGTATCTTGTATATCGGCACGAACTGAGCCATGCCCTCGGTGAGGCCGTGCTCGCAGACAAAGCGGAAGTCCGGCAGGAGCTCGGCGAGCGCTGCGCCGTTTTTCACGCCCCAGTTAAACCTTGCGCCGCTTTGACCGATGGACTTTTCCTTGAAGCGCCTGACCATCACGGGATTCATCGTCTCGACGAACACGGTTGCGGTCTCAAAGCGCCCGGCGATGACCTCGAAAATGCGCTGCACATCCGCCTGCGAGAGGTACATCGTAAGCCCCTCGATGATAACGAGCGTCGGGGCGTTTTCGGCGATGAGACCGCCCCAATCGTCCATTGCCGACATCGCTATCTGCGATATCGCACCGTCCTCGGGCAGGAGCTTTGCCCGCACGGCGATGGTCTCCGGCAGGTCGAGATTGTACCAGTGGCGGAAACCCTCCATGCGGTAGCAGCGGGTGTCGAGACCGCAGGCGATGTTCACGACGACGGCGTCGGGGTGCTCACCGAGCCAGCCGCTCACCATTTTGTCGAGAACTATCGTGCGGGCGATAACGCCGCTGCTCATGGCAATGTCGCTGTCGGCAAGCGAAAAGTCGTAGTCGAGCTTTTCGATTATCTCCTCGGCCTTTTTGTCGGTCACCGCACCCCGTGTGCGGCTCTCCTTGGCACGGGCGTAAAGCGTTTGCAGCATCGTCTCCGGCACTCCGGTAAGTTCAATTTTTTCGTTCAAATTAAGAAGCCCCTTTCCGCCGCGAGTTAGCACAAGCTAACCTATGCTCCAAAAAATATGACCAACTCGGTCAATTCGGTCATATTCCAGCACAGAACATTTATATTTTCAATAGTATAATGCGCATTTTTCGGGCGTCATGGGCGTGTTTTTCAGCGCACAAAAAGCCAGAGGATTTTTTGCACGCTGAAAAGGTTGTACCCGGGGCTTCGGGGGAGAAGTACCGGGTACGGTTGGGGGGGTGGAGAAAGGAATATGTAGGTTTTGCTGATGGGAGTTTGGCTAAAGTGAATATATTATGCCGCACGGCAGGGCTGTGTAGGGAAACCCTAGCCGACGGTAACGCTAACGGTTTTGGTGTACGAGCCGCACTTGACGGTGAGCTTTGCCTTGCCCGCCTTGACACCCTTGACAGTGATGACATTGACCTCCGTGCCGGTGACCTTAACAATGCTCGAATCGGAGCTTGTGCAGGTGACGACGGCGGTGGCGTAGACCGGGGACGGCGTTCCGATGACGGTGGTTTTGCCGCCTCGGGAGAGCTTGATGCTCGACTTATTGACGCTAAGTCCCCTGGGGGAGACATTGTAGGTGCTGTATGCGCCGGAATAGCTCACGCCGCCGGTGAAAAGCTCATCCCAGTAATATCTCTTGTTCGACTCGCTGTAATAAACGCCGACGCCGAGGTAGGAGTATTTGCTGTTTAAAATGGCATCCCTGTGTCCGCTGGACTCCATCCATGCCTTGACGACGGTGCAGGGGCTTTTGTAGCCCGAGGCGATGTTTTCTGCGGCGGAGTAGTATTTTATGCCCTTGGCGCTGAGCGCAGTGGTCCACCTGCTGCCGCTCGGTCTTGTGTGGCTGTATTTCCTGTGAAGCTCCTTTGCACGCACGCCTGAGGCGTCGCACAGAGCGTCGGTGGTCTTGAGCTTTGATAATCCGTGTCTGGAGCGCTCAACATTCGTCCAGAACAGGACGGCGTTTTCGTAGTTGCTTGCCTTCGAGGCTGCGTTCGCCTCCGGCGAAAGCGCCGCACATAAAAGGATGACAACGGCGAGAAAAACGCTCATTGCCCGCAGGGTGCGGGTCTTGCGAGAAGAAGTCATTTGAAGTCTCCGTTCAGTTGTGATCGGCAATTGCTTGCCGAAGCCGGCTCATCCTTAATGACGGCGAAAGTGCACGGATATTGCAGAAAAAAATTTTAATTTTTAAATTTTTTTAATTAAAACAGGTGTATATACACCAGAAACTGAAAGCATTTGTCGAAATATGTTGCTTCTTGACACATTAATGCACCGGCGGTAAAATTAGCTTCTAAACAGGAGAAAAGCATATGAACAAGGATAATTTTAAATCATATATTGCCCTCATCGGCTCAATGCTGATATTCGGCACGATCGGCATCGTGCGCAGGTACATTCCGCTGTCGTCGGCGATGGTCGCCCTGTGCAGGGGCGTGCTCGGCAGCGTGTTTCTGCTCATATTCGTGCTCGTGCGAGGCGGGAAGCTGAAGCTGCCGGAGCGGAAGGCAACGCTTTGGCTCGTCCTGACGGGTGCTGTCATGGGGCTTAACTGGATGCTGCTTTTCGAGGCGTACAACTACACCACCGTCGCTGCGGCGACCATGTGCTACTACATGCAGCCGACCATCGTCATTCTGCTTTCGCCGCTGGTGTTCCGTGAAAGGCTCGGGGCGAAAAAGCTCGCCTGCGTCCTTGCCGCCATCGTCGGCATGCTGTTCGTGTCGGGCGTCTTAAGCGGCGGCGCAGGGCAGATGCAGGACCTTCGGGGCATCGCCTTCGGTCTCGGTGCGGCGGCGTTGTATGCCGCGGTCATCATCCTGAACAAAAAGGTCGTGGTCGAGGACATTTACGCAAAGACCGTTATCCAGCTTGCCGGCGCTGCGCTCGTCATGATACCGTATGTCCTCCTCACCGAGGGCGTGCCGGAGCTTACGCTGACGGCGGCGGATATCGGCATGGTGCTTCTCGTCGGCATTGTCCACACGGGCATCACCTACGCCTTGTATTTCGGCAGCATGCAGCGGCTCAAGGCGCAGACCGTTGCGGTGCTGAGCTACATAGACCCCGTGTTTGCGCTGCTTTTGTCGGCAGCGGTCCTGCACGAGAGACTGACCCCGCTCGGCATAGTGGGCGCCGTGCTCATCCTCGGCTCGGCGCTCATAAGCGAGACGGCGAAAGAATAGAAAAAAACACGCAGATTGCTTGAATCTGCGTGTTTTTTTAAGTTGACGGGAGTCGAACGACTATCGGTTTTGACGGGCAGATTTCTGCTCATGCTGAGTTTAAACCTTTTGCTGAGGAAAATCTGCTCGACAAAACTGCGCAGCATCTGACAGTAGTGTTTTTCGAGGGATTTTCGACTTTCTTTTGGTGCGGGCGGGCTTTGTGCCCGGCAAGACGAAAAAAGGCGAAAAGCACCGAAAGGGCACACTGACAGACGATAGGTGGTCGGCTTCCGTTAACTTGAATCAGAAGCTTGCTACGGGGGTTTCGGGGACTTCGCAAGGCTCGTCGCTGATGAAGGTCAGCACCGGGCCTTTTTTGCCGTAGGCACGGCTGAACTTGTGGTTTATCTTTGCCGTGAGGACATGCCACGAGTCGCCGGTGATGCTCTCCCAGCCGTCCCACTTGCAGATGAGCCCGGCAAACTGGATATCCTCGGCGCAGCAGGTCATGACATGGCGGCCTACGATGAAGCTGCCTGCGGGCACTTTTTTGCGCTTGAGGTAGCGGCACTTGAAGCGCACGGTCTTGTTCTCGTACTTCTGCGGCTCTTCCGACAGGTCACGGTACCAGATGGCGTAGTCGTCGTCACCTATCTCGATGATGGGTGCGTTGACATCGAACGGCAGGGGGTCTTCAATGTCGTCGTACTGCACATTGCCGTCGGCGTACTCGTAGGCAATGTCGCTTCTGCGGGAAGCGCCACGGACAATCTTGTGCAGGGTCATGCGGTCGATGGAGTCGTCGTAGCGGTTGAACACCACGAGCTCGGCGCTTTTTAATTTGTCGTAGACGAGGTTTCGCATGTTGGCGTTGTAGCTTTCAAAGGTGCGGGCGTCGGCGAACAGAAACTCCTGATACACCATCCACATCTCCGGCAGCGCCTGATACAGATCATCGAGCATCCACATGCCGTTATATTCAATCACGACACGCTCGCTGTTTGTCTCCTCAAGCCACTTGCGCAGGTTGGGGCGGGTAAGCTCCTCGGGCTCTTCCACGACCTTTATGAACACATTTTTGCCGGAGAACTGGTCGGGAGCGTACTCCTCCTCGCCCTCCTCGCAGACTATGAGCAGCGTGCGCTCGCCGGAGTTAAAGCGCTTGTCCTCCAGCGTTTCCTGAATAAATTTCGTCTTGCCGCTTTCAAGAAAGCCCGTAAACAGGAATACGGGTACATCTTTAATCTCACTCAATGTTAAACAGCTCCTTGATAGCCTGCTCGTTTATCTTCGAGCCGATGACGCAGATCCTGCCGGTGACGGCAGCGCCGCCGCGGCGAATGTCGACCTCGCCGGGGACATAGTCAAAGTACACCCACTCGCCGTCGGGGGAATCGACAAAGCCCTTGGCACGAAGGATAGTGCCGTAGTGCCTGCAATCGTCAAGCTCGTTGAGCTTTTCACGGATCTCGTCCTCGGAAAACTTCTTCGGTGTCTCAACGCCCCAGGAGGTGAACACCTCGTCGGCGTGGTGGTGACCCTCGTGGTCGTGGTCGTGACCGCAGCCGCAGCTGCAATGGTCGCCGTGCTCGTGGTCATGGTCATGATGATGCTCATGCTCATGCTCATGCTCGTGGTCGTGCTCATGCTCATGTTCATGGTCATGACCGCAGCCGCAGCCGCAGTGGTCGTCGTGGTCATGGTCATGATGGTCATGGTCGTGGTGATGCTCGTGGAAATGGGTCATCTCCTGCATGGTGCTCGACAGGGAGTCGATGCGCTCCATGACCTGCACTATCTGCTCGCCGCTTAATTCCGACCACGGGGTGGTGATGACGGTGGCGTTGGGGTTAAGCTGCGAGAGCATGGCGCTTGCGGTGACGACCTTGCCGTCGGAGGCGGAATCCGTGCGGCTCAAAACGATGACATCGGCGTGCTGCACCTGGTCGTTAAAGAACTCGCCGAAGTTGCGGATATACATGCGGCACTTGCCGGCATCGACAACGGTGACCTTTGCGCCTATCTGGGCGCCCTCGACGCCTGCGACCGCCTTTGCGACATCGCTGAGCTTGCCGACGCCCGAGGGCTCGATGAGGATGCGGTCGGGGTGATGCTCCTCGATGACCTTTTTAAGAGCCTTCGTGAAGTCGCCGACGAGGGTGCAGCAGATGCAGCCGGAGTTCATCTCGGTTATCTCGACGCCTGCGTCCTTGAGGAAGCCGCCGTCAACGGCTATCTCGCCGAACTCGTTCTCGATGAGGACGAGCTTTTCGTTCTTGTAGCCCTCTGCAATGAGCTTGCGGATGAGCGTGGTCTTGCCTGCGCCCAAAAATCCGGAGAAAATGTCTATCTTAGTCAAGGTTATTACCTCCAAAATAAAATACTTTTTAACAACATTATATTATAACATCCCCGTCAAGTGCTGTAATTAGTTGAAAAATCATTATAATGTGTTATAATATAAATTCTAATAGTGTTTGTATTTTATTTGGAGGGTTAATATATGGCAAAGAAACAGTTTAAGGCCGAGAGCAAGAGACTGCTTGACCTGATGATCAACTCAATTTACACCAACAAGGAGATATTTCTGCGTGAAATTATCTCCAACGCATCCGACGCTATCGACAAGCTGTGCTACCTGTCGCTGACCGACGATAAGGTCGGTCTTAACAGAGAGGACTACCGCATCCGAATCACCGTCGATAAGGACAAGCGCCTCATTACCGTGTCCGATAACGGCATCGGCATGACCAAGGCGGAGGCGGAGGCAAACCTCGGCGTTATCGCAAAGTCCGGCTCTTATAAGTTCAAGGGCGAGATGGACGCAGACCAGGCCGAGAGCGAGGATCTTTCCATCATCGGTCAGTTCGGCGTGGGCTTTTACTCTGCCTTCATGATCGCCGACAAGGTCACCGTCATCAGCCGCAAGTACGGCGAGGAGACCGGCGTTCAGTGGGAGAGCACGGGAGCCGACGGCTACACCGTCGCCGACTGCGACAAATACGCCGTCGGCACGGATGTCATCATGCATGTAAAAGAGGACACCGACGAGGAGATCTACGGCTCGTTCCTCGAGATATGGAAGCTCAAGGCGCTGGTCAAGAAGTACTCCGACTATGTCCGCTGGCCCATCGTCATGGACATCACCCGTCAGGAGGAGCAGCCCACCGACGAGACTGACAAGGACGGCAACCCCGTCATGCAGAAGGTCAATGTCACAAGACCCGAGACAGTCAACTCCATGGTGCCCATCTGGCAGCGCAGCAAGGCCGATGTCACCGACGACGAGTGCGCCGCATGGTATAAGGAAACCAGCCGTGACCAGAACGACCCCGCAGTCGTTCTGCGTGTAAACGCCGAGGGCAATGTGTCGTACAAGGCGATGCTCTTTGTCCCGGGCAAGGATATCGACCACGAGATGAGCGGTGCGACCAAGAAGGGCATCAAGCTCTACTGCAACGGCGTGCTCATTCAGGAAAACTGCGACAAGCTCGTGCACGATTACTTCGACTTTGTCCGCGGCGTTGTCGACTCCCCCGACCTGAGCCTGAACATCTCCCGTGAGATACTCCAGCACAACCGCCAGCTCAAGGTCATCGGTCAGAATCTCGAAAAGAAGATAAAGGGCGAGCTTGAGAAGATGATGAAGGACGACCGCCCGAAGTACGAGGAGTTCTGGAAGAACTTCGGCATCCACATCAAGTGCGGCGTATGCGACGAGTACGGCAGATACACCGACTTCCTCAAGGATCTTCTCATCTTCTACACCTCCGAGGAGTCGCAGCAGACGCTCAAGGAGTATCACGACAATATGCCCGAGAGCCAGAAGGCGATCTACTACTGCACCGCCGACACCGTTAAGCACGCAATGAGCCTGCCCCAGTGCGAGGATGTCCGCTCCAGAGGCTATGAGATACTCTACCTCACGCACCCCATTGACGAGACCGTTTTGCAGCAGCTTCGCATGTACGAGGGCAAGCCCTTTACCAATATAATCACCGACGATCTCGGCTTCCAGACCGAGGAGGAGAAGAAGGCTGCCGAGGAGCAGACCGTGCAGAATAAGGAGCTTTTCGACTTCATGGTCGAGAGCATCGGCGACGAAAACCTCAAGAAGGTCACCCTGTCGAGCAAGCTCGTGTCCTCGTCCTGCTGCCTTACCACGCAGGGCGGACTGACGCTTGAAATGGAGAAGTATTTCCGCAACGGCCCGAGCGAGGCAATGCGCAACCTGAGAGCCGAGCGTGTGCTCGAGCTCAACGGCGAGCACCGTGCGTTCAAGGCGATAAAGGAAGCATATGACGCCGGCAACAAGGACAAGGCGGCAGCCCTGAGCAAGATACTCTACGCACAGGCGGAGCTGATAGCGGGCGTCGAGATAGAAGACCCGACCACCTACGCCGAACTCGTAACCGGACTGTTCTAACTGACGGGCCAATTTCCGCCCATACTGCGTTAAAGCCCTGGGAAATACACGCAGGTATTCCCGTCGGCCTTCGCCTTGTCTGGACGAAAATTATCTCCGTCAGAAGGACGGAAAAAGAAAAAGAGTTAATCTATTAAAAACCTCATAGGAGTTGCGATGAGAAAACGACTTGGAATTTACATTCACATACCGTTCTGCGTGTCGAAATGCGGCTACTGCGACTTTTACTCCGTCCCCGGCGGCAAGCAGCGCATGCCCGATTATCAGTCGGCGCTACTTAGCCACATCAGCGAATCGGCAGGCAACATCTCCGCCTATGAGGTCGACAGCATCTATATAGGCGGCGGCACGCCCAGCTGCTACGGCGCTCAGCGTATCGTTGAGATATTAGACGAGCTAAAGCGCATAGGCAATGTCCGGCTCGATTCGGAGATAACCATGGAGGTAAACCCCGACACCGTGCGGCTTGAGGATCTCAAGCTTTTGCGCCGTGAGGGCGTGGACAGACTATCGATAGGCGTGCAGTCGGCGAATAACGACATTTTAAAAATGATAGGCCGCAGGCATAATTTCAAGCAGGCGCAGGTGGCGATGGAAAACGCACGCCGTGCCGGGTTTGAAAATGTGAGCCTTGACCTTATCTACGGTCTGCCGAGCCAGACCAAAAGCGACTGGGCGGAAACGCTTCAGGCCTGCATCGAGCTGCACCCGGAGCATTTGTCCTGCTACGGGCTCAAGCTCGAGGAGGGCACGCCCATGTACCACAGCTATCTTAACTCCCCGCTGCTGCCGGATGACGACGAGCAGGCGGACATGTACCTGTACACGGTCGAGGCGCTCTCGCACTACGGCTACAAGCAATATGAGATATCGAACTTTGCCGTACCCGGCTACGAGTCACGGCATAATCTGAAGTACTGGCAGCTTGACGACTACATGGGCTTCGGCCCGGGCGCACACTCGTGCGTGGGAAACCTGCGCTACAGCTATGTGCGCAACTTAGATAAGTACATTTCCGCCGTCAACGGCGACTCGATGATAATCGACGAGTACGAGGAGATATTCCCCGTGCAGCGTGCCGCCGAGTATATCATGCTCGGCCTGCGCACGACCCACGGCATCTCGGAAAGGGAGTACCACCGGGTGTATCTCAGTGACTGGATGCCGCTTGAGCGTAAGCTTCAGGATTTTGCGCAGCAGGGCTGGGCAAAAAAGACCGAGGATCGCTGGAGTCTCACCCCGGCGGGCATGCTCGTTTCAAACTCGCTCATCAATGCGGTCATCGAGGCGCAGACCGGCGCAAAGGTCGAGATAAATCCGTGGATGAAAGAGGTCTTCGATGCCGCCGAGAAGCAGGAGCTTCCCGAAGGCGATATCGAGCGCTTCAAGGCGTTTTACAGGCAAAAGGCCGGTCAGTAACGGGAGGAGCAAATGGCAAGAAAAAAGAAAGAGGAAAACCTCCACAGAAGAAACAGACCCAAAAAGAGCAGGAAAAACGCTGTGCTTGCGGTCGTTCTGGTGCTCGTCTTAGTCGTGGCGATAGCGCTTGTGGGCGCCGTCGTCGTCGGCAAGACCTCGGCTATCCACCCGAACATGGTGCTCAACGGCGTCGAGGTCGGCGGCATGACCGTTTCCGAGGCGGAAAAGGCGCTCAGCGCCGCCGGTTGGGAAGCGCAGGGCGACAGCGAGGTGAGCGTCACGCTCCCGGGCGATTTTAAGATAACCGTCACCTCCGAGGAGGCCGGACTCAAGCTCACGAGCCGTGAGGCAGCCGAAGCCGCTTACGCCTACGGCCACAGCGGCAATCTGATAAGCGACCTCAAGGCATATTTTAAATGTATAACCGGCAAGGTCGGCGCAGCCGATGTGCTCGCCTCGGCAAACGCCGAGGGCGTGCGTGCAAAGGTCGATGCCGCACTCAAGGAGTACGACGCATTTTTGAATCAGGGCTACCGTGTCGACACGGAGGCTGCCAAGCTTGAGCTTGTCAAGGGCGGCGAGAGCGTCAAGGTCGACGCCGACGAGCTGTGCAGTCTTATCGTCAAGGCCTTTGACGACAAGAGCTACAAGGTCGATTACACCGCAAAGGTCGATGCTGCCGAAAGCGTCGATTTTAACAAGATACACGACGAAATTTACGCCGAAATGGTCGAGCCGAAGTACGATTCCGAGACCAAAAAAGCCACCGAGAGCACCGTCGGCGTGGACTTTGATGTCGAGCAGGCGCAGAAGCTCTGGGACGCTGCCGCACCCGGCGATACCGTCGCCGTGCCGCTCACGGTGACAAAGCCCAAGCATTCGTCTGAGGAGCTTAACAAGATGCTTTTCCGTGATAAGCTCGGCGCTCAGACCACCGTTTACCGCTCAAGCGCAGCGGGCAGAGCGACGAATGTCGAGCTGTCGGCGGCAAAGATAAACGGCGTGGTGCTCAATCCCGGCGAGGTGTTCGACTACAACGCCGTCGTCGGCAAGCGCACCGCCGAGGCCGGCTTCAAGGTCGCAGGCGCATACGCAGGCGGCAAGGTCGTGCAGGAGATAGGCGGCGGCATCTGCCAGACCTCCTCCACGCTCTACTGTGCGGCGCTGTTTGCAAATCTCGAGATAACGCAGCGTGACTGCCACATGTTCGCCGTCGGCTATGTCCCCTGGGGCATGGATGCGACCGTGAGCTGGGGCGGCCCGGAGTTCAGATTCAAAAATAACCGTGACTATCCCATTAAAATAGTCGCCAAGACCGAAAACCGTGAGCTGACCATTGAGATCTGGGGCACGGATGTCGACGGCAGCTATGTCGAGATGACAAACTCCGTCTCCACGGTCTACAGCAGCAAGTACCCCTCCGTTGCGGTCGGCACGAAGGCGATCACCTACCGCAATGTTTACGATAAGGACGGCAATCTCATAAGCCGCACCAAGGAGGCTGTCAGCGTTTATGACTACCACTCCGAGGATATCAAGTGGCCGTCGCCCTCCCCCTCGGCAACGCCGAAGCCCTCCGCAACAACCAAGCCCACCACGACCCCGACGGTGTCCGCAAGCCCCACGAGCTCTGCCGCACCTTGAGAATATAAGACAGGAGAATAAAAATGGAAAAGGGAACATTCTACATCACAACACCTATCTACTACCCCTCCGATAAGCTGCATATCGGTCACACCTACTGCACCGTTGCAACCGACACCATCGCAAGATACAAGCGTCTGTGCGGCTACGATGTCATGTTTCTCACGGGCACCGATGAGCATGGCCAGAAGATAGAGGAAAAGGCCAAGGCCGCCGGTGTCTCGCCGCAGGAGTTCGTTGACAATATCGTCACCGGCAAGGGCGGCATCAAGGACCTGTGGAAGCTCATGAACATCTCCAACGACCGCTTCATCCGCACCACCGACGACTACCATGTCGAGGCCGTGCAGCGCATTTTTAAGAAGATGTACGACAAGGGCGATATCTACAAGGGTGCATACAAGGGCATGTACTGCACCCCCTGCGAAAGCTTCTGGACCGAAAGCCAGCTCGTCGACGGCAAGTGCCCCGACTGCGGCAGGGAAGTCCACTACGCCGAGGAGGAGGCATATTTCTTCCGCCTTTCCAAGTACGCAAAGCCCGTGCAGGAGCTTTTGGAAAGCGGCGAGTTCCTTGAGCCGGCTTCCCGTGTCAACGAGATGATAAACAACTTCATTAAGCCCGGCCTTGAGGACCTGTGCGTATCCCGCACCAGCTTCAGCTGGGGCATCCCCGTCGACTTTGACCCGGGTCATGTCGTGTATGTCTGGGTCGATGCGCTGTTTAACTACTGCACCGCCATGGGCTTCATGAACGACAGATACGACGATTACGATAAGTATTGGCCCGCCGTCCACATCGTCGGCAAGGAGATAGTCCGCTTCCACTCGATAATCTGGCCGGCAATGCTCATGAGCATGGAAATGCCCCTGCCCAAGAAGGTCTACGGCCACGGCTGGCTCGTCATCGACGGCGGCAAGATGTCGAAGTCCAAGGGCAATGTCGTTGACCCCTACATGCTCGCCGACATGTTTGGCGTGGACGCTCTGCGCTTTTTCCTGCTGCGCACCTTCCCGTTCGGCTCGGACGGCAATTTCTCCAATGAGCTGCTTATCAGCACCATCAATACCGACCTTGCAAACGACCTCGGTAACCTCGTCTCCCGCACCACCGCAATGGCGGTGAAGTACTTCGGCGGCACGCTGCCTAATGAGCGTGAGTACGATGCTCTCGACGATGAGCTCGTCTCCATGGCAAAGGCTCTGCGTGAAAAGTACGCTTTGCAGATGGACAAGTTCCAGCTCCACCTTGCGCTCGAGGAGATCTTCAAGGTCATCCAGCGTGCAAATAAGTACATCGACGAGACTGCGCCCTGGGTGCTTGCAAAGGACGAGGCCAAGAAGGCTCGCCTTGCCACCGTGCTTTATAATCTGCTTGAGACCCTGCGCATCTGCCTCGTGCTGCTGACCCCGTTCATCCCCGACAGCTGCGCAAAAGCCTTTGAGCAGATCGGCGCTGACGCAGCCTGCACCACTTGGGACAGCGCAGAGACCTTCGGTGTCCTGCCCGAGACCGTCACCGTCCACAAGGGCGAGACCCTCTTCCCCCGTGTCGACACGGCAAAGGCGCTCGAGGAGCTTGAGAAGATGAACAAGCCCAAGGGCCCCGTGTTCCCGCCCGTTGAGCCGGATGTCACCATCGACGACTTTGCAAAGTGCGATATGCGTGTGTGCAAGGTGCTCTCGTGCGAGGCTGTCAAGAAGTCGGATAAGCTTTTGAAGTTCATGCTCGATGACGGCAGCGGCACGCCCCGCCAGATACTCTCCGGCATCCACAAGTTCTATGAGCCCGAGCAGCTCGTCGGCAAGACCGTCGTTGCGATCCTCAATCTGCCCAACCGCAAGATGATGGGTCAGGACTCCTGCGGCATGCTTCTTTCCGCCGTCCACGAAGAAAACGGCCAAGAGCAGCTGCATCTTTTGATGCTCGACGACTCCATCCCCGCCGGCTTCAGACTGTGCTGAGTTAATGTTAATAAAAAGGCGCTGTTCGCATGAACAGCGCCTTTTCAGTTAAGCTTTGCTGCGCAAAGTTAAGTTGACGGCTCTGCCGTCAGTGAAGTTATTTCATAGTGAAGTTGAGCGCCGAGACACTCAGATATCCATATATTAACTTTTCTTTGTTTCGCCAAAGAAAAGTTACAAAAGAAACGCGACCAAAGGCGTTTAACCACCCTTTGGAATCCCGGTACGGGGAATCGGTGCACCGGTCTACCGGACTGCGGAGGTTTAACATAGTGCGAGTTGCTTTCGGTGCGCTCGTTTATCGGGCTGCGTCGGTTAGTTGGGTGCGAGAAGTATGCGGTGCACCGATAGGTTGATGTACAGACTAAAATCTAAGGCGCACTCACCGGTCGGGCTGACGCAAAAGCGATTAGTAAAAGTGTTGATGCGTATTGAAACTTATCTTTTTGCCGTAGGCAAAAAACTTAACTGCAACAAATCCGTGGGATTTGTTGCAGTGCCGTGTATAATGTGATAGACAGGGCGAGAGGAGGGGATGCTGTGAAACAGCCGGAGATGATCGAGCTGCTGCTGGCGAAAGACGATAGGGGCATGCAGGCTCTGCTGCTGCACTACGGGCCGCTGATGCGGTATGTCATTGCGCCCATTTTGCCCGATGCGCACGACCGGGATGACTGCATTTCGGAAATAACGGTGCGCATCTGGGAAAAGATAGAGCAGTTCGACGCAAGCCGTGGCAGCCTGAACGCATGGCTCACGGCGGTCGCCCGAAATGCCGCACTCAACTACGCAAGAAAAAACGCCCGCAGTGCCGGGCTCGACGAGATTCCGCCCGATACGCCGTCACCCGAGCCCACGCCCGAGGAGATCATTTTGCAAAAAGAACGGCAGGCGGAGCTGCGCAGCGCCTTGGGAAAGCTCTCGCCAAAGGACAGGGTGCTGTTTTACCGAAAGTATTATTACCGCCAGCCCACGGCGCAGATAGCAGCCGAGCTCGGCATGACCGAGCGAGCCGTCGAGGGCAGGCTGTATCGCCTGAAGCAGCGCCTGCGCAAGATGTTGGGAGGTGAAGCGCATGAATGAACACGAATGGAACGCCATGAACGACAGGGACTTCGACGCCCTGCTCGCCGAGAGCGTTTCCGAGCTCCCGCCCGACGATATCACCCGGGGCGTGAAGCCGTGGAAGAAGGCGATGAGCCGCATCCTCTGGGGTCTGGCGCTCAATGCGATAACGCTCGAATTTTTCTATCTGAACTACATTCTGCCCACCATCGGCATGGTGCTTCTGCTGCTCGGCTTCCGCACGCTGCGCCGTGAAAACGGCTGGTTTGCGACCTGCTTCGGTATAACGGTGCTCCGTGCGCTGTACTTCTTCCCGATGCTCGTCCTCGACACGACGATCTTCAAAAACGACATCGTACCGCCGAGCACCCAGTCGGTCCTGCTTGCCGCCAATGTCGTGCTGCTGCTTATCCAGCTGTTCTGCTTCTGGCGTGGCCTGTGCGCCGTCAAGCAAAAGGTCGGGCTTCCCCCAACGGCGGGTGCGGCGTTTGCGCTCATAGTGTGGTATGCGCTCGTGTGCATCCTGCTGCTTGCAAACTTCAACGGCTCGATCGTCGCAGTTATAATGCTCGTTGCGTATTTCTGCATCATCGTGAGCCTGTGCAAGCTCTCGTGGACGCTCGACGAGGCGGGCTACTCCGTTAAACCGGCGGCCGTTAAGGTCACGGACCTTGCCGTCGTGCTCACACTTGCAGCGCTGCTCATCATCGGCGGCACAGCGGGTTATATCTTCGGCAGCAGCTATGATATGAACTGGCACACCGAGGAGACAGCAGTAACGGACAAGACGCAGGAGATAAAGGCGCACTTGGTGGAGCTCGGCTTCCCCGAGTATGTCCTGAACGACCTCACCGAGTCCGACATCGCCGCCTGCGAGGGTGCTCTGCAGGTCATCTCGGAGACCCACGATGAGCCGGTCAACGACGGCAGCGTCCGGCAGACGACCTACAACAACGCAGGCGAGATCAATATTTACGAGGAGACCGTCTACGATGTCAATGAGCTGCGGGTCACCGGCGTCGCCGTGCAAGTGCCCGCCGAGGATGACTCCGACGGCGGGGAGCGCTGGCTCATCTTCCACCATTTCCTGTGGACGCAAAACCCCGGCTTCCCCGGCACGGAGTCGATTCAGCTCTGGCCTGCGTATCAGCAGGAGCCGGACTGCGTGTGCTACGACGGCGATGTGACCGGCCGTGTGCTGTACGACAAGGGCGGCGTGACCTACACAGCGCCGTACTACTGGCTCGGCGATCAGACCTACATCTCGGCAGGGTTTTTCGATTTCGGAGAGCCTAAAACCGAGCCCTTCGCCGCATTTTCGCTGCCGTCCGACGGCGAAAAGTGTCGCGGCTATGTCGTCTATCCCGTGCAGGCAGTGCCGGACGACTTTGGCTTCAATATGGACAGCTATGCCCTGTACACGCACCAAAAAACATGGTGGCAGTACCCGGCGCAGTCGGCGATGCAAAGCCGCATAGCTGGCGCATCGCTCAATGAGCCGGCGTTCAAAACCGTCACGGACAGCCTGCTTTTCAGCTATTCGACCGAAGCGGGCATCATAACCTACGACGACTACGATTAAAACGAAACAGGCAGCGCATTATGCGCTGCCTGTTTTCAGCTTAGTTGAGCGCTTTGCGCTCACTCGAAACGCTGCCACATTTGAATATCGCCGTTTCCGTAACAGCGCTCGCCCTTGGGCAGGTCGTCGTCTTTTAGATTGTAGTGCCGACGGTTTTTGACATAAACATACGACAGGTCGAGGCAGTCTCTCAAATCGCCGTCGAGGACATCCACCGAGAGTATCAGTGTTTTAAGCTTCGGCATGCTGCGGATAAAATCGAGGCTTTCTATCGAGTTTGATCCCGTCAGCTCGAGCAGCTCGAGGTTTTTGAGCTCATGCAGCACGGAAAAATCGCTTATCCTCGGGCATGCCTCGATCCTGAGCGCCGTCAGCGTATCTCCGAGCTTACCGAGCGAGGAAATGTCCTCAAGTCTGCGGTTTATGTGCAGATACAGGCAGCGCAGTCCCTCGGCTCTCTCGATGCCGTAAAGCGAGCTGTTTTTGCACGATATCATTTGAAGCTGCGTAAGTCCCTTGCTCGAAAACAGATCCTCAAGGTCGCCGTTTTTTCCGCCGAACGACCACACGCCCAGCCCCTTAAGGCTGTCGAGCCTGTTAAAGTTTTTTGTCTTGCGGTTAACATCGGTCAGCAAGACCTCAAGACCGTTCACATACGAATAGTCGACCTCGCTGAGATACTGCCCGTTGTCGCCCGTATGATTGCCGCAGTTTAAGTATTTTACCTCGGGCAGCTCGTACAGCGGGGCGAAGTCCACGCTTTTGAGCTCGGGCGGCGGCAGGATGTACAGGTACTTGAGCCATGCGCACAACGGAAGTCCGCTCAGGCTCGGCATAGCGATCTTCGCCTGCTGTATCCCGTGCTTTTTTATGTGCTCGCCGTATTCCGCCCAGGTTTTGCTCGGGTGTATGAATATGGCGTTTTTTTCGTTAAGCGGGCAGACTATCGAGGTGTAGTCAAACCCGTCTCTTGTCTCGTAAATTCCCATCATCGGCCTCCGACCGGTCGAGTGCATCCCACTGCGCCGGCGTCAAAAGTCTACCATCGTTAGCCGACGCAGTCAATGTTAAAAACAGATAAGTGAAGTATCAAGATATGCTTGGTCATTACTGCCCCGACCCGAACGGCGGGTGCGCCTTAGTATTCAGGCAGCACAACCGGTTGGTGTGCTGCATACTTCCCGCACCTATCAAACCGATGCAATCCCTCGGATTCACGCCCCAAATTGCCCGGACCAACGACCGGAGCGGATTGTTGAAATTTTGCGTTTGCCAATTATTAACTTTTCTTTGTTTTGCCAAAGAAAAGCTTTTTCAATAGCGAACGAACATCTTTTCTAATCGTAATTGCGGCAGCCCGAATCGTTACATAAAGCGAACTTTCGGTGCATCCATTCGCCCATCAAGAGTATGCAAGTTTTCAGCAACACCCTTTGGAATCCCGGTACGGTGTATCGGTGCACCGGTCGATTTTACTGCGGCAATTTAACATGGTGCGAGTAGCTTGCGGTGCGTCTGTTTAACGGGCTGCGTCGGTTAGTTGGGTGCGATAATTAATCTGAGCGACGAGTCGCTCAACTTCACTTTGCCATAGGCAAAACTTCACTCGCCCGTAAGGGCAAACTTAACTTGCGTCAGCAAACTTAACTGCGAAGCCACGCCGATCGGACAGCTCGTGTGTCCGTCAGACAGGTGCAAAAATCAGCGCCGCACCGATAGGTTGATGGACGCACCAAACTCTGGTGCGCAGTAACGATTCGGGCGACCGGAGTGCCGACTAAACCATGAGTGCGTTCGCTATTGAAAAGAAAATAAAAGAGCTGCGCACAGGAGAAGCGCAGCTCTTTTATTTGAGATTGGTATCGTTTAGCGTCGGGCGAGGAGACCCGCCGCAGGGCCGCAAAGCAGCCTAAACAAAATAGAGAGAGAAAGTAAAAAATGTTTTTAGGATGGCTTGTTATTTATCTGACAATAAGATAATAGCACTTCTCGCTCCGTTTGTAAATAGGGTTTGTTGATTTTTTATCAATAAATTTATGATTTGTCTACTTGCACAATAACGCAGCCTGTAAACGCCGGCGCTTTGTGCACAATGGCAGAGCGAGTCCCCCCGTCTGCGTGTGACAATCGGCAGCAATGCGGCCGGTTTTTTCATTTGTCGGCATCTTCGGGGTCGAGCTTATTCAGCTTAAGTAAAATTCGCTTTGCGATTTTTTCTTTCTCCGGGTCAGTTTTCCCCGTCAAATGATGTGCGATCTCGCCGGCGTTCAAGCCCATATCAATTAGTGTTTTCAGTAATTCATTGCGCATTTCCGTGCCGGGGCAAATCACTTTTTGCAATTCCATTCAACACCCACCTGCGTTACATCGCCGCTATCCTGTACGCTGCATCCATTACCTCGTCCTCCGCAGCGCCTTCGTGAGCTGCCAAGAAGCTTATCAGCTCCCACCGTTTATCCTCGGTGTCCATCAGCATCAAGGCGAGCACCTTTTTCCCCTTTTTCATATCAAAGAAGCCCAGCCCCTCCATCAGGAGCTTTTCCGCAGTCGTGAGCGCCATAGCGATCCTCCAAAACAAAATTCCCGCCGTCTTGTTGACAGACCTGTCGGCGTGTGATACCATTTAACCAACCACTTTGCAGCAGTTCGATAGGCATTTGGAAGCCTATTGTCCGAGGCGGCAAAGTGGTTTTTTGCAGTCAAAAAAATCGGCAAGTTACATCGCCGCTATCCTGTACGCCTCCGCAAGTATTTCATCCTCCGTGGCAGTTTGATGAGCCTGCATGAATTTCATCATGCGCCACCGCTTTTCCTCGGTGTCCATCAGCATCATGACCACCATCGCCTTTCCTTGCGAGACCTGAAAAAGCTTCAGACCATCTATCAATAACTTTTGGGTAAGCAGCAACTCCATAGTAATTCTCCGAAATACCGCACGAGATTCCCACTGACTTGTTGACACTCTCATCGGCGTGTGGTATTATTCGCTCGACCACTTCGTTCCACGGAGCAGGCATGTTGGAAGCCTGCCGAGTGAAGCAACGGAGCGGTTTTTTTATTTAAACAGGTACTCGCTCGCCTCGACGGTGGGGAGGAGATTTGCGGTGTCGACGAGCTCGGAGATGTCGGCGAACTCCTTGACCTCGCAGTCGGCAAGCGGGCTCACGCCGCCGTTGTACGCACCACGCATGACGCTCGGCTTGTCGACCGGCAGGATCCTGCGCCCGCCCTCGCAGACGAGATACAGGCGGTAATCCACATCGTGGCCGCTCGTTGCGTGCAGCGCCGGCTGCCCCAAAAGCGGGTACATCTGCTCGAACATCTCCGCCTGCGTGACCTCCAACAGGTGCATCTCGCCGGCACATTCAGGCTTGCGCCCGACCCATTTCTTGATTATCCTCATTTTCTCCTCCTATGCCGAACTAAGCATAATAACTATGTTAAGCGTCGAATTATAGCTGATAGCTATGAAAAGACGCCTTTTCTATTAGTTGCTCCGACACCTCGGGCATGTCTATACTACCGACGCTCGGCTGAAATACACTGAAAACGACTATACCTATTATATTGATAAGCACGATGACCGCAAGGATTATCCCGATCGCTTTCCAAATTCGACGAGCTCGGCGATTTTTTATCGCAAGCTGCTCGTTTATCCGTGCAAGCTGCTCGGCAACATCGCTTGTCGCCTGCTCGTTTTCGACCTTTTCGCCCAGCAGCTGACTGACCGACACATCCAGTATCTCGGCGAGCCGGATGAGCGTGCCCGCATCGGGCACGGACTGCCCCTTTTCCCACTTGGACACGGTTTGCCTGACCACATGAAGTCGGGCGGCGAGCTCCTCCTGCGAGAATCCCTTTTGTTTTCTGAGGGTTTTCAAATTTTCACTGAACACAGTGTTTCACGCTCCTTTGCTTTGATGCTTCCACGCTACCACGCCCGCCGTCCTGCGGCAAGCAACCCGGCTTAACAAACCCGCAACCGCCCGGCGCATCAAGGGCTTTTTATCGCCGTACAGCCGCAATATCGATGCGCTGGCGGCAAATTTCTTGCCGAGCCTACCCGGCAGATACTCGCACAGAGATCGGTATGCCGAGTCGGAGTACGCAAACAAAATGTCGCAGCGTTTCGGAGTCAGGCGATTGATTTTGTTGTGGTATTTTGCGGGGATGCTGCGGCTGCTGATGTATATCCAAAACGCACCCGTTGTGCCGACATCGATGCCGATAGATTGAATTTCGTCGTAGCCGAGCCTTTTCGCCCGCTTGAGCGGCCTGCGCAGAAGAACGCAGTCATCTTTGATGCTCAGCACGCCGAAGTATTGCTCCGAGCTCCACCAAACGACCAGGAGGTTGACGATGTAAATCACGCCCATGAACGCCAGCACATCAAACCCGTCCGCACGCACCATCTCCCGCCAGTCGCCGAGCGCAAAAAGCGCCCGGATGTCGTCATGCATGGCGTAGTAATACGCTGCTGTCACCAATATGAGGTATGCCGAGACCAATATAAAAAGGTATGGACTCACCCAAAATAAGCGCTTGGGTTTTACCGTGTTCTGCATTAGTTACACACCGCCTTACATAGCTGCACGAATCTTTTATAATGTTTACTCATAAGTGTTCATCCATTCAACATAAAACATAATTACTAACTATACTTAGACATATATCATAGCAAATAACTATCGACAGTTGTCGCTATTTAACCTTTGACTTAATCATTATAGCCGTCGACTTGTTTGAAAAGTTGATGCAGCCCTGTTAATGCCGGGTCAATGTGCGGGAAAATAAATTTATCCTTGTGCTTCAAGACAAATTCCGCACCATCCCTCAGCGTTGGCATTATCCAATCGTCAAATGCGTCGTTCAGATGCTTTTGCATTTGCTCCGGCGTGTAATCGGCGATAACAATCATGTCGGTCGAAAAGCTTCGCCCGAGGGTATTGTGCATGCTGACCGATTTAACTTTTACACGCCTGAAGAAGTACGGCTCAATTGCGGCGGCGCACTCATTTTTCGTCAAAAAGCTGCAATTTATATAGTACGCCTCGGAGTAGTCCGACCGCTGTAAGTCGGCAGCGCAGAAAATGTCCGACTGCCCTAGCTGAATAAACCGATTTTGCTGTTTTATAAACCCATGCTGCTTAAAGCAGTCCGAGCAAAGTGCCATGAATTCGGCGTTGTTCATGTGTTTCTTTCCTTTATCATTGCCGCTAGCTATAATCCGACGGAAAGCATAACAAATAACTATATCTTAAAACTAATTGTGACCGTATCCTCAATGCCGAAGCGGTCGAGCAGTCGGTGCTCTATCGTTGCGTTTTCGAGCCGCCAATCGGCGCACTGGTCATAGGGGGCGAGGCGGCTTGCGAGCCGCCGCAGCCAATTCCGGGGTCGACCGAAATGCACTTCCAAGGCAGCTTGAATCGACTTGTATCTTTCGAGCGCAGCCTTGCCGCTCAGCGCAGCCATCGGCGACATTACTATATTCAATAGTGTATCATTATTGAAGCCAAACGCAAGCATAAACTCAAAGCCGGGCGAGAAAACCGCCGATCTCACCAGCAGTCGGGTCTCGGATGGGGTGCTGTATGCGATCTTGCTTGCGCTTAGCAGCGTGATCAGGTCGACCTTTGATATCGGCAGCGGGATGTTGGCTTCGTGGCTGTCGAGCATCAATGCATCAATTTTTCTGCGCATTTCTTGCCTCCCGCTTTGCCATAAATGCAAGGGACTTCTCCGCCGCATCCCGAAAATCCTTGTCCTCGGAGGCGACGAAGCGTTCGAGGACTGCCTTTGCCTCGGGCGTGGCGTAGTATTTTAGGCCGGCAATTGCGGTGAATTTCAAATTCCTCTTTATCGTTTCAAGCGTTGGGGCACGCCGGCGGTCATCGTTCGGATCGAGCCCGACATCCTCCGGAGTGAGCAGGTCGGAATCGGCGTAGGATAGCAGAATGTCATGCATTTGCGGCACTCGCCACGAGGCAAGCATCCTCATCGTGAACGGCAAATACTCTGCATCCCGGGGACTGCGTGCCAGCTCCAACAGCTCGGCCTTGAGCCGCCTTGGGCGCAGGCGACGGAATGTGTTGTCATATCGCACATAGATATGTGCCGGGGCGGGGGCTTGCGGCTGCGAAATGTAGCTGCCGGAGTCTTTAAAGTGCATGTACAGTTCGTATGTCAGCAAATCGCAGTCGGGAACTTTGTCGGCGATTATCTGCTCAAGCAAATATGCCCGCACACCCTCGGTCTCAAACTGACGGATGTACCGGGCGACGATTTCGCCCGAGCCGTGGAAGATGAATGCGTCCATCTCGGCGAGGTAGTGAATGTGCGTTTTAAGCTTCCGGTTTATCTCACGGAACATTTTCTTCAGAAGCTTCTTGTCCGATGGCGGATAGCGGTAGTCCCTGCCGTGTTTTTCGTTTTCAATGTTGTAACGCAAAACTGCTCCGTACATGAGTTCCTCCTGAAATTTCGTGTGCCCGTGGGACTGTGCCTACATTATAATAATAGATGCTGCGCCATATTCGCCCGCAGCGACGAGCGGCTCAAGACGACGCTTTCTGCTTCGACCATATGACGACGAGCACGGCGGCTCGGCCAATCAAATTGAGAACTAAAGATGCGCCCAAGACTGCTAGTATCAGCAGTCCATCGGCATTTGAAAGCTCACGCATCGGCAGCAGGTGGATGTTGATTGTCAGCCCGTTGATCAGCGGGAATATAACAGCCGACACGATATACACGCCGCCGCTCAGAAGCGTATATTTACCGATCGGCAATTGCCGCTGCGACTTCTTAAAGCTGAGTGCGCCGAGTAAAAACGGCAGCACAAGCACGGCGACCGCCGCAATCCCGAAGTACAAGGCAATGCGCTCCTCGGCGTAAACGGATATCAGCAGATCCACTGCTAAAAACAACGCAAATGCACGAACAAAGCCGTCCAACACGGCGTACCTCACAGTTGACTTTCCCATTTTGTTTCACGCTCCCCTTTTTTTGTGTGTTAATTGTGGTTTTATGTTGAAAAATAGCTAATAGCTATAATAAACGGCTTGCCATGCGTAAAAATAGCAAAAACTATTGCAATCAGGGCGAGATATGACACATACGACTATTATACGACAAATATCATAGCTAAAACGCATAATATGGCATGGCGCTACTTCAATGCAATTGTACGATGCCAGTAGCAATCTTCCTCGTCAACATCTTCGGTACATACTTTTATAATGTCACTGTCGATCAGATGCTCTATCCTTTTTGAAATGAACGCAGCATCGCAGCCGCCCTGCCATTTGCCGAGCATTTTGCCCATGATCGAATACTGTGTTTGCGGCTCGTGCGTTACAAAGCCGAGAATGGTGCGGTCAAAAAAGTCCTCCTCAACGCTGACTATCGTGTCGTCGATCAGTATACGGAGCTCTGCGTTCTCCTTGACCAGGCGCTGCCATGTTTCGGAATAGGCGAGCATCTCGTCATTTTCCAAAGGGCGTAGCTGTTTTGCGTAGTATGGGAAGTACTCGGGCTCAATGAACGCCCAATTTCTCACCTCATAAGGGCGGTGGTCGGGTATGTTGTATGAATACCCGGGGCAGACGACCGTAAAGACCCTGTTGGAATAGTTCTTGGCAAAATTGCAAAACCAAAACAGACCGCATCGGTCGCTTGCGTTGTTGCTCAGCCACAGTCGCATATCTTTGTTTTCCTTGAAGCAGCGTTCCAAAGCTTCTTGCGCATCTATATTTTCTGACAATAAATCCTCGTATTCTTCATGCAACTCTTCTTTTGTCACGCCGTCGTAGCAATACACCAGCGTTTCCGCTTCACGCTTAGCCTGCTCCTCAAAAATATCGGAGTTAAGCCGCCCAGAATTGAGGTGCAGTCCAAGAAAAAGAACGCCCTCGCTGTTAATTAACGGCTTAAGCTCTTCCAGAAATGCCGCCAGAGTTTCGCTGAAACATATATCAATCATAATTTCCTCCAAATTTAAGCTATAATACGGCACTTATCATAGCTGCCAGCTATGATTCGACATAATCACCTCGGGCATATCCTGCAGGAGGATATCTTTGCCGAAGAGGGCGGAAAGGGCGGTGCTGTTGACGCAGATGCACTCGTCGACCCAGACGGCCATTGCCGGGTTGTAGTGTCGAATCCTCCATTCGTATTCGTTGGGCGGCAAGATTTCTTCCGGCATCGTTTCAAAAGAATCTTTTAAAAATACATATAGCAGCTTTCCGTGCTTAAGACGGTAGATAAGATAATTCTGTGTCTAGGAGAATCGAATCGGCGCTTGACCAAAATAGAAGAAAACATCTAGCAGGGTGTTTATCTTCCACAATGCCGGAGACTTTCTCCTTGCACCTGTAACAATTGGCTCAGCGTCATTTGCAACAATGTATTGATAGCTTTTCAGCCGCTCAACATCGTGCGCTTGAAAATGGTTGAGAAAAATTGAATCGCTGGATACCGGAATACACAGGGCAAAAATGGAATATCCTAAATACTGTGAAAAAAGATGGCAAGGCAAGTGCATATAGGGATGTAAATCGTAACGCAAATACGCACACATAACAGAAACTGCAATTCCCTATAATTCACATACTGCACTCCGTTCTCTGTGCTTGGATATTGTATTATACGCCGCTTTGTTGCCTTCAAATAGAAGCTGTACGGCTTTCTTTCTCGCCACGGCTTAAGCGGAACATAGTAAAAATTCGTATATTCATATCCTTTATCTGCCTTTTTGTCGTAATAATAATCCTTAATCCCGATAACCCAATAAAAAGGACATGACAAGGTCATCAACAAAGTCCAACATATGAATGTGTCCCAATTTAGATCCATAGGAGCAGCTCCTTTCACACAGAGTTCCTGCTATCAATTTACCATCATCTGCCGCTGCCGTCAATAAAAAAGCAGACAGGCGGGATGCCTGTCTGCTTTTGGGGTGAACTAATCACATAATCGTATTATTCTCTTCCGTTGCAAAATGCCAAGAAATTGATCACATCCATTATTTCCGAGCCACACTCGGTTTCCTCGTTGTCTTTATTCAAGCCGGTGCGGACATAAATGTCCCCTAAAAAATCAATTAAATCTTCACATAATTCGTGGTCATTATAAATCCGGGGCGCAGCTACGGGGAAATGCCGATAAGCATCTGATTTATGCGCATCTTTTAAATACATATTTATAGTTTCGATTGCAGTTTGCTCGCGTATCATATAAATTGCACCTCCCGATTTTAACTTGTTGTCCGAGGACGCTCACTTGAGCAGGACGCTTGCAACGGCGGCGCATTTGCCGTCGGAGCGGCGTGCGCCGAGAAGCCAGCCGCCGTCGATGGCCTTCTTGCACATGCGAAGCTCCTCGCCCTCCATGCACGCGGTGATGTACCGCACCTCCATCGTGCCGATGGGCAGCTGCGCCGCCTCGTCGGCGGTGAAGCAGTCGAGAAACGCACGGACATAGGCGACATTGTTCATGTGGCGGCCGATGTCGATGCTCGAGGTGCGCACGGTGAAGGTGTAGACCTCGTCGGCGTCGGAAAATTCGTCGTGGTAGTGGGTGAGCTTGCCGCCGAAGGGCAGCTCGTTATAAAACTCGAAACCCTCGGGGAAGCCGAAGCTCGAAAAGCGCACAAAGCCGGCGTCACGGTCGAGCACGACCCACTCGGTCACGCCCTCGGCGACGAGCTTGTCGCCGCTTTTGATGTCGTAGCCACGGTAGCCACGCACGGCGTTGGGCTTGCGCCAGACCGGCCAGGTGGTGACGGTTATCTTCTCCATGAGCTGCGCATGCTCGTGAAAATCGATCCTCGTGTGCGTTGCGACCCAATACTTGTTGTGCTCGGCGAGAGCGGCCGTGCCGTTGCCGATCTCCTCGGCGTGCATGCCGGCGGCGTTCTGGAACAGGGTGAAGGCGGCGGTCGGATTCATGACCGGCTCTTTGCCGCACAGGTCGGGCGTGACGGTCGTGTCAAACGAATACTTCGGCGTACTGCTCATGGTTAAACCTCCCGGAAACGATAATTTCTCAGCCAAATTATATCATGAGCGCAGCAGCAAATAAATGAACACTTGATGAAAATATTGCCGATTTGTGCACGACTGCGATTTTGTAAAGTTTTAATACGCTTCAACGCACCTGCGTATTGTTACTGCGACAGCACGACCGGTGAGTGCACCTTAGAGTTTAGTCTGTACATCAACCTATCGGTGCAGTCGAAACTTCTCGCACCTGTCTAACCGACGCAGTCCGTTAAACGGTCGCACCGCAAGCAACTCGCACTATGTTAAACCGCCGCAGTGAAATCGACCGGCGCACCGATACCCCGTGCAAGTTTCCAAAGAGCGGGTAAGCGCCTTGATATGCACCCCAAAAGTGTCTAACTTCTGGGGTGCATATCAGTATGCCGCTGCTTTTTTTAATATTTCAACCTGCTGCCGGAGCTCGTCATTTTCTCTTTGCAGTCTTTTCAGCTTTGCTTCTTCCGGACGCAGGTTACCCTTGCCGACGAATGCCGCCTCTCCGTAGGTCTTGTAGTCGTCTATCCATCTGTACAGCATTATGTGGTTGATGCCCATGCGATCTGCTACGCTTTTCACCTTAAGACCGTCCTTGAGCACCAATTCGCAGGCTTGCAATTTGAATTCTTTAGTGTAATTGCGTTTCTCTTTTATACAGTCCACCTCTTGAATTTATTATATCATTTTTTCACCCTTCGGACTGTCCACTTTTACTGTACAACTTTCAGTTATTTTTTTCTCCTTTTTCTTTATTGCGAAATAGCAACTCCTACACCGGCAACTTCTGTTGGACCAATTGCAATGGCGGGAGATCCCTGACCTAATACTTTATCCACAGTCCAAAGTGCCGTGAGGCTGCTTTGGCAGTTCTCACGGCACTTGTCGGTGTGGCCTTGCTCAGCAACAGTTCGTCCGCTTACTCATCATGCAGCGGATCACTTGCTTGCGGAAACGTTTTGCCTTTAGCATTGCACTCATCTCCTTTCCTTAGCTTCTCCATCAAATACTTCATGAAACGGCAATTCACTTGCCAGGTTTCCTGGGAGCGGTCACCGAAAATGCACTGGCCACAGCAAAGCGTGTACAACTCGCAACCCCGGCAGTCGTCGCTACCGTCATTGTATTGTTGTAGGTACGCCCAATATTCCGGGTTCTGTAAGATGCCCTCAAAATCGGACAGCACCCCAAAGGAGTGCGGGTCGTAACCACAGACTTTGATCTCGCCGTCAGGTGTGATGCAGATACTGTTTGCAGTGGAGTTTCCGCAGTAGCAGTGGAAACCATCTCCCTCCTTCTGATTCAGATAGGGGATGAGCCAGTATCCGAAAACGCCGATCTGCTTTTTTCGGGCGATCGTATAAAGGGAGAGCAACTCCTCCGCCACATCCTGATAGTTCTCGGGGGTGAGGCTGGAGATGTCATAATCCAGAGCGAACTCCCGAATGCTGTATCTCTCACAAAGGGAAAGAACATGCAGGGCATCTCGGGTGAAGCCTGGACGGTTATAGGTCGCACTCAGGGAGTAGAAGGAAAAATCTATGCTCCGCCCAAGTTCCAGCGCATCGATGACGGCTTGGTAGGTGTCGATAGGACGGTCGGACTGTTGCATGGGGCGGTTGAGATTCTGCGTTTTGCGTTCTCCGTCGATGGAAAGACCTACATCGATGCAAAGATCCTTGGCGGATCGCAGGATTTCCGATGTTACTAGGCTGCCATTGGTAATCAGACTTAGGCGAAGGGAAGGCATCCGTTTCCGGACGTGGCAGGATACTATGTTGATTGTCGGCCAGGCCAACAGAGGTTCTCCCGTCCCAAAGTAGATAAGGGGCTGTCGGATGCTTTGGGCGTGGCACTCCAGGTAGTCCAGGTATTTGTCTGTGACTGCTAGGGCCAACTCCTGGGACATCAGTGCTCGGCGGTGATTGTTTCGCCAGAAAATGCAGTAGAGGCACTGATAGTTGCAACTCTCGCTGACAGATAACTCCATACAGCGGAAGTATGCGTGCTTGTCGATATATTTCATCCGAGAGGATTGTGTTTCTTGGCTCAAGCGTCACCCTCCTCATCGGAAGCGTTGATCCGGATCATAGCTTCAGTCATTTTTTGATAGAACTCGCATTGAGGCAGGAGTTTTTCCGGGTGTTTGCCGGTGATAAGGCATTGCCCGTTACAGGCACCCTCAAAGATGCAGCCTAGGCAGGGGGACGGCAGATTGCCGATGAGCCGCTCTTTGATTCGCTGGTAGAAGCTGCCGTTTGGCTTGATTGCAGTTTCCAGATCATTTAGTGAGCAGACCTGGTCATCATGAAAACCGCAGAGATAGACGTTCCGGAGGGAATCCACTGAGAGGTTTCGCCCAATGGCAGCCTTGCAGAACCCGTGACGATTCTCCACGATGCTTTCGTTGGAGAAATTCAGGAAAGGCGTTTCCCAGGTGCCAAAGAATTCGATGCCTCGGGCGGTAAAAGCCTGCCAGCTGTGGATCAGGAACTCCACCTGCTGTTCTGTGGAAAGCGAGAGACAGTGGATGAGGTCAAAGTCATAGGCGACGCTCAAGTAGCCTTGATCAGTGCACCAATCGATAAAATTGTCGTCGATATACCGGAAATTCTTATCGTTTATGGTGACGCTGATTCCCAGAATTGGGTTTCCCATTTTTCTCAGCATCTCCATCTTTTCTAAAACGGAGGCGTATGTTCCGCGACCGTCTCGGTAAACGCGGATGGCGTCGTTTCCAGAGGGAGGACCATCCAGTGAGGTGTAAACAGCGATTCCGGACTTTGTGAAGTATTCTGCCATTTCCTCTGTGAGAAGGGAAAGGTTGGTGTTGACAGCGGCATCTATTTCAAATTCTGGATAATGGGTAAGACAGTATTCATGCACGGCTCGGAGAACATTGAAGTTCATCAGTGGCTCGCAGTTTCCATAGTGAAGTGAAAACTTGCGGTTGCCTGGCTGATGCTTTTGAAGGAATGCAATATAAGTGTCAACAATGGATTTTGCTGTATCCAGCGTCATAATCCGGCTTCTGTTGGCGTCACGGGCAATGCAGTGGGGACAGCCAAAGTTACATGCTTCCGAAATGCGCAAATCCAGCATCTTGATTGATTTGCCATCTGCTACTGATTGGAGATATTCTGCATTCTTGAAGGCACAAATTCTGCGAGTGTTCAGGGGGACAGGAAGCAAGTGAAATGCATGGATCAGGAGCTCTGCCAGTTCCCAACGTTCAGAATCTTGAGTAAGCTCCCGCAGAGTCTTTTGATCCAACGCGGATACGGCGTTCCTGGCGTCTTGGTTGAGGACGACGGGATTGTTGAGGACGGTGTTGTAAAGGACGAAATTCCCATCGCATTCGATGGTGCGGAGTTCTGTTTGAAGGGCAAAACGGGTGTCCCAATGGATATCCTCCTTTGGGAAATAGGGGCTGAAAGTCTGAATGATTGCGGAGAGATCTGCCATGTGAGCCATGATTCCTCGCCTACCTTGCTGTTATTTTATCAAATGGAAGATTTTTTATTTTAGCATAGAAAGTAAGCGGTTGTCAAGGGAATGTATACTTTCCGGCGGGGTGGAAAAATAGAACCTGTATTGCTGAGAAGGCCTATGCCTGGGGCAGAGCCGGAAAATAGTTTCGCACCCGCAGTTGGGGGCGAAAACTCACATCAGTTCTGCCAGCAGGCCCAGGGCGAGACTGGCGGAGCCTCTATTGCCGGCTGATTTCATTCAGCCGAAGTCTGCAAACACTTTTGCGTATAATCCTTGACGGTACCGAAAAACCGGTTATTCAATACGCATTAACGCACCTGCGTATCGTTACTGCGTCAGCCCGACCGGCGGGTGCGCACTAGAGTTTAGCCCGTACATCAAGCCATCGGCGGGGTGCAATTTCCCCGTCGGACATTGGTGCGGGCGATTTGGGGCGAAAAATAGTGCGGAGCGAAAATGCTCCGCACGGACAATTAAACTTGCTGCGATAAAACCGCTCACTCGTCAAGGACATATCCCCCTCTTGTGCCGTCGGGGTCAATGTAGTATCCGTCGATAATGGTGCGGTAGCCGCCGCCGAAATACCAGCCGTTTTCCTCAACGAAAGCGAGAAACTTGTCGATGACCTCATCGGTCGAAACATCCTCGGGAACGGTAATGCAGCCTTGGATCTCAATTTCCTTTTCCATCGAAAGCACCTCCTGATATAACTTCAATGCGAATTGAAACTTCGCTTGCCGCAGGCAAACTTCACTATTTGCGTAAGCAAAAAACTTCAATGCGAAGCCACCGGTCGAGCTGAGGCAGTGGCGAATAACAAAAGCCCCAACGCCGCACCGATAGGTTGATGGACGGACTAAACTCTAAGGCGCACCCACCGGTCGGGCTGACGCAAAAACGATAAGCAGAAGCCCCAATGCATGAAAAAACCGTCTTGTTACTTCACACAACAGGCTTCCAATATGTCTGCCGCATTGAACAAAACGGTTTAGCAAATACTATCACATGCGGGGCGGCGTGTCAAGACCTGCCCCAAGAACTTCGAGCTTGCAAAAATGCGGGAGTGGGGATATAGTTATAGTCAGAAAGAAAGACATTGCAAAGGGGGCTGCACATGGAACTGACGGAATCTCAAAAACTGTTGCTGCGTGGGCTGAAAACATTCGGTGTGGAACTGGACGAGATGGTCGGAATCATGCTGTTTCTCAAGACGGAGGAGCAGCAGTGGGAGCTGATGCGGTGGATGGCCGATAATCAGACAGCGACCTCGTCGGACATCGTCGGCAAGACGATGGAGATACTTCGAAAATCGGATTAACAACGCAAAATGTTTAGTAAACTCAAGGACAAAGTCATAAATTTCTGTCGCTGGGTGTGGGACGAGTGCAAGGATGTGAAAACCTTTGCGCTGCTGCTCGGAGTGATAGCGGTGGTGTACTCGCCGGTGTGGGGCGGATACCTGCTGTATGCCATTTTCGGCTGGACATGGGCGTCGGTCATGGCGTCGACCTGCCTTGTGTTCTGGGCAGGACCGTTCACGCCGTTTTTCCCGATCTGCATCGCTATCACCCTGTCGATAAAACGCTGGTCGGAACGGCGGAAGAAGAAATAACAAGCAAAAAGCTCCGGCAATACACAAAGAGTTGCCGGAGCTTTTGCACATCTTTTTGGCAATTAGTATTAAATATATTTAATCTAACTATTGACAAAATGAGTATAGTTAGTGTATATTAGCCGTAGGAGGGATGATCATGAACGGAATTATTTCAAAATGTCCGGCCTGCGGCGAAGAGCTTTGCGTCTCCATGCTGCGCTGCACCGAGTGTGGACTGGAGATCAAAAAGGACTTTAAAATCAGCGTTTTTGACAGGTTATCGGACGAGCAAAGCTCTTTTCTGCTGTCATTTTTGAAAAACCAAGGCAACCTCAAGGCTCTGCAGGCGGAAACAGGGATTAGCTACCCCGCCGCAAAAAAGAGGCTGGGTGAACTGCTTGTCGCCCTAGAACTTAAGGAGAAGCCCTCGCCTGCTCCCATCGAGAGCATCGACACGAGCAAATGGGAGACGCCCCCGCAAAGCGGCAAGGTCTCCGATATCATTAAGGCTCGGCTCATAGACTGCGGCGGTTCGACGACCGTGCGAACATACAAGGGCAAGGAGTATTTCCTCCGTGTCGTGGACGAAAAAATGTTTGCCTGTGACGAGATAATGGACTACGAATACTCGGTGTTCGATGTCATCGCCGATGTGCTGCGCTCGCAGGGCGGCAAGGCAAAAAAAGGCTACGGCCGCCGCAGGCTCGGCGACCCGGGCTGCGAGGAGACAACGGTTGCGGGTGCGATACTGAAAAACTACTTCGGCAAGAAGCCCGGCGAAAGCGGCTTTGACCCCACTTTTGCGCTGGTCGCAATCATGGAGTGGGCAGGCATCGTCAAAAACGGCTGGGGCTATGTCGAGCTGTGCGAAGAATATATGTGAGGAGAATGAGCCATGATCCGATTTTTGCTTTCGCTCATTATCAATTTTATCCGCTGCATTCTCTTTAAATATAACAACTACTGAATTAGGGGGAAACCACCGATGAGAAGAGTTTTGTTTTGCAACATCGCATACCTGCCCTACTATGACACCAAGCTTGACACGGTTGAGCCTCAAAACGGCGGCTCTTATGTCTTGAACGAGGGTGACGCACTCGAAAAGCACAACTTTGAAATTTGTGCCGACGGGCAGTGCAGAGGCTTCGTGGAAACTAAGCATAGGAAAGGCTATAAAGAAGGACTGCTTTTGAACGAGTACAATCAGATGCGCATTGAAAATATCGACCCGCTGGCGAAGAATAGAGAAAGCATTGGCAATGTGCTGGTCGTGTTCTGCGCAAAGCCCAAAGACGGACATAGCGTCATCGTCGGCTGGTACAAGAATGCGACCGTTTACCGGCACAGACCGTCTTATGATGGGCGGGACTTTAATCTCTGTGCGCAGAAGGATGATTGCGTTTTACTGCCGGAGCACAAACGCACATTCAAAGCACCGAGAGCCAGAATGGACGGCTTCGGCTTCGGGCAGTCAAATCTCTGGTACGCCTCGGGCGAGAAGTGCCGTGACTATGTGGAAAAGGTGATCGATTACATAGATTCTTATGCGCCCTGAGCGGCTCAAGCGCAAAGCAGGCGTTTTTGATGGCTATAATTTAGTGTGAGGCGGGACCTTGTCACCCCCCCTCACACTCCATCTGCTGCATAGGGGTTTTGACCCGTTACGCCTATTTTCATAGTTCTTTGACAGTCTAAAAACCTGCAGCCTTTTGGGTCGCAGGTTTTGCATATATGCGCTAGTCAAGCTCCCTTGCGAGATACAGAAACTCATCATCGACATCGTCGTGGGGGATGACGGGGGTCAGGTCGACATAGACTGCGCCGGGGTCGCCGACGGCGGCGTAGAGGGATATACCGTCCGAAGTGCCGAGGAGTGCGCCCTTTTCGTGGGCGTAGTCGGGCGGGGTCTCGGTCAGACCGTAGCGCTTGCTGCCAAAGGTGAATATACCGCTGCGGACGAAGTCATAGCGCATGTACACCTCGCCGACCTTGACGATGATGCACTTATCGGGCGAGTGCCCCTTGACGGAATAAACCTCCCAATCGCCCACGGTGTCCGGCAGCTTGTTGCCGCAGTCGGCGCTCGTGGCGGTGGCGCTTCCGCCATAAAAATTATGGTCGTAGACGATGTGGGCGGGGATGTTGAAGTAGTGCGCAGGCTGCCCGGTCGAGCTTGCGGCGGTGGGTGCTGGCAGCGGCGCAGGCTGTGGGTTTTGTCTCACGAGGTAAACGCCGATGACCACGACTGCGCAGGCGGCGACGCAGGATATCGCAGCCCGCCGCACGACCGGCCGCTTTTTCGGCGGCTGAGCGGGAGCTCGTTGCGGGGCGGCTTGCACACGGCTCATGACGGCATCAAAATCGTCCGGCACACACTGCTCGGCAGCTTCATCTATAAGGTCAAAAATGCTTTTTTTCATAGTAAACCGATCCTTTTTGCTTCGGCACGCAGCTTTTTGATGGCATTGTTGTACATCCAAAAAACCGTGCCTTTCTTCATATTTAGCTCTCTTGCGATCTCGGTGAGGGACAGACCGACGACATGCCGCAGAAGCACAACATCCGATTGCTTGGCGTTTAAAATTCGCAGCAGGTCATCGAGCACGGTTTTGTTCTCGAACGAGGCCAAACGGTGGTCATCGCAGCCGGCATCGCCCAGCTCGTCGAGCGAGCTGAGGCGCTTTTGCTTTTTGAGTGCATCCAGCGCCTTGTTTTTGGCGATGGAGAGCATCCACGAGCGGCCGTCGCCCCTTGGGGTAAATGAGCTGCTTTTGCCCCAAACGGTAACAAAAGTATCCTGCATCACATCCTCGGCGAGCGCATGGTCGCCGCAGAAATGCAAAGCATAAAAGTACACGGGCTTTCGCATTTGCTTATATAGCATCTCGAACGCCGCAGTGTCACCCTGAGCGGTCATTATTATTAAAGCATGGATGCTGTCCCCGGGCATATCCTCACCCCCTCGATATATAAACGATCAGCAGCGGCAATGTATTGGGGCTTAATAAATTTTTTTACTAAGCCAAAAAGTAAATGGAAAATATTAACTTTTCTTTGTGCCGCCAAAGAAAAGTTACAAAAGAAACGCAGCCAAAGGCGGCGTAAGGCAGGGTGGAAGCCGCCCGTAGGGTTTAGTTTTGAGCGAGAGATTTTTCGTTCAGGCAAAACAACAAAATTTCGGCAATACTTTGTGTATTACCAAAATTTTTTGTGAAGCATGGGCGGAAAAGATCCGCTAAAAACCGGTTTGCATCCTGCCTTGCGCCGCCCCAAAGCTTAACCACCCTTTGGAATTCCGGTACGGTGTATCGGTGCACCGGCCGTTTTGACTGCGGAGGTTTAATCTTCTGCGAAAAGTCTGCACTGCGCCCGCTTAACGGACTGCGTCGGTTAAATAGGTGCGAATAGCTTGCAGTGCACCGATAGGTTGGTGGTCGGGTTAAACTCTAGTGCGAGCTCGACGGTCGGAATGACGCAAAAAAGACTAGGGACAACTTCAATGCGAATTGAAAATTCACTTGCGCCAGCAAACTTAACTCGCCCGTAAGGGCGAACTTAACTGCGAAGCTCGCCGGCCGGGCTAACGCAGTACCGAATAGCAATAGCGTCAATGCGTATTGAAAAACCGGTCGGGCTGACGCAAAAACGACACGCAGAAGTTTAAAAGCGTATTAAAAAAGCGACCCGGGTGGGTCGCTTTTCTTATTCTTGCATTATATGCACATTCAGATGCTCGTAGCTCATTTCGACGCCGTGGCGGTCGAAGCTGTCACGGATGTGCTCATTCAGGGCGAAGTGGACATCCCAATAGTCCTCGGTATTGCACCAGATACGGACGGTATACTCGATGTTGCTGGCGTTATACGCCGCAAGCGCAACGAACGGGGCGGGGTCTGAAAGCACCTTGTCGGTATTTGCGACAGCCTCCAATATCGCCGAGCGGACGGTCTCGGTCGGGCAATCGTAGGATGTGCCGACATTGAGATCCACACGCCGCACGGGCTCGGTGCTGTAGTTAATTATCTTGCTGCCGGTAATGTCGCCGTTCGGGACATAGATTATCTTATTATCGGGCGTGGCAAGGCAGGTGTAAAACAGCCCGATCGAGCGCACCGTGCCGCTCTGACCGCCGATCTCGACAAAATTGCCGACGGCGATGGGCCGGGAGGCAAGCAGCGTGATGCCGGAAAACACATTTGCCAGCAGCCCCTGCAGCGCAAGCGAGAGCGCAACGCCGGCGACGGACAAGATCGCAACAAGGCTCGTGATGTTGATGCCGAGAGCGGAGGCGACGATCATGACCGCGATTGCCCACAGCACGACATTCACGGCGCTGGCGAAAAAGCTCTTGAGGCTGGGGTCTAGGTGCTTGCTCCTGTCGAGAATTTTGTCTATTGCCTTGCGCAGAAGCTTTATCGCAATATAGCAGACGACAAACAGCCCTATCGCCTTGAGCACGGTCATCAGCTGCGCACTTTTTATGATAGTATCCATATCAGCTCAGCTTCAGCTCACGGCACGAGCCTGCGCCGAAGCTCCTTTCCATCTCGGTTTTGTAGCGGGCGAAATATTCGCTGGGCATGAGCGCCTGCACGCAGCCGGCAAAGCCGCCGCCGTGGACACGCCATGCTCCGACACCGTCGAGCAGCTTGGCGCTCAAATTCAGCCCATTCTCCAGCTTGCGGTCGTCGGTGACGCTCGTGACGATATTCGTCAGCAGCTTTTCCGACGAGCGGCCGGACTCGTTCATCAGGCGCATGTACTCCTCGCCGTTGCCTGCGATGAGCGCATCACGCATTTTCGGCACACGCTCGTTTTCGTCGAAGAAATGCTTGGCTCGGCGCACGGGGCGGTCGGTCGTATCCCACTTTTTCGAGAAGAAATCGGCGGGGTCGACCTGACCGAGAAGCTCCTTGCCGAAGAAGCTTGCTATGTAGCGCATGTCGGCGGGGATACGGGCGTAGCTCGTGTCGAGCCCGGCGTGGCTGCCGCCGGTGTCGGTCAGGCAGAGCGTGAGTCCCATGCGGCCAAAGTCGGCGCTCACGGGCTGGATATCGCCGGTGAGAAAATCAACATACACGGCCTTGCCGAGAGCGCACGCCAGCTGATCCATCAGTCCGCAGGGCTTGCCGAAGTGCAGGTTTTCCGCCTGCTGGGCAAGCTGCGCAATTGCCTTGGGCTCGAGCTCATTGTTGTTGTACAGCCCATTAAAAATGCGTGCGATGAGCACGGCGAACGCCGCCGACGAGCTCAGGCCCGAGCCGGAGCTTAGGTCGCTGCGCAGTACGGCGTTAAAGCCGCCGAAGCGGGCGTCGAGGTCGAACATCGCCGATGCGACACCTCGCACGAGCGCTGTCGACGAGCCGAATTCCTCGGGGTGGACATCCAGGTCAAAGAGGTTTATCTCCATATCCTCAAAGCCCTCGGAGCGAATTCTCACGATGTTGTCAAAGTTCGGCTCAACCTCGGCATGAATACCCTTGTCGACCGCCGAGGCAAGCACCCGACCCTTTTGGTGGTCGGTGTGATTGCCTGCAAGCTCGGTGCGGCCGGGAGCGAAGAAATTTTCCATTATCTCGCCTTTCTCCCAAAATTATTTCTCTTATTTTCTCTCCAAAACCTTTTCGACGGCGGCTGCGACTGCGTTTGCGTCAACGCCGTACTTTGCGAGCAGCTCCTTGTAGGGAGCAGACTCGGTGAAGGTGTCGTGTATGCCGACGAACTCGACGGGCACGCCTGCGCCCTCGTTTGCCAGCACCTCGGACACTGCGCCGCCAAGGCCGCCGTAGATGTTGTGCTCCTCGGCAGTGACGATAGCGCCGGTCTCCTTAGCGCACTTCATAATGAGCTCACGGTCGATGGGCTTGACGGAGTACATGTCGACCACACGGACGGAAACGCCCTTTGCTGCCAGCATCTCGGCAGCCTCTATCGCCTTGTGGACTAAAAGACCGCAGGCGATGACGGTGACATCGCTGCCCTCACGGACGACAGCACCCTTGCCGAGCTCAAACTTTGCGTCCTCGGCGTACAGGTCGGGGTAGACATCACGGGACAGGCGCAGGTACATCGGACCGTAGGTCTCGACGGCGCACTTGGTTGCCCAACGGGTGGCGGTGGCGTCGGCGGGAACGATGACCTTCATGTTCGGAAGCGCCCTCATGATGGCGATATCCTCGGTGGCGTGGTGGCTGGCGCCGTCAAGAGCGTCGCTCATGCCGCAGTATGCGCCGCCGAACTTGACATTCAGGTTTGCGTAGCATATCTGGTCACGGGCGGACAGCAGACCCAGCGAGGTGAGGAAAACGGTGAAGGTGTTTACAAACGGGATCTTGCCGACGGTGGACATGCCCGCAGCGGTCGCGACCATGTTCTGCTCGGCGATGCCCATGTTGAAGAAGCGCTCGGGATGCGCCTTGCCGAAAAGTGCGCTCTTGGTCGAGCCGGAAAGGTCGGCATCGAGAACAACTATATTTTCGTTAGTGTCGCCCAGCTCGGCCAGTACCGAGCCGTAGACCTCTCTTATCTGCTTAGACATTTGCTGCACCTCCGAGTTCTTCCATGGCCTTTGCGAAGCTTTCGTCGTCTATCGCCTTGCCGTGCCATGTGTTTTTGCCCTCCATGAAGGACACGCCCTTGCCCTTAACGGTGTTTGCGATGATGACCGTCGGTGCGCCTACTGCGCCGTCGGCAACGGAGACGCAGAAGTCCAGCGCCTCAAGGTCGTGGCCGTCACATTCGAGCACCGTCCAGCCGAACGCTTCCCACTTTGCGGCAAGGTCGCCCAGGGGCATGATGTCGTCGGTCGTGCCGTCGAGCTGCACCTTGTTGTAGTCGACGATGGCGATGAGGTTATCGAGCTTGAACTTTGCGGCGCTCATGGCAGTTTCCCAGATAACGCCCTCGTTGAGCTCGCCGTCGCCGAGGACGGCATAGACCTTTGCCGGGGAGTTGTTGAGCTTGAGTGCCATTGCCATGCCCTGTGCAGCGGGGAAGCCCTGACCGAGCGGTCCGCCGGGCATTTCGACGCCGGGGGTGTGCATGTTCGGGTGACCGGCTAAACCGCCCATGCGGCGCAGCGTCGCCATCTCGCTCACCGGGAAGAAGCCCTTTTCCGCCAGGTTGCGGTAGAGCATCGGGGCAGCGTGACCCTTTGAGAGCACGAGTCTGTCACGGTCGGGGTTGTGCGCATCGTTTGCGTCGAGGTTCATGTGCTCCTGGTAGAGATAGGTGAGTATCTCGCAGCAGGACAGCGAGCCGCCCGGGTGACCGGATTGGGCTGCGTGTATCGCAGTCAAAACATCGATTCTGAAGCGTCTGCAAAGCTCGTTGAGCTCGGCATAGCGCTCGTCAGATAAAGCCATGGTTTTGTTCCTCCGTAATATTTTTTACTTCTATTAAATAATAAAACAAGCCCTCGGCGTTGTCAACAAAGTTAAATTAACATTTATTAACTTTTCTATGTTTTGCCAAAGAAAAGTTACAAAAGAAACGCAACCAAGGGCGGTGTAAGGCAGGGGTAAGCCGCCCGTAGGGTTTAGTTTTGAGCGAGAGATTTTTCGTTCAGGCAAAACAACAAAATTTCGGCAATACTTTGTGTATTACCAAAATTTTTTGTGAAGCATGGGCGGAAAAGATCCGCTAAAAACCGGTTTGCATCCTGCCTTGCGCCGCCCCAAAGCTTAACCACCCTTTGGAATCCCGGTACGGGGTATCGGTGCACCGGTCGTTTTGGCTGCGGAGATTTAATCCTCTGCGAGTAACTTTCGGTGCGTCCGTTTAACGGCCTGCGTCGGTTAGATAGGTGCGAGTGGCTTGTAGTGCACCGATGGAGTGATGTACAGACTAAACTCTAAGGTGCAGTCACCGGTCGGGCTGACGCAAAAACGACACGCAGAAGTTTAAATGCGTATTGAAAAACCGGTCGGGATATCGCAAAAACGAATAGATGCGGCTTCAATGCGAATTGAAACTTCACTTTGCCATAGGCAAAACTTCACTCGCCCGTAAGGGCGAACTTAACTTGCGTCAGCAAACTTAACTGCGAAGCTATACCGGTCGGGCTGACGCAGTGACGATTGGATAAAGTCTTAATGCGTATTGAAACTTAACTGCGCAGCAAAAAATGTGCATCCAGGCGGATGCACATTTTTTATTTACTGCGTTTGTAGAGGGCGGCTATTACAAGGCCGATTATTAGAATCAGTGCGCTGGCGGCGGAGAGGATGAGGGTCGAGGTGCTGACGGTGGTTGATGTGTTACCGCCGTCGGGTGCTCCGCTGCCTTTATCTCCATTGCCGTTGGGTGCGCCGCCGTTGCCGTTGCCGTCGGGGAAGTTGCCGTCGGGTCTCGTGGGCGGTGTGCCGTCAAAATTACCGTCGAAGCCGCCGGTCGGGAGGTCGGGTGGGGCGTTATCGCCATTGTTGTCGGGCATCTGCGGTGCGTCGCCGCCCGCTCCGCCACCGCCTGCGTCGTTGCCCATTGTGCCCATGTCGGAAATTTGCAGCGAGGATGCGTCGACGAGGGTCGACTGCTCCTGCGCATCGCTCGTCGAGCCGATAGAGCCGTCGAGCTGACCGGAGATGCTCTCGGCACGCAGCAGGCAGAACTCACGCAGAGCTTCTGCGCCGGTCGTAAACTCCCCGTAGGTGCAGAACTTCGTGGGGTCAGACTCGACATACGGCGATATCATCTGCACGACAGAGTCAAACTCCTGCGCAAAGTCGCCGCTGTCGAACACCGTGGAGATAAGCTCGGCAAAATACTGATGGTACAGCTGGGTGTACTCCTCGCTTTGGAATATCCACGCCAGCATGGGGCGGTCGTCGATACTGCCGCCGGAGACGGGGTCATCGATGGGGTAGTTTACGAGGCTCGTTGCGCTGCCGGTCGACTGGAAGCCGCCGAAGGCGAGGTTGTAGTCCCACGGGATCATCTGCATTTGACCGTCGGACTCGTACAAATAATAGTTGTGGATCATGGAGCCCGTGTAGCTGTCGAAATTGAGCACGAAGTTGTGCACAACGAAGTAGCGAATTACGGCGTCGACATCGACGGCCTGCTCCGGCTCGTCGCCCGAGAGCGTTTTCAGGGCGGCAATGAGCCGCTTTTTGTCGGAACTCGACACATCGGTCTTGGCGTTGTCGAAGATGTTCGAGTAGCTGTCGGGGTCGTCGTCAATGTACTTTAGCAGCGTATCGTCGCTGCTGTTCATGCTGTCCTTGCCGCCGCCCTGACCGCCGGGATTTGCATTGTCGCCTGCGTCCTCGGCGGGGTCGAAGTCGTCCATGTCGAAGCCCTTGCCGTTTCCGCGGCCGCCGCCCATGCTCTGGCTGTCGGGCTTATACAGCTCGCCGTAGTCGCTGCCGTAGTTGCGCTGGAGAAAGCTCTCCTCGATACCCTCGACTGCGAGATACAGCCCCCAGTCCGAGCCGTTGACGGACACATACACATAGCTGCACAGCGGCGAGGCCACGCCCATCTCCGCCATGAGCCGATAGCAGAGGTAATCCTTCATGTAGGTGTTGTCCTGGATGATGTTGTTAAGGCAGAGCTTGTCAAGCCCGTGGTAGGTCACGGAGCTGTCGTAGCGGTCAAACTCGACCTTGAAGCTGTAGCGGTCGTTGCCGTAGGAGGCGACCTTGGTCAGCGAGGTGTTGCCCTTGCCCCGGATGGCGACATTTTTGTAGGTCTCGCCGTCAATTTCGAGCGTGCAGGTGTAATACTCCTCGCTCTCGGCGTTTGAGATAAACTCGTTCCAGTCGTCCATGACGATGTTTATGGTGTGCACCGAGGAGGTATCGAAAAGCTTATCCTCGTAACCCATGACCGTGCCGCCGCTGCCGGAGCTTGCGCCGAACGCCATGCACACGCCCGTGAGCAGGAGCACCACGACGAGCACGACGGCGCAAATTTTGTCGAAATTTTTGTGCGTAGACATAGTATCATCCCATGTACTCGCCGTTGTAGCTGACCAAGACGGCGCTGGTGACGCCCTGCATGTCGGCGAGCTCGTTTATAAAATCGGTGCTGTCGTCCTTGAGGCGGACATCGAGGTTTAATTCGACTGCGCCCTTGGATGCGGTCTTGGACTTGACGACGCACTTTTCGGTCTTGCTTTGCAGGTACTCGACCGCCGCTTTTTCCGCCTCGGTGTCGGTGCAGGAGAGGACTGCGATGTAGGGATTGCAGTGGGGCTTGCGGTTAACGAATACGAGTAGGATAAGCCCGATGACCACGCTGCCGATGACAGCCAGCGGGATCATGCCCGCTGCGAGCACGATGCCGACGGCGATAGACCAGAACAAAAATGCGATGTCCAGAGGCTCCTTTATCGCCGTGCGGAAACGCACGATGGACAGTGCGCCGACCATGCCGAGCGACAGCACCACATTCGAGGTCACGGCGAGGATGACAACGGTGGTTATCATCGTCAGCGCAATGAGCGTTGTGCCGAAGCTGGATGAGTACATGACGCCCTGATAGGTCTTTTTGTACACGAAGAAGATGAACAGGCCCAGCCCGAAGGCGAGCACGAGGGCCAGCGCCATGTCGAGGATGCTCACGCTCGTGATGTTTTCAAGAAAGCTTGATTTGAAAATGTCGTTGAATGTCATAATTTTAGTCCTCCTCAGCCGTAGATTCTCGATACGGCGTATTTTGAAAATGCGGTGCTGCGGCAGTCCGGCAGCTGCACGGCGTCACGGATAACATCGGGCAGGAATTCGTCCCACTTGACCTCGAGGACGATGCTGTCCCCACCGGCGGGCAGGCTGATGCGCTTAGGGTCGAGAAAGCTTTTGCAGTCAAGGCTCGAGCGGATGTCGTAGTCGAGCGTGACCCGCACATTGCCCGCCGGGAACACGAACGGCTCTCTCGTGTAGCTGACTATCGCCTTGGGCATGAGCCCCGAGCGCATCTTGGCGTACAGCTCACGGATAAGCGCCTCATCGCTCTGCGCCATCCATGCAATGTCGCCGTCAAGGAGCGCCTGCACCTGCTCGGCGGTCATCGGTGCGCTTTCCTTTGCGCACAGGCCGTTGACCTTGCTTTTCTTTTCAAGGCGGATAAAGGATCTGTCGCCGTTATAAAAGCGGATGCGGAACTTTTCACGCACATTCACGCCGTCGAGCTTTTCTCTGAGCGCCTTGTCGGCAGCGGTGTCGAAATACAGGCTGTCGATGACATATCTGCCGCCGACGGCGTGCCGGTCGGGCGATGCCACCGCCCTGAGCCGTGTTCGGAGCGTCAGAAGCTCGATTTGGCTTATCTCGTGCTTGAGCTCATGTCGGTATTTCATAACAAAAAACCTCCTGTACTATGCGCACATAATACAGGAGGTTTATTTAAGTTTTATTGAAGTTGACGGGCCTATTTGCGTTTATGCTGCGTTGCCGCCCTTGGAAATACACCTTGGTATTCCCTTCAGACGCCGCCTTGCCTAAACGCAAATAATCTCCGTCAAATGATTTAATTGTATTCGCTTAACGCACAATTGTCGGCAGCGTCACACTGAACTCCACAAGTCCGTCCCGGCAGCTGACCTCGATGTGTCCCTTGTGGGCATCGCAGATAGCCTTTGCTATCGCAAGCCCGAGCCCGTAGTGCCCGGCGTCGGCGGGGCGAGCCTCGTCGATGCGGTAAAAGCGGTCGAACAGGTGCTCACGCTGCGAATCAGAAAGCGCCTTGCCCTCGTTCACGACCGACAACACGGCGTGGCTGCGCTCTTTTGAAAGCGCAATTTTCACCGTGCCGCCCTCGGCGTGGCTTATAGCGTTGTCGAGAAGTATCGACACCAGCTGTTTTAATTTGCCGCCGTCGCCCTCGACAAAAATGTCGGGCGTGATTGCGCTTTCGAGGCTGAGCCCCTTTTCAAACGCCACGCTTTCAAACGGCAGGGTCTCGCCTGCGGCAAGGCGGCTGAGGTCGACCCGCTCGGTCAGCATGGCGGCGTTTTCGGTCCTCGCAAGCTCCAGAAGCTGCGTGACCAAGTCGCCCATGCGCTCGTTTTCGTAGCGTATATTCGCAAGCCACTGATTGTCGCCTATCTCCCGGGCAAGCAGCTCGGCGTTTGCGCTCACGACCGAGACCGGCGTTTTCAGCTCGTGCCCGGCGTCGGAGATAAAGCGCTTTTGCTTCTCGTAACTTTCTTCGAGCGGGCGCACGATGCGCCGTGCGATGTACACCGACAGGAAGAAGAACACGACTATCGCCGCCGCACCGAAAATGAGCGTGTAGCGCAGCAGCGTCTCGGCGTTTTGGTTTATCACGGTGTTGTCCATGAAGGTTACGAGCGTGTAGCCGTCCTTGTCGGCACGGTAATATGCTAAGCTGCCCTGCGTGCCGTAGTCCCCGCCGTCGGCGACTATCTGCGCCGCCAGCTCCTCAAGCTCGGCGTTCGTGTGCACCGTCGGCGGCTCGTTTATCGTTTCGAGCACCTCGCCGCCTGCGTCCACGGCGACCGTGTAGAAATTAGAAAGCCGGAACATCGGCTCGTCGGCAAAGCCGGGCTTATCGCCCTTGGGCTTGTCGCTCGTGGGCAGGTGCGTCTCGGGCGCAGTGTGCGCAAGCACATACATGTCCGAGTGCGCCTTGAGCATCTGGCGGTTGTGTCGGGACATGTCGAGATAGCTCGAAGCGTAGATGACCCCGAGCGTGGAGACCCACAGCACCACGAGTATCGCCATGATGGCGGCGACGATTTTCTTTCTTGACCGTTTAAACATCGTCATACCTCAGCTCATACCCCACACCACGCACGGCCTTGATCTCCGTCCTTGCGCCTATGAATGCAAGCTTTTTGCGGGTGAAGGACATGTACACCTCTACATTATTATATTCTGCACCGCTTTCAAAGCCCCAGATCTTCACCGCCAACATCTCACGGGTGAGGATGTGTCCGGCGTTTGACATGAGGTATTCCATGATGCGAAACTCCTTTTCACCGAGCCGCACGCTCTGTCCGTTTGCCGTGCAGCTGAGGGTTAGGGAAGCGGTGTCCAGCGCAATGTCGCCGAAAGCGAGCCTGCCGTCCGGCGTGCCGAGTGAGCGACGCCCCAGCGCACGGAGTCTTGCCAGCAGCTCCTTTGTCATGAACGGCTTTGTGAGGTAGTCGTCAGCTCCGCTGTCAAGCCCCGTGACCTTGTCGTCAAGCTCGGCCTTGGCAGTGAGCATGAGTATCGGTGCGGTGATGCCCTTTTTGCGGGCGCAGTGCGCTATCTCGAAGCCATTTAGGCTCGGGAGCATCACATCGAGTATTATAATGTCGTAAACGCCCGTTTCGCAGGCTTCGAGCCCGTCCGCTCCGTCATCAAACCAGTCGACCTCGTAGCCCTCTTGCCGCAGCAGCTCACACAGCGCCTGCGCCATTCTCTTTTCGTCCTCGACCAAAAGAAGTCTCATGATATCACCTCAGCGTGAGAGTACGCCGTAAACATTAAAATTAAATTGAAAAGGCAGGATTTCATCCTGCCTTTTGCTTATTTCTCGGTAGCCATTGTCATAAGCGCCTGCTTGAGACGGAATATCTGTGTTGCGTGCGTGACATTCAGCTCGTCCAGCTGCTTGTTTATCTTGTCGATGGCCTCCAGCTGACGCAGCGAGAACCCGTCCGAGCTCGGCTGCGCCGGTGCGGCGAGCTTTTCGGCAGAGCCCTTGGCCTGCTCTAAAAGCAGGCTCGCCTGGAACTTTGCGTCGGCAAGAATTTTGTCCGCCTCGGTCTTGGCGTCGCTCTTCATCGTCTCGGCCTCGGCCTTGGCTTTCCTTATTATGAGCGCCGCCTCCGCTTCCGCCTGCTCAACTGCGGCCTTTGCCTGCGCCTGTGCGTTTATGACCGCAACGCCGATCTCGTCCTTTGCGGTCTTGACATCGTCGGCGGCCTTGTGCAGCCGTGCGTTTTCCTCAAGCAGCGTCAGCACCTCCTGCTTGAGCTCGTCAAGCTTTGCGTCGACCTTGCCTGCGTTATAATATTTCTGCTTTGCGATATCAAAGCGGATAGAATCAAGATATTCCCTGGTGATAGCCATTTTAAAGCCCCCTGTATATACAACTTTGGCAATCATTTTAGCAGATTTGCACAAAAAATGCAATGAAACTTTTCTGTAACGAATTTGGCAAAATGCGTCCAATGTATTGACAATTTGAGCTTTTGTTAATAAAATGTGAATATACGGCATATTAATTAACAATATGCATCAGTAAGTTGGCTCACGCCAACTTAAGTAAATTTTTAAGGGGAAAAGTATGAAGAAAACAGCGTTTACCACCGTAATGAGCATTCTTCTCATCCTTGTCTGCCTGTTTGGTCTCGTCGCCGTCGGTCTCGGCGTTAAGGACGGTCTGGCCATCAAGAAGTACAAGGAAGACGATGCCAAGGCAGCTGATGTTGTCGGTCAGCTCGAGGATGCCATCGCTCTTTTGAAAGAAAACGAAGATGCGTACAATGAGGGCATCGGCACTTATACAAAGGGTCTGAGCGATTACTCGGCAGGCAAGAAGGAGCTTGCTGCCGGTAAGAAGACCTACAACGCAGGCAAGAGCGAGTACGAAAAGGGTCTTGCCGCTTACAAGGAAGGCAAGAAGGCTCTGGAGGAGGGCTATGCCCAGTACGAGCAGGGCAAGAAGGATCTCGAGGCCGGCAAGAAGAAGGTCGCCGAGGGTCAGAAGCTCATCGACGCAAACACCGAAGCTTACAACAAGGGCAAGGCAATGCTCAAAAAGATCGAGCCGCTCATGCCCCTGCTCAACACCTATGTTCAGTTCCGTGACGGCACTATCGCAAAGCTGCCCGGCTTTGACTCCGCTCAGGCATGGTTTGTCAGCAAGGTGCGTCCCATCGCCGAGAAGGCCGGTCTGACCATCCCCGAGGATGTCACCGACTTCCCCGCATACATGCAGCAGATGGTAGCCGACGGTAAGGCTCAGCTCAAGGAGTATGAGGACGGTCTGGCAGCGCTCGAAGCAGGCAAGAAGCAGGTAGCCGAGGGCGAAGCAAAGCTCAAGGCCGCCGAGGCTCAGCTGGCAGCAGGCGAGAAGGAGCTTGCCGCAGGCGAGAAGAAGCTCAAGGCCGCCGAGAAGGAGCTTGCCGCAGGCGCAAATAAGCTCAAGGCAGGCGAGAAGGAGCTTGCAGCCGGTGCGGCAAAGCTTGCCGACGGCAAGGCTTCTCTCGAGGAGTTTGAAAACGGCATGGCGCTCGTTGACGAGTACACCATGACCTGCTATAAGAATAAGCCCATTTACCGCCATAACGGCGATATGGCAGTCCCCGGTCCGGAGCAGCGCCTCGGCGAGGACTTCTCTTGGTACAAGATGGGCGATGACGGCAAGGTCGTCACCCTGCGCAACGGCGATCCGTACCTGGATCTTGACCAGTGCCTCGTAGTGTGCAAGTCGTTCCGTGAGTCCGTTGCCGAACATGTCGCCGATGTCACCCACGAGCTGTACATGCGCCTTGGCCTGTACGCAGCAACCGCACTGGCATCGCTGCTCGGCCTCATCGCAGGCATCATGGGTCTTGCCGGCAAGGGCGGCGCAGCCACCCTCGGCATCATCACCGCAGTGCTGGCAGTCGCCTGCAACATCTTCGGTGCCTGCACCCGCTACTACGGCTACACCTACCCGCTCAAGGACGGCACATACTCCGGCACAGTGCAATTTATTGCGATAATACTGCTCGCAGTCGTCGCAGTGATCTTCGCCATCGCCGCCGCCTCGGCCAAGAAAAAAGCCAAAGCCGAAGCAACTGTAGCAGAATAACAAGAATCAGAAAAAGCTCCGAGCCGTTTGGCTCGGAGCTTTTTCAAT